>NZ_JBMPOZ010000022.1:0-125183 GCF_049340385.1 Undibacterium sp. Ji83W | reverse complement strand
GTATTACAATCAATACAGCCCACGTTGAGTACGAAACAGCTGCTCGCCACTACGCCCACGTTGATTGCCCAGGCCATGCTGATTATGTTAAAAACATGATTACTGGCGCGGCTCAAATGGACGGCGCCATCCTGGTTTGCTCCGCAGCAGACGGCCCAATGCCACAAACGCGCGAACACATCCTGTTGGCCCGCCAAGTTGGCGTTCCATACATCATCGTGTTCCTGAACAAATGCGACATGGTGGATGACGCAGAATTGCTCGAACTGGTTGAAATGGAAGTTCGTGAATTGCTGTCCAAATACGAATTCCCAGGCGACGACCTGCCGATCATTCAAGGTTCCGCTAAACTGGCCCTCGAAGGCGACCAGGGTCCCCTGGGCGAAGAAGCCATCATGAAACTGGCTGATGCTCTGGATTCCTACATCCCAACACCAGAACGCGCTGTTGACGGCGCCTTCCTGTTACCAGTAGAAGACGTATTCTCCATCTCCGGTCGCGGTACAGTAGTTACTGGCCGTATCGAACGCGGTATCGTCAAAGTTGGCGAAGAGATCGAAATCGTCGGTATCAAAGACACAGTCAAGACAACATGTACTGGCGTTGAAATGTTCCGCAAACTGCTCGACCAAGGTCAAGCAGGCGACAACGTCGGCGTATTGCTGCGCGGTACCAAGCGTGAAGATATCCAACGTGGTCAAGTGTTGGCAAAACCAGGTTCGATCAAGCCACATGCGCATTTCACAGGCGAGATCTATGTTCTGTCCAAAGATGAAGGTGGCCGTCATACACCATTCTTCAACAACTACCGTCCACAGTTCTACTTCCGTACAACGGACGTAACTGGTTCGATCGAGTTGCCGAAAGACAAAGAAATGGTCATGCCAGGTGATAACGTTTCTATCACTGTAAAACTGATCAACCCGATCGCGATGGAAGAAGGCTTGCGCTTCGCTATCCGTGAAGGTGGCCGTACAGTCGGTGCTGGCGTCGTTGCTAAAATCATCGAGTAATAAATAAGTAGTAAAATGCATGCATTGCCTGAATGCTCAGGTAATGCATGTATTAATGTCAAGATGTAGGGGTGTAGCTCAATTGGCAGAGCGTCGGTCTCCAAAACCGAAGGTCGCGGGTTCGATTCCCTCCGCCCCTGCCACCATCAAGGCCACAGGCCACCGAAAGTAAATAAAGTATGTCTAATCATCCCGTTCAAACAGTTAGTACATCCAATGACAAGTACAAAGTCATTCTGGCGGTAGTGGCTGCAATTGCCGGTGTTGCTGCTTTTTATATTCTCGCTGGACAGGCAACGTGGATACGTGCCATCGCTTTGGTAGTGGGTTTGTTGGTTGCTGTTGGATTTGTCGCAACTTCTGAAATGGGTCGTGATTTTGTCAGCTTTGCAAAAGAAGCTGTGCGCGAAACCAAGAAGGTTGTATGGCCAACCCGCAAAGAAGCGGGTCAGATCACTGCCGTGGTATTTGGTTTTGTTCTGGTGATGGCGATTTTCCTGTGGGGTACCGATCAATTGATCGGATTTGTGCTGTATGACGTAATCCTCGGATGGAAAAAATAATGAGTGAGAACATTCAGGAAAACGAAGAAGGTACAGCGCCAACGGTGTCTGTACCTAAAAGTGCTAAAAGATGGTACGCCGTACATGCTTATTCCGGTATGGAAAAGAGCGTGCAACGTGCATTGGTGGAGCGTATAGAGCGCGCAGAGATGCAAGATAAATTCGGTCAGATTCTGGTTCCGACTGAAGAAGTGATAGAGCCAAAGAATGGCAAGAAAGTCGTCACTGAGCGTCGTTTGTTCCCCAGCTATGTATTCGTAGAAATGGAAATGACTGACGATACCTGGCATCTGGTAAAAAACACCAGCAAGGTAACCGGTTTTATCGGTGGCAAATCAAACAAGCCTTCCCCGATACCGCAGCACGAAATCGACAAGATCTTGCAGCAGATGCAAGAAGGCGTTGAAAAACCAAGACCAAAAGTCTTGTACGAAGTAGGCGAAGTAGTCCGCATCAAGGACGGTCCTTTCACTGACTTTAACGGCAATGTTGAAGAAGTTAATTATGAAAAGTCCAAAGTCCGCGTGACTGTCACTATTTTCGGTCGTGCTACACCAGTAGAGCTGGAATTTTCCCAGGTCGAAAAGGTTTAACAGGATTCACGTTTGACCAGTACGTAACAAAGCAATTTGTTGAAACTGGTTAGAGCGTTGACTGTAGCAATACAGGCAATTCTCAGCAGGCGGAGGAGCCTGTTGGTATGAAAAGATACCGGCAGGCGCTACTACTCATTTTTTGAAGGAGCCAAACATGGCAAAGAAAATCATTGGTTTTATCAAGCTGCAAGTGCCAGCTGGTAAAGCAAACCCATCCCCACCTATCGGTCCAGCTCTGGGTCAACGTGGTCTGAATATCATGGAATTCTGCAAAGCGTTCAACGCACAGACCCAAGGTATGGAACCAGGTATGCCTATTCCTGTTGTGATCACCGCATTTGCTGACAAGTCTTTCACATTCGTGATGAAGACTCCTCCAGCAACTTACATGATCAAAAAAGCAGCTGGCATCACTAAAGGTTCTGCAAAACCACATACAGACAAAGTTGGCAAAATTACTCGCCAGCAAGCTGAAGAAATCGCGACAGTTAAACGCGCTGATTTGACAGCAGCTGATATGGACGCAGCAGTGCGTACTATTGCTGGTTCTGCTCGTTCCATGGGCATCACGGTAGAGGGTCTGTAATGGCTAAGTTATCTAAAAAAGCAAAATTGCTGGCAACGAAAGTTGACCGTCTGAAAGTGTATCCATTTGACAATGCTATCGCTTTGATCAAAGAATGCGCAACAGCAAAATTCAACGAATCCATCGACGTATCCGTCCAACTGGGCGTTGATCCTAAGAAATCTGACCAAGTTGTTCGTGGCGCAGTTGTATTGCCAGCTGGTACAGGCAAAACAGTACGCGTAGCCGTATTTGCACAAGGTGCAAAAGCGGAAGAAGCGAAAGCTGCCGGTGCTGATATCGTTGGTATGGAAGATTTGGCTGAACGCGTTAAAGCTGGCGACATGCCATTTGACGTAGTGATCGCTTCTCCAGACACTATGCGTATCGTTGGTACTCTGGGTCAGATCCTGGGTCCACGCGGTTTGATGCCTAATCCTAAAGTCGGTACAGTGACTCCTGACGTAGCTACTGCAGTTAAAAATGCAAAAGCTGGTCAAGTACAATACCGTACAGACAAAGCAGGTATCATCCACACAACAATCGGCCGTAAGTCGTTTGCTGATGGTGACCTGAAGTCCAATCTGGTTGCGCTGATCGAAGCTTTGAACAAAGCTAAACCAGCATCCAGCAAAGGTGTGTATCTGCGTAAAGTATCCATCTCATCCACTATGGGTGCAGGTGTACGTGTAGATCACGCTAATCTGGCAGGCTAAGCAAGAATTAAGTCCCTGCATCAATGATGCAGGGCGCATCTTTGGGCTGGATGTTTTGAACAAGCATCCAGAGTGTCAAAGACCGTTGGGCCGAGTGTGTAAGAGTAGTTTTCCAAGCATGAGGTTAATATCTGGAGAGCAATCGACAGGTCCCAACGCAGATGGTGTACCCGAACAAGTTTTGTAGTGATTACTGGTCCCCCAGTGAAACTCCTAACTTCGGACGCCGTGTTCGAAACGATATGAGGGAAGTACATCATTCCGGTGTATGGACTGAATATCATTAATGGAGGTTGACCGTGAGTCTCAATCTGAATGACAAAAAAGCCGTCGTCGCTGAAGTCTCTGCAAAAGTAGCAACTGCACAGACTATCGTCGTGGCCGAATATCGTGGCATCCAGGTCGGTCATTTGACGCAATTGCGTGCTAGCGCACGCGCTCAAGGCGTATACATGCGTGTGTTGAAAAACACATTGGCACGTCGCGCTGTTGAGGGAACTGTGTTTGCCAGCCTCGCTTCTGAAATGACCGGTCCGTTGATTTATGCAATCTCGGAAGATGCTGTTGCTGCTGCTAAAGTCGTTCAAGACTTTGCAAAAAGCAATGACAAACTGGTTGTTAAAGCTGGTAACTATGCAGGCAAATCGCTGGATAAAGCTGGCGTTGTCGCATTGGCAAGCATTCCTAGCCGTGAAGTACTGTTGGCACAAGTGTTGGGTATGATGCAGGCTCCTGTATCTGCTTTCGCACGCGCTCTGGCAGCTCTGGCAGCAAAGAACGGATCTGGTTCAACTGAAGAAGCACCAGTAGCAGAAGCTACTGAAGCTGCAGCTGAATAAGATTTATTCCGTCAAATACCGTATCAATGTAATTAATTAATTGGAGTTTCAAATGGCAATTAGCAAAGACGATATCCTGGAAGCCGTAGGCGCGATGTCCGTAATGGACCTGAACGACCTGGTAAAAGCTTTCGAAGAAAAATTTGGTGTTTCCGCTGCAGCAATGTCTTCTGGTCCAGCAGCTGGCCCAGCAGCAGTTGTTGAAGAACAAACAGAATTCAACGTAATTCTGACTGAAGTTGGCGCAAACAAAGTTGGCGTCATTAAAGCAGTTCGCGAAATCACTGGTCTGGGCTTGAAAGAAGCTAAAGACGTAGTTGATGGCGCACCAAAAGCAGTTAAAGAAGCAGTTTCCAAAGCTGATGCTGACGCAGCTAAGAAAAAACTGGAAGATGCTGGCGCGAAAGCCGACATCAAGTAATTCAGGTATTATGGCAAGTCTTCGGATTTGCCCAAGTCAAAGACAGGAATCCTCTTGGAAGAGAGGGTTCCTCTTTGGCTTCTTTGTCGTTCAGGGTTGTTTAGCTGTTTATTAAGACCGAGGGTTGAGACTTGAGGTTTTTTTGTCACAGAGTTGCTATGTTTTATTTTTGTGACAAGAATCCTGAATTCTCTATCCTTCCTTGCCACTCACGGAGTGTCCATGCACTACTCATTTACTGAGAAGAAGCGTATTCGCAAATCTTTTGCGAAGCGCGCCAACGTCCACAACGTTCCGTTCTTGCTGGCGACTCAAATCGAGTCGTACCAGAGCTTTTTACAAGAAGACAGAACACCGCCAACCCGCAAGAACGAGGGTTTGCAGTCTGCCTTCACCTCGATTTTCCCTATTGTTTCGCACAATGGCTTTGCACGTCTTGAATTCCTGTCCTACGTTTTAGGCGATCCTGCGTTCGACGTCAAGGAATGTCAATTGCGTGGCCTGACTTATGCATCGCCTTTGCGTGCAAAAGTCCGTCTGGTCATTCTGGACAAGGAATCACCAACCAAGCCGGTTGTCAAAGAAATGAAAGAACAGGAAGTCTACATGGGCGAATTGCCTTTGATGACAACCACTGGTTCTTTTGTCATTAACGGTACTGAGCGCGTTATCGTGTCCCAGTTGCACCGTTCCCCTGGCGTGTTCTTTGAACATGACCGCGGCAAGACACATTCTTCCGGCAAATTGCTGTTCTCGGCCAGGATCATTCCTTACCGTGGTTCCTGGCTCGACTTTGAATTCGATCCTAAAGACATCCTGTTCTTCCGTATTGACCGTCGTCGCAAGATGCCAGTCACTATCTTGCTGCGCGCCATAGGCATGAGCAATGAACAGATTCTGGCCAATTTCTTTGTCTTTGATAATTTCAATCTGCACAGTGATGGCGCAGAAATGGAATTCGTCGCAGAACGTCTGCGTGGCGAAGTTGCCCGTTTTGACATCAGCGACAAAGACGGCAAAGTCATCGTTGCCAAAGACAAGCGTGTCAATGCCAAGCATGTCCGTGAAATCGAAGCCGGTGGTATCAAGCACATTTCCGTGCCTGAAGACTACCTGCTGGGTCGCGTGCTGGCCAAGAACATCGTTGATGCAGACACTGGCGAAGTGATTGCCAATGCCAATGATGAGCTGACAGAAGAGTTGCTGGGTCGTTTGCGCGATGCCAAAGTCACTGATATCCAGACTTTGTACACCAATGACCTGGATCAGGGTGCTTACATTTCCCAGACTCTGCGCGCTGATGATACGGCGGACCAGATGGCCGCCCGCGTTGCCATCTACCGCATGATGCGTCCTGGCGAACCACCAACAGAAGATTCTGTTGAAGCCCTGTTCAATGGCTTGTTCTATAGCGAAGACCGTTACGATTTGTCCGCAGTCGGCCGCATGAAGTTCAACCGCCGTATTGGCCGTGATGAACTGACAGGCGCCATGACTTTGTCGAACGAAGACGTATTGGCCGTGATCAAGATCCTGGTTGAGCTGCGCAATGGCCGTGGCGAAGTCGATGATATCGATCACTTGGGTAACCGCCGCGTACGTTGCGTTGGTGAATTGGCTGAGAACCAGTTCCGTGCTGGTCTGGTACGTGTTGAACGTGCTGTCAAAGAGCGTCTGGGTCAGGCTGAAGCTGACAACCTGATGCCGCATGACCTGATTAACTCCAAGCCTATCTCTGCTGCGATACGTGAGTTCTTCGGTTCTTCACAATTGTCCCAGTTTATGGATCAGACCAACCCATTGTCAGAAATCACGCACAAGCGTCGTATTTCCGCCCTGGGACCTGGTGGTTTGACACGTGAGCGCGCTGGCTTTGAAGTCCGCGACGTTCATCCAACCCACTATGGCCGCGTTTGCCCGATTGAGACACCAGAGGGACCAAACATTGGTTTGATCAACTCGCTGGCTCTGTATGCGCGTCTGAACGAATACGGTTTCCTGGAAACACCATACCGTAAAGTGGTTGACAGCAAAATCACACCGCAGATCGATTATCTGTCTGCGATTGAAGAAGGTCGTTACATCATCGCCCAGGCGAATGCGACGATCGACGGCGAAGGCAAACTGATCGATGAACTGGTCTCAGCCCGTGAAGCTGGCGAAACGATCCTGGTATCCCCAGAGCGTATCCAGTACATGGACGTTGCTACTGGTCAGGTGGTTTCTGTTGCAGCATCCTTGATTCCGTTCCTCGAACACGATGATGCGAACCGTGCGTTGATGGGTGCCAACATGCAACGTCAGGCCGTTCCTTGCTTGCGTCCAGAAAAAGCATTTGTCGGTACAGGTATC
The DNA here is from genome assembly GCF_049340385.1 of Undibacterium sp. Ji83W. NCBI lineage: Bacteria > Pseudomonadati > Pseudomonadota > Betaproteobacteria > Burkholderiales > Oxalobacteraceae > Undibacterium > Undibacterium sp. Ji83W. The sequence continues at coordinate 118,118 of NZ_JBMPOZ010000022.1, read as the reverse complement.
GAACGTACTGTGGCAGTTGACTCCGGTACAACAGTACAGGCACTGCGTGGCGGTAAAGTTGATTACATCGATGCGGGCCGTATCGTTATTCGTGTGAATGATGCTGAAGCACAGGCTGGTGAAGTCGGTGTGGATATCTACAACCTCATCAAGTACACCCGTTCCAACCAGAACACCAATATCAACCAGCGTCCTATCGTCAAAGTTGGCGATCTGGTCGCCAAAGGTGACGTATTGGCCGACGGCGCATCGACAGATCTGGGCGAATTGGCCCTGGGTCAGAACATGCTGGTCGCGTTCATGCCATGGAATGGTTATAACTTCGAAGATTCGATCCTGATCTCTGAAAAAGTTGTGGCTGATGATCGCTATACCTCGATTCATATCGAAGAGTTGTCGGTTGTTGCCCGTGACACCAAGCTGGGTGCGGAAGAAATTACCCGTGATATCTCCAACCTGGCAGAAAACCAGCTGGCACGTCTGGATGAATCCGGTATCGTCTACATCGGTGCAGAAGTAACAGCCGGTGATACCCTGGTCGGTAAAGTGACACCAAAAGGTGAAACTCAACTGACACCAGAAGAAAAACTGCTGCGCGCCATCTTCGGTGAAAAAGCTTCTGACGTTAAAGATACTTCCCTGCGCGTGCCTTCCGGCATGGTTGGTACTGTCATTGACGTACAAGTGTTCACCCGTGAAGGCATACAACGCGACAAACGTGCACAACAGATTATCGATGATGAATTGAAGCGTTATCGCCTTGATTTGAACGATCAGTTGCGTATTGTTGAAGGCGATGCATTTGAGCGTCTGGAACGTATGCTGGATGGCAAGATCGCTGACGGCGGCCCGGCCAAACTGGCTAAAGGCACCAAGATCACCAAGGAATACCTGGCCAGCGTGGATAAATACCACTGGTTCGATATTCGCCTGGCATCTGATGAAGCCGCCAATTCACTGGTCGCGATGAAAGATTCCATCGCTGAAAAACGTCATCAGTTCGATCTGGCTTTTGAAGAAAAACGCACCAAGCTGACGCAAGGCGATGAATTGCCGCCAGGCGTACAAAAAATGGTCAAGGTTTACCTGGCTGTTAAACGTCGCCTGCAACCTGGTGACAAAATGGCGGGTCGTCACGGTAACAAGGGTGTGGTTTCCCGTATCGTGCCTATCGAAGACATGCCTTACATGGCTGACGGTACACCAGCAGACATCGTGTTGAACCCATTGGGTGTTCCATCACGGATGAACGTTGGTCAGGTTCTGGAAGTGCATCTGGGCTGGGCAGCTAAAGGCCTGGGCTTGCGCATAGGCGAAATGCTGAAAGCCAAAGCCAAGGTAGAAGAACTGCGTGATTTCCTGAAGAAGATTTATAACGAATCTGGCAAGAAGGAAGACATCGACGGCTTCTCCGATGCTGAGATCCTGGAATTGACGAACAACCTGAAGCATGGCGTGCCATTTGCTACACCAGTGTTTGACGGTGCGCATGAAGATGAAATCCGTCGCATGCTGGATCTGGCCTTCCCTGACCATATCGCAGCGCAACTGGGTATGACACCATCGAAAAACCAGGTCACCCTGTTTGATGGCCGTACCGGTGAAGCGTTCGAGCGTAAAGTCACACTGGGCTACATGCACGTACTGAAATTGCATCATCTGGTTGATGACAAGATGCATGCACGTTCGACCGGTCCTTACTCTCTGGTCACGCAACAACCTCTGGGCGGTAAAGCTCAGTTTGGTGGTCAGCGTTTCGGTGAGATGGAAGTCTGGGCACTGGAAGCTTACGGCGCGTCTTACGTCTTGCAAGAGATGTTGACAGTCAAGTCCGATGACGTGAATGGCCGTACCAAAGTGTACGAAAACCTGGTCAAGGGTGACCATGTGATCGACGCCGGCATGCCTGAGTCCTTCAACGTTCTGGTTAAAGAGATCCGCTCTCTGGGTATCGATATCGATCTCGAACGTAGTTAATAAGTAAAGGAGCATCTGAGTAAGCGTAGCGAGCGGCGTTAGTTTGGGTTAAGAAGCGCAGTCGTACGAAGGTACGGCGAGCATCGCAGGCCCAAAATAGCGTCGCGCAGTAGCTTAATCAGATGTTCCGATTTGTAATTGCAGTAAAATCATCGCCCGGATAGCATTCGGGCGATGGCCGTTAAACCTGGCAAGCAGTTTGGAAGTAATGTCGTTCCCGGTATCAGCGGAACCTGTGTCGAAAAGACCTGGCTCTCCCGCTCATGCGAACAGGGTAAAGCGGCGAAGCTTCTGTTGCAGCACCATTCAGCCACCAAGCGTTTGCGCGCTTAACTGGAGTGATACACATGAAAGCTCTGCTCGATCTATTCAAGCAAGTCCAACCCAACGAACAATTCGACGCGATCAAAATTGGTCTGGCGTCTCCAGAAAAAATTCGTTCCTGGTCCTACGGCGAAGTCAAAAAGCCGGAAACCATCAACTATCGTACTTTCAAGCCTGAGCGCGACGGTCTGTTCTGCGCCAAGATTTTTGGTCCTATCAAGGATTACGAATGCCTGTGCGGCAAGTACAAACGTCTGAAACACCGCGGCGTTATCTGCGAAAAATGTGGCGTTGAAGTGACTCTGGCCAAAGTGCGTCGTGAACGCATGGGCCATATCGAGCTGGCTTCCCCAACTGCGCATATCTGGTTCCTGAAATCCCTGCCATCCCGTCTGGGTATGGTATTGGACATGACCTTGCGCGATATCGAACGCGTTCTGTATTTTGAAGCATATGTCGTCACCGATCCAGGCATGACTCCGCTGAAAAAATGCCAGATCATGTCTGAAGATGACTACGCTGCCAAGTACGAAGAATTCGGCGACGAATTCACGGCATTCATGGGTGCTGAAGGTATCCGCGAACTGTTGCGTTCCATCGACATCGACCGTGATGCAGAAACCCTGCGCACAGAGTTGAAAGAATCCAAATCTGAAGCCAAGATCAAGAAATACGCAAAACGTCTGAAAGTACTGGAAGCATTCCAGCGCTCAGGCATCAAGCCAGACTGGATGATCATGGAAGTTCTGCCGGTCCTGCCGCCAGAACTGCGTCCATTGGTCCCGCTGGATGGTGGCCGTTTCGCGACTTCCGATCTGAACGACCTGTATCGCCGCGTCATCAACCGTAACAACCGTCTGAAGCGTCTGATGGAATTGCGCGCTCCTGAAATCATCACACGCAATGAAAAGCGCATGTTGCAGGAAGCCGTCGATTCCCTGCTCGATAACGGCCGTCGCGGTAAGGCAATGACAGGCGCCAACAAGCGTCCTCTGAAATCCCTGGCAGAAATGATCAAGGGTAAGGGCGGTCGTTTCCGTCAAAACTTGCTGGGTAAGCGCGTCGATTACTCTGGCCGTTCCGTTATCGTGGTTGGTCCACAACTGAAATTGCATCAGTGCGGTCTGCCAAAATTGATGGCATTGGAACTGTTCAAACCTTTCATTTTCAATAAACTGGAATTGATGGGTCTGGCTACCACTATCAAGGCAGCGAAAAAACTGGTCGAAATTCAAGAACCAGTCGTATGGGATATTCTGGAAGAAGTCATCCGCGAACATCCTATCATGCTGAACCGTGCGCCTACGCTGCATCGTCTGGGTATCCAGGCTTTTGAGCCGGTCCTGATCGAAGGTAAAGCGATCCAGTTGCATCCACTCGTCTGCGCGGCTTTCAATGCCGACTTTGACGGTGACCAAATGGCGGTCCACGTTCCTCTGTCTATCGAAGCACAGATGGAAGCACGCACTTTGATGCTGGCATCCAACAATATTCTGTTCCCATCCAATGGTGAACCGTCTATCGTTCCTTCCCAGGATATCGTGTTGGGTCTGTACTACGCTTCCCGTGAAAAAATCAACGGCAAGGGCGAAGGCATGATGTTCCCTGACGTTTCAGAAGCGATCCGCGCCTGGGACAACAAGGAAGTCGAACTGAGCACACGTATCACAGTCCGTATTACTGAATTTCCGAAAGATGCTGAAACTGGCGAATTCGTTAAAACCATCAAGCGTTATGAAACGACTGTCGGCCGTGCGATCTTGTCCGAGATTCTGCCTAAAGGCTTGCCATTCACCGTACTGAACCGTGCGCTGAAGAAAAAAGAAATTTCCAAACTCATCGATACATCATTCCGCAAGTGCGGTCTGCGTGCCACGGTCGTGTTTGCTGATCAATTGATGCAAATGGGTTTCCGCCTGGCGACACGCGCCGGTATCTCCATCTGTATCGATGACATGTTGGTTCCACCGCAAAAAGTGACTTTGCTGGCAGCAGCAGAACACGAAGTCAAACAGATCGAACAGCAATATGCGTCCGGTCTGGTGACTGCGGGCGAACGTTACAACAAAGTGGTCGATATCTGGGGCAAGACTGGTGATGAAGTCGGCAAGGCCATGATGGAACAACTCAAAGTTGAACCGGTCACACGCCGCGACGGCTCTGTCGGTACACAAGAATCTTTCAACGCCATTTACATGATGGCCGACTCCGGTGCGCGTGGTTCTGCAGCCCAGATTCGTCAGTTGGCAGGTATGCGTGGTCTGATGGCGAAACCGGATGGCTCGATTATCGAAACGCCGATCACCGCGAACTTCCGCGAAGGTCTGAACGTTTTACAGTACTTTATTTCCACTCACGGTGCGCGTAAAGGTCTGGCCGATACGGCATTGAAAACAGCGAACTCCGGTTACCTGACACGTCGTCTGGTTGACGTGACGCAAGATCTGGTCGTGGTTGAAGATGACTGCGGTACATCCAATGGTTCGTCCATGAAAGCTATCGTTGAAGGCGGTGAAGTTAACGTGCCTTTGCGTGATCTGATCCTGGGCCGTGTTTGCGCGAATGACATTGTCAATCCAGAGACACAGGAAACACTGTACGAAGCTGGTTCCCTGCTCGACGAAACAATGGTAGAACGCATCGAAGCCCTGGGTATCGATGAAGTCAAAGTACGTACGCCACTGACTTGCGACACACGCTACGGTCTGTGCGCAATGTGCTATGGCCGTGATCTGGGTCGTGGTTCCCTGGTGAACTCTGGTGAGGCAGTCGGTGTTATCGCTGCGCAGTCCATCGGTGAACCAGGTACACAGTTGACGATGCGTACCTTCCATATCGGTGGTGCGGCATCCCGTGCAGCGATTGCATCTTCTGTTGAAGCCAAGTCCAACGGTACTATCCGTTTCACAGCGACCATGCGTTATGTCACTAACGGTAAAGGCGACCAGATCGTCATTTCCCGTTCTGGCGAAGTGCTGATCACTGATGACCACGGTCGTGAACGTGAGCGTCATAAAGTACCTTACGGTGCAACCCTGATCGTTAAAGATGGTTTGATCATCAAGGCTGGTACTGCATTGGCGACATGGGACCCATTGACCCGTCCTATCATTACCGAATACACCGGTACGGTGAAATTCGAGAACGTCGAAGAAGGCGTGACTGTTGCCAAACAGGTTGATGAAGTGACAGGTTTGTCCACGCTGGTGGCGATCGATGCGAAACGCCGTGGTAGCGCAGCAGGTAAAACACTGCGTCCACAAGTCAAGCTGTTGAACGAGCAAGGCGAAGAAGTCAAGATCGCTGGCACAGAACACGCAGTAACGATCGGCTTCCAGGTGGGCGCGCTGATTACCGTTAAAGACGGTCAGCAAGTACACGTGGGTGAAGTTCTGGCGCGTATCCCGACAGAATCACAAAAAACCCGTGATATTACCGGTGGTCTGCCACGCGTTGCCGAGTTGTTCGAAGCCCGTTCACCAAAAGATGCCGGTATGCTGGCAGAGGTAACAGGTACGGTTGCGTTTGGTAAAGAAACCAAAGGTAAGCAACGTCTGGAAATCACAGACATGGACGGCGAGAAACACGAGTTCCTGATCACCAAGGACAAACAAGTCCTGGTGCATGACGGCCAGGTCGTGAACAAGGGTGAGATGATTGTTGACGGCCCAGCCGATCCACAAGACATCCTGCGTTTGCTGGGTATCGAAGCGCTGGCACGTTACATCGTTGATGAAGTTCAGGACGTGTACCGTTTGCAAGGCGTTAAGATCAATGACAAGCACATCGAAGTTATTGTGCGTCAGATGTTGCGTCGCGTTGTCGTGGTTAATCCAGGCGATGCCAACTACATCGTTGGTGAACAGGTAGAGCGTTCTGAATTGCTGGATGAAAATGATCGCGTAGCAGCAGCTAACGGTATCCCTGCAACATATGAAAATATCTTGCTGGGTATTACCAAGGCATCCTTGTCTACAGATTCCTTCATCTCTGCGGCGTCCTTCCAGGAAACCACACGTGTTCTGACCGAAGCTGCGATCATGGGCAAAAAAGACGGTCTGCGTGGCTTGAAAGAAAACGTCATCGTTGGTCGCCTGATCCCTGCTGGTACAGGTCTGGCATTCCACCGCGCCCGCAAGTTGAAAGAAACTTGGGAAGCAGATGAACGCGTAGCCTTGCTGGAAGCGGAAAAGGCAGCATTTGCTCCTATCCCGGAAGTAACAACAACTGATGTAGTGGATGGCGGCGAAGCATAAGTAGCCACTGCACCAATGCCGCGCGAATACCGTAGCATTAAGATGTTGATGTAAGAAAAAACGGCACCTGCATAAGGTGCCGTTTTTTTTGGGGCCTGAACATTTGTTCCGGCAGCAGTACAATACGGCTGCTAACCATAGACAGATTATGCAAGAGAATAAAAACCTGGAACTGAATGCGGCTGCCATAGAAAAACTCTGCGATGGCGCAGCCCGCGAAGTCGATATTGAAGTCGTCGCAGAAACCGGCTCCACCAATGCCGACCTGATGGCACGCCTGCCAACATTGCAGCGTCCGGTGTTGCGGGTGGCCGTGCATCAGACTGCAGGGCGTGGCAGGGCAGGTCGCCCATGGCTGACCGTGCCTGGTGGCATGCTGACTTTTTCGTTGGCCTGGCATTTGCCACAAGCGCCACACAACCTGCTGGGCTTGCCGCTGGCGATAGGCGTTGCCCTGGCAGAGTGCCTGAATGCCTTGAACCAGAATGTGCAATTGAAGTGGCCGAATGACATTTTGCGCGATGGTAAAAAACTCGCCGGTATCTTGCTGGAATCTGCTGCCGCCAGTGAGGGCGGCACCTGGATAGTCGCTGGCATAGGCCTGAACCTGCAAGTGTCGGATGAGCTGGAAGCACAAGTCGGCCGCGCCTTGGCAGATGCACCCTGGCTGGCAAAAATGGACAGGAACCTGTTGCTGGCGCAGTTATTGAACGCCCTGGCAACAACATTGCAGCAATTTGGCCAGCAAGGTTTTTCAGCATTCTTGCCACGCTGGAATACCTTGCATGCCTACGCCAATCAAACCGTGCATATACTCGACCACGGCCAGGTTTTGCACACCGGCAAAGCACTCGGTGTGGATTTGCATGGCTGCCTGGTATTGCAGACTGAACAGGGGCAGGTCAATGTATTGGCGGGCGATGTGTCCTTACGGCCTGTTGCATAAAACAAGGAAAACCAAGGCATGATGCAGTTGTTAATAGACGCCGGGAATACACGGATAAAATGGGCTACAGTTAATCTGGATGCTGCACAGGCGAACTCCGTAGCGGCGAAGTCAGTACCGGTCAACTCTGCAGCAGTCTGGCAGCAGATTGCCTCCGTCAGTCATGCCGAACTGGATACTCTGAAAACCAGCTGGCAAGGCATGCGCTTTGCACGCGTTCTGACTTCCAATGTTGCCGGTGCCAGCATCAAGGAGAAACTCACGGCTTTACTGCAAGAAGTACAGCCGGACTTGCACATAGACTGGTTTGCCTCGCAAGAAGACATCGCGGGTCTGCATAATGGCTACCGTAATCCCGCGCAACTGGGTTGTGACCGCCTGGCCTCCATGATAGGTGCGCATTACCTGTTTCCGCAACAAAGCCTGATCGTCGCCACTTGTGGAACTGCCACCACAGTCGATGCAGTAACAGCACAAGGCATATTCAAGGGCGGCATGATCTTGCCCGGTCTTAAACTGATGGCAGAATCGCTGGCACGCAATACCGCACAATTGCCCCAGGTGGCAGAATCAACGGATATCGCCAAAGTCTTTGCCGATAATACCGATCAAGCCATCGTCAGTGGCTGTATCAGCGCCCAGGTTGGCGCAATTGTGCGCGCCGTCAATACCCTGGAGCAGCAAGAAAACCAAGCCATCAACTGTGTGATTTCTGGCGGCGCTGCCCCGTATTTATTGAGCCATCTGGGCATTCCTTATCAATATGTAGATAATCTGGTCTTGACGGGGCTGTTTGTCGTGGCACAATCAAGCCCGGACTGATAACACTGACACTTACCATGCTGAGATTCTTTTTTTGGAGCCTGCTCATACTGAATGCCTTCTTGCTGGCATTTAATCTTGGCTATCTGGGACACTGGTCCCTGGATACGCACGAGCCAGAGCACCTGAAAAAACAGCATCATGCCGATCAGTTAAAGCTCCTGACCGCGACCGAAGCAGCTTCGCCAAGTGAGCCAGCAGCAGAAAAGAAAGCCGAAGTCATCGCCTGCCTGGAAGTGGGCAATTTCCAGCAAGGCGATATTCCCAAGTTTGAAGAAAAATTAAAAACCTTGGCCCTGGGTGACCGTCAGTCCCGCATCAACGTCGTCGATGTCGCTACGCACATGGTTTTCATCCCTTCACAAGGCAGCAAAGAAGGGGCTGACAAAAAAGCCGGTGAATTGCGCCGCCTTGGCATTACCGATTTCTATGTCGTGCAAGACCAGAGCAATCTGCGCTGGGGTATTTCGCTGGGCGTGTTCAAGACCGAAGAGGCAGCAAAACTGCACTTGAATAACCTCAGCAATAAAGGCGTGCGCTCAGCCCGCATAGGCCCGCGCACAGTTAGCACGAACAAGTTCGCCTACCAGTTCAGAGCCTTGAGTGCAGAAGAAAAGAGTATGTACGATGTCATCAAGGCTGGCTTTCCCGCGCAGGAAAACCGCAATTGCCAGATGACGGCATATAGCAGGAGCTAAGGCATGAGCAATCTTGAGACGCTGACGATATACTGCCTGTGCACAATGTGTGCGATAAACATCTACGTCAGTTACTGTATCTTGCGTAGCGATTATTATGGGGTCATGCAAAAAATTGCCCAATTTCTCTTGATCTGGTTACTCCCTGTGCTGGGTAGTCTGTTTTGTTATTCGCTGGCCAAGCCATCTACGGGGCGCAAAATCAGTGTAAGTGAGGATGCCCCTGAATATCCTGGGGTTGGTTTGCAGGGTCTGGATCACTAAGAAGCTGTTTATAACGAATAAAAGCATCTAACAAGAGCTTGGTTCTCCTTACTGAAAACTCTGCTACCCTTATAAATATGGATATTCTCTTGCTTGTAACCGTCTGCATAGTGAGCCTTTTACTGGCTCTGAACTTGTACATCAGTTTTTTGGTCGTGAAGAGTGACTTTTACGAGCCTGCTCAAAAGTATGCACAATATGCGCTGATCTGGCTGCTCCCGGTTATCGGAGCGATAGCTTGTTATCTGTTTGTACAGCCTACCTTAGGGACTAACAGTAAGCATATTGCTTGTGATTATGATAATGATGTCGCATTCGTCACTGGGGACGATGGTTATGCCGGTCCACAGCACCACGATTAATTTTTAAATAAAAATAAGCAGTAATTCTCATTGCATGAGAATTTGCAGTTGATGTTTCCCGCCTTAATGCTAGCATGAGTATATACAAATTTATGTGCTAGCTCTCTATGGCTGCTCTTCACCAAATAGACATTCCTCAAAGCGAACGGGTTTTACAAGTCCTGGCCTGCATCGCCCGCCATGGCGAAGCACTATCTGCGCGTGAACTGGTAGAGCAAACCGGCTTGCCACTTAGCACCCTGTACCGCCAGCTCGCACCGCTCAAGAAATGGGGCCTGGTGCAGGAACATGCGCAGACTGGCTTATATGAACCAGGCCCGCTGGCGGTGCAGCTGGCGCGTGGCTTTGACCAGCATTCCTGGCTTATGAGTGCAGCGCGCGATGAGCTCGCAGACCTGGTACAAAAGTCAGGTGAAAGTGTGGGCTTGCTGGCCTATGTAAATGGGCAGGTGGTATGCCTGGACATGCAGGAAAGCCAGCAAGCCCTGCGCTGTTCCTTTGCCAAAGGTCGCGCCAGTTCCAGCGTGCGCGGTGCGTCGGCCAAGGCTTTGCTGGCGTATTTGCCGCCAGCTTTGCAAGACGATTTGCTGGCACAGAATTTTTTGGAAAATGCGCCATTACCAAATCAGCCACTGCAAGACTTGCAAACCCAGTTGCACAGCATACGAGAACAAAGATATGCCACCAGTGAGAATGAAGTTGACCTTGGCATCTGGGGTGTCAGCGCCCCTGTGTTTTCTGGCCGAGACAAGCTGGAAGCGACCTTGTCTTTGATGGCACCGGCGCAGCGCATACAGCAACGCAAGCAAGAACTCATCAACATGACCCTGGCTGCAGCCGACAGGCTGAGCCGCAAATTACAATATCCATAAATACGGGAGACACCATGACTGCGTATCACTTTCAACAAGGCAGCCTGCCCCTGCTGATTTCCATGCCGCATGTGGGCACCAGCATACCGGACGATATCGCTGCCCAGATGCTGCCAGTCGCGCAAGAAAAGACCGATACCGACTGGCATTTGCGCAGCCTCTACAATATGGCAGCAGAGCTGGGCGCATCCACCATCGCAGCTGAATATTCGCGCTATGTGATAGACCTGAACCGTTCTTCCGACAATGCCAACCTGTATCCCGGGCAAGATACGACCGGTCTGTGCCCGGTCGATACCTTTGCCAAACAGCCGCTGTATGCAACCGAGAATCTGCCGACAGAAGCCGAAGTGCAACGCCGCATCGCCACTTACTGGCTACCCTATCACCAGCAATTGCAGCAAGAGCTGGAACGTCTGTTGAGCCTGCATGGCAGCGTCATCTTGTGGGATGCACATTCCATCGCATCCGAAGTGCCTCGTTTTTTTGATGGCAAATTGCCAGACCTGAACTTTGGCACTGCTGATCAAAAGTCCTGTGATGCAGGCATGCAGACAGCTATCGCAAACAGCCTGCAGAATTCGACTCACACATCTGCCTATACCCATATTTTCAATGGCCGTTTCAAGGGTGGTTTCATCACCCGTAATTACGGCCAGCCTTCACGCAATATCCATGCAATACAACTGGAGATGAGCCAGTGCATCTACATGAACGAATCTGCACCGTATGAATACCGGCCTGACCTGGCGGTGCAGGTACAGCCTTTGCTGAAGCAATTGCTGCAAGCCTGCCTGGACTGGAACAAGACGCAAGGGAGTGTCGCATGAGCAGTTTGTTTGCCCATCATGCTTTGCTGCCCCAAGGCTGGACCAGCAATGTACGCCTGCACTGGAATGAGGGCGGTGACCTGAGTCAGATCGAGCAGGATGCCGTTTTGCAGGCACATGAAAACCAGGCACAATTTGTCGTGCCCGGTATCACCAATCTGCATTCGCATGCCTTCCAGCGCGCCATGGCTGGCATGACAGAAATGGCAGGCGAGGGCAAGGACAGCTTCTGGACCTGGCGCGATCTTATGTACCGCTATGCACTGCATATCACGCCTGAGCAAATCCAGGCCATCGCTGCACAACTATATGCTGAATGCCTGCGCCATGGCTATACCGCAGTCTGTGAATTCCATTACCTCCACCGCAATCAGGACGGCAGTTTTTATGCACGCCCAGCCGAGATGGCAGAACGCGTCATCGCTGCTGCAGAGCAGACCGGCATGGGTATCAGTATGCTGCCCGTTTTGTACAGTTACGCCGATTTTGGCGAACAGGCTTTACGCCATGACCAGCGCCGTTTCTCCACCAATGTGGCAGAGATCATGCAATTGATAGAGGCACTGGAAGGCAAGCGCAGTGACCAGGTTGAAGTCGGCGTGGCCCCACATTCATTGCGTGCTGCCAGCATCAACCAGATACGTGAACTGGTAGCTGCACTTCCCGCAACGCGCCCCATCCATATCCATATCGCTGAACAACAAAAAGAAGTTGATGCCTGCATCGCTTACTCAGGCAAACGCCCGGTAGAACTCTTGCTCGATAGCGGTTTGGTGAACGAACGCTGGTGCCTGGTACATGCCACCCATTTGAAAAAGGCAGAAGTGCAGGGCATGGCTGCCAGTGGCGCAGTAGCTGGTATTTGCACGACCACGGAAGGCAATCTCGGTGATGGTTTTTTTGATCTGCCAGATTACATCGCAGCCAATGGCCGCTTTGGTATCGGCAGTGACAGCCATGTGTCACAAAGCCCGGTAGAAGAATTGCGCTGGCTGGAATATGGCCAGCGCCTGCGCCTGCAAGGCCGCAATATTGCCAGCGTTACTGGGCAGCGCAAGGTCGGTGATTTCTTATATCAGGCCGCTTTGCAAGGTGGTGCGCAAGCCAGCGGACGCAAACTGGGGCAACTTGCTACCGGTTATCGCGCTGATATCGTGGTACTTGATGAGCAGCATCCAAACCTGGCAGGTATCAGTAGTGCTGATGTACTCAATACCTGGATCTTTGCGGGTAATGATAATCTGGTGCGTGACGTCTATGTGGGCGGAAAGAAAATAGTGCAGGCAGGCCAGCACAAAAATCAGACAGAAATACAGCTTTCCTATGTAACTTGCATGCGCCAACTGAGGCAATTGTGATGCCTCGCCATTACAATGACAGGCTCATCAATTGAATAGCCAAGGTGTGTCCATGTTTAAAACCAGCCTGTCACTGATTGCCTCCAGTCTGCTCTGCAGCATATACGTATCAGCTTATGCTGCCGACAATATCACTAGTCCCAAGACTGAGGCAACACGCGTCATCAAGGCCAGTGGTATTGTCCGGATGGTCAAGGCGACTAACCAGCCAGCAAAATTTGCTTGCGTAGACAAGGCATGGAAAAAATCTGAAGTGGAAGTGCAGGGACTGTTAGCCACCAACTTCACTGGTGAGGAATTGCATACCATCGCTGATTTTTATGAAACACCTCTGGGTGCCAAATACATCACCGCCATAGAGACCCAGGTCTATAACCGCAATCATCCAGCACAGGCGAAAACTATCGCTAATTTCAGTGATGCCGAACAGCTTGAGCTCAAGCAATTTTATGAAACCCCGGCTGGTAAAAAATACTTGAGCAGCCCTGAAGCACAAATCATTACAGACGCGACGATTAAGGCTGGTTTTGATATTGCCCTGGCTTGCTTTAAACCAAAATGAATTACTGTTGAAGTTCTGGCCAGATATAAAAATGGATGCATGTATTGCATCCATTGAGCAGTTTAATATGTAATTTGATGAACCGTTTAATCACATGCCAGGCCGGAAACGGCCAATGCCCTGGTTATCAAGGAGTTGCGTCAGACTGCGTTTTGCCGTGCCTATGTTGTTTAATTTCCAGGACCATTTCGTTTGTATTTTTTGTTCTTGAAGTTTCTCCTGGACATGCCTCAAGTAGTAAGCCTCATCCTCGTTACTGACAAGCTTGGTATCAGATAGCAAGGCATCGACTACTTTCTCGTTATGTACAAAAAATTCTGGTTTTTTGTTGAGCCAGATATTTTGGAAAAGCGCATCCAGCAATAATCTTTTGCGTGTATGCGGATCTTCGCTCTGGTCTGCCAGATAATTCGCCAGGCAGGATTGTGCATGTAGAAAAGTTTTGTACTCTTGGTTTCTTTTCCATAAGAAAAAACAGACGGCACTTGTGATGAGAGCCACGATAAACATCGCGGCCCCTAAAAACATGAAGCTACCAAGAATGCTCAGCACTATTCCTATCAATTTGAATTTTGCAAAGTAAATCCTCGGCTGGTAACCCAGCTTATCTGCAACCGTGCCTATGACAAGAAATAATGTGGCTACACTGGCGTACCGGATTGGATATTCCGCATTTGGAAATACTAAAGTGATCAAGAAATAAATACCGCCAATGATAGCCCCGGCGATCATGCCTTCCATATTGATAATCAGCATAAGTTTTTTCCAGACCTGGTTAGCCGCGCAATCTCACCGCAGCATCCCGCAACATCTTCTCCGTCGTTTCCCAATCCACGCAGGCATCAGTCACCGAACAACCGTATTTGAGTTGCGACAAATCTTCAGGGATAGGCTGGTTACCGGCAATGATGTTGGATTCGATCATGACGCCAACGATATCCTTGTTGCCATTGGCAATCTGGTTGACGACATCGGCCATGACCAGCGGTTGCAATTCTGGTTTTTTGTAGCTGTTGGCATGTGAGCAGTCGACCACGATATTGGGTGGCAGCTTGGCCTTGGCCAGGGCTTGCTGGGCCATGGCGACCGACACGGTGTCGTAATTAGGGCGGTCACCACCACCACGCAAGACCACGTGGCCATATTGATTGCCGCTGGTGCGTACGATGGAGACACGGCCCTGGCCATTCAAACCCAGGAAAGAATGCGGATGTGATGCCGACAAGATTGCATTGATGGCGATGCTGATATCGCCATCCGTACCATTCTTGAAACCGACAGGCGTAGACAAACCGGACGACATTTCGCGATGGGTCTGGGATTCAGTAGTGCGGGCACCAATCGCCGTCCAGGCAATCAGGTCACCCAGGTATTGTGGTGAAATCGGGTCCAGCGCTTCGGTTCCGGTCGGCAGACCGAGTTCACAGACATCCAGCAAAAACTGGCGGGCTTTTTCCATGCCCTCGTCAACACGGAAAGAATCATCCATGTACGGATCATTGATATAACCCTTCCAGCCCGTGGTTGTGCGTGGTTTTTCAAAGTAGACGCGCATGACCAGCAACATCACATCCTTGACTTCTTCCTGCAGGGCTTTCAGGCGACGGGCATAATCCAGCCCGGCAACCGGGTCGTGGATGGAGCAGGGACCAACCACGACGAACAGGCGCTTGTCCTTGCGCTCCAGTATGCTGCGCAGGCTTTCGCGGCTTTGCTCAACGACATCGCCTGCCAGATCGCTCAAAGGCAGGCGCGCATGCAATTCTTCAGGGGTGGGCATGTTCTCGAAAGAACTGACGTTGATGTTTTCCAGTATGGTGTGTGTCATGTCTAGTAAGTGGCTTTTGCGTTAGTTTATTGCGTTAAGGAATCTCTGATTAGGTGTAGCGAGCGGCGTTAGTTTGGGTTAAGAAGCGCTTCGTAAGATAGTACGGCGAGCATCGCAGGCCCCAAATAGCGTCGCGCAGTAACTTAATTAGAGGTTCCTTAAATTTGGCCTACATTATCACCTATTACGGGATTTTAATTGTGACGCCCTAATCACAATCGCGCTTAAATTGCCTTGATCTGTTCTGATCACCTGAAGAGAATTCACCTAAAATCAAGAGTGCGCCATTTTAGTGCGTCACGAACGATGCACAGCAATGGTATTTTGCTCACTGAAGATAATGACCATGTTAAGTACTGCGCAACAACAAGAATTTGCCAGCCAGGGGTTTCTGGTATTGCGGCACCAGGCCAGCGCGGCCTATTGTGAAGAAGTGATTGCCTATTGCGAACAACAACTGGCGGGGCAGGTGCAACCCATAGAATATGAGGCAGATATCCGCTACCCTGGCGCGCCTGCTTCACGCGACGCCGAGGGTGGCCTGACGGCCAGACGCTTATTGCAAGCGTATGCGCGTGACCCGCGTCTGGCGCAATGGGCGACCGGGCCAGCATTGGCAGCACCTTTATTGCAATTACTGGGTGATGGTGCCTTGCTGTCACAGTCGCATCACAATTGCATCATGAGCAAGCAGCCGCAATACTCAACGGCCACAGGCTGGCACAGGGATAGCCGTTACTGGAATTTCCAGCGGGCAGAACTGATCTCTTCGTGGCTGGCATTGCGCAATGAAACAC
Source organism: Undibacterium sp. Ji83W (assembly GCF_049340385.1). Classification (NCBI taxonomy): domain Bacteria; kingdom Pseudomonadati; phylum Pseudomonadota; class Betaproteobacteria; order Burkholderiales; family Oxalobacteraceae; genus Undibacterium; species Undibacterium sp. Ji83W. The sequence goes on along the minus strand of NZ_JBMPOZ010000022.1, from coordinate 102,222 downwards.
TGGGAAATGGCTGCCTCCTGGTGATACCCGGCTCCCACAAAATCGATATTGATGTTGCCCAACTGGACGAAGCCCAGTTCTTGCGCACTGACCTGGAACAGAACCAGGCTTTACTGGCACACGCCCAGCCTGTGCCTTTGCAGCAGGGCGATGTCTTACTATTCCATAGCAATCTCTTTCATGCTGCGGGCAAGAACCTGACTGCGGCGACCAAGTTTTCCATGGTGTTTACTTACAGGGCGGCAGATAATCCGCCACGACCTGGTACACGTTCTGCGGCTTTTGCTGAAATTGCCATATAAGCGCAGGCAGACAGCTTCAATCTGCACTATGCTGTAAGGCATCTTGCAGACAGAAGTGGAGTACTACCATGCTCAGTATGTCAAAGTCTCTGGTTGCGGCTGTTATTGTCGCCTCCAGCTTCAGTACCCAATTCGCCTTGGCTGCCAGCAAGGATGTTTTTCCTGCTCAACCCGCCTTGACAGGCACCATGTTGAACGGCAAACCCTATAAGCTGGACACAAGTAAAGGCGAAGTCATACTGGTAACCTTCTGGGCGACCTGGTGCCCAACCTGCCAGGCTGAAATGCCCACTTTCCGCAAGTTTTATGAAGCCAATAAAAAGTCAGGCTTTGAACTTGTTACCGTCAGTATCGACGATGCCATGAGCGATATTGATGACTATGCCAAACAGGCAAAATGGCTCAGCAAGGACAATCAGGGTTTCCCTTCACTGTGGCGCAATGCCTCTGATTATCAGGATAATTTTGGCAAGGTGTTTGCAACGCCGACGGTTTTTCTCATAGGTCGTGATGGCAAGGTCATCGAGTCCTTCAAGGGTGGCATCAAAGCTGCGCAATGGAAGCATATCAAGGCCGTCATTCAAAAACACGCTGGTCCGGCTAAAAGCTGAGGCCAATCCTGCTGCTTATAGGTATTACAGCGGGCATCACAGTGGGCATGACTGCATTTTTATTGTAATAATTTCTTGCTAATCTTGCTGCGTTGCCATATTGACGTTACTATCTGATAAGTTTCTTTAATGGGAAACGAATTAGTTGTGTCGCTTGTCTGTTTTACTCTCCCAAACGATCTCATATCCCAGGCCAATAGCCATGCATATGCTTGACCGGCACAGCTTGTGAGAGTTTTGTATGAAAGGTCCTGGTGACGTCACATGCACTTGTACAACCCTCTTCCTGCTTTGCGGCTGACATTATTTGCGCTGGCATATGGCATGAGTGCGCAGACAATATATGCCAAGGAAGTGGTGATACTGACACCTGACCCCATAGACCAGCGCGGCCAGCCTTTCCCCTTGAAACTGGCAGATAAACTATTTGAGTTTATTGAACGGGAAGGGAATTTGCAGATACAACAGCAGCGTAGCCCCTGGCCACGCGCATTGCAGGCAGCAGAAAATGGTGAGGGCGTTTTATACGGCGTCAGCAAGACTAAAGAGAGGGAAAAAATCTTCCACTTTTCCCTGCCCATACAATCAAAGTACATGTTCCTGGTCACCAGAAGCGATGCCCAGTTTCGCTTCAACACCATGGCTGACCTCAAGGGCAAGACCATAGGTATCCCACGCGGCTTTAGCTATGGTGACCGCTTCGATGCCATGAAGGACAATCTCTTCAAGGTTGAAGTCGATAATTACGCCCCTTTGTCGCGCATCTATAAACTCTTGTTCCGGCGCATGGATGCTGGCTTGTTTGGTGCTGTGAACAAAGACCCGCGTTTTCTCGAAAACAGGTTGCAGGCTTTGCGGGACGAAAACGAAGGCAACAGTTCACCTTTTGCTGACGTGCGCCTGACGGTCTTGCCCAAGCCGCTGCTGATAGATACCATTCATTTTGCGGTAAGGGCAGACAAGGATGACGGCATCATAGACAAACTAAATGTCGCCATCCTCAAGGCAAGAAAAGCAGGACTTCTCGAAGAGCTTCGTCAATAAAAGCTTAGACGTTTTCCAGCGCAATCAATTCCTGCACAGTCTGGCGACGGCGGATTTGTTTTATCTGCTCACCATCCACCAGAATCTCAGGTATCAGCGGGCGGGAATTATAGTTCGACGACATGCTGGCACCATAAGCACCGGCATCATGGAAGACGAACAGGTCACCGATCTCGCAAGCTGGCAAATCCTGGGTGGTGACCACGCCGCCATCTTCTTGCGTGAACACGTCGCCAGATTCACACAAAGGCCCGGCTACCACGGTAGGGCGCAAGGCCGTGGTACGCGCCGTGCCATCCGCCGTATGACATGTAATGCGGTGGAAGCTGCCATACATGGACGGGCGCACCAGGTCATTAAAGCCAGCATCAACCAGCGCAAAGAAATTGCTGCCCACCTGTTTTTGCGCACGCAATTCAGAAATCAAAATACCAGATTGTGCCACCAGGAAACGCCCAGGTTCTATCTCCATGCTGATCTTGTGACCCAGCAGGGTTTCGATTTCTTTCCTGGCCTTGTCCCATATTTCAAAATAATGCGCAGTATCGACCGCAGGCTCGTCGCCACGGTAAGGGATGGACAAGCCGCCACCTATGGAAATCGCCTGCAAGTCACGCTTGCAGATTTTCACCTGTTCTATCATGGCATCGCAAACGCTTTGCAAATGGTCATAATCAACACCCGAACCGATATGCATGTGCAGACCCACCAGCGTCAAACCATACTGATCAATGATGGCCAATGCGTTTTGCAATTCTTCATGCCAGATACCATGCTTGCTTTGCTCGCCCCCGGTATTGGTCTTGCGGCTGTGGCCATGACCAAAGCCAGGGTTGATGCGCAACCACACTGCATGACCAGGATGAGCTTGCCCCAGCTGCTCCAGCATTTGTGGTGAGCCGCAATTGACCGGGATATTCAGTTCCACCACGCGCTTCAAGGTCGCACGGTCCAGTAAATCGGCAGTGAACACGATAGGCGCATGGCCGCCATGTTCAGCCTGGCTGGCATAACCTGCGGCCAGCGCACGTTCCACTTCACCCAGTGAGACAGAATCCACCATCACGCCCTCTTCACGCATCAGGCGCAGCAAATGGATATTGCTGGATGCCTTCTGGGCAAAGCGGATCACATCAAATTGACGCAGACGGGCTATTTGCGCTCTTATAATGGAGGCGTCATAGGCCCAGCACGGTGTGTCGAATTCGTTGGCAATATGGGCAAGCTGGGTGGCAGTAATAGTCGTCGTCATGGCAATTTTTCCAGGGAATTCTAAGGTTTGGTGTAAGCTCTACAGTAACTCTACTTTAGCAAGTGCAATCCAAGGTTTGAATGGGATTCCATAGGGAATTACCTGATCGGACAAGGATTTGATTGGAAATCTACGCAAAATGCTTATGAATCATAAACTCGACCAGTTTGATCAAAAAATCCTGCAATTATTGCAACAAGATGCGCGCATGTCGCATGCTGAAGTTGGCCGCCAGGTGCATTTGAGCCAGCCTGCTGTGTCAGAGCGCATCAAGCGTCTCGAAGCTGCCCAGGTGATACGTGCCTACCGTGCTGATATTAATCCCAAGGCTCTGGGTTATCAAATCACCGCCATGATCAGGCTGTCTACCCAGCAAGGGCGGCCCTACGCACAATATGTGGCCAACTGCCCTGAAATTATTGATTGCTATACTGTGACAGGTGAAGACGGTGCAGTGATGCGCGTGCTGGCGACCGATGTAGAACATTTACAGCGTATCATTAATGAATTGAATGCTTTTGGCTCGACTTCGACAGCGATAGTGCTGACTACCCATGTCGCTGGCAAAGCCATCACTGCTCCTGCTATGCTGATCACAGAATGAAAGGAAAACCATGTCCAGAATATCCCGCTTGAATTTAGTCGCACTGGCTGCACTGACCTCCCTCACATGCCTGGCCGGCCAGTCCGCCTATGCTGCCGATGAAGAAGTAGATGCCATCACTCCTTATCGTCCATCGGTATCGAATTCTGCGCAACTTCCTGTCGCCGGGCAAGTGGAACTGGAAATGGGCATCAACACCATTAAAACCGGGCCAGCGCAGCGCCAGAGCTTGCCTTATCTGTTCAAGCTGGCTTTTTCCAAGGAATGGGGAGTCTTGCTCGGTGGTGAAGTGCATATCATCAATGACGATGGTGCAGGCCAGCGTGACCGCGGCTTTGGCGATACCTCGCTGACCATCAAGCGGGCGTTTGTCATCAGTGACGATACCGCTTTTGGCCTGGAATTCGGCAATAAATTTCCCACGGCCAAAGATACATTGGGATCGGGCAAATCAGACTGGACTTTGAATAGCATTGTCAGTCAGGACCTGGGCAAGGTCCACGCGGACCTGAACCTGAATATGACACACCTGGGGTTTGCAGAAGAGTCCACTTCGCACTGGCAAAGCGGTTTGTCGGCTTCGTTTTCTACCGAGATTCATGACAAATTGGGCCTGACTGCAGAATGGGCGGGTTGGCACCGTGCGGGCACTAAAAACCAGGGGCAGGCGCTGATAGCCCTGACTTACAGCCCCAACAAGCGGCTTACACTCGATGCCGGCATGACCAAGGGCCTGACCAGCAATTCCCAGGACCGCTCCTGGTTTGCCGGTGTCGTTGTGCCTGTCGCCAAGCTTTGGTAAAAGCAGAGCCCCGCTGTTGATGTAGCTGTGATAGCGCAAAACCTGATTTTGACTTAGGCCGTATAATGCGCTCTGGTATTATTTATTGATTTGTTTCTTGCTCTGGAAAAACCATGCTGGCGCCTTCTTCACCGCGTAAATTCGCCATATTTTCAGTCATTGCCGCAATGGCGCTGATTGCTTTGGCGGTCGCTTTTTTTGTGACTTACAAGGCGAAAACACCTATGCCAGATGTCAGTTTCACCAATCTCAAAGGTGAAAAAATATCTACGCAAAGCCTGCGCGGCAAGGTGGTCATGGTGAACTTCTGGGCAACATCCTGCACGACTTGCGTGGCAGAGATGCCCAAGATGATAGAGACTTACAATAAGTATAATAAGCAAGGCCTGGAGTTTGTAGCTGTCGCCATGAGTTATGACGCACCCAACTACGTGATCAATTATGCCGAAACCCGCAAATTGCCTTTCCATGTCTCCCTTGATCCCCAAGGCAAGCTGGCCCAGTCATTTGGCGATGTCAAACTGACGCCAACGACCTATGTCATCGACAAGCAAGGCAATATCCTCAAACGCTATGTCGGTGAACCATCGTTCACTGAATTGCATACCCTGCTTGAACACGCTTTAGCTGCTTAGAACTCATTTCATAAATAGAGTGAGATGCGTTTGTCTCATAACGTGGGCTGGCCAATGGTAAAACTATGGACGAGGCAGTCAATAGCTTTGCCTATTGACAACGAGTCCAACGTAGTCCAGCGCACGTTATGAGACAAACCCTCCGGGAACTGACGATTTGGGCGCATTGCAGCGTGCAGTTTGTTACCCCGCTCTCGCTAAGGCACCAGCCTTAGCTTCGCGTCACGCCTTGCACTGCATCCCAAATCGTCTTGTTCGCACTCATCCTATTTATGAAATGAGTTCTAATCAGCTTTGACCAGTTTGCCACTCCGTTCTGGCAGCAACCAACGCAGTTTTTAAAATTCCCGCTATTTCAGGATGGCTGAGCATGCCGTCCTCGTCCAGTTTCGCGCCTATGACTGGTACTTTTACCGATGCTGTCTCCAGTATCCTGGCCGACATGACACTCAATATTTCCCGCAATGCTGCATCTGCATGGGTGGCTCTGGGTGAGGCGTTCAACACTACGACAGGTTTGTAGACAAACACATCGCTGCTGACTGTCCAGTCCAGCGCATTCTTGATGACCCCTGTTATGCCATGCGCATATTCCGGGCTGGCAATCAGTATCACATCGGCGGCAGCGATCTGTTGTTTCAAGTTCACGACGCTGGCAGGGGGCGTTAAATCCAGGTCTGGATTAAACAAGGGCAGCGTTGCCATGCCATCATAGGTCAGAATGTCAATATCCGGCGGTGCCAGGCGTATCAGTGCACGTATCAGCATGGCATTGAGAGAGGCAGCGCGCAGGCTGCCGCAGATGGCGAGTATTTTCATTGATTATTTTGAATATGGATGGCATAGCAGGCATTATGCGACAAACAAGACGGCTCTGTTGCAGGGGCCGCTGAGCCAAAAAAGCAACTGATGTTTCAAATCATGGCATTTAGCTATATCATTTTATTGACCCGTAGTAATAAGCAGTCTATTTTCAAGAAAAATAAATAAAAAGGTAAATGGATGTCTGCATCATTAAGCAATGACGAAATAGAAGATAAATTTTTCCTGCTGGGGCAGAGAGAAATTCTGGGCATTTTGAATGAGCTGTCCCACAGACGCGAGCCAGTTACGGTCTACTTTAATGAGGGCCGTGAATTTATCGTCACCCTGATACTCTCAGCCAGGGATGATGGCCTGGTTTTTGATATAGGCGGCGATGCCCGCGCCAACAAGTTGCTGGAAAAAGCCAGCTCCTGTGTTTTTCTGGGCCGGCCGGATGGCATACGCGTGCAATTCACCGGGCTGAACCCTGAACGCTTCACCTGGGGTGGCCAGGATGCTTTTTGGGTACCTATCCCACCGCGTGTGGTGCGCATGCAGCGCCGTGAGTATTTCCGCAATGAATTGCCTATCGTCGACCCGCTCAAGGTCAGGCTCTACGATGATAAAGGCGAGACCCTGGCTTACTGGCCCATCTTTGATTTATGCGTGGGTGGCTTGAGTGTGCAAGTGTCTGGCCCACCAGAAATCAAGGTGCAGGACCGCATTGCCAAATTGCATATCGTGCTTGGTATACGCAATGTGGTGCGCTGCGAAGGCATAGTGCGCCATGTCACCCAGATAGAAAAAAGCCGGCAGGGCAAATACCGCATAGGCATCAGTTTTCAAAAACTGCCGCATGAAATGGATGTGGCCATACAGCGGCATATCAACCAGCTTGAATATGAACGGCGCAAGTTGCTGCCTAAGTAACTAAGTAAGCAAGGATATTGCGTAGCTGTGCTGAGTATCTGGAACGCATCTCATCCTATTGATGAAACGAGTTCTAATCTTCCAGAATGCCGTATTATCAAATTAAAATTTGTGAACAATCAGCTTATCGTGTCAGTGTCGATTAACCTGGACTTAAACTGATACTACTATGGCACTGGTACTGCGCACCCTTTTCCAAAGCGAGCTCTTGTCCATACGGCATGGCGTGGCACGCCCCTCGCCTGAAGATACAAAAGAGCTGGAGTGTGAAACTGCTGACCTGGTATTGTTGCCCATCGCCGGTGTGCTGGCCAAACATGATGGTCCCAGACAGCATGTAATTGCGAATGCCAATCATGCGATTTTTCTGGGTACAGGTCAGCCTTACCGCATTAGTTTTCCCGGTGATATAGGCGATGAAGCTTTGGTCCTGGATTTCTCAAAAGAAGCACTCATGCAAATGCTGGTCGATGCTGCCGGTGTGCAGCAACTATATGCTCCCATGCTCAGGTCGCACAGCCTGCTGCCACCTGCCAGCGTACTGAACCGCGAACTCTTGTGGCGGCATCTGCATGAGCCTGTCGTCGATCAACTGGCAGTGCAGGAAATCAGTGTTTCCGTGCTGACGGCATCGGTGCAGGCTGCTTGCAGGGACCGTCAGCAACTTGATCGCGCCACACCTACGCAGACACAGGGACGCAGGCGCCAACAAGTCGAGACCGTCAAAGAACTGATCTCGCTTTATCCCCAACAGGATTGGGCGCTCGATGAGCTGGCCCGCCATGTGCATACCTCTCCCTTTCACCTGGCAAGAGTATTCAAGGAAGAAGTTGGCCTGCCTGTGCATCGCTACCTGATACGCACCCGGCTGGCCAGAGCCTTGCGCACCATGCAAGCGAGCTGTGCAGACCTGACCCAGATTGCCCATGCATGCGGCTTTGCCAGCCATAGTCACTTTACATCCAGCTTCCGGTCTGTATTCGGCATGACGCCTACGCAATCCCGGCAGCGTGGCATGATTTGAGCAAGATCATGATAGCGGTTTGCATAGCGGGTGTTTAAGATAGCTGGAAGTGTAAACTTCCAGGCAAGGCATATGTCCCACTACTTTGATACCAGAGCCAACCCGCATCAGGCATATCCCATACTGGCATTGCTGATCACGATGATGCTGGTTTTTCCCTTCATTGCCATGCAATATGGCAATGCCTGGGTGCGTATCATGGATTTTGCCTTGCTCTACATCATGCTGGCGCTGGGCTTGAATATCGTTGTGGGTTTTGCCGGCTTGCTTGATCTGGGTTACATCGCTTTTTATGCCCTGGGCGCGTATATGACAGCCTTGCTGGCGTCGCCGCAGTTTGCCGTCTTGCTGGAATCTGTGGTCAACAATTTTCCCTTGCTGGGTAATGCCCTGTTATGGTTGTGTGGACCAGGGATAGCCGAGCATGGCATACATCTGTCGGTATGGTTTATCGTCCCTCTTGGGGCAATGCTGGCAGCAGCACTGGGGGCATTGCTCGGAGCACCCACCTTGAAGTTACGCGGTGATTACCTGGCCGTCGTCACTCTCGGCTTTGGTGAAATCGTGCGCATATTCATCGTCAACCTGAATGCGCCTATCAATATCACCGATGGCCCCAAGGGCATCAATATGATAGACCACATCCGCATCTTCGGCGTCTCACTGGGTGGGGAACCAGGATCACAGGCGACCGTGTATTTTGCTGGTTTTTCCATGCCATCCGTGAATGCCTATTACTTTCTTTTTTTAAGCCTGTGTGCCAGCATCATCTTCGTGACCGTGCGCCTGCATGATTCGCGCCTGGGACGTGCCTTTGTCGCCATCCGTGAAGATGAAATTGCCGCCGTTGCCATGGGCATCAATACCCGCAATATCAAATTACTTGCCTTTGCCATGGGGGCATCCTTCGGTGGCGTGGCTGGTGCCATGTTTGCCTCGTTCCAGGGCTTTGTCTCGCCAGAATCATTTTCATTGAATGAATCGATTACCGTCCTGTCCATGGTGATACTGGGTGGCATAGGGCATATACCCGGCGTCATACTAGGTGCAGTGCTGTTGGCACTTCTGCCAGAAGTATTGCGTTATCTGGTGCCACCGTTGCAGCAGCAATTGTTTGGCCACATGCTGATAGAGCCAGAAGTCTTGCGCCAATTGCTTCTGGGTCTGACCATGGTCATCGTCATGTTGAAACGCCCGGCAGGTTTGTGGCCAGCACCCCGGCATGAAGATCGCGTGCTGCCTCAAGGCTGAACGAGTATTTATATAAACTAGAAAAAAAGTTCTAGACAAAAGTTTCTAGAACATTTATTCTGCATCCATTGTTTAATCTGGATGCAGAATATGTCTTCCTCTGTTGCAAAATCATCTATTCCCAAGCCCACGGCTTCTGAGCTGAATTTGCTCAAAGTGTTGTGGCAACATGGCCCCATGAGTGCCAAGCAATTGCATGAAACCATACAGGACGAACGTCCGGACCTGGCCTATGCCACGGTCTTGCGTCATCTGCAAATCATGCACGGCAAGGGCATTTTGACGCGCGATGAAAGCCAGCGCTCACATGTGTATGCACCTTCGCAAGAGCAGGATTCGCTGCAAACCAATTTGCTCAAGGACATGATACAAAAAGTCTTTGCCGGTTCTGGCAAGGCTCTGGTGCTGGCTGCCTTGCGCGGCCATGTCACCGATAAAGAACGTGATGAAATCGAACAGATCATGCAGGATGAGAAAAAATCATGATGCCCGCTGCCACATTCACAGAATATACGCTCACCGAATTGCTGGGCTGGCCCCTGCTGCATTTTGTCTGGCAGGGTGCATTGATCGCCAGCGTCTGCGCCATCCTGCTGGCCGTGACCCGCAATGCCCGTCCGCAATTACGTTATGTGCTGGCCTGCGTCGCAATGCTGGCTTGCCTGCTGTGGCCTGCGCTAGGCATACTGCAGCAATGGCAAGACCCGCAAACCATCAACTTGGAAACAGCCATACAACTTGCCAGCAAGGCCAGCATCTCGCTGGACCTGGTCTGGGTCAGGCAGAGCCTGCTTGCAGCACAGATAGAGGCCTGGTTGCCGCTGGTGGTCAGCCTGTGGAGCATGGGCGTGCTGTTGATGCTGATGCGTCTGGCTTTGGGCTTGCTGTGGGTCTATCGGCTTGGCCAGCATGGCAATGATATCGCTGTCCTGACGCAGCAATGGCAGGCACGTACCAATCAACTGGCCTATCAATTTTCCATACGCCGCCAGGTGCAGGTCAAGTTCCAAAAAGACTTGTTAAGCCCGATCACTTATGGCTGCATCAAACCTGTCGTGGTCATGCCCGCATCCTTGCTGACTGGCATGGCACCCGACATGATAGAGGCCTTGCTGGCACATGAACTGGCCCACATCAAGCGCTGGGATTATATTGTCAACCTCTTGCAAAACCTGGTCTTGTCGCTGCTGTTTTATCACCCTGCAGTGTGGTGGATTTCCAAACGCATTGATGCTGAAAGAGAATTGATTGCCGACGACATGGCAGCCGCCATGCTTGGCCAGACCCGCCCATTGGCCCGTGCCCTGCAAGTGCTGGATAAATTGCAGATCGCCGCAATGCCGCAAGCTGCGATGGCAGCTAACGGTGGCGACCTGCTGTCACGCATCAAGCGCCTGGTGCGCCCTGATACACAGCCATGGCATTGGAAGATGGCAGCACCCGTGCTGGGTATCGCGGCGGCCTTGCTGCTGGTATTGCAAACCCAGGTGAATGCTGCACCAGATCCATCATTGCAAGTTGCTGTCACAAAAGCAGAGCCTGCAACGCACATCAGCGCCTATGTCAAAACCAGTTCAGAACATGTGCTGGTGGTGGATGAACAAAGCGGCAAAGTCTTGCTGGAAAAAAATGCTGACACCATCGTACCCATCGCATCCATCAGCAAACTGATGACCGCCATGGTGACGCTGGATGCAAAGCTGGATAAAGATGAAGCCATCACCATCACCAAAGAAGATGTCGCGGGCTGGCATACCAACCAGGTCAAATTGCAACCGGGAGCTGTCTTGTCGCGCCAAAATCTGCTGGAACTGACACTGATACCATCCAGCAATGCAGCTGCCAAAGCCCTGGCCAGAACCTACCCCGGTGGCAAACCCGCTTTTGTTGCCGCCTTGCAGAGCAAGACCGCCAGCCTGGGTTTGCAAGCTACGCATCTGGAAGAAGCTGCCGGTATCTCCCCCAATAACCGTTCCACCGCCAGAGATGTCGCACGCCTGGTCAAGATCGCCGCCAGTTATCCAGAATTGCGCAGCCTTGCCAGCCGCAGCGAAGGCCAGTACACGGTAGCCGGGCAGACCTACGACTACCAAAGCACCAACAGTCTGACCGCCAGCAAGGACTGGGACATCAGTCTCTCAAAAACAGGCTACTCAAAAATCGCTGGCCGCTGCCTGACCATGCGCACCACCATCGCAGGCAAACCTGTCATCATGGTCTTGCTGAATGCAAAAAACAGCGATGTGCGTACTGACGATGTCATGCACATACGTACTGCACTCGAAGCTGCAAAAACTAGCTAAGCAGGCTAAACAGACTTCCCATTTAACGCACTCAACACCTGACTGTCCTGCGCCCTGAACGGCGCAAGGACCAGTCACGCCCTTCAACCTGTCGAAGAAAGAAAACACCATGCTTTTTAAGCAGACCTCAACACGTCTGTCCACCATTGCCCTGAGCGTTCTGGCGCTGTTCGCCAGTAAACCGGTATTGGCACAACAACTGGCACAACCAACACCGCAGCAAGTAGAAATCAGCGGAAAATCGCAAGCTGTTCGCGACCGGCAGGACGATGTCGGCATGCGCAGTGTGTATGGCCGTGAAGACATAGAAAAATACGGCGACACCAATCTCAGCGAAATATTAAAGCGCCTGCCCGGCATCAGCGTCACGGAGAGTAAAGGCAAGGGCGCAGAGATACGCATGCGCGGTCTCGGCAATGGCTATACGCAGATATTGCTCAATGGCCAGACTACCCCGGTAGGTTTCACCATAGACAGCATCGCCCCAGACTTGATAGAAAAAATAGAAGTCATGCGCGTGGCCAGTGCTGATGTCAGTGCCCAGAGCATTGCCGGTACCATCAATGTCATCCTCAAGAAAAAAAGCAGCAACCAGTCTACAGAAATCAAAACCAACACCAGCCTCCAGGCCGGGCGCTTGTCGGGCAATTTGTCGTGGAGCATGGGCGACCAGTTATCGCTCAACAAGGCTGATATTTCATACGTGCTGGCAGGTACGTTTGAAAGCAATGCCAACCAAGTCAATACAATTGCCGCAGAAAGCTACGCCACCCGCGCAGGCGCAAATGACACATGGCAAACACAAGCCGACAGGCAACTCCAACAAGGCCAGCAAAACCGCCGCGATGTGGCCAGCCTGTCGCCGCGCCTGAACTGGAAAATCGATGCACAAAACAGCCTGAGCTGGCAAGGCAATCTGAATCTCTCCAGACTGGAAAACGCCAAACAAGAAAAAGAAACGACCTATGTTGGTAATAGCACAGAGTTCCCGGATAATCATTCCATCTGGGCCGCACACATATTCACCTCCCGCAATGACCTTAGCTGGGAACGCCGCCTCGCCGACAGCGCCAAGCTGACCATGAATTTTGGCTGGAACAGTTTTGACAGATCCGCCAAATTCCACTTCTGGGGCAAGGACAATACGGGGGCATTGAGCGTACACCGCTATGTCACCGGTGATGCCGATGAAAATGAATATCGCTTCAACGGCAAATACCTGGCACCGTATTCAGAATCACATGTGCTCAGCCTGGGCTGGGAAGCCAGCCGGGCATTACGGCATGAAAACCGCAATGAACAGGAGCTCGCTCTCCTTACGGGCATCGCTGATGACAGCATACATTATTACCAGGCTGGTCTGCAAAAACTGGCTGTCTACCTACAGGACGAATGGACCATCAACAGCGCCTGGTCTGCTTATCTGGGTTTGCGCATGGAGCGTATCAGTAGCAATAGCAAAGAAGCGGGTGAATTTGATTTTTCAAATAAATCCACCATGCTGAGCCCGATACTGCAAAGCGTCTGGAAGCTCGATGCGCAAAGGCAATGGCGCATGGCGCTCAACCGCAGCTTCAAACTGCCCACTGTCGCCAACCTGGTGCCGCGTCTGTTTCGCATCGACAACAATAACACTCCCTTGAATGCTGACTTTCAGGGCAATCCCAACTTGCGGCCAGAACGCGCCTGGGGTATGGAACTGGCTTATGAGCATTACCTGACAGAGAGCAGCGTCATCAGCGCCAACGCCTATTGGCGACGCATAGACGATGTCATGCTGGAGCAACTCGCGCAGCAAGGCACTACCTGGGTCGCCAGCCTTGCCAACAATGGCCGCGCCAGAATTCTCGGTTTGGAAATCGAGGCCAAGCTAGACTTGCAACAACTGGCCGCCAGCATGCCCGCCATAGAAGTACACGGTAACCTCAACCGCAACTGGTCGCGCGTAGAACAAGTACCAGGCCCCGACAACCGTCTGGCTCAGCAAACGGGTTTGCTTGTCAGCGCCGGGGCTGACTACCAGATTGATCCCGCCTGGCGCATGGGCGCAGACTATAGCTATCAAGCCGCCAATAATGTACGCGAATCAGCTTACCTGACAGGGCATAGCAGCCCCAGACGTCACCTCGATATTTACCTGGCCTGGAAACAAAACAAACAAAGCCAGTTACGTTTTTCTGTCGCCAATGTTTTGCAGCAAGACAAGACAGACAGTGGTAGCTATACCAACGCACTATCGCGCTGGACAGATATCAACCAGCAGCAAACCGCAAGAATCTGGAGGCTGGTTTGGGAATTGAAATTGTGATTTTCCCTGGCAGAACTCACTCATCAAAAAAACAATTTGGACGCAACAACTTGACGAACTTTAGGAGCATTAAATGAAATCACTAGCCCTGCAATATTTACGAATCAGCATCCTGTCTATCACTGCCACATTCAGCCTGACAGCCATGAGCGCCGAAGTGGGCGCTGTTAAACATATCGCTGATGAAGCCATACTCCCGGTCATGAAAACCCATGCCATCCCCGGCATGGCCATCGGTATTTTTGTCGATGGCAAGCAATATGTATTCAATTATGGATTCGCTTCCAAGTCAGAAAAAACACCAGTCACCGATACCACCCTGTTTGAGATAGGCTCAATCAGCAAGACCTTTATCGCCACCATGACGACCCTGGCACAGGGCAGGGGGAAACTGGCGCTGACTGACAAGGTCGCTGATCACCTTCCCAACTTGAAAGGCTCAAGCTTTGGAGAAACATCCTTGCTAAGCCTGGGCACGCACACCACGGGTGGTTTGCCACAGCAGGTTCCAGATGAAGTGACAAATGACGAACAACTGAACACCTATTTAAAAAACTGGAAACCTGAGCATCCAGAGGGGCAATACCGGACATACAGCAATATCAGCATAGGTCTGCTTGGCATCATCACAGCCCGGAGCTTGCAGCAGCCTTTTGCCACCATCATGCAAGAACAGATCTTTCCCACCTTTGGTATGAAAAATAGTTACATCGCGGTGCCGGACAGCAAACGGGCAGATTATGCACAAGGCTACAAAAAAGACGACACCCCAGTCCGCCTGCGTGAAGATGTGCTATCCACAGAAGCCTACGGCGTCAAAACCACCGCCAACGACCTGGTGCAATTCATCAAGGCAAACATAGGCGAGATGAAGCTGACACCTGAGTATGCCCTCGCCCTGAAGAATACCCACACCGGTTATTTCAAAGCTGACGGCATGACCCAAAGCCTGGTCTGGGAACTATATCCCTACCCGACAGACATAGCCGCAGTCATCGAAGGCTCTTCAACTCACATGGCCATTGATGCCACACCCGTAGAAAAAATCACACCACCGATGATCCCAGGTAAAAAAGTTTTCATCCACAAGACAGGCGCTACCAGTGGCTTTGGCGCATACATTGCTTTTGTGCCTGAAAAGAAAATAGGGATAGTTATCCTTGCCAATAAAAATTATCCAAACAAGGCGCGCATTGAGACTGCGCAGCAAATTTTGAGGCGGTTGGGGATGTGAAACGTTCCACAGACTTGATAAATCAATTTTCTGGACAAAAATACGGATATCAATTCTTGGCACTTTGGTAAGCATCAAAGATTCATGAGGCAAAAGCCGCTAAATGCGGTCTTTTGCCTTTACCAATGAAGATGCTCATAATATTGCGGCTTGCTCTGAGTACGATCGTCAATGCTTGCAAATTAGCAACACCCGTCAAGCGCGCTCCTAATCGAACGGCCACAAATCACCCCCATTGCATGAAACATGTAGACGGGGCGCTATCGCTTCAGTATTCTTTCATTATTCCAACAGACTTTGCGCCTGTTCAATAGGGGGATGTGCCTGGCTGGTTTTGGGTATGTCTTGTAGTCCATAGTGGGAGTATGCTGTTAATTGCTATTCCAGATAAGTTTCGTATTGCCGTTACCAATGTTGGGGCGGGAATGCTGTGTCTCTATCTTGCCAGGATGTTGAGTGTGACCGCAGACTTGCGGTGCTTAGTGTTCATTGGGGTTCATTGGGCAGGGTGGATTGATTTTTCATGTAATAAATTCGGGAGTTGGTCATGGCCACAGAAGAAACTAGCGTTGTGTATGGTACAGAGGACTTGTTGACCAGTTTGTGTAATTCGGTGATACGGGTGCTGAACGTCGCCACAAACAGCAAGGTCCATTATTCTGCCATGGTGCAGCGCATCACAAAGATAGGTTTGAAGCCGGATATCGGTTGCTTCGTGCTGTTTGATGGTGGCTTTTCTGGTCTGGTGGTGTTGAATTTTGACGGCGATACAGCGCTGGAAATCTATGAGAAGTACATGCTCAACATGGGCATGCCCAAGTCTGAGCTGGCGACTTCGTTTACTTCAGATGAGGTGGCGAATATTCTGGGTGAGTTGATGAACCAGATCGTTGGTGATTTTACCGGCAAGGTACGCCGCGAATTGCAAACCAATATTACCCAGAACCAGCCCAAGATGCTGGTGCTGACCAAGCAAGTCATGCTGAGCGTGGATACGCCGCTGGACAGGCCGGAATTACGCCGTGTGTCTTTCTTCACCGAGAAAAATAATATTTTCTATCTTGAGCTGGCGATAGACAGAACTGAATTCATTAAATTGCATGATTTTGAAACGCACGAAGTTTCTGATCCTGATGCCCTGCTCCATATGCAGCAAGCTGCCGATCAGAACGCCGCTGGGGCAGCAGCTTCTGCAGCCGATGATGATGACGAAAACTCTGAATTGCTGAAGTCTTTGGGGATGTAAGACATCTGTATCAGTCTTATGTGCTGATCAGTAAAACAAAAGGCCGCATTGCGGCCTTTTCCTATTACTGGGCGAAATTGAAATTTAGCCCAGCTTTTTCACCACCACGCAGCCTATAGAATAACCCGCTCCAAATGAGCAGATCACGCCTATATTGCCAGTTTCCAGGTCATCCTGGTATTTGTGGAAGGCAATGATGGAGCCAGCCGATGAAGTATTGGCGTAAGTGTCCAGAATGGTTGGTGATTCTTCTGGTGATGCATCACGGCCCAGTATCAAACGGGCGATGAGCAAATTCATATTCAGGTTAGCCTGGTGCAGCCAGTAGCGCTTGACATCAGGGATGGCGATGTCGGCAGCCTGTACTGTAGCTGTAATGACAGATGCAGCCATGGGGCAGACATCCTTGAATACTTTGCGGCCTTGCTGGCGGAACAGTTTGTCTGGCTTGCCTATGCCGCTTTCATCAGCGCGGTTCAGGAAACCGAAGTTATTGCGGATGTTGTTCGAGAACTGTGTCTTGAGCCTGAGGCCGACGATTTCAAACTGGTGTTTGGATGTCGCCAGGTCTGCGCGTTCTACGATGATGGCAGTACAGGCATCACCAAAAATAAAATGGCTGTCGCGGTCGCGCCAGTTCAGGTGGCCGCTGGTAATCTCAGGGTTGACGACTAACACTGCACGCGCCTGGCCGCTTTGTATGGCAGTGACAGCGGCCTGTATGCCAAAGGTGGCAGACGAGCAGGCGACGTTGATGTCGTAGCCATAGCCGTCTATGCCGAGTGCATTCTGGATTTCCACCGCCATGGCAGGGTAGCCACGTTGCATATTGCTGGCAGCGCAAATGACGGCGTCGATATCGGCAGCGCTGCGGCCTGCACGTTCCAGCGCCTGGTTGGCAGCTGCTACGGCCATTTCACACATGATGGATGGCTCTTCATCGCTGCGTTCCGGGATGTGCGGCACCATGCGGTTGATGTCGAGCACGCCTTCTTTGTTCATGACAAAGCGGGATTTGATGCCGGATGCTTTTTCGATGAAGGCAACGCTGGATTCTTCCAGTGCGACTACTTCACCACTGGCGATGGCCGCCGCGTTTTGTACATTGTGTTGCTGGACATAAGCATTGAAACTGGCGATCAGTTCTTCATTGGAAATGGACTGGGAAGGCGTGTACAGGCCGGTGCCGCTGATGACTACTTTACTCATCTCTTGCTTTCTGGTTATGTCGTTCTGAAGTATGCGCAAAAACGCGCGACGAAGTCGCTCGATTTTACACAATAAAGATGACAGTTAAACGAGAAACGCACAGAAATAGAGTGCTTGTTCCAGTTTGGTGCGACTGGAACAAGCAGCCTTGGAGCCGTTTTTGCTGCGTTTTGAAGCGCTAATGAGAGGTATCAGGCATTCAATTGCTGTTTGTGGTGCAGCAAATGGTCTTCAATGAAGGTATTGATGAAGTAGTAACCATGATCGTATTCAGGCTGATAGCGCAATGTCAGTGCTTGCCCGACTGCAGTACAAGCCTGAGCAAATTTCTCAGGATGCAATTGTTCAGCCAAAAATTTGTCGGCAAATCCCTGGTCGATCAAAATGCCTTTGGGGAAGGGTGGCTGGCTCTGCTTTTGCATGAGTGCTGTGGCGTCATACCCGGCCCAGGTATTTTGATCAGGTCCCAGGTAGCCGGTGAAGGCTTTTTGGCCCCAGGGGCACTGGCTTGGTGCTGCAACAGGGGCGAAGGCTGATACGCTGCTGAATAGCTCTGGATGGCGCAAGGCTAGTACCAGTGCGCCATGGCCACCCATGGAATGCCCCATGATGCCGACGCGCGACTTGTCCATGGGCAGGCTGGCAAGCAGCATGGGCAGCAGTTCAGCGACGATGTAGCTGTGCATGCGGTAGTGCTTGCTCCAGGGCGCTTGCGTTGCATCCAGGTAAAAACCGGCAGCCACACCAAAATCCCAATTATCGCTGTCGCCGGGGATGTTGGCATTGCGCGGGCTGGTATCTGGAGTGATGAGGATGATGCCTTCGCGTGCAGCAATGGCTTGCGCACCTGCCTTGATCATGAAGGTTTCTTCGGTGCAGGTCAGGCCAGCCAGATAAAAGACTGCCGGGCAGGTTTCGCCTGCCATGGCCTGTGGTGGCAGGTAGACTGAAAACCGCATGGGCAAGCCTATCTCGGCAGATTCGTGCTGATAAAAGCGTTGCACGCCGCCATGGCAGGCGTGCTGGCTCAGCAATGTCACTTCTTCTGCGTCGTCTGCTGCATCATCGTTGGATTCGCGCTGCGTCATCAGAACAACACCACCGAACGTATTGATTCACCGCTCTTCATGAGATCGAAACCTTCATTGATGCGTTCCAGCGGCAGGCGGTGGGTGATCAGGTCATCGATATTGAGTTTGCCTTCCATATACCAGTCGACGATTTTTGGCACGTCGGTACGGCCACGTGCGCCGCCAAAGGCCGAGCCTTTCCATTCGCGGCCAGTGACGAGCTGGAAGGGGCGGGTAGAGATTTCTGCACCGGCCTCAGCGACACCAATGATGATGGATTTGCCCCAGCCCTTGTGGCAGCATTCCAGCGCCTGACGCATGACCTTGGTATTGCCTATGCACTCGAAAGAATAATCTGCGCCACCATCGGTCAACTGGATGATGTGGTCAACTACGTTTTCTACTTGTGTAGGGTTGATGAAATGGGTCATGCCGAATTTGCGTGCCATGCTCTCACGCGCAGGGTTCAGGTCTACACCAATGATCTTGTCAGCGCCTACCATCTTGGCAGCCTGTATGACGTTGAGGCCTATGCCGCCGAGACCAAACACCACGACATTTGCACCAGCCTCAACCTTGGCCGTGAAAACCACGGCACCAACGCCAGTAGTGACGCCACAACCGATGTAGCAAATCTTGTCGAAAGGCGCATCTTCACGTACCTTGGCGACGGCGATTTCTGGCACCACGATGTAATTGGAAAAAGTCGATGTACCCATGTAATGGAACAGCGGCTTGCCGTCCAGCGAAAAACGCGATGTTGCATCCGGCATCAGGCCACGGCCCTGGGTGGAGCGTATTGCCTGGCAAAGATTGGTTTTGCGTGACAGACAGAATTTGCACTGGCGGCATTCTGGTGTATACAGCGGGATCACATGATCGCCTTTGCGTACACTGGTGACACCAGGGCCGGTATCGACGATAACGCCAGCACCTTCATGACCGAGGATGGCCGGGAACAGGCCTTCAGGATCAGCACCAGAGAGTGTGTAATAGTCGGTATGGCAAATGCCGGTGGCCTTGACTTCGATCAGTACTTCGCCAGCTTGAGGGCCTTGCAGCTCAACTTCTTCTATTGTCAGCGGTGCTCCGGCTTTCCAGGCGATGGCGGCTTTGGTTTTCATGGCTATCCTTTAAATGGTGGTCTTGTCTTGCACTAAGCTTAGTTTGCTGATTGTGCTGTAAAGCTGCAGTAGTCCTGTAATCTTTTTACATGTCTGGCCGATTGTGCGCTAAGAATGGCTTAAAAAGACGGGCGACGTGGTTTGGATTATGATGCGTACTTTGCTGAAACCGGGCTGAGGATGAAATCGATGAAAACTGTTAAACCAGGCAAGCTCAGGCAAGCCGTGTCAGCACGCACGGTAGATATCGTGATTTACCCTGGCTTCAAGGCATTGGAAGCGATAGGCCCCATGTCGGTGTTTGAATATGCGAACATCCATTTACAGCGCCAGGGTAAGCCTGCCGCTTATGATGTGAAGATTGCGGCGGCACATCTGGGGCCAGTGCGCTCAGATACCCTGATGTGCCTTGAAGCCAGCAAGGTCATCAATACGCTGGCTTTGCCAGACGATGCCATCATCGTCGGTTCGCGGCATATACAGCAGGCGCTGGAAGACAATCAGGCCATCATTGATTGGGTGGCTGAAGTTGCACCGAGGATCAAACGTCTGGCGGCACTATGTTCAGGGGCTTTTTTCCTGGCCAGGACAGGTTTGCTGGATGGGAAACATGCGACAACGCACTGGAGCGTCGCCCAACAATTGCAAGATGACTTTGCTGCCGTACAAGTAGATGCCGATGCGATTTTTATCCGCAGTGGCAACCTGTGGACTTCTGCTGGCGTGACAGCCGGCATTGATCTGGCACTGGCCTTTGTGGAAGATGATTGTGGTCACGAACTGGCGCTGGAAGTTGCCAGCGACATGGTGGTGTATCTGAAGCGTCCGGGTGGACAGTCACAATTCAGCACGCATCTGATGAGCCAGAAAACTGCGCAAACCAATATTCGTGAATTGCAGCAATGGATATTATCCAACCTGCATCAGCGCCTGCCAGTATCGCAACTGGCCAAGATGGCAGGCATGAGCTTGCGCAATTTCACCCGTTTGTTCCAGCATGAAGTAGGTGTCAGCACAACAGAATTTATTGAGACAGCGCGCCTTGAGTTTGCCCGGCAATTGCTGGCAGACATGTCTGAACAAACCTTGCCTGTGAAGACGATCGCGGCACGCTGTGGTTTTGGCAGTGATGACCAGTTGCGCAGGGCATTTCAAAAACGCTTGCAGATGTCGCCGACACAATACCGTGCTGCGTTGGTCTGAACAAAATAAGCTTAACATCAATAAACTTAACATCGATCAGCTTCACATCGCCATATAACGGCCTGGCCTGTGATTCAGGCTGATTGCCAGGTTCAAGGCGAAAGCACCCAGCACAGACGCCAGCAAAGCCATCGGTGTTACCACGGCCAGCGAAGCCAGCACGATGATGAAATCCAGGCCCATTTGCAATTTGCCTGCGCGTATACCATGTTTTTCCTGCATATACAGGGCCAGGATATTGATGCCACCGAGGCTGGCCTGATGGCGAAATAAAACGATGAAACCGACCCCCATCATCAGGCCACCTGTCAGTGCAACATAGAAGGGTGTCAGTGCAGTTATTGCTGTCAGATGCAAGAGCTTGGGATGCAGGCTGGAAAACACTGATACCAGTGCTACCGCGCAAAAAGTTTTCAAGGTAAAGCGCCAGCCCATGCGTTTCCACGCCAGCCAGTAAAACGGCAGGTTGATCAAAAAGAACAAGGTACCAAATGACCAGCCGGTGGTGTAATGCAGCAAGAAGGCCAGACCAGCTGTGCCGCCTGTCAGCAAGCCTGCCTGATTGAACAAGGCCACTCCAAGAGAAACCAGTAAGCTGCCTGTGATGATGGCCAGCACATCTTCCAGCAGGCTATGCGGGATAAAGCGTTTCGATGCAGTCGCGGTTTTCATGACGGAGCAGGGAGGGGGAGTGAAACAGAATTTTACGCCGTCGCTCCTGAGTTCACATCAGGCAAATACCGGCATTCCTGCTTTCGTTGACCTGCGTCAAACCTGGATGATGAGTTTTGCAACACAACAACTGATAAAACAAATGGCTGATCAAATGTGATCAGCCATACATGTTTTCAACAAATCAGCGTGTCAGCCTGTGCAAGCCAATCAGGCTTTCAATGCCTTTAACTGCTCTTCCGCATCTGCCCGCAGTTTCTTGCTCAAGGCTGGTTTGAAGCTCAGTGCTTTTTCAAAATACGAGATTGCCTTGGGCTTTTCATTCACGGCTTGCAGGCATTGTGCCAGGCGGTAATAGATACCTGCATTGGTATCGAGAGTCTGGGCTTTTTCAAACCAGCTCAGCGCTTCTTTGTGTTTGCCCTGCTCCTGCAAGGAGCGGCCCATGCCAAATGCTCCCTGGTACTTGGCAGGAAAGCGTTGCTGCATGTCGGTAAAAATGCGCTCTGCATCATTGTATTTCTTTTGCTGTACATAGCTTGCACCTATGCTGTACAGGATACCGCGCTGCATGCTAATCAATGATTCTGTATTGCCGGGGATTGCGCTCAAGGCTGCTGTTTCTGCACTGGCAAATTTATCGTCTGCCAGGTCCATATTCGCTTGCAATAAATTACCCGCAGCACTATTCACCTTGGCAGTTTCTATGACCAGGTTTTGTGCCTTGCTTTTACCGCCACCGGCAATTGCTGGTGCCTGCAAATAATATTGCAGCAATGAACCGCGTGCGCTGTAATTTTTTGGGTCCAGCTCCACTGCCTTGATAAAGGCATCGCGTATTTTGCCAGCATACGACATGGCAGCCAGCATGCCGCCTGAGGTGGCTTTTGTACCCAAGACATTGCCGAGCATTTCATGGCATTCAGACAGTTGAGGATGGGCGCTGACACATTGCTCTGCGTACTTTGCTGCCTCATCGAGTTTGTCGAGCTTGCCTTCTGCCAGTATCAATTCTGCCTTGACCAGCAAGGCGTCGGCATTATTGGCATCCGTGCTTAACTTGGCATTCGCCGCTTTTTCTGCCTCAGCGTATTTCTTGGCCTTCATCAAGCCATCATATTCGTGGGCACTGACGGCCTGGACGGTGAGCAAGGTGAGGGCGCTGGCAAGCAGAGCAGGTATGAGTTTCATGAATTACCCCGGAAAAGAGTTGATCCAGTGTAAACGCTGCGCCAGGCATATGGTTGACTGACGCAGCAATGAAATCGATTAAAGTGAGAGACGAATCTCACTTTTTATTTTCCACTTCCTTTTCATTTTCATTTTCTTTTTCGCTTTCGCTTCCTGTTTCAGTTTCAGTTTCTATTTTGACTTCCTTGGCCGGGAAGAAATAATCGCGAGGATTTTCCTTGAAGCGCGTCCACAGCAAGACAGTCAGCAAACCGCCTTGTCCAAAACTGACACGGCGTGAACGCAATGCCACCAGCATCGCCAGGCTGAAGCTGACACCCAGGTTCACCATGCCTATCGCAATGATGCCAAACAAGGAATAAGCAGCCACTTGCCAGCTCATGACATTGTCAAGGCCGACCAGCGCAAAGGCAAAGTTGGCACTGGCAAAAGTGATGTGACGTATGTCTATCGGCAAGCCAAAGAAACTGCCCAATTGCCCTATCGTGCCGAGCATGATGCCGAAGAAAAAGTTACCCGCCAGTGCACCCAGATTATTACCTATGTAAGTAGTGACACGTAGCAGGCGCGCTTCACCCAGAAGACGCTTCAGCCAAGCCAGTTGACGCAAGCGCTCAGGTATATTTCCATAGCTGGCCTTGTTATCGTAATAGCCTGAGATCAGGCCAGACAAGAACAGGCAGACACCGGCGATGGCCGCATGTGGCAGCGCCAGGCTGCCAAAAGGGTCTATGTCATGCAGCAGATGCTGGGCTTTCTCTGGCGATACCAGATGCTTGCCCGTGATGGCAAGCCAGGCCCAGGCGATAGCATAGGCAGTAGGCATGGCCAGGCCTACATTGCCGATGATGGCAATGAATTGTGAGCGCAATACGCGTACGATGAGTTCAGCCAGTTCATCGAGTTTCTGTTTGCCGCCATCAATGGCCCGCGCCAATAGTGCTGCGGTCATCGCCGGTTGCTTGGTAGCGATAGTGAAATGCAATACATGCACCAGCATGAAGCCGCCAGAATAATTCAGGCTGTACAACACTGCGTAGCCAAACGGTGCCAGCGCCAGCGTGCCAAACAAAATCTTGATGAGCGCCATGAAGCCGACGATGAAGCCAGCACCCAGGGCAGAGCGCAACATCTCCAGCCACTCTGCGCGGTTATTCGTGACATAGTGTTCGCCACTTTTTCCGGCCCGTTCTGTCACTTGCAGTGACAAAAGCTCAGTATTGCTTTGCATCAGATTGCGCAGGCTATGGCTGTGGTTTTCTGCGATAGACAATTCCTTGAACAGGGTCGTGCCTATGGCTGCGGCATGGTCAGTGCTGCGGCTGTCGAGCATGTCCAGCAACTGGCGCAGTCGCGCTATGCTTTGCATCAATTGCAGCAGCAGGCGCGTCAGGCTGATCGATACGCCTTGCATGGCTGCAGTACGACGGATACGGTTGGCGATGTCTTCGCACTGCGTCAGCAAGACTTCGATATGTTTGCTGTCTTCCCGTTCATGCGATTTGTCTGCCAGCCATTTGGTATAGCAAATCACATAGTCATTGATGGCATCATTTTGACGCAAGAAAGGTGATTCGAATTTTTCTATGTCTGGATAGTTGCGCACCAGTTCGGCTTCCAGACCGATATTCGTAATACGGTAAGACAATACCTGCACGGCACTCAGGATTTCACATGTCAGTGCAGCATAGGTTGCACGTGGGGCGCGTGAGCGAAAACCTATGGCCTTGAGTAAGTCCATCCAGGACTGATCTGCTACTGCATTGATCCAGATATGATCCGTTTTTTTATAAAACAACTGGCCAAACACATCCTTGATATAGGTGTCATTCACCAGCGGCGGCAAAAATTTATTCATTAATCTTTGCCTGGCCGCTGACCAGAAACCAATATTCTGGGTAATACCGACGTCGGTGAACAAATGCACCAGCTTGCGCGTGGTCAATACCTGTACCAGATAGCAGCGCAAGGCATTGCGCCATGCCGGGTTACTTTGCAACACAAAGCACAGGGCGCGCAAATTATCGGTGGCCCGTGCGGTATCTTGTGGGCGGGGTGGGCGTATTTCTGCAATCAGGTCACGCAAGTACTGGATATCATTGAGTGCAGGATATTCGCCAAGGCGGACTTCAATTTCCGCTAAAACACTGTCTAAGCTCAAACCTTTCTCCTCAAAATGCCATGAACATAAGCTTTTAACGCAATTCACGGGTTTTGTCATGCAACTATCGAAAGTGGAGAGTTTTTCGTTAGCACACCTAAGGCTTTAAGAGGTGTGGCAAATTGCTGGTTTTTCAAGAGCAGCCTTATGCAAGCCATTGCATTTGCATGCAAAAAGAGGCAATTTAGTCTAAAGTGTCGGTGTGTTCATTAAAAAGGTTAAGCGTTGGATAATTTATTGTTGGTGCTGGCTGCCCTGTTACTGGTCTTGTTAAATGGCTTTTTCGTGGCGGCAGAATTCGGTCTGGTGAAGTTGCGTCAGACCAGGGTGCGCAGTATTGCGAAGACTTCAGGTTTGCGAGGCCGCCTCTTATTCACGGTGCATCAACACCTGGATACCTATTTATCCGCCTGTCAACTGGGCATTACCCTGGCGTCGCTGGGACTGGGCTGGATAGGTGAGCCCGCCTTTGCCCGCTTGTTGCATCCTGTATTTTCTGTGGTCGGGGTTGACTCTGAAGAATTGATACACGGCATCTCCTTCTTTTTTGCTTTCTTTGTTATTTCCTTCCTGCATATCGTCGTTGGCGAGCTTGCGCCCAAGTCCATGGCGATACGCATGCCAGAGCGCGTCTCATTATGGACAGCGCCAGCCCTGTATGCGTTTTACTGGAGCATGTATCCTGCCATCTGGGCATTGAACTTCAGTTCCAACAAGGTCTTGAAATGGATAGGTCTGAGCGCCGAACACGGTGGCGATGCTCATTATTCACCCGAAGAGCTCAAGCTCATCTTGCGCGGCAGCCATGGCGGCAAAAAAGAAACCCGCGATGAATGGAGCATCATGGCCCAGGTGCTGGACTTTGGTGGCCTTGAAATTTCTGACCTGATGCGTCCAATCAATGAAGTCGTGGCCATGTACAAAAGTTCTTCGCTGGAAGAAAACATGCAGACGGCAGCGCGTAACCGCTTCAGCCGTTATCCCTATTTTGATGAAGATGATGAAACCGTGCTCGGTATGCTGCATCTGAAAGATTTGTTCCTGGCACAGCAGGCAGGCAAGCCCCTGGATGACTTGAGCAAGCATTTACGCCAGGTTGAATTTGTACCGCCTACCATGCCGGCGCTGGAGTTGTTCCGCCGCTTCCGTAAAGGTGCGCCACATTTCGCCATCGTTGGTGTGCGCGGTAGCAAGCCTGTCGGCTTTTTGACGCTGGATAATTTGCTGAGTGCCCTGGTGGGCCAGATACGCGACGAGTTCCGTCAAAATGAAAACGACTGGACCTCGCTGGATGACGGTACACTGATAGGCAAGGGGAGCCTGCCTCTGTTTACACTGGGCAGTGCCCTGGGTTTTGATGTTGACAGTGATGAAGTCGAATCCATCGGTGGCCTGATCATGCACAAACTCGGTGATTTGCCGGTTGAAGGGCAAAAAATTGAATTCGAACGCTTTGATGCAGTAGTCAAGAAAATGAATGGTCCACGTATCATCCTGGTCAGGATACATCCCAAAGCCGAGACATAAGCAACACAATCAGCCACAGGCAAGCAAACTAAGGCAAAGTAAGGCAAAGTAAGGCAAAGTAAGGCTTGCTTCAGGAGAAACTTGTTTTAGAATAATTGCTTCCCTCAGGTCAGCACGTATGTTGCTAATTTTTTGCTGACTTTTGTTGCCCGGTTCTTGAAAGCGCTGACGCAATGGCTACTCATAACAACTTATCCATCTATTCGCGCAGCTTTTGGCTGACGCTGGTGGTATTTGCTGTGTTTACTCTGGTTTTTGGCTGGTATGTGTATTCAGAAAAAACCGTAGACCGCTTGAACGACTTGCGTTTTGAATCCCATGCCCTGTCCCTGGAGTTGGAGCAAAGCTCAGAAGACCTGACACGCATGGTGCGCAGCTATGTGGTGACTGGCAACCCCGACTATAAACGCTATTACCAGCACATCCTGGATGTACGCAATGGCAAGGCTGCCCGGCCTGCGCTGGGTAAAAATTTGTTCTGGGATCTGGTCCCAGCCAGTCAGGCCAAGTCAATAGAGCAGGCCGGGCAGGTGGGTCTGCGTATTCCCTTGATGGATCTCATACGCAAAACCGGCATCAGCGAGGAAGAATTCAAGCTGTTGGAAATGGCCAAGCATAATTCTGACGCTCTCACAGCGATAGAGTACAAGGCTATGGATATGATAGAACATCCAGGTGCCGATGTGCAGGTGACCACTGAGCAGGCCAGCAAGCTACTGTATGACGAACAATACAGATTGGCCAAACTGGCGATCTTGCGCCCTATTGCAGAAGCCAGTGATTTGATGGAAAAGCGCGGGTTGGCCCTGGTCGAGGATGCCGCCCAGTTTGCCTTGCAGGTACGCATGCTGTTTATTTTTGTCGGCATCCTGCTGGTTGGTTTGCTGTGGCGCGCCTATCGCTCCCTCAACATGAGCCTGGGTGGTTCCATACACGAAGTGTCTGCCAGCCTGATTAATCTGGGCAAGGGTAATTTCACCGCGCCTGTTATCGTCAAACCCGGCATGGAAGAAAGCATCATGGGCTGGCTGGCCATCACCCAGGCCAGGTTGGCCGAGATAGATGCAGCACGCAACCAGGCAGCGCAAAAAAATGAGAGTCTGAGCCGCTTGTACAATGCCCTGAACCAATGCAATCAATCGATCTTGCGCCTGGAAAACAAGGCTGATTTATTGCCACGCATCTGTGAAAATGCAGTAATCGTAGGTGGCCTGAAAATGGCATGGATAGGTCTGGTGCCTGAAGGTACACAGATGCTTAAGTCTGTGGCGTCTTTTGGTGCCGGGGCCGGCTATCTTGATGACTTGCAGCTCTCAGTCCACCCAGACCAGGTGGAAACACATGGCCCCAGCGCGCTGGCCTATCTGCAAAACCAGGCTTACTGGTGCCAGGATTTTTTACATGATGAATTGACCGTAGCCTGGCATGAACGCGGCGCTGCACAGGGTTGGCGTGCTTCCGCGGCGCTCCCTTTACAAAAAAATGGCAAAGTGGTCGGTACCTTCAATTTATATGCCGAAAATGAAAATGCCTTTGACGAAGCAGTGCAAGGCTTGTTGATGGAATTTGCCACTGATATCAGCCATGTCCTGAATCGTTTCGAGCTTGAAGACGAACGCCTGCATGCCTTGCAGATGGAAGAATTGCGCAGCTATATGCTGGAGAGGATTACTGCCAATACCACACAAAAAGAATTGTTTCATGATGTGGTCCTGAAGGTCGAATCCTTATTGTCAGATTGCCTGTGTTCCATTATGTTGCTCGACAAGGATGGCATGCATCTGCGTACCGGTGCGGCCCCCAGCTTGCCCGTGGCCTTTACTCAGGCCATAGAAGGTGAACCGATTGGTGTTGGTGTAGGTTCTTGTGGTAATGCCTTGTTCACTGGTGAACGTACTATTGTTACTGATCTTTCTACCCATGCTTACTGGCGCGACTACTGGAAGCTGGCAGAACAGTTTGAGCTGCGTTCATGCTGGTCAGAACCCATACGCTCAACCGAGCGCAAGGTCATAGGTGCATTCGCGATTTATCATCGCCAGCCGTCAGTGCCAGATACGTTTTCCCTGAATCTGCTGGAGATGGCCGCCAACCTGATCGCCATCGGCATGGAGCGCAAACAATCTGAAGAAAGCTTGCACAAACTCTCGCAGGCAGTTGAGCAAAGCTCGAATGCCATCGTGATTACTGATATGGCAGTCAATATAGAATATGCCAATGCGGCTTACCTGAAGAATGCCGGTAAAGAACTCAAAGAAGTCGTAGGCCGCAAACCCAGCATCATGCGTTCGCGCAGGACATCACCAGAAGTATATGCCGACATGTGGCAACAACTGGGGCGTGGTGAAAACTGGAAGGGGGAGTTGATCAATCGCTATGCCGATGGCCTGGATCATACTGATCTTGCGCATATCTCACCCATCCGAAATAGCGAAGGGGTAGTAACGCATTTCCTGTCGATACAGGAAGATATCAGCGATAAAAAACGCACCGAAGAACGCATCAAATATCTGGCGCATTATGATGCCTTGACCGGTCTGCCCAACCGCACCTTGCTGGATGAACTGGCGCGTTATGCCCTGAGCCTGGCGGAACGTAATCAGGATGCACTGGCCGTTATCTTTTTTGATCTTGATCATTTCAAGGACATCAATGACACTCTGGGCCATAGCCTGGGTGATGTCTTGCTGGTGGAGTTGGCCAAGCGACTGGTGGCCGCCATGCGCGAGAACGATACGATCTCGCGCCTGGGTGGCGATGAATTTATTTTGCTATTAACCGGCGTTGATGAACACAAGGTTGAGCAAGTCGTGCAGAAACTCATGCAAGTCGTGAACACGCCTTTCCATCTGGGTGAATATGATTTGAATGTGACGGCTTCCATGGGCATAGCAATCTACCCCAATGATGGCAAGGATCTGGAGATGCTGTCGCGCAATGCTGATGCTGCCATGTACAGGGCCAAACGCGAAGGCAGAAATTCTTATCGCTTTTTCACCCAGGAAATGCAGGAGCGTTCTACCCGCCATCTGGAGTTGGTG
The DNA here is from genome assembly GCF_049340385.1 of Undibacterium sp. Ji83W. Classification (NCBI taxonomy): domain Bacteria; kingdom Pseudomonadati; phylum Pseudomonadota; class Betaproteobacteria; order Burkholderiales; family Oxalobacteraceae; genus Undibacterium; species Undibacterium sp. Ji83W. The sequence goes on along the minus strand of NZ_JBMPOZ010000022.1, from coordinate 72,674 downwards.
AATGCCTTGCGCCAGGCGCTGGAGAAGCAGCAATTCCAGTTGCATTTCCAGCCGCAACTCTCCATGCAAACTGGGCATGTGCAGGGGGCTGAAGCACTGTTGCGCTGGCACCATCCGGTGCTGGGTCATGTATCCCCTGCAGAATTCATCCCCGTGGCAGAAGACAGTGGTTTGATTTTACCCATAGGTGAATGGGTCTTGCGCTCGGCAGTAAAACAATGGAAGCAATGGCAGGCCAGCGACTTGCCAGATTTACTGATTGCGGTAAACCTGTCAGCAGTCCAGTTCCGTCATCATGATTTGCCTGCACTGGTGACACGCATATTGCAAGAGGCTGACATGCCGCCGGCGTGCCTGGAGCTGGAGTTGACTGAAGGCGTGGCCATGCATGATCCGCAAGGGGCAATAGCTGTCATGAATAATCTGCATGAGCGCGGCATACGCATGTCTATCGATGATTTTGGTACGGGTTATTCTTCACTCAGTTACCTGAAAAAATTCAAGGTCTACAAATTAAAAATAGACCAGAGCTTTGTACGGGATATTACCAGCGACCCGGAAGACCGCGCCATCGTCAGCGCCGTCATCAGCATGGCCAAGAGCCTGGGTTTGTTGACAATAGCCGAAGGTGTGGAAACAGCAGAGCAACTGGAGTTTTTGCGGCAACAGAAATGTGATGAAGTACAGGGCTATTATTATTCACGGCCTTTGCCTGCAAATGAGTTTGCAGATTTTTACAGGAATAGTCTGAAATAATTTTGAGTCGGTTTTGAGTTGAATTTCACCGCATCAATCGCCAAAACAAATTCCTATATCCCTGCCTGTTTGCAGCGTATCGCTATCCATGGGAACGGCTTTCATGCGGCCTGCCACTTCTTCCAAAGCCACATAGTTCACATTTGGAAAAGCCAGCGCCACCATGATGCCGGAATGACCTTCGTCAAGCGCCCGTACGGCTGCCGCACCAAAACGCATGGCGGATAAACGGTCAAAGGCAGTCGGACTACCGCCACGCAATAAATGTCCCAGCACGACAGCGCGTGCTTCCTTGCCTGTCAGGGTTTGCAAGTCATGAGCCAGTCGTTCTCCTATGCCGCCCAGTCTTTCCTCTTGTCCTGCTGCTGCACCCTCTTGCACCATATGCAGGCCATTGACTGGCAGTGCCCCTTCGGCTGCCAGCACGATGGAATAGTTGCGGCCATTGGTGTCACGATTGCGTATCATCGCCGCAATTTTCTCTACGTCGTACGGTATCTCTGGTATGACTATCGCATGTGCATTGGCTGCGATGCCCGAGTGCAGGGCGATCCAGCCTGCATACCTTCCCATGACTTCCACCACCATGATGCGCTGATGGCTTTCTGCCGTGCTGTGCAGGCGGTCCACACATTCCGTGGCAAATGAGACAGCAGTGTCGAAACCAAAGGTGGTGAAGGTCTTGTCGAGGTCATTGTCTATGGTCTTGGGCACGCCCACCACGCGCAAGCCTTGCAGGTGCAGGGCATTGGCTATGGTCAGCGTGCCGTCGCCACCTATGCAGATCAGGGCGTCGATATCCATTTGCTTCAGGTGACGGTGAATGTCGGCGCTACGGTCTATTTCCTGTACGCTGCCGTCAGGCATGGTAGTGGCAAAGCGCAGCGGATTGCCATGATTAGTGGTGCCCAGTATGGTGCCGCCCAGATGTCCTATGCCGCGTACCTGGTCCACCGTCAGGCGCGCTACCCCATTGTGCGGGTAACGCTCAGGCAGCAGGATACCGTTGAAACCTTCGCGTATGCCATAGCATTCCCAGCCGCGCAGTTCGGCGGCCAGCACCACGGAACGTATGACCGCATTCAGCCCGGGGGCGTCGCCGCCGCCGGTGCTGATGGCAATGCGCTTGATTTTATCTGCCATGATCAACCGTAAGGAATGAACTCTATGCCGTGGGATATCTGACCGATAACTTGTGCGAAATTTTCGGCACTCTCGCTGAAGCTGGCCAGTATATCGGGACGTGTCATACCATCCTTGATGCGACCATTCCAGTAATCGAAGCCTGCCTGATCCGGATTGCGGTGCAAGACATTATTGTACAAGGCAGTCATGAAAGCATTGTCGGTAATATTATCGCCATATAGTTTTTTGAATTCTACAGAATTGACAAAGCCTGCAGCGGCATGATTGAGAGTTTCTGCGCCGCTGTCGAGTTGCCCTATCCAGTAACCCAAACCCGCCTTGTCAGGTATGCGATTGAATGCTGCCTGATACAGGCGATATGCCTGTCCCGCATTGCCATCAATGTCGATCGCCAATGTTTTGTCGGTGAATTGCAGACGCTCAATATTGGTAAAAGTATCGGTGAGTCCGTTCACTGCAGTACCTGGTGCCACGATGGTAGTGACCATACCATTTTTTGTCAGATTGACGCTGAAGTAGCTTGACGCAATATTCATCAATACGGTGTCTGTCCCGGCACCCCCGTCATAAGTATCTGAGCCAGAACCAAGGGCAAACAGATCATTCACAGCCGAACCCGTCCAGTTATCGTTGCCTGATACCATGTTGATTAGTACCTGATCCAGTTTGTTCCAGTCATCAGAAGATGACAGCAGGTAGTTCAGATTGCTGATGCTGAACTGTTCCAGGCCAAGTCCATTCTTCACGGTGATGGAAGTAATGGTGCCTGCCGTTGGCAGGCTCACTCCTGTCGTGTAACTCAGTCCTGTACCCGTCCAGCTGGCTTGCATCTGATTGGTAATGAAAAAGCCCGATGTCAAAGTTTGTGCGCTGGATGTAATATTCGCATTTTGGGCGCTAAAGAACAGACCCTTGCCGTTGATTCTGATGTTCGCCATGAATTTCCTTAAAAGTGGATGCGGAGCTCAAGTTGAAATGCCGGGGTAGAAAAGATGTTCTCAAGTGCAAAAGTTTAGCATTTTTCTTGTTGTGGAGTTGATAAGTATTTGCTTATCTGGAGTAGCTGCTTTTTAAAGACTGTTCAATGGTATTTTTAAATAGCGTATGCCGTTGTTTTCAGCATTGGGCAAGGCCCCTGCGCGGATGTTGACCTGTATTGCCGGTATCAACAGATAAGGCATTTCCAGCCCGCTGTCACGCTTCTGGCGCAAGGCAACAAATTCAGCTTCACCGACACCATCACGCACATGAATATTGTCTGCTTTTTGTTTCGCCACGCTGGTATGTGTGCAGACTTCGCGTCCCGCAGGCGGGTAGTCGTGGCACAGAAATAGTCGCGTATCAGGCGGGAAGGACAAGAGCTTCTGTATCGAGTGGTATAACTGAGTTGCATCCCCACCAGGAAAGTCGCAACGCGCAGTACCAACATCAGGCATGAACAAGGTGTCGCCTACAAAAATACTGTCACCAATGACATACGCCATGTCCGCTGGCGTATGACCAGGAACGTTGATAGCCTTGGCCTGCAATTGACCAATGGAGAATTCCTCCTGATCCACGAACAGTACATCAAACTGTTTACCATTCACCGGAAAGTCTGACCCCAGATTAAACAGGACCTTGAATACTTTTTGCACCGCGCTGATATTCTTGCTTATGGCAATTTTGCCCCCGGCCTTTTTCTTGAGGTACTGTGCTCCTGATAAGTGATCCGCATGGGCATGAGTTTCCAGCAGCCATTGCAATGTCAAGTTATTGGTCGCAAGAAATTCCAATACCTGATCGGCAGATTTGTTGGTGGTATGCCCTGATTTGGGTTCGTAATTCAGCACCGGATCAATTACCGCAGCATGACCGCCAGGCGCATCAAAGACGATATGGGTGGCGGTACAGGTTTGCGTATCGAATAAGCTGTGTACGTGTGGATTGGTGTCTGGATTCATGATGAGCTCGCGCATCGCGATGAAATGAGTTTTTGAATAATAACAAAAATGTTGCTGATTTTGACATCCGAAATGCGAGCGCCACATTAAGCCTAGTTTCACACTCGACGTGAAGGCTAGCCAGGAATACACTAGCGCATATTTTTATCCAAACTCTCGATATGTTCCTCTCCGCAGCAGAACTTGTGGTCGCGCTCATCGGTGCTTTGGTCGGTCTCATCATGGGCCTGACCGGGGCTGGCGGTGGCATACTGGCAGTGCCTGCACTGGTGTATACCCAGGGCTTCAGCATGCAGCAAGCCATGCCCATGGCCTTGCTGGCCGTCAGCAGTGCCGCCATGATAGGCGCGATAGAAGGCCTGGTACGCAAGCTGGTACGTTACCGTGCCGCCATCCTGATGGCGGTGGCGGGTAGCCTGCCGACCCTGCTGGGCGTGCAAGTTGCGCAGCGCATGTCGCAGCAATGGCTGATGCTGGTGTTTGCCATGATACTGGGCGTGGTGGCTGTGAGGCTGATTATGCAATTGCGTTCGCCTGACTGTCATGATGACAAGCGTGCTGCCATGGCGCGTATCAATAGCAGTACAGGTCGCTTTGAATGGTCTTTCAAAACCGGGGCAGTGATCGCTGGCATAGGCGCGGTTTCTGGCTTCATGACAGGTTTGTTGGGCGTGGGCGGTGGCTTCGTCATCGTCCCCATGCTCAGGCATTACACCAATGCCAGCATGCATGTGGCAGTAGCGACTTCGCTGCTGGTGGTCAGCATTGTTGGCTCGATGGGCGTGGGATCAGCCTTGCTGAGTGGTGCCCATTTACCCGTCTTGCTGTCCGCCGTGTTTGTGGTGACTACGGTAGGCGGTATGTTGCTGGCCAGGCGCATAGCCCTGCAGTTGCCTGCGCAAAAAGTGCAAATGATCTTTGTGGCGGTGCTGCTATGTGTGGCTGCCAGTCTTGTTTACCGCGCCATTGCCTAGCTCACACGATTTAGTTCAGGCTGCGGCTGCCATTCGTCATATTCGTGCCATTCAAGATGGCAGCTTGTGATTCCAGTTGGCGTGCCACGTTGCCACACACCAGATCGCACAGGGCATAAATCGATTCATCCGCAATATGGTAATACACCGAAGTACCACGACCTTCGCGTGCCACCAGGCCGTGCTTGGCCAGGGTAGACAGATGGCGTGAGACATTTGCCTGCGAGCATGCGCAACGCTCGGCCAGCTCGCCAACATTATGTTCTTTTTCGCGCAGGCAATTCAGGATACGCAAGCGCGTAGGCTCAGCCAGCGCCGAAAAATAATGGGCAATCTGTATCAATGCCTGATCAGATAATCCGTCCATAACAGTCAATGTAGTAGTGGGAATGTTTCTATCATACCCCTAGTCACGATGATTGCACATGCTTAATTTACTATTTGCGTAATTGCGCAAATAAGAATATTATATTTTTGCAGCGCATGTAAAGAACACCTGCAAAAAGCATCTGCGAAAAACCTGCTATCCGTGCCACCAGCATCCATTCATTAATCCAGAACCCTTGATTACTCCGTGATGAAGCAAGTGCTTACTTTATTGATTATTCTGTTTGCAGTGCCAAGTGCAACTGTCACTGCGTCTGCCGCAGAGCTGGAGGTGGCTACGGTCAGGTCCAGCAATGCAGCCAGCCAGATTACAACAGATGGCGTGGTCGAAGCTGTCAGGCAAACGACTATCGCTGCCCAGGTATCCGGCGCGATCACAAATTTACCAGTCAAGGCTGGTGACAGCATGAAGACCGGGCAAATACTGGTACGCATCGATGGCCGTGCCGCCAGCCAGCAGGCACATGCCAGCAGGGCGCAGGTGGACGCAGCGCGAGCGGCTTTGCAGGTGGCAAGCAAGGATTTTGAACGGCAAAAGCAGCTGCTTGCGCGTCTATACATCAGTCAGGCGCAACTCGACAGAGCCGAAGCACAATTCAAATCAGCCACCGCTGATGCGAATGCACAAATAGCCCAGGCAGGTGCAGTGCAGACGCAAGCAGGGTTTTATACATTGACTGCACCGTATGTGGGTCGCATTGCCGATGTCTATATCAGCCAGGGCGACATGGTCACGCCGGGCAAGGCCCTGATGACGGTATATGATCCTGCCGCCCTGCGCGTGACGACAACATTACCGGAAATCCAGCTAGCCAGCCTTGCGCAAGGCCAGAGCATTACAGTAGAGATACCAGCGCTGCCAGCCGCGCAAGGTATCATCAAACTCAATAAATTCACCATCTTGCCCGTGGCAGATGCCAGCACGCATACCGTGCAACTGCGTCTGGATTTGCCAGCGGTGCATGGGCTGGCACCCGGCATGTTCGTGCGTCTGCAATTACCAGTACAGGCCGCACAAACTGGACAAGCCGTGAGCAAGGATGATGCTGCACGCCTGTATGTACCTGCCAGAGCAGTATTGCGCCGTGCAGAGTTGCATGCTGTGTATGTCGTCAATTCGCAAGGCAGGCCCATGCTCAGGCAGATCAAGCCTGGCCCCGTCATCGGTAGCGAGCAAGAAGTGCTGGCTGGTGTTGCCGCAGGTGAAAAGGTGGCACTCAACCCCCTGGCAGCAGCGCAGTCACGCTGAGGATAGGCCATGGCAAAACAATTGGGATATTCTGGCCGCATAGCCAAGTTTTTTCAGACTGCACAAATCACGCCCCTGCTGGCGCTGGTGGCATTTTTACTTGGCGTATTTGCCATCATCGTCACGCCGCGTGAAGAAGAGCCGCAAATCAATGTGACGATGGCGAATGTGTTGATACCTTTTCCCGGCGCATCGGTGAAACAGGTGGAGCAGCAAGTCGCAATACCAGCGGAACAGGTGCTGGGGCATATCGCCAATGTCGAACATGTAATCTCGGTATCGCGACCAGGCATGGCGATCATGACGGTGCAATTTGAAGTTGGCGTGCCGCGCACTGAGGCACTCGTGCGTTTGTATGATGTGGTCCACAGTAATCGCGACTGGTTGCCCGCAAAATTGGGTGTGCAGGAAGCCATCGTCAAACCCAAAGGCATCGATGACGTACCCATCGTCGCCCTGACTTTGTGGAGCAAGAATCCACAGACCGCAGCGTATGATCTGGAGCGTGTTGCCCAAAGCATGGAAGCTGAACTCAAGCGTGTAAAAGGCACGCGTGAAGTAAGCACAACAGGTGGCCCCGGTCGCGCCATCAACATAGAACTGGATCCAGCCAGGTTGGCGGCAAATGGCTTGACAGTGGCGGATCTGCAAAACAGCCTGCAAGCCGTCAACCTGGGTTTGCCTGTCGGTGAATTGACGTATGCGAATCAAAGCGTCGCTATCGATGCAGGGCCATTTTTGCATGATGCACAAGCCGTGTCTGAAGTGGTGGTCGGCGTCAAGGCAGGCAAGCCCATTTACATGGGCGATGTGGCAAAAGTGGTGGATGGTGGATTGCCAGTGAGCTCTTATGTCTGGCATGGTCAGGCAGGTAAAGACGCTGCCGAATATCCAGCTGTTACCATCGCCGTCAGCAAGCAAGCTGGCCAGAACGCGGTTGCTGTTGCTGATGCCATTAAACAGCGCGTGGCAGAACTGCACAATACTGTGATACCAGAAGGCATGGAAGTCAGCATGACGCGCAATTATGGCCAGACTGCTGACGACAAGGCCAAAAAACTCATACAGAAATTATTGTTTGCTACTGCCTCCGTGGTGGCCCTGGTGTTTATTGCACTGGGGCGGCGCGAAGCAGCAATTGTCGGCACGGCAGTGATTTTGACCTTGACGGTAACCCTGTTTGCCTCCTGGGCCTGGGGCTTTACCCTGAACCGGGTATCCCTGTTTGCCCTGATTTTTTCCATAGGCATACTGGTGGATGATGCGATCGTCGTGGTTGAAAACATACACAGGCATCAGGCGCTGTTTCCCGCCAAATCGCTGACAGAAATCATACCCTCCGCAGTAGATGAAGTCGGCGGCCCCACCATACTGGCGACGCTGACCGTGATTGCAGCGTTGCTGCCCATGGCCTTTGTCAGCGGCCTCATGGGGCCGTATATGAGCCCCATCCCCATCAATGCCAGCATGGGTATGTTGCTGTCACTGGCGATCGCTTTCATCGTCACACCCTGGCTGGCGCGTATCTGGTTGAAGTATGGTAACAATACGTATGAGAGTAAATTGCAGGAAAAAATTGGCAGTATTTTTATGCGCGTATTTCGTCCCTTCCTCGATGAGCGCAAGGGGCGATGGAATGGCTGGACGCTGGCGCTGGCAATTTTCGCTCTGATCGCCATGTCCATTATCTTGCCGGTACTCGGCTGGGTACAATTGAAGATGCTGCCCTTTGATAATAAATCAGAATTCCAAGTCATCGTTGATATGCCTGCCGGTACGCCAGTAGAAAAAACAGCTGCAGTCTTGCGCGAGCTTGGTACTTACTTGTCCAAAGTGCCAGAAGTGGCTGACTATCAGGTGTATGCAGGGACAGCAGCGCCCATTAATTTCAATGGCCTGGTGCGTCAGTATTATTTGCGTTCTGGTGGTGATGTCGGCGACCTGCAAGTCAATCTGGTGGACAAGCAGCATCGCAGCGAACAAAGCCATGCCATCGCCAGCCGCTTGCGTCCTGCACTCCAGGAAATTGGTCAACGATTTTCTGCCAATGTCAAAGTAGTGGAGGTACCTCCCGGTCCACCAGTGCAGGCTGCCATCGTTGCAGAAATTTATGGCCCCACAGATGAAGGCCGTCAGCAAGTCGCTCGCGCTGTGCGTGCCGTATTCAACAAGACTGCGGGCGTGGTGGATGTCGATGACAGCGGCATCATCAATGCGCCGCGCAAGGTTTTGCTGATAGACCAGCGCAAGGCTGCAGCACTGGGCATCAACCAGGCCACCATAGTCACAACCCTGCGCGCTGGTTTGCATGGCGATGCAGCCAGCTATCTGCATGACGAAAGCAAATATGCGACCGCTATACAATTGCAATTGCCAGTCACTGAGCAAGGTAATCTGGATAGCCTGTTAAGCCTGAGTGTCAGGTCGGCGCAAGGGAGGCTGGTGCCGGTGCGTGAGCTGGTGAGTATCTCAGATACTCTGCGTGAACAACCGCTGTTTCACAAGGATGGCCTGGCAGTCAATTACGTCATTGCTGACATGGCAGGGGCCATAGACAGCCCGCTGTATGGCATGTTCGCCATGCGCAAAGATATTGCAAAAATCATTGCACCTGATGGTGGCAAGCTCAATGAATTTTTTATCCACGCGCCATCTGACCCGTATCGTGGATTCAGCCTGAAATGGGATGGCGAATGGACGATCACTTATGAAACCTTCCGCGACATGGGCGCTGCTTATGCAGTTGGTTTGATATTGATTTACTTGCTGGTAGTGGCGCAATTTGGCTCTTACCTGACGCCGCTGATCATCATGGCGCCAATACCTTTAACCATCATCGGTGTCATGCCGGGTCATGCACTGCTGGGCGCGCAATACACCGCGACCAGCATGATAGGCATGATCGCCCTGGCAGGCATCATCGTCAGGAATTCCATCTTGCTGGTGGACTTTATCCATGTGCAGGTAGCCGCTGGCATGGTGTTCAAGGATGCGATAGTCAGCTCTGCCATCACACGTGCGCAACCTATTGCGCTCACCGGTTTTGCTGCCATGCTGGGTGCCTTCTTCATCCTTGATGACCCCATCTTCAATGGCCTGGCGATCTCGCTGATTTTTGGCATCCTGGTGTCTACCTTACTGACACTGATAGTGATACCGCTGCTGTATTACCACGCTTATAAAAACCACCCTGAATACCAACAAGGAGCTTCATCATGACCAGCTGGCAAATCGTGCGCATCGTTGCAGGTTGCTTTATTCTTTTGAGCCTGGCGCTGGGCATACCCGGCAGCCCGCTGTTCGTGCATCAGTGGTGGCTGGGTTTCACGGTTTTTGTCGGCATTAATTTGTTGCAGAGTGGCGTCAGCAAGTGGTGCTTGATGGAGAGTATTCTACGCAAGCTAGGCGTGAGTCCCGGCAACTGAAAAGCCCGCACTTAACCCTTGATAGAAAAATGAATGCGTGAATTTGGCGCAGCCAGTTTATCGCTCAGACGTCGCCCCGGGTCTTTGCGTCTGCCTTGCAATTTGCGGGTATTGAGCAAAATGGCTTGCTGTTTTTCGCGGCGGTCGGCACTCCGCCGGTTTTCGGCTTGACGGCGTTCTACCTCTGGCCAGGTGGCTTCTTCAACGGTAGATTTGCCATCTTGTGCTTGCCCGTGTGCAACAGGGCGGCGGTATTGGCTGGTGGCATGCGGCATTTCTGCGGCTTGCTCAAAGAGTCGGAATACTTTTAATGGAAACATAACATAAGTGCTCAAAATAAGGCTGTTCGCACTTAGAACGGTCAAATTGCCTAAAACTTTAGCAAGTCTGCATTTTCAGGCCAGTTGCAGACGCGCCCAAGCTCCAGGAAAATTTCCCCGATGAAATGTTGATCCTGCTTATACTTTTAATTGGAAAGGGGTGAAATTGGTATCTTTGTCATAGTAGTCTTCATTCTCTTTGCGCTTCAAAAAGGCGACGACTTTATACGTTACCGGCGTCATGACGACTTCCCAACTGGTCTTCAAAATATATTGCGCGACCATGACTGTTATCAGTTGGCTGTCTGACCAGATACCGTAAAAAGCGATCACATAAAACAGGCTGGAATCAACGAATTCGCCGCAAATGGTCGAACCTATGGTGCGCATCCATAGATGCCTGCCTTCCATCGCCACCTTCATCTTGGCCAGCACATAGCTATTTACAAAGCTGCCACACCAGAATGCGGTAACTGAACCCAGGATGATTCTTGGAGTATTGCCGAACACTGCATTCAGGTGAGTCTGGTACTCGGTGTTAAAAGGGTCCGCAGCTGGTGTCAGGGCCAGTACGACTACTGACATGATGGCGGCAAACAGGACCGCGCCAAAGCCAGCCCAGATCACACGGCGGTCACGTCCATAGCCATACACTTCAGTCAGTACATCGCCAAAAATATAAGAAATAGGGAAAAACAGCACACCAGCACCAAAAGTCACTGTTCCCAATATCGGCAGCGTGACTTGTGCCGCCTTGGCCGCGCCGATGAGATTCGAGCACAACAACACAGTAACAAATGCTGCCATAACAAAATCGTAATATTTATAACTGGCAAGTGGGCGTGTCATCAGATTTATCCTGGAGTGTGTTGCTGTATGTTGGTATGTTGTTATGCCAGCAGGCAAGGCCTTAGGCTTCAGGCATATTCTGGCACCCGGCTCAAACTTGTCAACCTTGACCCATGTTTTTGTTGGAAAATAGACCAATACAGCATTTTGCTACAATGAGCTTAGTTCAGTTCAATCCGCTTTAAAGTGTTTACATGTGCGCAACCCCAATTACCGTTGATGTTCCAGTTGAGCAATTATGCATAGGCTTATATGTGCATCTGGATATTTCATGGCTGGAACATTCTTTTGCCCTTAATAGTTTCAAGATCAAGAGCCAGCAAGAGATCAATGCGATAAAACAATTGGGCTTGAAAACCATCAGGGTCAATCCGTCCAAATCCGATAATCGTCCCTTGCCGCCACAAGCAAAAACTGCAGAGACAGTGGAGCCAGAAGCAGCCATCGTGCACAGCCCGGAAGAACTGGCCCTGATCGCTGAAAAAAAAGCGCGCATAGATCGTTTGATCAAGGAGCGCAATGCCATCGCCCAATGCGAGAAGCAATTGCTGAAGGCTGCCAATACCCTCAAAAATATCACCAAGAATCTATTTTCGCGCCCGCAGGAATCTGTGCGTGAAGCTGAACAACTGGTGCAGCAAATGCTGGATTCCTTGCTGATCGATAAAGACATCGCCATTCATCTCATGAACGACAAGATAGTCGGCGAAGAAGCCTATTATCATTCTCTGAATGTGGCCGTGCTGACCATGATGCTGGCAAAAGAATTATCCTTTCCGGCGGACGACATCAAGCAATTGGGCATGGGCTGTATGTTCCACGACATAGGTAAAGTCGAGATCCCTGACCGTATCGTCAACAAGGCCTTTGCCCTGACCAAGGCCGAGCAAAATCTCTTGCAGATGCACAGCCACTATGGTCAGCAGATTGCCGAGAAGCTGAACCTGCCCAAGGGCGTGACCGAGATCATCGCGCAACACCATGAGCTGGCTGACGGCAGCGGTTACCCGCAACAACTCAAAGCCGAACGTATTTCGCCGCTGGCGCGCATAGTCGCCATCACCAATGCCTACGATAATCTGTGCAACAAACCCAACCCTGCTGATTCACTCAGTCCGTATGAAGCCATGTCTTATATGTTTGCCCACCAGCGCAAGCAATTCGATGCAACGGCACTGAACATCTTCATACGCTGCATGGGCGTCTATCCGCCAGGTACCATCGTCAAACTCAGTGACGGTACTTTTGGCATGGTGGTGGGCGTCAATTCAGGCAAACCCTTGCGCCCCAGCGTATTGATCTATGACCCCAGCGTACCCAAGTCCGAAGCCATCATCCTGGACCTGATACACGAACCCATACTAGACATCACTGCCAGCCTCAAGCCCGGCCAGCTGTCGCCAGAAGTGTATGAATACCTGAGCCCGCGCAAGCGCATGACTTATTTCTTTGATACGCAAAAAGCAGAGAATCAGCGCAAGCCATAGTAGAATAATTAGCATTCATAAATGCCAATTATTTTACTATTCCGTTAGGGGACTCCATGCGTGCCAGACAGCTACTGCAATACATCATTATCGCGACTGCATTTGTTGGTATTGTGGATGTCAGCTATGCGGCATCGAATGAGCGCTTGCGTGCCATGTATGAAGCAGACCAGAACGAACGTAAATCAGCACAGAATGATTTTTCTCATATCATCAATAATGACAGGGATCGTCGTGCTGCAGTATTGAGCATGTTGCAAACTACAAAGCTAAGCAGTGCAGAAGATTATTTTCACGCGGCCATGATTTATCAACACGGCACGACGCTGGAAGACATACGCCTTGCATATAGCCTCATCAATATTGCCGTGACTCTTCAACCGGATCAGGTGCGTTTCCAGCGCCTGCGCGCTTTGGCCTGGGACAGGATGATGATGCAATTGCACAAGCCTCAGTGGTATGGTTCGCAGACAGTCCAGCATGGCAGCCTGCAGCCATGGAAATTATATGAAATCGACGAAACAGCAGTGACGGATCAGGAAAGAACAGCATTGGGCATACCCACACTCGCAGAAGCGAGGGCAGATGTCGCCAGACGCAATGCTGATTTGCAAAAAGAGCAGACGTCTGAACCAGAAAAGCCCAAAGGACAAGCGGCGATTAAACCTGCTGTCATCAGCTTTCAGCGCGATCCTGGTACAGGACATGAATTGTTAGCCATCGATCGTTGCCTGGCCATGTTCTGGATACGGCTCAGCGACAGAGGACTGACAGAAAATTTGATAGCACAGCAAAGAACTGCCCAGCCACGCATGATGGTGCTGCGCAAGGAAGAAAGAGATGTGCTTGCCCCGCTGGATGGCAAAACCAAACTAATTTATCCGGAAATGGGCGGCGAAGCCTGCTTTTTCGATTATGTCGCTTATGCAGATGAAAATCGTCATCTGGTCCTGGACCTCATGCTGGATGACAAGGTCGTGCCTGGTCCTACTTATGAAGTGAAGCCATATAAATATTTCCGCGTCAGGCTGGGACAACTTGATACGGATTTGCAAGGCAAACAAGTGAAATTATTGAAAGCTGAAAAAATCAAACTTGAAGACCTGGGCCATTGATTGCATTACCTCGGTAGCATCTGCTTTGTGGTTCAAGCGCTTTGTCTCGGCAGCGATGCAATCAGATCCGCAAAACGCTGACCCTGTATCATGATATGCCCGCGCAATAAATTCGCGGTCAGTTCAGCCTCACCCTGCAAGATGGCTTGCACCACCTGGTCATGTTCGTTATAGGAGTTGGCGATACGGTCACGTACCCGCAATTGCAGGCGACGGTAAGGGCGCAGGCGACGGTGCAAATTCATCGCTTGCGTCTCCAGAAAATCATTGTGGCTGCCGCGATAAATCAGGTAGTGAAACACTTCATTCTTGTAAAAATACTCGTCCGGGTCTTCGGCATCACGTGCTTCTTTGCAGGCTTCATGGGCAGTTTTTAAATCTGCCTGTTCCTGCCTGGACATGCGGCGTGCCGCCATGCGGCCACACATGGCTTCAAACTCTGCCATGACTTCAAACATTTCTACCAGTTGCTGCGGGCTGATGGTGGCCACCTGGGCACCACGTCTTGGCCGCATTTCTATGATGCCCATTGATGCCAGTTGTATCAATGCCTCACGTATGGGGGTGCGGGATACGCCAAAGCGCTCGGCCAGCTCGGTTTCATCAAGGTGATGGCCAGGCTGCAGTTGTCCTGTTGCTATCAATTCTTCTATTTCTTCCCGCAGGCTTGCTGATCGGTTTTTCATTTTTCTTGTGTATCTAATTAATTCGTAGGCCTAGTATATATTCAAGTTGACTTTGAATGCAAAATAGTCGATCTTGTATACAAGAATTTTAATAAGGCATACAAGGCAGAGTTTTTAGCGGGATATGCAAAGATCAATGACAAGGCAAAAGCTTGTCAAAAAGAGATGTCTCATCCATAAAACCTTAGGAGTAATCATGTCGCAACTGAAGAGAAGAACAGTCTTGCAAGCTTTAAGCATGGCACCAATAGCGGCGGCATGGTCGCCAATGACTGCCTGGGCACAAAGTACGGCGCTGAAAATTTCCCATCAATTCCCAGGCGGCACGCTGGAAGAAGGTGATTTTCGTGATCGTCTGTGCCGCATGTTTGCCGCAGAAGTACAAAAGCGCACGAATGGCAGCCTGAAGTTTGAAATCTATCCCGGCTCTTCACTGATGAAGACCAATGCGCAATTCTCATCCATGCGCAAGGGCGCGCTGGATTTGTCGCTGGTGCCTTTATCGTACGCCGGTGGCGAAGTGCCAGAAGTGAATATTGGCCTCATGCCGGGCCTGGTGCCATCCTATGAAGTGGGCGCAGCATGGAAGAATGCCGAAGTAGGCAGGGAACTGAATAAACTCTTGCTGGACAAGGGCATCGTCGTGGTCAGCTGGATCTGGCAGGCTGGTGGCGTGGCATCGCGCACCAAGGCGGTGGTCGATCCGGACGATGTCAAGGGCATGAAGATACGTGGCGGCTCCCGTGAAGTCGATCTGGTATTAAAAGCTGCTGGTGCTGCCGTGGTATCCCTGCCATCGAATGAAATTTATGCCGCCATGCAAACGGGTGCGATGGAAGCTGCCATGACTTCATCGACGTCGCTGATCTCTTTCCGTCTGGAAGAAGTATCCAAATTCCTGACCAGCGGTCGCGGCCAAAGTTACTGGTATATGTTTGAGCCGCTGATGATGTCGAAAGTAATTTTTGACAAGCTGACGAAAGACCAGCAAAACACCATCATGACGGTGGGGGCAGAACTCGAAACCTTTGCCATCAAGGCCGCCAAGCAGGATGATGTTGCCGTCGCCACTGTCTATGAAAAGAAAGGCGCCAAGGTAGTTGACCTGAACGCTGCCACCGTCAAGAAATGGCAGGCAATCGCCCGCACCACGGCCTGGAAAGACTATGCCGACAAAAATGAAAACTGCGCCAAATTACTGAAGCTGGCGGAGAAATTATTATGAGTCATGGCTTTGAAATAGCAACTCCTAAAGGGCCTCCAGTTCCGGACCATCCCTTTGTAGCCCGGCTGGCAAAAGTACTGGAATGGATTAACAAGGCCATCGTGCGCATTTCCATGTTTGCCATGCTGCTGACGGCCTTCATCCTCACCTATTCTGTCGTCACACGGTATCTTTTCAAGATACCGACAGACTGGCAAGATGAAGCCTCGGTCTTCATGCTGATAGGCGTGACTTTCTTTTCTGCGGCTTACGTGCAATCCTATCGTGGTCATATAGGCATAGAAGTCCTGTCATCCATCTTGCCGCCAGCAGTCAACCGCTTTCGTCTGTTGCTGGTGGATATCATCAGCGCGACGTTTTGCTTGTTCTTTTCCTGGAAATCCTGGACGCTGTTCCATGAAGCCTGGGTGGATGGACAAACTACCTCCTCCACATTTGCGCCGCCCTTGTGGATACCCTATGCCATGATGGCAACCGGCATGACACTGTTGTCACTGCAAATCCTGGTACAGATACTGGCTGCCGCCACCAATACAAGCAGCAAAGGGAGGCCAGCATGAGTCCGCTTACCCTCGGCGTTTTATATGGCATTGTGACTCTGGTCGTGATGTTTTCCGGCATGCCCATCGCCTTTGCTCTGGGCGTAGTGGCCACCGGTTTCATGTATTTTTTCATGCCTGCCGCGTCACTCGATACCATTACCCAGAACGTCTATGAAGAAATGGCGTCGATCACCTTGTTGTCGATACCGTTGTTTATTTTAAAAGGTGCAGCGATAGGTAAATCACCCGCCGGACGTGACCTGTATTCAGCCATCCATGCATGGTTGCACAAGGTACCGGGCGGCCTCGGTATCGCCAATGTATTCGCCTGCGCCATGTTTGCAGCAATGGCAGGTTCCTCACCTGCGACCTGTTCCGCGATCGGTTCGGCTGGTATACCAGAAATGCGCAGGCGTGGTTATTCGCCTGGCTTTGCAGCAGGCATCATCGCTGCCGGAGGCACCTTAGGTATCTTGTTGCCACCATCGATTACCATGATTTTGTATGCCGTTGCTGCTGAACAGTCTTTGGGACGTTTGTTCCTGGCTGGCATAGGCCCGGGTGTTTTGCTGGTGATTTTGTTTTCTGGCTATGCTGTATATCGCGCCCGCCGTGAGTATGCGATTGCGTACAAGGCGTACGAACAGGGTGGTGTCAAATCAGCTTATCTGGAAGAAGAACATTTCACTCTCGCGCAAAAAGTCGAGATGCTGCCGCGGGTTTTGCCCTTCGTGATCCTGCTCATTGGTGTCATGGTGGCTCTGTATGGTGGCTATGCCACACCTTCAGAAACAGCAGGCCTGGGTGCCTTGCTGGCGATGGTATTGATTGCGATTGTATATGGTGTCTGGCGGCCAAAAGACATTTCGCCCTTCATCACCTCGACCATCAAAGAATCAACGATGCTGCTGTTCATCATAGGCATGTCGCTGCTATATTCTTATGTCATGAGTTATCTGCACATCAGCCAGTCTGCGGCACAATGGGTGGTCGATCTGCACTTGAGTAGATGGATGTTGCTGACAGTGATCTTGCTGATGGTGGTGGTGTTTGGCTTCTTTTTGCCACCGGTATCGATTATCCTGATGATGTGTCCAATCATCTTGCCACCCTTGAAAGTTGCCGGGTTTGACCTGATCTGGTTTGGCGTGGTCATGACCATCGTCATGGAGATGGGGCTCATACATCCACCCGTGGGTTTGAATATTTTTGTCATCAAAAATATTGCGCCTGATATCCCCCTGAAGGATATCGTCTGGGGTGTCATGCCTTTTCTGTTATTGATGCTGGTAGCGGTGATTTTGCTGTGTGTATTCCCGCATATCGCCACCGCATTTCCTGATGCCTTGATGGGAGCAAAATAATGACCGCAGCCGGTCGCTGGAACACCCTGCAAACCAATCGCCAGCAGCGCCTGCAAAGGGCTGCCGACGTGCTGGGTATTGATTTGCAGGGCAAGCTATTTCCGCAGCAGCGCATTGGTGATTGCCTGCATGCGGTACTGGAAACAGGCGACCGGGTTTGCCTGGAAGGGAATAACCAGAAGCAGGCAGATTTCCTGGCCAGGGCACTCACCAGGCTGGATGCTGCACGTGTCCATGATTTGCACATGCTGCTATCCGTGCTGGCCCTGCCTGAACACCTGGATGTATTTGATAATGGCATCGCCAGCAAGCTGGATTTTTCTTTTTCCGGTCCGCAGGCAGCTCGTCTTGCCAAGCTGGCCTCGGCAGGCAAATTGAATATCGGTGCCATCCATACCTACCTGGAATTGTATGCGCGTTATTTTGTTGACTTGACACCACGCGTGGCCCTGGTGGCTGCGCAGTCAGCAGACCGCGCAGGCAACTTATATACCGGCCCCAATACTGAAGATACGCCAACAATAGTTGAAGCCACTGCTTTCAAATCCGGCATCGTGATTGCCCAGGTCAATGAGATAGTCGATGTTTTGCCGCGTGTCGATATCCCGGCAGGCTGGGTAGATTTTGTCGTGCAGGCACCGACACCGCATTACATAGAACCCCTGTTCACCCGTGACCCGGCCTTGATCTCCGAGATACAGGTCTTGATGGCGATGATGGCCATCAAGGGCATCTATGCTGAATATGAAGTCAAGCGACTCAACCACGGCATAGGCTTTGATACTGCTGCGATAGAATTGCTCTTGCCCACCTATGCAGCATCGCTGGGCCTGAAAGGCAAGATTGCCAGCCACTGGGCACTGAACCCGCACCCGGCACTAATACCCGCGATAGAAGCAGGCTTTGTCGAATCCGTGCATTCCTTCGGCTCTGAGCTTGGCATGGAAGACTATATCCGTGCCCGGCCTGACGTTTTCTTTGTCGGTGCTGACGGTTCCATGCGCAGCAACCGCGCGCTGTCACAGGCAGCAGGGCATTATGCCTGCGATATGTTCATAGGTTCTACTTTACAAATCGATTTGCAGGGCAATTCATCTACCGCAACGCTGGGGCGTATAGCCGGTTTCGGTGGTGCACCGAATATGGGTGCTGATGCACGTGGCCGCCGCCATGCCAGCCCTGCATGGCTAAAGGCAGGTCGTGAAGCACGGGCAGGCAGCAATCAGATACCGCGCGGACAAAAGCTGGTGGTGCAAATGGTGGAGACTTTCCGCGAGCACATGCAACCCGCCTTTGTAGAAAAACTCGATGCCTGGCAACTGGCAGAACAGGCCAATATGGCCATACCACCGGTGATGATTTATGGTGATGATGTCACCCATATCCTGACGGAAGAAGGCATCGCCAACCTGCTTCTGTGCCGCAGTGAAGAAGAGCGTGAGCAAGCGATACGCGGTGTTGCTGGCTACACGCCAGTTGGCCTGGCCCGTGACAAACGCATGGTAGAAAACCTGCGTGACCGCGGCATCATCAAGCGCGCAGAAGACCTGGGCATAGACAAACGCATGGCTACGCGTGATCTGCTGGCCGCAAAGAATATGAAAGACCTGGTACGCGCTTCGGGTGGCCTGTATCAACCGCCCAAGCGCTTCAGGAACTGGTAAGGAACTTCATCATGGAAACTTTGGTATACCGCTTTGAACAAGGACAGCGCAAGCTGGGGCCAGTGGCGCAACTAGTCGGCGTGGTCAGCTCAGGCAATCTTGAAGTACTGGTGCAGGCTGTGGATTTGCAGTTGGCCTGCGAGATAGAAATCAGCACGGCTGCCACTGGCTTTGGTGCGATCTGGCAAGCAGTCATGCATGATTTTAACCAGCGCTGGCAGCTGGCCGATTGCCGCATTGCCATCAACGACATGGGCGCTACCCCCGCCGTTGTCAGCCTGCGCATGGATCAAGCCATAGAAGCCTGCCTGGAGCAAGTCAAATGAGCAGCTATCTGGAAGCAACGGCCAGGCAAAGAGTGACCGCATTGATCAGCGATTTCGCAGAATTTTTGCCACCCGCAAAAGAGTGGACCAGCCCGCATCTGCCGCAACTGAATGCACCTGTGTCCTTTGATGACGGCGTGGTCATCGGTCGCGGCACTGTCGATGGCAGGCAAGTCTATGTCGCCGCGCAGGAGGGTGGCTTCATGGGCGGTGCAGTAGGCGAAGTGCATGGTGCCAAACTGGTGGGCCTCATGCGTGCAGCCGTCATCCACAAGCCGCAGGCATTGGTGTTGCTGGCAGAGTCAGGCGGTGTGCGCCTGCATGAAGCCAATGCGGGCCTGATTGCCGTGTCTGAAGTCATGCGTGCCTTGCTGGCTGTGCGTGCTGCTGGCATACCCGTCATCGTTGTCATCGGTGGCAGTAATGGCTGCTTTGGTGGCATGGGCATAGTCTCGCGTTGCGCGAATGTCATCATCATGTCGGAAGAAGCGCGCCTCGCGATGTCCGGCCCAGAAGTCATAGAAACTGCCAACGGCGTTGAGGAATTTGATTCACATGACCGCGCGCTGGTATGGCGTACTACTGGCGGCAAGCACCGCTATCTGCTCGGTGATTGCCAGATGCTGGTGGCCGACGATGATGCCGCCTTCAAGACGGCGATAGTACAAGCCATGCAGGACAGTGTACAAAGCGAAGTTGCGCTCAGCCTGGCTGCACTGGAAGCTGAACAAAAAATGCTGACGACGCGCCTGCAAGATTTTGGCAGCAAGACTGAACCCATGGATATCTGGGCTGCCATGGGCATAGAACATCCAGAGGATATTGCCATGCTCGATACCCAGGCTTTCTTGCAACTGAGCGCCAGCGTCAGGCAGACGGAGCGCCAACATGGATAGCATGCAATTGCTTGCGCAGTTATTCCCGCAAGGCCATGAGGTCACTATCGTTGATGATTTCATTTCTGGCACAGCAGTTATCGATGAACAGAGTATCAGCGTGATCGGTACCAGCGGCCACACACCCATAGGTGTAGAGATTGCACTGACACAAGCCAGGGCAGTGCTGGCGACAGTGCGTAATCATCCGCAAAGAGCTATCTTGCTGCTGGTCGATACCCAGGGCCAACGCTTGCGCCACCGCGATGAAATGCTGGGCATTAACAGCTATATGGCACATCTGGGTAAATGCATAGAGTTAGCCAGACAGTCTGGCCACAAGGTCATCGCGCTGGTATATGACCAGGCACTGTCTGGTGGCTTCATCACCAGCGGCATGATGGCCGATGCCTGTTATGCCTTGCCAGAAGCCACCATACGCGTCATGGGCTTGCCAGCGATGGCACGCATTACCAAAGTGCCTGAAGAAAAGCTGACTGCGCTGGCATTGCATAATCCTGTATTTGCACCCGGCCCCAAGAACTATGAACGCATGGGCGGCGTGCAATCCATCTGGGAAGGTGATCTCGCGCAATGCCTGCGTGTCGCATTGACCCAGGTAAATGCAAACGATCAGCGCAGTGAACTGGGCCAGCAACGCGGTGGCCGCCGCAAGTCGCAGCAAGTGATAGATGTTGTACTATTACAAGCGGCACAAGCAAAGTAGAGTATGGATAGTATCGCGCAATATCAAAGACATGATCTGGTCTGGCTTTCTGACGAAGCCTGGCTGGCCGTCTTGCAGGCTTTTGGCGCGCCAGACATGCTCAGACAGTGGCAGCAAGAGGAATGGCCAGCCGTAGTCACACGCCGTCATCCTGATGCTGCAGAAGATGAAGTCTGCATAGGTTTCCCGCTACCACCTGTCAATGGCAACAAGCCGCGCTTTGCCGCCAGGGTAAAGGCTGAGCATATCGCTATCCATCAATCTGCCTTGTCCTTGCATACTGTCGTCGCGGTAGTTCCATTTGCCTGGCAGGCCGGTTTGCAAGGCCTGCACCAACATGCACTGATGGCAGGTATCAAGCTGCGCGTGTATGGCTCGGTCGCCATGCAGTTTTTGACTGGGCAAGATTATTTGAGTGCGACTTCAGATATCGATATTCTGTTCCGGCCCTATCACCAGGCACAACTGCGCGCTGGGCTGGCCTTGTTGCAAGAGCATCAGCAAAGCTTACCCATTGATGGCGAAATTATTTTCCCTGGCGGGGCCGCGGTGGCCTGGAAAGAATGGATACAGCCCGCCCATCCCGGGCAGGATTTTAATCAGCAGCGCGTGATGGTGAAAGACATGCGTGGCGTTAGCCTGCGCACGCGGCAAAACCTGCTTGAACTATTGGCTGAGGGTGAATTGCCATGCTAGCGCAAGCGCATGTACATACTGAACGGTGTTCAGTTCAGTCGCCGATAGCTTCACCTCAAAGAAAACATATTGCGCAGCAAATCGCCATACTCGCAGTGCGCAGCCTGTATGCAGAACTGGTCTTGTATCCCAAACCTGGTCTGGTATCCCTGCGTGACAATGGCAGTCATGTTGATATGGATGCTGCCTGCTTCATGCGCAGCCTGTTTTCGCTACGCCATTATTTCAGAGACATTGCGCTCGCTGGTGCCGCTGGTGCTGAATTCAACATACTAAAAAATTTAGGTATTGCAGCAGAACAGCGCATGTTGAAAGCGACCAAAGGCATCAATACACATCGCGGCGCCATCTTTGCCTTGGGCATGCTCAGTGCAGCAGCAGGTTATTGTTTGTCGCGTGACGGCGTATTGACGACGACAACTGTACGGCAGGCCCTCATCTCGCAATGGGGGCAGGCTTTGGCTGCACATAGTGCTCCAGACGCTGCGCAATATCTGAGCCATGGTTTGCAGGCCGCAAAACGCTATTCTGCCAGCGGTGCCAGGGAAGAAGCAGCGCTGGGTTTCCCCTCCATCTTTGAACTTGCCCTGCCACGTCTGCAGCAAAGCCTGCGAGAAGGCCGCAGCCTGTATCTGGCGCAGATAGATTGTTTTTTCACTCTGATGGCACATATCAGCGACACTAACTTGTACCATCGTGGCGGTGCGGCAGGCATCGCTTATGCCAGGGATGTGGCACAAAATTTTCTAGAGCAGGGCGGTACAGCTGATCCGCAATGGTTGCATACGGCAGAAAACTGTCATCAAGAATTTATCGCACGCAGACTGTCTCCGGGTGGTGCCGCAGACATGTTGGCAGCAACTTGCTTTGTGCAGCTATGCCTGGAAGAATTTTCTGCGACGAGGATACATGAATAAGTTCGCCCTGCTTTGTCCGGGGCAGGGGGCGCAGTTTGCTGACATGTTTACTCTCGCTGAGCAACACAAGCAGGCGGTGAGTTTTGTGAAAGATGTCTTGAGTCAGGCGGTACAGCAACATACGCTGGCAGATGCATTGTCATCGCCTGATCTGCTATTTGATAATCGCTATGCCCAGCCTTTGATCGTCGCAACCACTCTGGCCAACTGGCTGGCGCTGCGGGATAATTTACCCACGCCCGACTTGGTTGCCGGATACAGTGTCGGCGAAATTTCTGCACATGCCGTCAGTGGCAGCATGGATGTGCAAGCTGCACTGCAACTCGCCACCACCCGCGCCGCTTTGATGCAGGCTTGCGTGCATGAGCCGCAACGCATGCTGGCGGTGTCTGGCATTGCCATCATCGATGTACAAGAATTCGCTGCCAGCCATGATCTGCACGTCGCCATCATCACGGCTGACAACAAGGCCATCATCGCTGGTCTGGCCGACAAGATCAGCGCGGCAATACCAGAAATAGCCAAGTTGCCTGGACATGATGTTACGCACACAGAGATTGCTGTGCACATCGCTTCACATACCCCGCTGATGCTTACTGCTGCACCTGGTTTTGCGCAAGCACTGAATGACATTCCCTTGCATGAATCCGACACTCCTGTATTGGCAGGTATCAACGCTGAAAAAGTCACAGAGCCAGCGACCATACGCAGCAGCTTGCTGGCACAACTGACCCAGACCATACACTGGCATGCCTGCATGGATGCACTGGCTGAAAACGGCATCAGCCATGCGCTGGAACTGGGCCCAGGCTCGGCGCTATCCAAAATGCTGCAAGCCCGCCACCCGCAAATCGCCTGCCGCTCTATTGCAGATTTCCGCAGCCTTGAAGGTGTAGTCCACTGGGTGCAACGCCAGAGCGAGAATTGAAATTCACTAGCCCAAACCAGAACAAAGCAGCACATACAGGAGACATCATGAAACGTATTACACTGAGCAATATTCTCATTCCTATCATACTCACCATGACCATCAACACACTGGCGCAGGCTGCCGAACGCCTTCCTACAATACCTCCATCACAATACACAGACGAACAAAAGAAAGCGGCTGAAGAATTCCTGGCAACGCGTAAGGTGCCTGTCTTTGGCCCGTTTGAGCCTTTGATGCATAGTCCTCAAGTCATGAGCCAGGCACGTGCCATGGGCGATTATCTGCGTTATCAATCTGCACTAGGCACCACCCTTAGTGAACTGGTGATACTGATCACCGCAAGAGAATGGTCGCAGGATTATGAATGGTATGTGCATCACCCCATTGCTCTCAAGGCGGGCATCAAACCGGAAGTGACAGCCGCAATTGCCGATGGCAGGCACCCGGCAGGCATGACAGACGATGAAGAAATCGTCTATGACTTTTCCATGGAACTGCACAAGAACAAACGCGTGTCAGATCGCACGTATGAACGTGCAGAAAAACGCTTCGGTAAAAAGGGAATAGTGGATCTGACCGGCATCAATGCCTATTACACGCTGTTGGCCATGCAGATGAATGTGGCGCAGTATCAGATACCCAAGGACGGCAAGAAGCTGGTGCGATTTCCTGAATAAAGCAAGTGGCCTGAAATCAATATAAAAGGACAAAAAAATGGGGCCAATGCCCCATTTTTTTACATCAATATATTTGCTGCCAGCTACGATGAGCTGCGATCAGTAACGACGACGCTGTTGACCACCACCAGATGGACCGCGTGTTTCAATATGGCGGAAAGTGATTCTGCCCTTGCTCAAATCATAAGGTGACAATTCCAGCGTCACCTTGTCACCGGCGAGTATGCGTATGTGATGCTGACGCATTTTGCCGGACGTGTAAGCGATCAGTTTGTGACCGTTTTCCAGGTTCACGCGGAAACGTGAATCGGGCAGCACTTCTTCAACTTGACCACTCATTTCCAACAGTTCTTCTTTTGCCATGGTTTTTTCATCTTTATAGTAGAGCGTGACACTGTGCACAGACTGCGTCACTAATGGCAGACGATCACATAATCATCTGCAAGGGATTACGGTGAACTCACTGTTGATCGCCTGATACTGTAAGACGAAAAGAGTGTGAGTGTTGAAAGAGGCTGTGCACAGATGGCTTTGCCATCACATCAACACAGTGCTTGAATACCAACCAGAAGAATGTGCTAAAGGTCAGTAACTAGTGCAAGGTAAAGCAAGTCTTGTAGCAGCTTGTTACCAGAAACGCTGCTCAGCGCTTATCAGAAACACTTCGTCAGAAATACAGCGATTTATCCGAAGATAAAAATTCTTTTGCAATAGGATTATACCCCGAATACCATACTTCCTCCGCGATTTGTCGATAAATCGCCAGAGAAATCAAGAGTTACTGTCTTTTTGTTGATAAATTGATCTGTAAAGCCACTTTTCGCTGTCATTGATGCAAATTAATTTCACATGTGTTTGTTATTTCAACACAAACAAGCATATAAAGTATTTGTACTGCACTTGCCTGACCGGCAAATAACCTGGAATTTTTGCCGGATTTTCACAGAACGGCAAGTTTATAAACTGACCTGCTGTATGTACTCACAATAAGCTTTTTGTACATCGCTACGCCTCAGCAAACCATTGTGTCCAGCGTCTTTGATGAACAACTGGCGCTTGGTCCTGGATGGAATCGCTTCATAGACTTTCTGCCCAAGCTCCGCCGGGGTCAGTTTGTCTTTTTCTGCCGTCAGCACCAGTGCCGGGCCCTGATAGTGTGACATCGCCCTGATGTTATCTACCTGCTGCAAACTGTCCTGGATATTGATGCTGACAAAAGGCTTGGCATACCATGGGGTGGACAGCGACACCATGTCCCTGACATTGCTGGCTGTGGTTTCCAGGATGATGCCATCTGGTTGGCGCTGTTCAGCAATAAAACCGGTAGCAAAACTGCCCATGGAATGCCCATGCACCACCAGCTTGCCAGTGGTCTTGGCACGCATGGCATCGTAAATTTTCAAGGCATCTTCCTGCATGTTTTTAATGTCAGGCACACCCACCGTGCGACCATAACCGCGATAGTCAAAACTCACCAGATTGACATTGCAACTGCCTATATTTTTCAACATGAAAGGCAATGAATCTTCCACATGTGACAGGTTGCCACCAAAATACAGCACGGTGACTTTGCTGCCATTTTGCTGGAATGCCGCACCTTCCAGCTTGGTCTGGTCAGCGGCGACGACAGTTTCATCCTTGAGCTGTACTGCCGGATTGATTTTTTGCATATCGTCCTGCGTCAATTTTTGCCTGAGCTTATAGCCGGTTGAACTGTCGGGACGTATGTATTGCTGGTCAGTGATGTCAACATGCATGCACGCCACCAGTTGGCTGCTGGCTCCAACAACAAGTGCAGCTAAAAACCAATTTGATTTGATGAGGCGCATGCTGTCTCCGCTATTCCACTATGAACAAGTACGGGGAATATTATCACGTGGATTCTTGCAATATCCTGTCCCAGTAAGGCGGCTCACCAAAACTGTTGCGCAGATGGGCGATAAATAACTGCGCTTTTGCTGCATGTGAACGCCCCGGCATGCGTACTGCATGAATACCTGGCCGTATCTTTGCGTGGGTGTTGTGGGCATTCGGGAAGAGCGAGATCAATTGCCCCGACTCTATCGCATCACACACCATCCAGCTGGCCAGATGGACTATGCCTATGTCTGCCAATGCTGCCTGCAATAATGACTCGGTATCGTCAGAGCGCAAACTGCCGTGTATAGGCAAGCTGGTCTCGCGGTTCACACCAGGGTAACACCACCAACCGGCGGGTATGGGCGTTGTCGCTATCGTCAGGCAATTATGCTGGAGCAAATCTTGCGGCGTGGCTGGCCTGCCATGGCGCGCCAGATAAGCCTGGCTGGCGCAGGTCAGCCTGTGCAGCGGTGCCAGTGTGGTCGCCACCAGATCGCTATCCGGCAGCACGCCTATGCGCACTGCGACGTCGACCCTGCGCGTGGACAGATCAACGATGTCATCGTTGACATGCAAATCCACTTCCATCAAGGGATAACGGTTGAGAAAGCTGGCAACAGCCGGGGCAATATGCCGCCTGCCAAACGCAGAGGGTGCTGTTACCGTCAGCAAACCACGCGGGTCAGCATTCAATGCTGACATGGCTTGCCGGGCATCATCCAGTTCTGCTGCGATGTTTTTTGCCCTTGGCAAAAACTGTTCACCTGAATCAGTCAGCAGCAAGCGTCTGGAGCTGCGATGGAATAACTTGATGCCCAGCTCAACTTCGAGCGCATCTATCTTCCGTGAGATGGATGACACCGCCACATCATGCTTTTTCGCGACGGCAGACAGGCTGCCAGCCTCATGTACTTCCAGAAAAATCTGTATTGCATCGAACATGGCTGGTCTCGGTCTGTTTGCGAAAAACGCAAAGATGGTTTGCAATGTGAATTATTGTATCGTTTTTCGCAAAGAAATAGAATCTCTTCCATCAACCGCACGTAAACACTTCGTAGTACAACACATGGCGAATAGCCCCAAGGAAGAGAATATGATCAAGAACACTTTGCATAAATTAGCCCGCGCCGCCTTATACCTGTCCGTCGCCGGTGCATTCGGCATGAGCAGCGGTGCAGCTTATTCCGCAGCACCGATGGTTAAAACTTCTGCCCCTGCGTATTACCGCACTATGCTGGGCGCATTTGAAGTGACCGCGCTCAGTGATGGCACCGTCAAACTGCCAGTAGAAAAGATATTGATGGAGCCTGAGCAAAAAACCAAAGAAGTACTGGCAAAATCATTTTTGCAGGCACCGCTGGAAACTTCAGTGAATGCCTACCTGGTCAATACCGGCAACAAGCTGATCATGATAGATGCAGGCACTGGCAGCCTGTTTGGTCCCAGCCTGGGCAAGCTCATTGCCAACCTGAAGGCGTCAGGCTATGAGCCATCACAAATTGACGATATCTACCTGACGCACTTGCATCCCGATCATGCGGGTGGTTTGATGATCAATGGAGAAATGGCTTTTAGCAATGCCAACATCCATGTTGACCAGGCAGAGGCCGATTACTGGCTCAGCCCAAAAAACATGGAGCAGGCACCGGCAGATGCCAAGTCTTTTTTCCAGGGCGCGATGGTTTCAGTCAATCCCTACAAGACAGCACAAAAATTGCAAACCTTTAGCAAGGATGGTGAATTGCTGCCCGGCCTGACTGCGCACTCCACCCATGGCCACACCGCTGGTCACACGTCTTATCTGCTTGAAAGCCAGGGCGAAAAAATGCTGGTGGTCGGTGACCTGATCCACGTCGCATCTGTTCAACTCGACAAGCCTGAAGTGACCGTGACTTTTGATAGTCATGCCAAAGAGGCCTCAGCCATGCGCCAGAAAGTATTTGCCCAGGCAGCAAAAGACGGCGTGATTGTCGCCGCTTCGCACATACAGTTTCCTGGCATGGGTCGCTTGAAAAAAACAGGTTCCAGCTATCAATGGGTACCAGTGAATTTCACGCTGATGCCTTAGGAAATTGATGAGCCAGGCAATTGCAGGCCTGCCATGGCAGGCCTGCATCCAGTTCCAATTACTCTCAAAGAGAAAAAATGATCAAGTTCTATTATCACCCTTCACCCAATCCAGCCAAGATAGCCCTGTTTCTTGAAGAGTCTGGCCTGCCGTATGAACTGGTGCCAGTTGACACGCAAAAAGGTGAACAACATGGCGCGGCCTATTTAGCGATTAATCCCAATGCCAAGACCCCTGCCATTGTGGATGAGGAGACTGGCGCAGTCGTTTTCGACAGCAATGCCATCCTGCTTTATCTGGCAGAAAAATCAGGACAATTCCTGCCAGCACCTGACCCGGTAGTACGTGCAGAAACGCTGTCCTGGCTGATGTTCATCGCCACCGGCATAGGGCCGTTTTCCGGGCAGGCGGTACACTTCAGGCACTTTGCGCCAGAACCAAAAATCTATGCGCTGAACCGCTATGACTTTGAAGCCTGGCGTCACTGGCGCATACTCGATGCACGCTTGGCGGAGCGCCAATATCTGGTTGGCAAGGACTACAGCATAGTCGATATGGCTTTTTGGGGCTGGGCACGTGCAATACCGTTTATCCTTGGCGACGATGCCTGGGACGCTTTACCGAACGTCAAGCGCTTGTTTGATGAAATCAATGCCAGACCGGCAGCGCAACGTGCCGATAATCTAAAGACTGCTCATGCTTTCAAGATGGCGATGGATGCAGAGACCATGGCGGCGATGTATCCACAAAATGAACGGCTTGGCACCGTGGTTGTCGTGGATTAAGTGAAGCTTCAGTGGTGCAAGCAAGATCAATGCATCACTGAACAAATTCAGGAAGCACCGAGTATTTCTTTGAGTTTCGGGTACATGGAGCGAGAAACCGGAATCTCTTTTGAAAAATTTGTATCTACCGAATACTTACCACCTGCAGCTATCGACAAGCGCTTGAAGTGCTGCATATTCACCACATACGAGCGGTGTATGCGTAAAAAATTCTCAGGTAAAATTTGCAGCATATTTTCTAAAGATTTTTCATGGAAGTGTTGTTGACCATCACAACAAACAATCTTGCTGTAATGTCCGTCAGCCTGTAAAAAATCGATATCGGCAATAGCCAATAATTCTATATTGCCCATTTTTTTAATCACCAGACTGGCGTCTTTATTATTCGATGGCTGACCTTGCTCATAGCGTTCAAATGCTAAAAATAAACGTTCCTGGCTAAAAGGCTTGGGTACAAAATCGACGACGCCAAAACCAAAAGCGGTCACTGCCCGCTCAGTATGTGCAGAAATAATAATTGCATGGAAGCTGATAGCGTTCTCATTACTTGCCATGTGCTTCAGTTGCAAGATTTTGAAACCATCATGGCCCAGTAAATTCAAGTCCAGCAGCAACAAATCAAAATTTGTTTTTTCGAGCAAGGCCAGGGCATCATCAACATCATCACAATGATGCAATTGAACCAGCTTTGGTCCAAAATAATGTCGTGCCTCGCGCAGCAGTCGCTGTGCGATCAAGGGCTCATCCTCGACGATCAATAATTTCATGGGCTTTCTTCGTTCTGTTTTTGATCAATTTCCTGGGCAGATATCAACGGCAACTGAAAGCGTGCGTGCCACACATCACCCAATTGTTCCGTCACATAACTGGCACGGCCATCAAAAACTTCTTGCAGGCTCTGGTGAATATAGTGATTTCCCATACCTGTTCCGGCATGCGCCTTTGGACTGACGACAGGTATTTTCATGACAATTTCTATCGTCTTCTGGTCTCTATGTATATGCAGTTCAAACCGCGTCTCTTGCCTGTATTTATTGTGTGAAAATGCATTTTCCAATACGGTCAGCAAGATGGCAGGCGGGATAATGATGGCCGACGGATCTCCCTGTATCTGTAAATGGCATTTCTTTTGCAGGCGGGTACTCATGATCTCCAGATAATTCTGGCATAACTCAAGTTCCTGCGTCAAAGCGATACTGGTGTGATTGGCATACTCATTCAGCATTCTGAATTCTCGCCCCAATGCCTGGATAAACTCTTCTGCCTGCTGTGGGGATTGATGCAGTAATTCACTCACCAGGCTTAAAGAATTCATGAGGAAATGCGGTTGCAAACTGCGCCTTAGTAATTGATTTTCCAATTGGGTGGCCAGTGCCGCCTTTTGCTTGTCCCTGGCAAACTGCTGCAGTAGTTGCAGCAAGAGAGTAAATAATAAAAAACACAGGCTGAGGGCAAAACCTGTTTCAGCAAAATGGAACGCAGGCGTCAAAAACAGTACCAAGGAGAAAATCACGACTAACAGACTCATTCCACTGCTTTTTTTCTGGCGTTTGTACGCGATGAAGTTGATCAACAAACTTGCCAACAGCGCGACGCCAAACATCAACGCGCTCTTGCTATCAAAGTAAGGGCTGATGAAAGTCACTGCGGCAGTAAGTACGGCCAGGCTGCTGGCAATCAATGCCAACCGTTCAAACCGGAAGTAAACCAGGAAATACAGCGGCAATAAAATAGAAAACAAGTAAGTCAGTCCTGCCACCAGATACAATCTGGTCAGGTGAAATGGATACAGGTAGCCTACCAGGGCGCGCCAGGATTCAACCATGAGCAGGCTGCTCGCCACCAGGCTCAGTGTTAAAAAAAGTATCCAGTGGGTATGCCGCTGATAAAACAAAGTCAGGCCTGAAAATAATAAGACCACCAGCAATAATGCACCTGTCAATAGCAGTGGCAAAATAATTCCCCTGTTATCGGCTGCATGCAGGCCCTGGTGCTCCGTGATGGATAAGTCATAGAAAGGATTCATGACACGCTCACTGCCATGATAGCGAGAAATTTTCAATACCAGGCTGTGTGCGCCTTGTTGTAACTGCTCAGGCGTCAGGCTGACACTGTATTCAATATACCCTGGTACTTCTTCATTCGCCGTGATTGCCGGCTTGCCATTTCGCCCGACTTTGACACTATCAAGAAATAACTCGGTGGCTGCGAGCAAGGATAAAGACAAGACTTGATTTTGCCCTGGTTTCTCTGGCATCAAAAATCGCGCCCCCAGACAATAATGCTGCTTCGCTGTCAGATCATGCAAAGAGTATCCCGCTTGAGCGGGCGCGGCGGCCTGATCAGTTGCGGCTATCAAGCCTGTTTCACCACATCGAGAAAAGTCGCCGGGCAGATGCTGGAAGCGTAGTCCCATCAAATCTACTTGTGCCAGACAGGGTTCCAGCACCAAGAAGAAAAGAAAAAATACCAGGCATTTTGTAAAGGTTGAAGTCATGGGTGGATTGTATCCATGTTTTTCTGCTGCCAAGTGCAAATCAGGTAACGCAAGTGCAGTTCGCGTGGTTTTTGCTTTTTTCTCGTTGATGCATGACTAAGATATTGCTCTCTATTTTCTTTGCGCTCATCTGCTTCTCCATCATGCGAAACATATTCCTGTTCCTCCCGGTTTTCATGCTGACATTTTCCGCGAACAGTTCAGCGGCTACTTTGCCAGCCGACACGGACAGGAAAATCCGGCTGAAAAAATTTGAACATTTCGTCGTTACCCAAATGGCGAGAGATAATATCCCAGGTTTATCCATAGGCTATTTGCAAGACAAGCTAATGTGGACCCGTGGTTATGGCTATGCTGACCTGGAAAACAAAATCCCTGCTACGGCAAGGTCCAGTTATCGCCTGGCCTCTGTGACCAAACCCATGACTGCGGCTGCGATACTGCAACTGGTAGACAGCGGCAAGGTCTCGCTGGATGCCGAGGTGCAGATCTATGTGCCTTACTTCCCCAAAAAACCATACCCCGTCACCGTACGCCAGTTGCTGGGCCATCTGGCAGGCATCAATGCCTACGTAAATCCACAATTGGAACAGCACTTCAAAGACCATAAAAGCACCAGGGAATCCATCGCCGTATTTGAGAATTTCGACCTGATCGCTGAACCGGGTACGCGGTTTCGCTACACCAGTTATGGCTATAACTTGCTGGGTGCAGTGATCGAAGGAGCATCAGGCATGTCGTATGGCGATTACATGACAAAGAATGTGTGGAGCCCTTTGGGTATGACCGCCACCAGAATGGATGATCCCTACGACATTATCCCTGGAAGGGTGCGCGGTTATCAATTGCAGAATCAGCTACAAGGCCAGCAGATAAAACACGCCGAGTTCATTGATGTAAGCAGTCGTTTTTCTGCTGGTGGAACACGTTCCAATGTCATCGACATGCTCAAATTTGGCGATGGTATTAACCGTGGGCGCATTGCCTCCGCGGAGGCGCAGGATCTGATGTTTGAGTCCATGGCGACCAATAAAGGCAGATTGACCAATTACAGTGCAGGCTGGCTCACTAATCCTGTCAATGGCAGGTTTTCTATTTCTCACGATGGTGTGCAACCGGAAACGTCCACCTATTTATTCAGTTTTCCTGAGCGCCATCTGACGATTGCCGTCGCAGCTAATCTGCAAAGAGTCGACACCAGCATTTTTGCCGAGCAATTATTTGAAGCCGTCACGGGTGAGACATGGGATATGCCCCTGTACATCCATGATGCGCAAAAACGGGTTTATTACGATGCCATGAAAGCGGTGTTTAATGAAGGCAATGCTTATTTTGAGCGCAAGCAGGCTGCCTATCTTGATGAGCTAAATGAAAGCAAAATACTGGGTGAAGCGTTCAGTCTTTTCAATCAACATCTGAAGTCCGCAGCCTTGAAGAACGATGCAAAGCAGGCGCAACTTTTCATGAGCGAAGCGCAGCACCCGGCAGGAGGATTGCAGCTACGTAAAGTCGGCTCATATATGGCAAAGAAACTGCATGATGCACATCCTCAATTATCAACATATTCAAATCGAGGAGCGATTGCTTTCTTTCATGACTATATCGCCTTGTACAAAAAAGATAGCTCTATCGCTACAGCATTCCGTTTTGATGAGGCGTTTGAACAGCAAGTCGGGCAATTAAATGCAGCTTGGAAAAAGACCAGCCATATCAAATTGCTCAAGCAAGATTTCGATATGCAAAAATATATTCCAGTAGCAGGGGCACGCAGGGTTGCCAGTGAGGCCGGACTGGTGAAAGCACTGGCGACTCTACACCAGAAAATGAAACATGCATATGAGGGTGCAATAGTAGCGCCTGACTATCTTGCAGATTTGAAGGTTCTGAGCCAGGATTTGATCCGTAGTGGCAATGCTGGTCATGCACTGAAAATCGGGCAACTGGCGCAAGAAATTTACCCCTCATCGGATGGTGCTCACGCACTTGCAGGCGCATTGGAAATTTCTGCAGGCGATAAGGACAAAGGAGTGGCTGCACTCAAAACGGCTGTCAGCCTCAATCCCCAGGGTGAGGCCAGCGCCGTTGGCCTCAATAATGCTGCCTACCGCTTGAGAGGTACAAGTGGACCCGAAGCGGGGTTAAAGATACTTCAGGCTGCGATAGAGCTTTATCCTGATGAAGCTAACTTATACGATAGCCAGGGTGAATTTTATGCTGCGCTGGCAATGAACCAGGAGGCGCTTATTGCTTATCAAAAAGTCCTGGACATCAGGCCGGGTGATCAAAATGCAAAAACAGCGATACAAAAAATGCAGGCAATGTCAAAATTAACTTCCGGAATTAACTACCAGCATTAATTACAAGGATTAACTACCAGTAAAAATTGAACACAATTTGTGCATGTACTTATGGGGCACTAATGCTGGGGATGATCTGCGTGCCGGCGCAGCGCCTGGTCAACGCTGGAGGCGAGTTCGATAAGTTGAAAAGGTTTGCGCAAGATGGCGTGACCTTCTATGACCTGGTCAATCGCTTCCATATCTGCATAGCCGGTGGCGATAATCATGGGCAGGCCAGGGAATTCCTGATTGGCGATATCCACCAGTTTGGCTCCGGTCATGCCCGGCATGAGGTAATCGGTGATCATCAGATCCGGTTTCTCGCGCCTGAGTTCACGCAAGCCAGTCTCGCCATCAGGTGCCTGGCTTACCTCATAGCCCAGCGCTTCCAGCGATTCCACCATCGATTGCCTGACTGAATCGTCATCTTCCACCACCAGTATCCGTGTTCCCGTTGTCACCAATCGCAAAACGGGAACCAGGCCCTGCTTATCCGTATCTGTAAAATCTTCCGCTGACCTGAGCCATATTTCTATCGTAGTACCGACACCCATTTCGCTGGACACCCGGGCAGTGCCGCCGGATTGTTGGGCCATGCCATAAACCTGGCTTAAACCCAGGCCGGTTCCCTTGCCTACACCCTTGGTTGTGAAAAAAGGTTCAAATACTTTTGCAAGAATGTTAGGGGCTATTCCATGTCCGGTATCTGTTACTGAAATGAGTCCATACTTGCCTGGCGGGAGCAAGCCTTCTGGTGGCATTGCCCTGCATGCTTTCACCGTTAGTTTGCCGCCCGATGGCATGGCGTCGCGGGCATTGATGGCCAGATTGAGCAAAGCCATTTCCATCTGGTTCTTGTCGGCCATGACAAATTCGAGTTGATGGTCCATTTCAAATTCCAGCTCTATCAGTGAACCCAGAGAAGTTTTCATCAACTCCCTGACACCTTCGAACAGCGCCAGTACGTCAGTCGAGCGCAGGTCCAGTCTTTGATTACGGGAGTAAGCCAGCAACTGGCCGGTCAGTTTGCCGCCCCGTTCGCATGCACGCCGGGCCACCTCGGCCTTGCGTCTTGCAATGTCATCTTTGGACAATAGCAAGATCAAATCCATGCTGCCCTGTATGACATTGAGCAGGTTGTTGAAGTCATGCGCAATGCCACCAGTCAGTCGTCCCATGGCTTCCATTTTCTGGAATTGCACCATCGCCTGTTGCACCCGTTCACGCTCAATGACCTCATTCATCAGCCTGTCGTTGGCTTGCGCCAGTGCACGTGTGCGTTCTTCTATGCGGGACTCCAGCGTCTCATTCAGTTGCAGGAGTTGTGCCTGGCTGTCGCGCAATTTTTCCGTCGCCAGCATTCTGTCCTGCAAGATATTGCGCGCTTCGTATTGACGCCTGCGGCCCCGCAATGCAGAGGCAGCAGCACTGCGTAAGGTTTCTGAATTGAGCGGGCGTTCCAGCAAGACGACATTGCCCAGTTGGTCGAAAGTGCTACTGGCTGCACTGCCAGCGATGTTACTGCCTTTGGAAATCAGTACCACGAAGGGGAAATCAGACCAGGGTTCCTGGGAACTCAGCCAGGTGATGAGTTGCCTGGTGCTGGAGTCTTGTAAAGTCTCTTCGGCAATCACGCAAGCACCAGCGCCTGCCGACAGTTCATTGACCATGGCGTCAAAATTTGTTACCGCGCCGCATCCGAAGCCGCTGCGTAGCAAGAATTGATAAATGACTTCAGCATCCCTGCCATGGGGCGTCAGTATGAGTATGCGCTCGTCTAGCGCGCTGTTATCGCTCTTCATCAGCAACTTCCACCAGCATTGGGGTCGTGCCGCGATAGGTGGGGAGGCCAGTCAGTACGCCTTCAAATCCTTCCAGCGCTGCACCGATAATGATGCCGCCGCTGCCCAGTTGCAACTCATGAATAGTCAGCATGTGGTTGCTGGTCCTGCTTTTTATCACCGTAATGGCGCGGCGTAATCTGCCATTCGATTCAAAAAAGCGTAGCAGCACCGTAGTGTCACTCAGGTAGCTGAGGTCAACATCCGTACGCACTTCACCTATCAATCCATGCTGGCCCAGCACCAGTACTGTAGTGACCCCCTGCTGGTTCAGGTAAGACAGCAGCTCGTGCATTTGCAGTGTCAGGAAATGTTCGCCAGGCATCGCCTGCAGGTAAGCATTCAGGCTGTCGATGACGATAAATTGCACGCCATTCAATTCAACCGCATCGCGCAACATTTGTGCAAATTCACCGGGAGCCAGCTCGGCGGGATCAATGTGCTGAATCGCCAGTTGACCATTTTCAACATAGGGCCGCAGGTCCATATCCATGGAAGCCGAGCGGGTAAAGAAAGTCCCCAAACCTTCATCGAACAGATAGAAAGATGCCTTTTCTCCACGCTCCAGCGCTGTCAGCAGGCAGCGCACCGACACCGTCGTCTTGCCTATGCCGGAGGGCCCGACGATCAGCGAATTCGTACCGGCGACCAGCCCACCACCCAGCAATTGATCAAAACTTTCCAGGCCAGTAGAGCTGATGTGAGTTTCAAATTGCCGGTAATGTTCTGCCGCCACCAGGCGCGGGAATATTTTCAGGCCGCCAGTTTGCAGGATATAGTCATGATAACCACCACGAAACTTGATGCCGCGCATCTTGATGACGTTGACACGGCGTCGTTCTTTGCCAAACTCTTGTGCAATCTGCTCCAGGCTGATGACGCCATGGGCAATGCTATGCAGCTGTTGATCGGGGCTATTTGACTTGTCATCCAGCAACAACACCGTGCAATCACGCAGCGCGAAAAACTGCTTCAGTGCCAGAATCTGCCTGCGGTAACGCAAGGGGTTTTGTGCCAGCAGGCGCATTTCAGACAAGCTGTCAAAAACAACGCGCAATGGCTTGAGCTCATTGACACGGTCCATGACGTTTTTGGTGGTTTCACCCAATTCAACTTCAGATGGATGAAATACAGATTGCTGGGCATCCGGGTGCAGCGAATTATCGTTGGCCAGCTCAAATACCGTGATCTTGCCGATATCCCAGTTATGGCTCTGGGCTACCGCATCCAGTTCATCCGCCGTTTCTGACAGGGTGATATACAAGCCGCGTTGCCCATGGGCCACACCCTCCAGCAGGAACTGCAGGCCCAGCGTAGTCTTGCCTGTGCCGGGTGAACCTTCGACCAGATAAACGCGCTGGGCGGTCAGTCCACCACAAAGAATGTCGTCAAGTCCTGCCACCCCGGTAGAAATACGTGTGGTCGGTTTGCGGGTTTCGCGTGAGAGAGAAGTTTCTATCATATAGAGTCAGCGCATGAGGCGTAAAAGTAAAACAAGGCACCGCATGAAATAGAGGTCAAACCACACCAGATGTTGCCGGGACCCGTATGCTGACAGCTATATCCATGGCTTATTTTAATTCTTTGGTGACATCTTGTATGTTCGAAATCTCACATAGGATTGCGAGTACTGCTCCTGACTGAAGCCACATGGTAGATTTATGGAAAGTCAGTCATCCATCATATGAATTGACCATGTGAATTGACCATATGATTACGGTCATATGCTTACCAATATGCTGGCCAGATTCTGAACCTGAATCACAAACTTGCTGCCTAAGCCAGGCTTTCCAGTATGCCGCGCTGCCATAACCACGCAGTGATCTTTTGTGAGTTTTGCGTACCCATGACTGTTTCCAGTTTTTTTAATGCGTGGGCTGGCGGCTGTGGCTGCCACAAGAAATCAAGGTGGGGTAGTAGCGCCTGGTTTTCCAAAAATGAGATGGGGCGCTCCAGATTGGGGTGATTCAAGGCCAGTTGTTTTTGCACCTTGTCATCCACCACACAATAACTGGTCACCATGCTGGTGGCCGGGTGGATGCGCAGGTGCTGGTGGGGATTGAAAGCGGCCAGCGGCTTTAATTCTGTGGGCCGATAATCGTTTAATTGCTGGCTCTGTTCTTGTAGTGCGAGTACCAGTGGATGCGCAGAAGCAGCCCCGGTGCCGCTGGCATTTTTAAACCCAGCACGCTCTTGCCAGAATGGGCTGTCATTACACCAGGCCTGGGCATAATAAGACTGCGTCCAGTAACTATGCCGGGCACTGGTTTCTATCAGTCTCTGTTCAAAGAAATTGCGTGCCAGTTCGTGGCTGTCTTCTTTTTCACCAGGCCCGCTCAATATCGTATGTATCGCAACCACGGCTTGCAGAGAAAAACGCATGGCCTTTTCCACGCCTGAGGATGACACCGGGTCTAGTGCAAATGCGGCATCGCCAAGCTTGAGCCTGCCGTCTTGCCAGCTATCGAGTGACAGATAAGGTGTAGCCGCGCAGGCTTGCAAGCGGCCGGCGTAAGGTGTTTGCGCCACGGCAGAAAATAACTGGCTGGATGCGCAATGCGAGCGCAGCCATTGTTCTGCCTGCCCCGGCATTTGCTGGTGAGCAGTATGCGGGTCGCTGAGCAGCATGATGCGGTAACGACGGTCGGGCAGGCGGGTGCCCCAAAGCCAGCCATGTTCCAGCGCTTCGACTTGCGTGAAATTGGCTAACTCAGCGGGGATATGTTCGGGCGATAATTCTGCCCAGATCGCAGACAGGCGGGGGGCGCAGGCATGCTGTTGCTGGCTACTGCTGCGCCCGCTGGCATCGAGGATAAAACGCGCATGCGTTTGCTGTGCGCCAGCATTCGTCTTGATGCTGATTTGCCAGTCATAAGGGCTGCCCTTGATATCCTGCACTTGCGCCGGCATGGCAAGGCTGATCCCGCGTTGCAAGGCCAGTTGCAGCAAGGCTGTATCAAAGGCGGCGCGGTTCACGACGGCTGCGTCGCCATGACGGATTATCTCAGGCTGTTTGCTGCGCCAGCACAGGCGAGTCGCCAGACCGGCCAGATGGGGCACAGCCTGCATGGCCTCATTGGCATCCAGCATGGCTATGATGTTTCTGATGCCGGGTGTCAGTGCCTCGCCTATCTGTGGGCGTGGCCAGGTCGCACTACGCTCCAGCACTTGTACGCGATAACCCAGTTGCAGCAAGCGCAGGGCAGCTGTCAGCCCGGCTGGCCCGGCACCGATGATGAGTACATCGACTGCGCTTTCCGTGCTCGTCATCTCAGGCCTGCGGGCTGTCCGGTGTGCCGTTGAACCAGTCCGGTGTCAGATGGCTCAGGCGTTGATGTGCGCCTATGGTGTAGTGCAGCCAGCCGCGTATGTAGTCGCAGGCATGGCGCCCACGTGCCAGCACTTCATGGTGGCAGCCACCGCCGCACAGGTAACGCGCCCAGCAGTCATTGCAAGGCTGTTGCTGGTGTACATGGCGTTGACTGAGCCAGATAGCTTGCCTGCTGCGGTCTACCCCCGCATCCAGGCTGCCCATCTTGCCCTGTTCATCACCAACGAAACGGTGGCAGGCTGACAAGTCACCATCGGCAGACACACCAAAATAACCGGCACCTGCACCGCATGGGTAGGGCCGGTGCGTACCACGCTGCAATTCACGCAAGGCATTTTGCATATTCATGAAAGGGTAACGCTGACCCTGCATGACATGCTGCTCGAATGCCAGGCCACAGGCGATCATGCCTTGCAGCATTTCGGCCATGTCTTCCGGCCCCATTTCTGCCTGTCCGTTTGATGCACGCAATAGCGGTGAAAACCCCACGCTGTGAAAACCCATGTGGATGAAAGTATCCAGGGTGTGCGGCAGGTTCAGGTTGAACGGCGTGACTGTCACGCGGGCGGATACCTGCATCTGGCGCTGGCGTTCCAGTAGCGGGGCGATACGTTCTACAATTTGATCGAAAGACCCCTTGCCACCCTTGAAGGCGCGCAAGCGATTATGCTGCTCTGCCGGGCCATCCAGACTCACCGTAACGGCAAAGCCATGTTGTTCAAAAAAATCAGCATCATCAGTCGTCACCAGCGTGCCATTGGTGGTGATGGAGAAATGACAGCGCACATCGCGCTGCGCTGCTTGCTCGACCGCGTAATCAGTGACACTGCGCAAGACAGCGCGGTTAGACAAGGGTTCACCACCCATGAAAGCCAGGTTGACCTTGGCACCCGGAGCCGCTTGCCCCAGCAACAAATCCACTGCCTGCATGGCTTTTTGCAATTCCATGCTCTTGGCCTTGCCACCAAATTCACCTTGCTGTGCATAACAATAAGTGCAACCCAGATTACACTTTTGCGCAATCGCCAGCGACAGCGCATGCACTGGTGGTGAAGACAGCGGTTCGTCATCAATATACGGCTGAGCCTGCAAGCCATAGCTAGCTACGAGCGCTGCCAGTAATTGCTGGTCTTCACCGGCAATCGCGGTGCGAAATTCTGGCACCAGATCCGGCGGCAAGTGAAACAGCCTGCTGCCATTCACCAGCAAAAGTTGCGCACCCTGCGCATCTTCTACCAGATGCGCATCACGATGTGAAGGGCGCGATGCTGCGACAGTGCGCAAGGCCAGCGCCGGTGCAAGCCTGGCATCTGCCTTTTGCAGTGTTGCAGTCTTAGGGTCTGCAACAGCGTCGGCAACCGGGTCTTCGACGAGTTCAGGACTCATCAGCGTCTTTGCCACGGATAATGAATTGCAAATCCTCTTGCCAGGATTTGAATAAATCATCGTAAGAATACAGGCGGCTATCAGTGCGGTTATCGGGTATGTATGTACCTGTACGTTTCTTGGCAAACCACATGTCACCACGCGACAAGCCATCTACACCCGGTTCTACATTCACATAATCCGGCCGTGACGCAGCCCAGTAATAGCAGGCGCATTCGCGATAATCATTTTGCCAGGGCGCGCACAAACCTTGCGTCAGTTCACCCGGTTGCAGCAGGGCAGGGTTGAAGGACGCAGTATCTGCCTCAAAGAAATGGCGCAAGCGCAAACTGGCTTTGACGGTAGGCGTGTCTTTTGTGTACAGCACCTCAGTATCAGCATCAGTGTCGCCAGTGAATTCACACTCCACCATCTGCCCCTGCAAATGCACGATGCGGGCAATCGAGTTTGACCATTCCATGAAAGACACGGCATTTGGGTTAGCCACAGATGCCAGCGTGCCCGAACTACCGTCCGGGAAAACCGGCCCGGTCGTCACCACCATGGTGCCCGCATCCAGACCGGCAAAGCGCAACAGGCGACGGGTTTTCAAATGCTCATGCGGCGCTTCTGCGTCCACCACATAGTTATTGTTTTCAACCAGGGTGATGCCTTCAAAGGCGCGCCGCCATAAATTCCTGAAGTCAAATTCCAGGCCAGGGAAGCAATTTGAAATCGCGCTGCGTGGCGACACCGATGCCGGGTTGCCCGTGCCACGGTAATGGATTTGCGCCATCAGGTTGCTGGCGCTGATAGTTTTTTTGTCAGACATGGCTAGCTCCAGATGAGGGTTCTGCAAACATCGCATTCCTGGCCGCCTTGATGACCATATCGATATGGCGGCGCGTCAGCGTCAGGCTGCGGCCATCGGCACCACGCATCAGCGCAGGCATTTTGCGCAAGGTGGCGGCAGACAGATCACCTATCTCTTCAGGCTGGCGCAAAGCCTGGGCAAACCACGGCGCACCACCGGCAGACAAGGCGCTGAATACGCGCTCATGCAAAGCCCGCAAGGCCAGGTTATCGACCAGGGAACTAGCCGCTATCGGTTCGTAATAACGTTCAAAGTCATTGGTGTTTTGCCGCACCATGGTGCTGGCAGTATTCAGGCGGCCATTAACCGGGTTGCCATTCATGACGGCAGTATTCATCAGTCGCACGGTTTCCAGCGCACGCAAGACCAGCTCGGTGGCTTCATCGAGTGAGACTTCTTCTTCCTTGACTTCAGGGCCGTACAGCAATTGCTCCATCTCATCGGTGATGACGCGTATCGGCAAGGTATCTGGCGCAAACGCTGGTGGTCCGGCACCGATATAACTTTGCGCATGCAGCACTTTGCCATCTTGCAGCTTCAAAAAGACTTTGACGTGACCATCACATTCATCATCGAGATAACCCCAGCTGACCTGGTTGCCATCGGTATTGGCATAACCCGCATAAATACCGGCGGGGTTGGTCAGCGCTGGCCCCACGCTTTCTGTGTAATTGAGCCAGTCCTTGTTTTCGTTATACAAGATCAGCTCATCATTATCGATGATGGGGTCTGGCTGCAACACTGGCACATTATTCTGGTCAGGTTCCAGGCGTTCCCTGCGTGAACCATAGACGATGCCCGCTGCCGGTGTATACCGGAAACGGATTTCAGGAAAATCCTTGTTCGGTTTGATGAATTGCACATGGCCCAGCGGCAGGGTTTTGCCATGTACGAAGTTCTTGCAATGCCCCAGCATGGGGTGGCGCGCATGATCCTTGATACCCAGGTGCCGCGCATGTATCTGGTCATCCACATCACCCGTACGGCGGAACAGCTTGATATTGCCCAACACCACATCCCAATGCAGGCTGGCCAAGCTCAAGCCTTCCTGATGCAGCAAGTCTGGTGTCAGTGGCTGCAATTCTTCTGGCTGTTCACTGGTGCGCACATACACATCCAGGAAAGGCGCAACCGGCCTGATTTTTTTATTTTCATCCTTGAAGCGGATTTGCTCAGGCACATAGGCCCGCAAAAT
Organism: Undibacterium sp. Ji83W; assembly: GCF_049340385.1. Lineage (NCBI taxonomy): Bacteria > Pseudomonadati > Pseudomonadota > Betaproteobacteria > Burkholderiales > Oxalobacteraceae > Undibacterium > Undibacterium sp. Ji83W. Next base: position 30,238 of record NZ_JBMPOZ010000022.1, on the reverse strand, counting down.
CTCGCCGGTGGTCTTGCATACTTCCAGGCTGGGCTGTGGCACGATGCGGCGGTAATCGAGAGGATTATCCGGGTCTGTTTCCAACTCAAACGCTTCCAGCGGTTCTGCAGCAGCACCCAGACGTGCAATGGCCAGGGGCGGCAAAATTCTGATTTCCAAGATAGACATTTTGGGCTCCTAGATCAATGCAGTATCAATGCTGCCCGACAAAATACGCAGCGCCAGCTCACGCATGTTCTTGTCCGCTTCACACATCGATGCCAGATAAGTATGGCGTGATGGCGGCGCGATCAGCAATAGCGCTTCCACCAGGTTTTGCGCAGCCGTTAACAAATCCAGGTGACCACGCCAGCGGTTGGCTTCACCAAAAGGGCTGTTCAGGGTATACGGCATCTGGAAAGGCGGCCCGGCAAAACCTGCATCCGGCTTGGTTGATACGGGTGACTGCATCAAGATATCGGATATCGCACGCAGGTTATACATCTCACCAAAAGTACCATTCACAATGGCACCACGCGGCGTAATCGCCCCCGCCGCATTCAAGCCACCAAACAGCGTGAAGCTATGTATCAGATAATTCAGCAGCATGCGGTAACGCACATTGTGCAACTGCGCCCACAAGACAGATTCAGGGTGCGTGATGCGCGTGGTCTTGCCGCCATCCTGTTCAGGTTCTTCTTCAGTATTCAGTGACACATAAGGGTTGACCGCCACCTTGCGTGAAGGTGACCAGGGTGCAAGTGTGGCGCGCAGCAAGGCGGGCTTGCTGGCAGGCTGCAGCTTTTGCCAGCCATCTACCGTATAGTCATCGGGGCGCGCAGCACTCCATTCACTGTCGCTCAGGCTCTCTTGCTCCAGCGCCTCGCGCATTTCTATATACACAGTCAAAAAGCGCACAAAGTGTGATTTGCTCGACCCCGTGGTCGCCTCACCCTGGAAGGCAATTGCCTGCAAGGCAGACACCATGTCGTCACGGCAGGTTTGCGGCACCACCAATACATCCGGCGTCTGCCTGGGCTGGCCAGTGCTGTTGCCCCGATTACCGCCCTGATAGCCACGCCCCCATTCAGCCCAGTTGGCCTGCGCTGGAAAAGTGTTGGCCTGGAACACATAGTCAGGCAAATAATCCGGGTCTTGCACCAGCGGTATCAGGGTATTGAACAAGACCGCCACCTGATGCGGATCATCCACCTCGGCAAACACGCGCGCACGTATCTCGTCACCCAGAGCACCACCCTCCCAGTCCACCGGCGATTCGGCATACACATACTTGGCCAGTGAATCCAGCGTCAACGGTTCCAGCGCAAACGGGAAAGGATAAAACGGCCCATCCCAGGGGTAATCCTCACGCTCCATATGCAGCGGCGCACCAATCAGCCGCAAAGAATTCTGCACAGAGATCAGATGCCCCATCTCTTCCTTGGCAATACCCAGTATCACCTCCTGCCAGTTACGCACCGCATCCCTATACATCTCAGGCACCTGCGGCCCACCCAGCGAGTATGCCGCGTACAGGTATTGCACCATCAGGCAATGCTCAATCTCGGCATCGATGGACAAGAGATACGTCACATAATCACGCGGAGAAAATTCCAGGTTCAGTGGCGGCTTCTCGCTCTGTGATTGAGGGCCAGGCTGCGGGCTGATAGATTCAGCCGACAGCAAATTCACCCCACCCAGCAAACCCTTCTGAGTCCCCGTCACCGGTAAAGCCTTAGGCTGATTCATCGCACCAAGATGACGCCTGATTTGTGCAGCACGCATTTCCTTGTCCTTCTGGTTGAGGGATGGGGCAGAAGCAAACATTCTCCCAGGAAAATTGGAGGGAGTTTGCAAGGGATTTTTGGTTAAAAATAAGGCAATGAAATTGATATTAAATCAATGACTAAATATCATCAAGTGAATGATGAGGATTTTAGTTTTTAGGGAATTTGAGAAGCAGGAGTGTTGTTATTGCAAGACATTGAAGATGAATTAGCCGACAAGCTTTTAGTTGGAATGAGCGTCGCCTTTCCTTGTAATAATTGATGTTGTAGAAAACGGGAAGAAGATTTTTTGATTATAAAAATTAACTTTTGCTCGTCGATGGAGCCGCGAAATTACGCACTTCTCGGAGGAGGTCTGGCATTCTGGCAGAGCAATAAAACTAGAAGTTGATTTCGGCAATACCAAGTTGGTTGCTGAGGAATCTCTACCCATTCCTCTCGCATAGTTTCATCACACAATACTTTTGCAGAAAGCCATTGAGGCTGTGCCCGAACAATTTCTGTGATTAAATCTATTCCTGAAAACGCACTTTCCCACAGACGAGAACGGCTCGCTAAAACTTGCACGTAAACGTTTGAATAGCAATTGATGACGGGATTCACGGTAACAGTCATAAGTATAACGAGTTTGATTCCATCCTTGCCTTAGCTACGCTACCATTGCAGTTGCTCTTCTAGTCGCAACAGCTGGTTGAGGTTTACAACCTCCGGATATGTTAAGTATTAATTTGCGCGCTTAATCTTTGATTTCTTCAATTTCTTTTTCTTCCTTTTCAGAAAATAACTCAGTAGTTCAGTGGCTTCGGTTAATGTCCGAAGAATAAGCGACTCAAGGCGCGCCATCGCCGTTGGATAATCTTTAAGCGCTAATGCTCCTATCAATAATATGTACGTCAACCAATTATGTTTGAAATGGTGCCAGCATATTGCTTTTACCAAAAATCGGAATTTTTTATTCACCAACAAAACCTCCAATAAATTATTGGAGGTTGTTATTACTCATACATATTGCCGGGTATAGCTGAACCAGCAATCATTGAGTTGGGGATGATTGAGTTGGGTTCAATGGTTTTTTTACTCAAAGACGAATTTATTTCAGAAAGCTTTTCCGGCACTCGCGATCCAAGTGATGGATATGCAGCATGCAGTGTTGCATTTTTAGGCAATGCTAAACTGGGTTGAGAGGAAGGTTATTGATATGGTTTTTTAAAATATCCAGTTTTCTTTTTCCATGAATCCGCGCAGGTCAAGACACGCCACGTTAAAGTGTTTGCAGATGTTAGGAATTTTTGCACCGTTAGGTTTAAATTGCTCCATTGTTAGAACAATTCCACCTAAGCACGCTGCGCGTGCTATCAAAAATGGATCTGCATTGTGCCCACCGCGTAATAATTTTTGTTTCTCAATGTTTGCTTGAAAATGTTCAACAGCATAGATTGACGCTATAAAAAAACCTTCCTTCGCATTTGGAATTGTGAAAAGGTTGGAATTGACCTTCGCCCAATCAAAACTGTCCCCGCCTCGATCATCAAGTTCGCGTAGTACTTCGCGCACTGAAGCAAATTGCCCATCATCTATCAATGCATCAAATTTTTCCCACAATGAAGGAAACCGAGACCTGTAATAATTTTTATGGAGGGCTGAGATTACCGAAGTATCTATTATATACATCAGAGTTTACCTCCAAACTTTGCTTCAAAAGCCGGAAGGTTTTTCGGTTTAATATTCAAGTACTCCGCAAGTCGATTTTCGTCAAATCGATGTTGATAATATCGTTTAAATGCTAAATTTATATAGCGTATTCCAAGATATGAGAAATGGCTGTTGTAGTAGTTACCTGAACCTTCTTGCTTTGGTTTTACTTGGCTGATCCAGAGATTTGTTGCTGAGTCATATTCGTCATGGTCTATTAATCCTTGGTCAAGAAATTTTCGATATATCACCTCTCGACTGACGGAGAAGTAAGTTGCCAAATTGTTTGCCAATTCACGATTGGGTGTTCTACCCTTTATCATACTTTCCAGAATGGCATCGGGCACCAAGATTTTTGCGGCCAAACCATTGCAAATAATCTCAATTTTTTTCTCATCGCCATCTATGTTTTGAATGAAATGGTCATCAACAATATCAATGCCGCTTGTGTGAAAGAGTAAGTGACCTAGCTCATGGAAAAGTGTAAAAATTTGGCGAGTTTTCGTTGAGCTATTATTCAAATAAATAATCGGAAATTCGGTGTCATACAAGCAGAAACCGAAATAGTTAGGTGCATGGAATGCATCTTTGAAAACAAAAATTCCCATTTGAGTAAAAACTTCGCGCCAAGCTTCTAGGGCTACTTCTGCACTTTTCCAACTGGCCTGCGTCCCAATGCTGACACCAAGGTAATTGCGTACAGTAGTGGCGATCTCATCTAAAGACGTATTCGTCGAAAATTGTAGATCCCGTGTAACAAGCCTTTGAGCTTGGTTTTTACCGTCATTTAGCTCAGCAAGATTGATTTGCATAGCTTGTCCTTGGCGCAGGAAATTTCGAACCGTGCGCGGAATTGACGCAAAGTCGGCGGACGACAAAGTACGAAAGGATTGGTCAATCGAAGTGACATCTGGAGGTTTGGGGAAAAAGAAAACCGCTATAGGGCATTTGAAACGCTCTGCCATTGCCTCTAACTGAGCATAAGTAGGCTTAGCTTCACCGTTTTCCCATAAGGAAATTTTTTTAAATAACCTACTGGCGTCGTCAATTGAAAAGCCAGCGCGCTCTCTAGCCCATTTCACAACTGCAGGCGTAATTGGCATACCTTCTGTTTCTGCCATGTCATATTTCCAGTGGATGTGAGTTTTCTATATATGCTTACTTTACTGCATAAGTTCTCATGAAATAAAGTTCATCTAATTTTGTTTACCAAATTGTAGGTCTTAAAGGAATTTAAATATCAAATTACCAATTCTTCTGATAGGGCTCATTGGTTTCATGTATTGAGTCATAGCTAGCATATGATGTTTTTGAAATTTGTATTTCTCCAGATTGGCCAAGGACATAGAACTATTTGATATTTCATAAGTCCAATTGTCATTGGCGCTGGAATATTTGGATGCTGACAATCAATGCCTAGCTCGCTTAGGTAAACATATTTCTCACTCAAATATCTCGGCTGTATTTCCCTTTGAAAGCAAATTTAGATGACAAAACTGATTGCCACACTTTGCGTAGTCTGTAGTTTGATAGGAGTGACAGTCACTACTAATGCTGCAAATGCCACCGACACTTCCGCAAAAGCCCTACCTTCTGACACAGAAATCAAACAGCAAATTGACCGCTATATCAAAAACGAAATGCAGGAACGCCGCATCCCCGGTATGCAATTGGCTGTCGTCAGGGGTGGCAAGATTGTTTTGCTGAAGTCGTATGGTCTGGCTGAGATTCCAAATGCGGTGGCCGTGAATGACCAGAATGTGTTTTCCATCAATTCTGCGACCAAGTCTTTTACCGGCGTTGCCGCCATGCAGTTGGTGGAGGAGGGCAAGCTGGATTTGTCTGCACCAGTGTCGCGTTATCTGGATGGTTTGCCTGTGGCCTGGCAGGCGGTGACTGTGCGGCAACTGCTTACGCATACCTCCGGTATTCCTGACATTATCAGCAGCAAGATCCCATCGCTGGCGACGCCGCAAGAAGTGGATGCGGCTTGGGCGGCGATACAGACCTGGCCTATGGAATTCAAGACGGGGGAGCGCTACCGCTATAACCAGACCAATTACATTTTGCTGGGCAAGATCATAGACGGCTTGAGTGGCATGCCGTTTATCGAGTTTTTCCAGAAGCGGCAGTTTGCCGTTGCGGGTATGCGCAGCGTGGGCTTTGGTGAGTCGCGTGATGTGATACCGCACAAGGCGGTGTCGTACAGATATGAGGAACCGGGTGGCAGCCTCAAGCATATCGTTGAGACCTATCCGCCTTTCTTGCGCACGGGCGCGGGCATGAATAGCAGTGCGGAGGATGTGGGCAACTGGCTCATCGCCCTGCAACAGGGCAAGCTGATTTCTGCTGCGGCTTTGAAGCAACTCTGGACACCGGGTACTTTCAATAATGGGAAGCCGACTGTGTGGGCGCTGGGCTGGCCAGTGATGCGGCAGGGCGACTATGCTGCAGTGGCTGGCGTGGGTGGTGCGCGTTCGGCGTTTTATGTGTATCCCGGTCATGATCTTGCCATCGTCACGTTGACCAATCTGGCAGGTGCTGATCCGCAGGGGATGATCGATGATATCGCTGGCTTTTATTTGCCGGGCTTGAGAAAAGCACACGGCGGCGCTTATGCGGCACATCTTTTGCGTGAGCAGATTGCGCAGGGTGGCTATGCGGGGTTGGCGGCCAGATTGAACAAGATCAAGGCGGCCCAGGGTTTGCCTGATCCTACCGAAGATGATTTCAATTCCTGGGGTTATCGTTTGCTGAGCAAGAAGATGGCTGAGCAGGCGGTGACGGTGTTTGGTCTTGGCGTACAGGTTTATCCCAACAGTGCAAACCTGCATGACAGCCTGGCGGAGGTGTATGAGTTTCAGGCGGACAAGGTAGCGGCTTTGAAACACTATCGTTTGTCGCTGGGGCTGGATGCGCAGAATACGCATGCGGCGGAGCGGATAGCGGCGCTGGGTGGGAAATGAATGACAGCTAGATGAGCTAGCTGTCAACACTGCCATGCCAGCTTGATATGCTGGTCACACTTTCCACAAACGGCGGGCTTCTTCCGCAATCAAATCTGGAAACTCTTCCTGAAAAAATAGCTTCCCTTCTGGTACCACGCGTATGCCGCGCGACTGTGGAAATAGCTGGTCAAGGTATTGCGCATCAGCCATGGAAAACAGGGTGTCGCTGCCGCCCCATACTATCCTGACGGGAATGTTGCTGCGCTTGAGTTTTGCCTCTATGCCCGCCAAGGGGTTGGGTTCCAGCGCAAGGTGAAAAGCGTGGTATTGCTGGCGGCGCAGTGGTGAGCTGACTAGCGGGGTGACGTAACAGGCGATATTGTCCGCGCTAAGAATTGATGGGTCGTGGAAGACTGCAGCACCAAAGGTGGCGCGAGCCAGGGTGTTGTCGCTCAGCCATTTGGCGGTTTCGTCAGCCAGGGTGCCAGCGCGGGCCATCTTGATGACGGGCTGCACGCCTGCTGGCGGGCTGTCTGGCTCGACGTCGCAGTTTGTCAGCAACATGCTGCGCACGCGTGTTGGATAGCGTGCGGCAAATAGCTGGGCTACTGCGCCGCCACTGTCGCTGGCAATGATATCGACTGCTACTATCTTCAAGTGATCCAGCAGGCTGATGAGCATGTCCAGCTGTGCATCAGCCGTCAGTGATTGCTGTACTGGCACTTGTGTATAACCCAGGCCCATGAAGTCGGGCGCGATGCAGCGGCGGTAAGGCGATAGCCTGTCTATCGCACCACGCCACTGGAAACCATTGAGTGGCGCACCGTGCAAGAACAGGGCGGCATCACCCCGACCTCGTTCGACATAAGCGATTTTGCCTGAGGGCAGGTTGGCAAAGCGGCGCATGGCATGAAATGCTGCGGCATCTGTTGTCTGCTGCCGCGTGTCTTGATCAACGGGCCTGGCCAGCGCTGGCAGTATCAGCGTCGCAGTGATGCCGCTGGTAATGACGGTGGGGGTGATTTGCAAGAAAAGCCGTCTCTTCATTTTTGTCTCCTGGTGATGTTAATTCGTGGACCGTAGTAGTGGAGACGATGCTAGCAATATCACTTCGAGATGGCGCGCACAAACAGCCGACCATGAGCACGGACGGATGATTTGCGCTACATTTATGTTTCTCCTGGTGTGCATACTTAGAGGGCGCGATGACCAGACCTGCATGCTATCCCCATCCATCTGCAGCGCTGCTGGGCAGTGCTGGCAGCCATGATTTGCCGTTGCTTGATGTGCTGACCTCACCTGTGCCAATTGGGCTGTTCAATTCCCCTGTTGATGCACGCCATGTACTCTGCCTGCATCTGGGTGACCCTGTGCCTGTGTCTTATCGCGCTGGTAATTATGAGCGTCAGGGCGTTCGCCTGCACGGCCAGTTTTGTGTCGTGCCTGGTGGCTCCAGCACACGCTGGACACTGACCCAGCCCGCCACATCTTTGCTGTTGCGCTTGTCGCCACAAATCCTGAATGACACTGCAGAAGCCATGAAGCTGGGCGCACAGAATACCCAGCTTGCACCAGCCATACACATACGTGACCCACAGATAGAATGCATAGGCTGGATGATGCAGGCCGAGGATCATGATGCATATCCGGGTGGGCGTATTTTTGCCGACAGCCTGGCAGTTGCACTGGCCGCCCGCTTGTTTGCCGTGCAGTCACGCCAGCCAGTGACAGATAAACTGACTGGCCCCGGTTTGCCAGGCTGGCGGCTGTGTCATGTTATTGATTATGTAGAGTCACATCTGGATAGCGACCTCACGCTGGCTGAACTCGCTGCCGTGGCCGGGTTCAGCCTGTCGCACTTCAAATCACTATTCAGACAAGCGACAGGTATGCCGGTACACCGCTATGTCATGGAACGACGCCTGCAACGTGCGCGCCAGCTCATGATGGAAGGCAAGCTGAGCATGACAGAAATTGCGCTGGAAACCGGCTTCGCCCACCCCAGCCATCTCGCCCGCAGCATGCGCCGTGCGCTGGGTTTGAGCCCGGCGCAGATTCGGGGGATGATGACGTCGGCAGCTTGATGTTCAGAGGTTTATCTTGTCTGGTAGGTGAAGTGGCTTGATGGTAGGGAAAACGATCATCCTGAATCAGGGTTGGGCTGCGAAATACTTGATACTTATTTGGGAGTTGAAGAATACGACAACATTTCTTTGTTTTAGTCTCATGCCACTCCAACGCCTAGTGTTGGGCTGATGAAGCGTAGCCCAACCTACATAAGTGAAGAGGCCCGGCCCAATCTACGCGACTCACATAAAAAAACGGCTCATTATTCTGAAAATAATGAGCCGTTTTTTTATGCTTCTATTCTTAAATTTTTACATCCGTCCCCACGCCATGTGCTTGCTGATCTGCATGGTAACTTGACCTGACCATTGCGCCAACGGCTGCATGGGCGAAGCCCATTTTGTAGGCTTCTTCTTCATACATCTTGAAGACGTCAGGGTGGACATAGCGGCGTACCGGCAGGTGGTGGCCGCTTGGGGCCAGGTATTGGCCTATGGTCAGCATGTCGACATTGTGGGCGCGCATGTCGCGCATGACTTGCAGGACTTCTTCATCGGTTTCACCCAGGCCAACCATGATGCCGGATTTGGTTGGGGTGTTCGGGTGTTGCTCCTTGAAGCGTTTCAGCAGGTTCAGGGAGTATTCATAGTCAGAACCCGGGCGCGCTTCCTTGTACAAACGTGGCGCGGTTTCGAGGTTGTGGTTCATGACGTCTGGTGGTGCCATGTTGAGAATTTCCAGCGCACGGTCCATGCGGCCACGGAAATCCGGTGTCAGGATTTCTATGCGTGTCATGGGGGACAATTCGCGCACGCGGGTAATGCACTCGGCAAAGTGGGCGGCACCGCCGTCGCGCAAGTCGTCGCGATCTACTGAAGTGATGACGACATAGCTGAGCTTCAAGGCTGCGATGGTTTTTGCGAGATTGGCTGGTTCATCGACATCGAGTGGGTCAGGGCGGCCATGGCCTACGTCGCAGAAGGGGCAGCGGCGGGTGCATTTGTCGCCCATGATCATGAAGGTGGCCGTGCCTTTGCCAAAGCATTCGCCTATGTTGGGGCAGGAGGCTTCTTCGCAGACTGTCACCAGTTTGTTTGCGCGCAGGATGTCCTTGATTTCATAAAAGCGGGTGGTCGGTGAACCGGCCTTGACGCGTATCCAGTCTGGCTTGGGCAATCTTTCCATCGGGATGATCTTGATGGGGATGCGCGCAGTCTTGCTTGCCCCTTTTTGTTTCTCGGTGGGATCGTAAGCGGCGGTGGCGACGGGTGTGTTTTCGGTTGTCATGGTATGAAGCGATGTCGAAAAATCAGGAGGCAGTCAAAAGATCTTGCAAATTCTGTGCGAGTGCATTCTGGACTTGGCTTAGCGGCACGGTCACGCCCAGGGTTTTCATGTCCACGGTGGCAAGGCCAGCATAGCCGCAGGGGTTAATCCAGGAAAACGGTGTCAAATCCATATCTACATTCAGTGATACGCCATGATAGGTGCAGCCGTTGCCGCGCACTTTCAAGCCCAGGGCGGCGACCTTGGCGCCTTGCCACTGGCCGTCGCTGACATAGATGCCGGGCGCGCCTTCCTTGCGTTCACCAGCGAGATTATACGCTGCCAGGGTGTTGATGACTGCCTGTTCTATCTTGTTGACGAATTCGCGGGCGAATAATCTTGCCTTGGGGTGGCTGCGGCGCAAGTCTATTAACAGGTAGGTCACAACCTGGCCGGGGCCGTGGTAGGTGACTTCACCGCCGCGGTCGGTCTGCACTACCGGGATATCATGAGCGGCCAGCACATGTGACTGGTCGGCGCCCAAGCCCAGGGTGTAAACGGGCGGGTGTTCCACGATCCAGAATTCATTTTGCGTATGCTCATCACGGGCATCAGTGAACGCGCGCATGGCGTCGAAAGTGAGCTGGTAAGGCTCAATGCCGCGATGGATGATGCGGGGTGTTACGTTGGGGGCGAGGGCAGCTTGCATAGGCTGCTAGTGTAACATTTTGTGGGGGCGGGGTCTTTGCTTGTGTAAATGATATGGAATAGTCATCTTGTGCTGTGTCACTCTTTATGCTGAGTGGATGAGTTCCCTCCCTTTCAAGGGGAGGGTTAGGGTGGGGATGGGGTTCGGTAAATTGACGGCAATTGAATTTGCGGCAGAACCCCATCCCCATCCCAACCTTCCCCTTGAAGGGGAAGGGGCTTTAAACACAATATTTACAAGAATTTGCGACCTTTGGCCCATCAAATCCGCACCGCCATGGTCTTTTCCACCCTGGCACGACCACCCACCATGAGGCTGGGTATCTGCCCCTCTTGTATATCCAGCTCAACCTTGATCAGGCTGGGGGAGGCGGGTTCCATGAGTACGCCTTGTTCTATCTGCAAGGTCGGGCCGGGGATGTTGTATTGGGTGTAGAGCAGGCAGGCCAGGGGGCCGGCGGCGGTGCCGGTGGCGGCTTCTTCGCCTATGCCGTAGCGTGGGGCGAACATGCGGGTGCTGGCGGCGTGGCTGCTGTCTTGTACATCAAGGGTAAAAGGATAGAAGCCGACGAGGTCGAGCTCTTCGCTGATGTTGCCGATTTCTTCATGGTCGGGCTGGATATTGGCCAGGCATTCGCGGCCTATGATGGGGATGGCGAGGAAGGCATTGCCGGTATTGACGATGGTGGGCAGGCGGTCACGCAGCAGGTCGTGCTCGGTCAGGCCCATGCTTTGCAAGATGCGGGCATACAGGCTGGTGTAGTCGGCGCCATTGCTATCATCGGCAGAGATGACTTGATAGCGCGGCGTGCTTTGCTGCATGAAGGCGAGTTCGCCCTTGATGAGGATGTCGCGGTTGCCGTCTATGGTTTGCTTGCTGCACAGGCCTTCGCTGACTTTGCCCAGTTCACGCAAGAGTGAAAAAGTGGCGACTGTGGCATGGCCGCAATGGGCAATTTGTCGATTCGGGGTGAAAAATTCCAGCTTGTAGGTGGCGCAGTCTGAGCTTGAGACAAAGGCAGTTTCTGATAAACCTACGGCGCGGGCAATTTGCAGCTTTTGCTGGGAGGTGTAAGTGTCGGCATTCAACACTACCCCGGCAGGATTGCCGCCTTCGTTCTGTTGGGTAAATGCGTGAACGATATGCACTTCTATCGGCTTGCCCATGTCCATTCCTATGCTTGTCGGAATGGACATTATAGGTGGCTAAGTCATGGATATGCCAGCCAGATTTCTAGAGCACTTATTTGGTATGAGCAGCAATCACGTCAGAAGTATTTTTAACCACGCAAAATTCATTGTGCAGACTGGCCAGGTGGACGCGGTGGATTTCTTCTGCCGGTATCAGTTCACCATTGACACCTGGCCGGTCAAAGGTGGCGCAGGCATCGGCTACCAGTTCTACGCTAAAACCGAGGTTGCCCGCCATGCGGGTGGTGGTTGATACACAATGGTCCGTGGTCAAACCTGCAATAACAAGCTGCCTGATGCCTTTGGCTTGCAGCCAGGCTTCCAGTTCAGTGCCGATGAAGGCGCTGTTCACCTTTTTGGTGAAGATGGTTTCGCCAGGCAGCGGGTGTGCCAGCGGCTTGAATTCATAGCCTTCTTGCCCGGCACGCAGGGGCGAATCTGGTTCTTGCGACTGATGGCGGACATGGATCACAGGCTGGTCTTGCTCACGCCAGTGTTGCAGCAGGGCAGCCATATATTGCTCGGCTGCCGGATTATTTCGCTGCCCCCACTTGGGATGATCAAAGCCTTGTTGTACGTCAATTAAGATCAGTGCAGTCTGTGCCATATTCGCCCCGGTGCTTCTGTTCTATTTAATTAAGCAAACGCCTGGCTCAATTTACGTGTCAGTTTTTGCAGATAGCCGGTGCCAGCCATCGTTTTAACGTTGATCACGCTTGATACGGCTGACAATTCGATGACGCTGGCTTTATTCTCAGCTTCGATCACAACGAATTGATTGGCTGGTATGACCATGGATTCGCCTGTGCTGAGCCAGTAATCATCAGTCTGGCCTGCTACTGTCAACCACACGCGGCCACATGCCACTTCAATTTTGCGGGCGTGTTCGGCTGTGCCAGACAATGTGCCACCGGCGGCGATCATGTATGATGGGTTTGCGAAATTATTTGTCATTTCCTTACTCCTGGTTTTTTACTGCTAAAGTGGCAATGCTGTCTACTGAGTAGAGGGTGAAAATCACTTTGTTGCACTGCGATAGAAGCATTGTAGTCTTGCCTCACAAGAAAATAAAACGAGTAATTTTTGAATGACTTGCTAAAATAATTCACAATAAGATCGTAATAAGCTTATAACAAATTCACACCCGGCTGACACTCAGTTTATATAATATGGATTTTCGACGACTCCCCAATTTAGCGGCCCTGCGTGCCTTTGAAGCAGCGGCACGCCATCAGAATTTTTCCAAGGCAGCGCAAGAAATCCACCTGACCCACGGTGCGATCAGCCATCAGGTGCGGGCGCTGGAGGAGGAGCTGGGTGTGCCCTTATTCATCCGCCATGGCAAACGTATCAGTATCACGGCTGATGGCGAGCAGTTTGCTGCGACTATCAGAAAAGCCCTGATGGAGCTGGGTGACGCCGCTGATTTGCTAAAAAAGCGCAATAAGCAAAAGCGCCTAGGCATTACCTCGTTGCCATCGTTTGCGGCGCGCTGGTTATCGCCGCGCCTGGGGCGCTTTATCGAACATCATCCCGACCTGGAAGTCAGCCTGCAATCGAGTAGTCACCTGGCTGATTACAATATGGAATCTATTGATGTGGGGATACGCTTTGGCTTGGGTAATTACCCGGGCATGATCAGCGAATTATTGATGGGGGATTATTATTACCCTGTTGCCAGCCCGCATTATCATGGTGGGCAGTTGCCACAAACACCGGCAGAGCTGGCCAGCATGCAATTATTGCGCTGTGACGGCGAACCCTGGGAACCATGGTTTCGCGCTGCCGGACTGGATAATGCAGAGCCAACTGGCGGCCTGGTATTCCAGGATTCATCAATGCTGACGCGTGCTGCGGTAGATGGCCAGGGTATTGCCCTGGGCAGGCATATCATCGTGCAGCCGGATATCAAGGCGGGGCTGTTGCAGCGCCTGTTCAATATCGATATACCTTGTGAAGTTGCTTATTACCTGGTGTACCCGCCAGAGGCACTGGCCAAACCACAAGTCAAGGCTTTCAGGGAATGGCTGCTGGCAGAAGTTGCCGAAGAGAAAAAGCAAATGGACATGTCAGGGGCACTGACCTGAGGGCTTTACCTGACTGGCCATGACCAGTCAGGCAAGATATCTTAGAACCTGCTTGCGATCTTACTGCGCGAGCGTGATCGGGGCTCATGTGCTGCTCAAAATGCTCATGTACTTAAGTACATTCCGTTTTTTGCGCTGCTCTTCACCCCGCTGACGCGCGCTCGCTACAGATCGTAAACAGGTTCTTACAGCACGAACTTCACCATAGGGTGGGACGACAGCGCACGGTACAAATTATCCAGCTGATCGCGGCTGGTGGCCAATACAGTCACTGTCACCGAGATATAGGCCCCCTTGCTGGATGGGCGCATTTCTACCTTGCCAGCATGGAAAGTCGGGTCGAACGAAGTCACGACTTCCACCATGGTCTGGGTGAACTCGTCATGCATAGGTCCCATGATCTTGATGGGAAAGTCACTTGGATATTCAATCAGACTTTCTTCGGGGGGGATGGGTCTCATTTCCATAATGTTTCCAAATCTCAAAATAACTTAATGTCAGTATATGGGGTCTTGCCACTAAATTCCAATAGCATCGCTTGCTCCCTGGACGTGGCCTGGGTTCATGCATAAAAGCTAGTCAGTGATGCCAGTGGGACATGCAAAGACTCGGTCTGTGCCAGCTCTTCCAGCAAAAAATCTACCGTCGCCTTGACGCGCGGAGCAATCAGGGCGCGATGTGGATATTGCAAGACCATCTGCCTGTTGCCTTCTTCATGAAAAGTGCCCAGCACGATTTTTAGCTTGTTGTCGCGCAAATAACGCCATGAATGGTGGACGGCCACCTGGGCAATACCCAGGCCCATGACGGCCGCTTGCACTGCAGATTCCGGGGCTGACACCGTCAGGTCAGGCTCGCGCGGGTAAGGGCGGTTTATCTCACCCTGCCTGAGCTTGAGGTTCCAGGTCGTCATTTTGCCATTCAAAAAACGTACTGCGATTTGCTTGTGACTATCCAGGTCACTGATCTGTTGCGGCACGCCGTGCTGCGCCAGATAAGAGGGGGCAGCCGCCAGTATGGTGTATAGAGGGCACACAGTGCGCGAAATGATGCTGGAATCTTCTATCATGCCGCCGCGCAAGGCCAGGTCATAACCGTCACGCACCAGGTCTATGCGGTGATCATCAAAATCGATCGCCAGTCGCAAACCGGGATGGCGTTGCTGCAATTTCGGCAGCAAGGGCAGCAGGTAATGCTGACCAAAGGCATTGCCTGTCGATATCCTGACCTGACCCACCACCTCTGCATGCTGACGACTGACACTGTCCACAGCATGATCCAAAGCATCTATCGCTGCGCGCGCGTTTTCCAGGAAAGTCTGGCCTTCGCTGGTTAATTGCAGCGAGCGGGTACTGCGATTCATCAGGCGCACGCCCAGGGTTTGCTCCAGCCCTGCCACGTTCTTGCTGACCGCTGCTGCTGAAATATGCAATGCCCTGGCGGCTGCCGCAAAGCTGCCACGGTCTGCTGCCTGTATGAAAGACAGCATGGCGGGAATGCGTTGAGAGGCGTCGAGCTTCATATTCGTAACCTGAGGTTGTGAGTGAAAATAAGAATAGCTGGCTTATCAGCATTAATCAATGAGATCACAATCAAGCCATCAACACACAGACAGGAGAAACAAAATGCAAACAGCTACAAAAACAGTCGCGGTCCTGGGCAATGGTATTGTCGGCGTTGCCGTCGCCAAAGGATTTGCCAGCCTGGGTTATCAGGTGATATTCGGCACCCGTAATCCTGATAGCGATAAAAGCAAGGACGCACTGGCAGCTGTGCCAACGGCGCGGGCCAGCAGTTATGCAGATGCTGCCAAGGCTGCCGACCTGGTGTTCCTGGCTTTGCCATGGGATGGTTTGGCAGCAAGCCTGACACTGGCTGGCCCGGCCAATTTTGCTGGCAAAACCGTCATTGATGCTGTCAATCCACTACTGGATTTTGCTACAGGTTCGCCCAAGCTGGCGGTAGGTTTCAGTGATTCTGCGGGTGAACTGGTGCAAAGACTGTTGCCGCAAGCAAAGGTGGTCAAGGCTTTCAACACCATCGTCACCACGCATATGGTGCAACCAAAATTTTCAGATGGTCAGCCGGATATGTTTATTGCTGGTAATGATGCAGGGGCGAAACAGGAAGTATCGGCCATCCTGCGTGATTTTGGCTGGCGTGGAGCAATCGACATGGGTGATATAACAGCAGCACGTTTGATTGAGCCGCTGGCGATGTTGTGGATCAGCTATGCATTCCAGCGTCAGCATTGGACGCATGGGTTTAGTTTGTTGGGGCAGGCGAAGGTGTAATAGGTTTGCTACCGTAGGTTGGGCTACGCTTCATCAGCCCAACACTCGGCCTCTGCAAACGTATACGTCATTCAAACGCCAAGTGTTGGGCTGGTAAACCGTAGCCCAACCTACGCGGTAATACGTTTTCGGTATTTTTTAAGCCGCCTTGGCCTCTTGATAAGCCGCATACAACTGATGATAAACCACACCCGGTTTGCCATTACCTACTACCGCATCATCCAGCTTCACCACCGCCAGCACTTCTTTGGTGGCAGATGAAAGCATGACTTCATCTGCTGCAAAGACTTCTTCGCGGGTAATGCGGCGTGCTTCGAGCCGGATATTGTTGGCGGCGCACAGTTCTTCTATGAGACCGTAGCGTATGCCTTCGAGTATCAGGTTGTCTTTAGGCGGGCCCATGAGGACGCCGTCCTTGACTATCCAGACATTCGATGCCGATGCTTCGGTCAGGTAGCCATCGCGGAACTGTATGCTTTCGGCAGCATCGTTTTCGGCAGCATTTTGGGCTGCCAGCACATTACCCAGCAAGGAGATGGATTTGATCTCGCAACGCAGCCAGCGCTTGTCTTCCATGGAGACACAGGCAACGCCGTTTTCACGTGCAGCCGCAGTCGGCAGGACGATGGGGTTGGTCATGATGAAGACCGTAGGTGTGACTTCATCCTTGGGGAAGGCATGGGCACGTTTGGCAACACCACGGGTGACTTGCAGGTAGACCATCTGGTCATCCTCCTCGTGCGCTGCCATGACCTTGGCGATCAGGGCCAGCCATTCTTCCTTGCTGTGTGGGTTGGTGATGCTGATGGCTGCCAGGCTGCGGAACAGGCGGGCCAGATGCTGGTCGGCACGGAACATCTTGCGCTGATAGACAGGGATGACTTCATAGATGCCATCACCAAAGATAAAGCCACGATCCAGCACCGGGATTTTGGCTTCGGACAGCGGCGTCATTTCGCCATTCAGGTAGACCAGGGGTTCATTCATGATGTCTTTATACGCAAAAAAAGTGAAGGATTTATTCTTACATGGAAAGCTGGAGCGGCTTATGCAAATACGGCATACGGGCATAGCCAGGGTTTATGTGCCGCATGAAAGTCGGGCCGCACATAAACCAATATGCAAGTAAACTTCTAATTAATTACTTGAACATCAGGCGTATCGAATCCCAGGCGCGGCCAAAAATGCTGGCCTGATTGACTTGTTCCAGCGCAATCACTGGTACTTCAGCAACTGCCTTGCCATCCAGCATGACTTTCATGGTGCCGACTTTGCTGTTCAGTGCGATCGGCGCGACCAGCGGGTCTTTGCGTTCCAGTGCCGGTTTCAGCTTGGCGGCAGAGCCTTTGGGCAGGGTTACATACAATTCACGGTCAAAGCCTATCTTGACCTGGGGCTGTGTGCCTTTCCAGACTTCTGGTGTGGCAATCGCCTGGCCTTTGTCATATAGCTTCAGGGTTTCAAAGTTCAGGTAACCCCAGTTCAGCAATTTCAGGCTTTCTTGCGCACGTACTGAGTCACTTTCGGCACCGATGACGACAGAGATCAGGCGACGCTGCCCTGTGCCATTCGGGCGATTCGCAGAAGAAACCAGGCTATAGCCACCGCTGGTCGTGTGGCCGGTTTTCATGCCATCGACAGTAGGGTCGAGCAACAACAGGCGGTTGCGGTTAGGCTGGGTGATCTTGTTATAGGTATAGCTCTTGGTGGAGTAATACGTCTTGTAGAACTCAGGGTGATCAATGATCAGGCGCGCCGCCAGATTGGATAAATCCTGTGCTGTCGAATAATTATCCTTGCTGGGCAAACCATGCGAATTGGCAAAGTGCGTGGCTTTGAGACCCATGCGCTCAGCTTCGCGGTTCATTTGCACGACGAAGGCTTCTTCGCTACCGGCCACGGCTTCTGCCAGGGCAACAGCGGCATCATTGCCAGACTGTACGATCAGGCCATACAACAATTCATTGATAGTGACTGGCTTGTTGGGTTCGATAAACATTTTCGAGCTGCTGCCATCGACTTTCCAGGCACGAACAGAGACATTGATGCTCTGGTTCAGGTCCAGCTTCTTGTCCTTGAGGGCAGAAAACACCAGATAAGCCGTCATGATCTTGGTCAGCGATGCTGGCTCTACGCTCATGGTTGGTTCTTGTGCGGCAATGACTTGATTGCTGGTGGCATCCAGCAAGAGCCAGGCTTTGGAAGCAATGGTAGGCGCAGGCAGGGTTTGCGCGACGGCAGCTGTCATGGTCAGCAGCGAGACGGCAATTGAGGCGAGGAATTTTTTCATTGTGGTAGCTAATAAAACAAAGGGTGACAAAAAACGAATAATTGTGTGACTAATTGGGTATTCAGTGGGTATTCATTGGGTATTCAGCAGACTCATGATCAGCACCTTGCCTGCATAGAATCTGGCTGCACCAGCATCAGGCTTTATCCCACATGCTGGTGATGAGTTGTTTGATATGGTGCAGACGACGGTGGAAGAAGTGGTCAGCACCGGGTATCACGGTGACGGGTATATCTTGCGGGCGCAGCCAGTCCAGCACGGCAGAGAGAGGTATGGTGTCATCCAGTTCACCGTGGATCAGGACGGTATTTGCAGGTATCGCTGGCATATCCCATTTACCGGCAGCGGCACCGACCAATGCCAGGCGCTCTGCCGGTTTGCCATTTTCTTGCAGACGCCGCTGCAGGCGGGCCTGGACAAAAGTACCGAAGGAAAAACCGGCTAATGCCAGTGGCAAATCGGGGTAGCGTGCACGCATGGCGGTCAGTAATAATTCCATGTCGTCGGTTTCACCCATGCCTGCATCGTGGGTGCCTTCTGACTTGCCGACACCGCGAAAATTCATGCGTACGGCAACGTAACCCAGGGCTGTGAAAGTGCGTGCCAGGGTTTGCGCCACTTTATTGTCCATGGTGCCGCCAAACAGCGGATGCGGATGGGCTACCAGTGCCAGGCCTATGGGGGTGGCATGTGTTTCAGGATCAGGCAAGTCCAGTGCGCATTGCAAATTGCCAGCCGCGCCCTGGAGTGAAAAGTGTTCAGTCTGCGCATTCATGATGATCAGACCCTCAGACGTTCGACGACACCGCCGCCTATCAGGTCAACATCAATGATTTCATCAATATCGGATTGATCGACAAAGGTGTACCAGGTGCCTTGCGGGTAGACCACCAGGACCGGGCCTTCTTCGCAACGGTCGAGGCAACCGGCTTTATTGATGCGGATTTTGCCCTGGCCACTCATGTCCAGCTGTTTGATGCGGCGTTTGGCATGTTCCTGGGCGGCTTGCGCACCACGGTCAGCACAGCAAGGGCGGCCGTCTTCGCGTTGGTTCAGGCAAAAAAAGACGTGTTTTTGAAAATAGAGTGCTTCAGACATAAGATATCCAGCCTGCGGTTGATACCGCCACCGGTTGATGGCGCTTGTTGCCCGCTATGATACTGCAATTGTGAAGTCAGGGGACTTTTACACCGGGCGCGGCTTGCGTAATAGCACCCAGATAGCCAGAAACGGCCAGAACAATGACAAGAATTGCGCTGCGCCATTGAAGTTCAAAAACTTGCCCTGTACCCAGGTTTGCATGGTGGCGGCAAAGTAAGGGTTATCAGAAACCAGGTTGATGACCACCAGCGATATCGTCAGCATCAGCAAGGCCAGCCGTTTTTGTACATGAGACGGGGCAAAGGAAAAACCATACAGCATGATGATACTGATCAGCAAACCACCACGCGCACCAGGGGTCAGCCAGGCAAAGGCATATTCAGGTTTGAACAGCAGGGCGCTGGCCAGTGCCTTGATGGTCAGGGCCGCACCCAGCAACAAGACCGACAAGATGGTTTTGGGTGCATGCCGGTTCAGCAGGCTCAGGCAAATCAACAGGGCACCAGTGCAACTGCAGGCGGTGATAATGGTTTCTGACAACAGGTATTCCTCGGCGCTAAGCTCGAAACCCTGTAGCAGGAAGGCACTGATATCAATATCCATGTCCATCAATTCGCTCAGGGTTTGCGAAATCACGGGCAAGACCTGGCCCAGTCCAAACAAATAGGCTTGAGGATATATTTGCGCCATGGTCCACAGACCCAGAACCAGGATTTCTCGACTGGATTCTTTATGCGTCCATTGCTTGCGCAGTAATTGCAAGCGACCTTTTTCCAGTATCAACGGGGTCAGCAGGGCCCCCAGTATCGCGCCCAGCATGGCACCTGAGGTATTGGTCAAAAAATCCAGCAGTGAAGTAACGCGGCTGGGCAAGAAATTTTGCACAATTTCAGCCGTTGCAGATATCAACGCACCGCTCAGGGTTGCCAGCAATGCTGCCCACCAGCGTCTGACCAGTGGGTAGAGTGCAAACACAATCAGCATGCCAAAGGGCATATAACCGACCACATTGATGATGGCGTCAAAGCCACCCCAGTAACGCGGCCATTGTTGTATGAGCTCGGGCAGTGCTGCCCAGCTATTGGTTTGCCAGCCGGTAAACGGGAACCAGCTCGCATAGATAATCAAAAACAGATAGGCGACCAGACTCACCCTGGCAAAGGGAGAGCTACGCAGGCTGCTTAGTTGCGGACCAGGTTGCAGGTTCGGCTGCGCTGGACCTGGTTGCTCACCAAGTGATTCACTCAGTGATTCACCTGGTGGCTCACCAGGCTGCGCGTCTGCTGATACTGTACTTGGATCTGGCTGCATGCGGTCGGCTTCAAAGATCGATTATCGGCTTGATTAATCAGCTTTATTTCAATGGCAGGCTCATGATCCAGGTCTGTATTTCAGCAATGCTGGCATCGGCAGCTTCGCGCATGGCTCTTGCACCACCGGGCGCATCGGCTGTGTTTGTCGCTACTTTTTGCTGGAAGCTTTTCTGGGCAATCAGTTTATGACCCTTGATGACAGAGGCCCGCAAGCTGATGTGCGCATTGCTTTGATTGACTGCTGTGAAAATTTGGGAAAACTCATCTATTTCCAGGCGCAGGATGGGCAGGTTTGCTCCATCGGTATTCGCCAAGACATCCGCACCTTGTGCCACCAGAACGGCTTTCAATCTTTGCGCCAGCAATTGTGCCGGCGGCATGCTCCAGCGATGCAGGGAATAAGCCTTGAGCTGTTGCACATTGTCATATTGCAGCCGGTATAGCATGGCATTGCTGTCCAGCGCTGGCGGGATCGTGACCTCTGCTATGCTGATCTGCAATTTCCCCTGATTTGGCGGCACTGATGTAGCTGATGCAGTCGTGCTCAGTGGCCCAAAATCATATTGTTGAAGTTGCTGCGTAACAGGTGTGCTGCTACAGGCAGTCAATAGCATTAGGAGAAATACAGTAGCACCAGTGTTTCCAAGATTGCCAAGGCGGTCCAAAAATGCGGGATAGTTCATATGTATTCCTTTACTTGGGCGCGACAAAGCCAGGCTCACCCGGACCAGGTGCAGGGATGGGGTTGCCAAACAAAAGGCTTTGTGGCCTTTCTTTAAGTGAGTCCGAGAGGCGGCCAAAAGAGCGCAGGCTGGTCTTGGCTTCGCCTGCCGCACTTTGTACCTTGGGCAGGGTATCCAGAATCAGGCTGTTGCTGACATTGTCCATCACCAGATTAAACCGTGCCAGCGGGCCATCCTCGGCTTGTATGCTGCTCGTCAACTGATTCAGGTTATTGCTGAGTTTGCTGACATTGCCAGACAGGGTGCGTATTTCTACCATGGTCATTTTCGCCTGGTCTGCCATTTCAGGCAGGCGCGCCAGCGTGGGCTCAAATTTTGCAGGCAGGGCCTTCCATGCCGCAGAGGCCTGGCCGAAATTTTGTATTGCTGTCATCAGTGATTTTTGATTGGCTGGGTCCAGCATGGTATTCAAGCGACGGGTTAACTCTTCAGCCTGTCCCAGGATGACCTGACTGCGTTGCTCCAGATTTTGCATCATGCCAGGACGCATGGGAATGCGCGGTACAGCATCTGGATTAGTGCTGGCAACCAGCAATTGTTTCGACGTGCCACTATCATCAAGTTGTATAAAGGCGATGCCCGTCACCCCCTGATAACCCAGGGTGGCATAGGTGGAACTGGTAACGGGCGCATCAGGCACGATCTCCAGCCGCAAGATAATTTGCCCAGGGTTTTTGTCATCAAAGTCGATGTCCGTGACATTGCCGACCTTGATACCCTTGTAACGCACCGCTGCCTGCAAGTTCAGGCCAGAGACTGCCGACGAGGTCACTACGTCATACGGCACGCGCTTGATCTTGTCGCGCCCCAGCCAGATGGCCAGTACGGTCGTCAGTGTCAGCAGGGCAATGGTGAAGAAACCTGCCATGAGCGCATGAGATCTGTTTTCCATAGCTTATATTTCCTGAGGCGTTTGGGGTGGCAGTGCTTCCATGGCGCGCTCACCGCGCCCGCCAAGGAAGAAACTGCGTATGAATGGATGTTGGTAAGCCACGACTTCCCTGGGTGTCCCTATAGTGACCACATGTTTTTCTGCCAGCACAGCTATCCGGTTGGAGAGGGCAAACAGGCTGTCCAGATCATGCGTCACCATGATCACGGTCAGGCGCAATTGCTGGTGTAGCGATAGTATCAGGTCGACAAAGCTGTCGGAGCGATCAGGGTCCAGCCCCGCAGTTGGCTCATCAAGAAACAGCAATTCAGGGTCCAGTGCCAGCGCACGCGCCAGGGCTATCCGCTTGATCATGCCGCCAGACAAATCCGCTGGCATCTTGCGCGCATGCTCAAAGGCAATGTCAACCATGTGCAGCTTCAGGTAGACCAGGTCGTTAATGAGGTCTTCGGGCAGTGTCCCCAGTTCGCGCATGGGTTGGGCAACATTGTCGAACACGCTCAGGGCAGAATACAGGGCACCATGCTGGAACAGCATGCCAGAACGCTTGCGCAGATAATCCAGATGCCGCGCTTGCGAATCATGCAAGTCTTCGCCAAATACCTTGATACTACCGCGTGCAGGTATTTCCAGCCCCAGCATCTGCCGCATCAGCACAGTCTTGCCTGAGCCTGAGCCGCCGACAATGGACAGGATTTCACCCCGTTTGACGTCCAGTTCCAGCTGGTCATGCACCACGGCGCGGCCAAACTGTGTGCGCAAATCGCGGATTTCTATGATGTTTTCGCTTGCCATCAGTAACCCGCCTTGCTGAAGATAATGGCATAAACGGCATCGGCAATGATCACCACCGTAATCGCGACAACCACAGAGCTGGTGGTGCCACGCCCCAGGCTTTCAGTATTCGGCTCTATGCGCAAGCCATAATGGCAGGCAATCAGGGCAATCAATATGCCAAAGGTGACGCCTTTGGACAGGCCTATCCAGAAATTGATGAGCGGTACGACTTCCGGTAATTTGTAGATAAAGAATTCTGGCGACATACCCAGCAAAGCTTGCGCCGATATCATGCCACCTATCAATGCCATGATATCCGTCCAGATCACCAGCAAGGGCATGGCAATGGCCAGCGCCAATACTTTGGGCATAATCAGGCGAAAACCATGCGGTATGCCCATGACGCGCATGGCATCCAGTTCTTCGGTCACCCGCATGACTCCCAGTTGTGCCGTAATGGCAGAACCAGAACGCCCGGCCACCAGGATGGCGGCCAGCATGGGGCCAAGTTCGCGGATGATACTCATGCCCAGAATATTGACGATATACAGGTCACCACCAAAGGTGCGTAATTGCTGGGCTGACAGATAAGACAGTACTACACCTATTAATATACCGACCAGGGCAGTAATGCCCAGCGCCTGCGCGCCGGTGTGATAGACATTGGACGACAATTCCTTCCACGGCGCTTTCATGGGGTGACGCACAAGACGGAATAAATCCAGCATGAGCTGGCCGAGCAGGGCAGTGAAACTATATAGATGCTGAATCAAGCCCAGTACTTTTGCACCCAGTTGCATGGTGCGCGTCAACCGTGGTTTGGCCGGAGGTGGAACTAAAATCTTGCTGACTTCTTCCAGTCGCGCAAACAGACCTTCATGGGCTGGCAGGATGGTGATGTGTTTTGGTCTTTGTTTACCCCAGATACGCCACAGCATTTGCGCACCTATATGATCGAGCGCGCTGACCTGGCTTAAATCCCAGTGTAATTCAGCTTGTTTGGCAGCCAGGCTTAACTGCGCACTGATTTCCTGCATGGTCGCTTTAGGTGACAGGATATGCACCAGCCAGGCACCTGCGACGATGGCAGTGGGCTGATGCTGGTGGCTGAATTGCAGGGTGGGCGCTATCTCATGAGGCATATTTCGCAAGTGTAAGTGAGAAAGTACTTTTACCGCAATCAAGCATATCCACATTCACGGGGTATAACTATTTAATACCTGCAGGCTATTTTTCTTGTACCAAAGGGGTTTTTTTATCCATGACTTCGCGACAATCCCCTTTCAGGGTGGCGTTGTCATAATTGGTCCAGCCATAGCTGTCTACATAGCGGGTATGTGCTTTCAATTGCTTGCTGAGTATGCTCCATTCCAGTTTTTCATCCGGGTAGCGGATGTTGGCCATGTCCAGCAGGCTGTGAAAAACGTTTTCAGTCGATAGCTTGGCTTTTTGATGCAGGCGCAGCTGGACTATCTTGTCCGGGAAATGTTCTTGATAAGCATCGGAATACCACATGAAAGCCGGCACATGGAATTCATACTCAGTATTGTGACCGTGAAAAGCCAGGTTGCAAGTGCCGTCATACAGCGTTTGCCCATGGTCGGATATATATAGCAACGAAGTGATTTGCGAGCTGGTTTTTAATTTTTGTATGACTTCTGACAGCATCCAGTCTGTATACAAGATGGAGTTATCATAACTATTGTTCAAGGCCTGCTTGTTCTTCAGGTCGGTATAAGCAGGATTGACTACACCGTACAGCGATGGTTTCCAGTTATCAAAAGACTGTGGGTGACGGTGGCTGTAATTCCAGTGATTGCCGAGGGTGTGCAAGACGATCAGTTTCTTTGGCGAGGCATCACGCATGGCATTTGCCATGGGTTCCAGCAAGACCTGGTCAAGATTCGAACTATTGGTAAAGCCACCCAGGTTCAAGAATTGAGTGACATCAGCCTCTTTGGCGAACACAGAAGTTGGCGTATCAAACTGACCAAAGCTCATTTGATTTGACAACCAATAAGTCTTGAAGCCCGCTTCCTTGAAGGCGGTTAAAAATGATTTTTCAGAAAATCCCGCCTTCAGGCTTTGTGCAGCCGGTTTACGCGAGACGATGATGGGTACCGACAGCCGTGTAGCCGAAACGGCTGTCACCACATCGCTGAACGCGACCAGATTGCTTTCTTTCTTGAGCAGGGGATTGGTATCACGCTCATAGCCATTCAGGCTCCAGCGGTCAAAACGCGAAGACTCGCCTATCACCATGATAATGGTTTGCGGCGTTGCCGGGTTGCCATCCAGATGCGCCTGGAAGCGGAAAGCGCGACTCTTTTCTGACAGCTTGGCCAGGTAATCCCGCTCTACCCAAAAATCATTGGCCCGCAAGACCAGGCCAAATGGCCAGGTGCGTATATAAGTCTCTTCGTCATACGGGATTTTGGCCCAGTGCGGCAAAGGCGGCAGGTTTTTCTTCAGGCTGGTGCGCCAGCGGGTCAGGGTATCTGCAGAGGCGCTGGCAGAGCTTGAGGCTGAGTCTGAAGCCGATGCACTGGCTTCTTCCTCTTCATCTTCGTCTTTTTCCTCATCTTCGGTTGAGGATGAATCTGAACTTGAACCAGAATCTACGGCGGCACTGCCACTGGCCTTGCTGGCACTGGCGGAAGGCGGGGCTTTGGCAACGCCTATTTGTTCACCATAAGTCCAGGTGGCGATACCCAAGGCGATAAGAAGCAGTACTACCCAGCGCGAGCGGTGTATCCAGTCCCAATGGGTATGGTTTTTGGCAACCCGTAGCAGGCTCCACCACCAGGCTGTTACTGCAATCACCAGTAATAATAGCAACCAGACTTTATTACCCAGGAACTCCGTCGCCTCCTTGGGGCTGGTTTCCACGATGATGCCCAGGTGATGGGTAGAGATACCTTGTCCAAAATACAAGCGCAGGTAAACTTCTATGGGCACGGCAAAGAATGCCGGCAGCAGCAGGTAATGAAACCAGCGCGGTCTTTGCAGCAAGGCCCAGAAACCCAGCCAGGACACCAGCTCCATCGCCAGCAAATGATAGGGCTTTTCCACAGGCTGCCCTTGCAGCAATGGGAAAAATGGCAAGCTCGAAATCAGCAGGTAACTGACAAGAAGATATAGCGAGGCTGGGCGAAACAGGACGGGCATTGTGTTTTTATACTTGCAACAGGGTGGGCGGCTGCGTGAAGCAACAGTTTAAGGGCGTAAATAGTAAATGATTTACTTTGTATTGACTGCATATATGCCGTGCGAATGTGGGATTTAAGCATATTTTGCTTTTCAGTCATGCCTGGCAAATTCCCTCGCATACCGACAAGCCCGGTAAACCTTGATTTTTTGCTGAAATTTTCTACTCTGAAAGGCTGCTTGGACGCACGCAAAATCACCTAAGCGCTTGAATTGTAGAAATAAAAAGCGTTGACATGCTTGTGCGAAGCGACATAAAATTGCGAGTTCTCGATTTTGGGTTTGCATTTGCTATTCTTGTTTTGCCCGGTTTTATCAGGCAGACAATGCTTAAAAAGCAGGCAAAAGCAGGTGGCTAAGTCGGGTTGGTCTGAGGATTCAGGCTGAAAAATGATTTTAAGTTCCCGGGCAACCGTTTCCGGGTTTGTGTTTAACGTTGTATTTTGTTGGATTAAAAACGATGCCAACCATCAATCAACTGATTCGCCAACCACGTGTTTCTGCACGTGTTAAAAGCAAATCGCCGGCGCTGGAAAACAGCCCGCAAAAACGTGGCGTTTGCACCCGCGTTTATACGACAACTCCAAAAAAGCCTAACTCGGCTTTGCGTAAAGTTGCCAAAGTTCGCCTGACTAATGGTTTCGAAGTTATTTCGTACATTGGCGGTGAAGGCCATAACTTGCAAGAACATAGCGTAGTTTTGCTGCGCGGTGGTCGTGTAAAGGATTTGCCTGGTGTTCGTTACCATATGGTTCGCGGTGCTTTGGATACTCAAGGCGTTAAAGACCGTAAGCAAGCTCGCTCCAAATATGGTGCCAAGCGTGCTAAGGCAGTTAAGAAGTAATTATCTCGTAATTTAATCTCCGTAATCTATTACGGATCAGTGTCGGTTTGGAAATAAGCCGAGTAAGTGACCGGTTATGATGGCCTGTCGCGAGCGTGGAGCAAAATGTTGCTTTGTGCTCAACTGAAGATTGAAAGGAATTGAAATGCCACGTCGTCGTGAGGTCCCGAAACGGGACGTACTGCCGGATCCAAAATTCGGTAATGTAGAAGTAGCAAAATTTGTAAACGTTTTGATGTTGTCCGGCAAGAAGTCTGTTGCTGAAGGCATCATCTACGGCGCATTCGATCACATCCAGCAAAAATCTGGTAAAGATCCTTTGGAAGTGTTTGCGCTGGCAATCAGCAACGCCAAACCACTGGTTGAGGTTAAGTCCCGCCGTGTTGGCGGCGCGAACTACCAGGTGCCTGTAGAAGTGCGCCCAGTTCGTCGTCTGGCTTTGTCTATGCGTTGGTTGCGTGAAGCCGCTAACAAGCGTAGCGAAAAATCCATGCCACAACGTTTGGGTGGTGAATTGCTGGAAGCCGCAGAAGGCCGCGGCGGCGCAATGAAGAAACGTGATGAAGTCCATCGTATGGCTGAAGCCAACAAGGCCTTCTCTCACTTCCGCTTCTAAGAGTAAGAGTAAGGAGCTGTTGTATGTCTTTAGTGCAACGGCTCTGGCAAGTATTTTGAATCAGGCCGGGCGCGATTTTTGTAAAAAAATGCGCTCGGTTTTGTCCATTAAAAGATTTAGGATTAGCTATGGCCCGTAAGACCCCCATTGAGCGCTACCGCAATATCGGTATTTCCGCTCACATTGATGCCGGTAAAACAACAACGACAGAACGCGTACTGTTTTACACAGGTGTAAACCACAAAATTGGTGAAGTGCATGATGGCGCGGCTACCATGGACTGGATGGAGCAAGAGCAGGAACGTGGTATTACCATTACTTCCGCTGCGACGACATGCTTCTGGAAGGGCATGGCGAACAACTTCCCGGAACATCACATCAACATCATCGATACACCAGGCCACGTTGACTTCACTATTGAAGTTGAGCGTTCCATGCGTGTTCTGGATGGCGCCTGCATGGTTTACTGTGCAGTAGGTGGCGTTCAGCCTCAGTCTGAAACCGTATGGCGTCAGGCTAACAAGTACAAAGTCCCACGTTTGGCATTCGTCAACAAGATGGACCGTACTGGCGCGAACTTCTTCAAAGTGTACGATCAAATGCGTGCACGTCTGAAAGCCAACCCAGTTCCTCTGCAAGTACCTATCGGTGCTGAAGACCTGTTCGAAGGCGTTATCGATCTGGTCAAGATGAAAGCGATCATTTGGGATGCAGCATCTCAAGGTATGAAATTTGAATACCGTGATATTCCTGAAAACCTGTTGGCTGACGCACAAAAATGGCGCGAAAACATGGTTGAAGCAGCTGCTGAAGC
Source organism: Undibacterium sp. Ji83W (assembly GCF_049340385.1). Lineage (NCBI taxonomy): Bacteria > Pseudomonadati > Pseudomonadota > Betaproteobacteria > Burkholderiales > Oxalobacteraceae > Undibacterium > Undibacterium sp. Ji83W. The sequence goes on along the minus strand of NZ_JBMPOZ010000022.1, from coordinate 1,622 downwards.
CAGTGAAGAGCTGATGAACAAATACCTTGAAGAAGGCGATTTGACTGAAGAAGAAATTAAGTCTGCTTTGCGTCAACGTACTATCGCTTCTGAAATCGTTCCTATGATGTGTGGTACTGCATTTAAGAACAAGGGCGTTCAGGCGATGTTGGATGCGGTTGTTGAATACCTGCCATCCCCATTGGACATCCCACCAGTTCCAGGTCTGAACGAAGATGACGAACCAGTTGTTCGTAAAGCTGAAGATACAGAGAAATTCTCTGCACTGGCATTCAAAATCGCAACTGATCCATTCGTTGGTCAATTGTGCTTTATCCGTTGCTACTCCGGTACATTGAATTCTGGCGACAGCGTTTACAACTCTGTTAAAGAGAAAAAAGAACGTATCGGCCGTCTGGTTCAAATGCACGCGAACCAACGTGAAGAAATCAAAGAAATGATGGCGGGTGATATCGCTGCGGTGGTTGGTCTGAAAGACACAACAACTGGTGATACCCTGTGTGACGAAAAAGCTATCGTTGTTCTGGAACGCATGATATTCCCAGAGCCAGTTATTTCTCAGGCAGTTGAGCCAAAAACCAAAGCCGACCAGGAAAAAATGGGTCTGGCATTGAACCGTCTGGCCGCTGAAGATCCATCTTTCCGCGTACGTACTGACGAAGAATCTGGTCAAACAATTATCGCCGGTATGGGCGAGTTGCATCTGGATATTATCGTTGATCGTATGAAGCGTGAGTTCAACGTAGAAGCCACAGTGGGTAAACCACAGGTTGCTTACCGCGAAACTATCCGCAAAACTTGCGAAGAAATCGAAGGTAAATTCGTTAAGCAATCCGGTGGTCGTGGTCAGTATGGTCACGTCGTTCTGAAGATCGAACCGCAAGAACCAGGTAAAGGCTTTGAATTCGTTGACGCGATCAAAGGCGGTACAGTTCCACGCGAGTACATCCCTGCAGTTGAAAAAGGTGTTCGCGAAACACTGACTTCCGGTGTATTGGCTGGCTACCCAGTTGTTGACGTTAAAGTTACACTGTTCTTCGGTTCCTACCATGACGTTGACTCCAACGAAAACGCCTTCCGTATGGCGGGTTCGATGGCGTTCAAAGATGGCTGCCGTAAAGCAAGCCCAGTTATCCTGGAACCAATGATGGCTGTTGAAGTAGAAACACCTGAAGACTACGCTGGTACAGTCATGGGTGATCTGTCTTCACGCCGTGGTATGGTTCAAGGTATGGACGAAATCGCTGGCGGCGGTGGCAAGATCATCAAAGCTGAAGTGCCTTTGTCTGAGATGTTTGGTTATTCCACATCCCTGCGTTCTGCTACACAAGGTCGTGCAACGTATTCCATGGAATTCAAGCACTACTCTGAAGCGCCTAAGAACGTGATTGACGCTATCGTCACATCCAAAGCTAAGTAATAAAGAATCAAAGGCCTGCCCCATGCCGGGGTAGGTTTTCTATTGTTGATAAATCGTTCTTTTTGAAGGAAGAATAAAATGGCAAAAGGTAAGTTCGAGCGCACCAAGCCGCACGTCAACGTCGGTACAATTGGCCACGTTGATCACGGTAAAACTACACTGACAGCAGCGATTGCAACAGTCCTGTCGAAAAAATTCGGCG
>NZ_JBMPOZ010000021.1:0-127313 GCF_049340385.1 Undibacterium sp. Ji83W | reverse complement strand
TTGTTTTACCAGCGAATACGGTGGCGTATTCTGCTTGTTTGGAGAAGCTGTCGGCGATTTGACCCAGTGTCAGGCCTTGGGCCATCCAGTACGTCAGACCATTTGGGTCTGCAGGACGGTTGAAGTAGGCGATGTAAAGCTTTTGGATGTCTGCTGCTGTGTTGGCCATGTAGAACTCCCGACAAAATTCATGAAGAAAATATTATTTAAATGCTAATACGAAAATTACTGATCGGAACAGTATAGAAAGTTAAATTTTTATTAGGCTGATTTTGCGACAAAATGTAACAATTTTTCCATTTTTTGATTTATTTTGTATCAAATCGGTCAGGTTAATTGCCTACTTGATAATTTTTCTATTAATCTTCCATTAGCCTTTTTCGATTGCACCTGACCTAAGGTAAGGCTTTATCATCCCTGATGTTACTTATAGGCAAATTACTCATCAGCAAATACGGGGATACGCACACAAAATGAAACTGAAAATAGGTGACCTGGCAAAACGTACCGGACTGACAGTGCGCGCCCTGCACCATTATGACAAGATAGGCTTGCTCTGCCCTTCGGTAAGAGCTGAAAACACTTACCGTTTGTACGATGACGAAGACGTACTACGCCTGTACCGTATACAAGCCTTGCGACGCCTGCAACTGTCACTGGATGAGATCCAAACCATACTCGATGATGAAAGCGTCAGCATGGGAGATATCGTCAGGCAGCAAATCGGCCTGATGGAAAAACAGTCGCGGGAAGCACTGGCCTTGCGCGATCATTTACTCAACCTGTCCGCACATCTGGACGGTACACAATTACCTGTCGTGGATGACTGGCTGACGGCGCTGGAAATGACCGTGCACAGCGAAAAATATTTCACAACAGCAGAACTTGCAGCCTTGCGCCGTCAACGCACGGCATTGGATACGGCAGACAAATCCGCACTCATCCATGCCTTGCATGAATTGATGGAAAAACAGGTATCGCCACAAGATGCGCTGGCACGATCATTGAGCCAACGCTGGTTGCAATGCATGCAGGATGAAAGTGGCGGTGACGCTGCCATACTCATCAAGTTTTATCAGATGCAAAGCGAAGAAAAGGCTTTGCAATTATTCTCGGGACTGGATCAGCTCACGCTTGATTACATGGTCCGCGCCCTGGCCTGTGCCAGCCTGCCTTTGTACGAGGCCTATTGTCAGCCAGGGGAAGTGCAAATATTACGCCAGCATAGTTTGACAGATGCCGCCGCCTGGCCTGCCTTGATCGCTGCCTTACACAGGGAATGTGTTGCGGGCAGCCGTGTCAGTCATCCCAAAGTGCAAGAATTGGCAAAAGCGTGGCAAGCACTGTCACTAAAAAAATCGGGCAATAGCACGAGCCTGCAAAAGAAAATCCAGCAAGCCTTTGCTGAGCAGCCAGAATTGCGCATGGGCATAGATAATCGCCTGTTCGCCTATATACAATCAGCATTGAAAACCATGGCGGGATAAAATGCCTGTTTTCACTTTTAACCAATCGCCACCATGAATCAAGCCAGTGCCAGTCATGCAGCCAGCATTTTGCTGGAACGGCGGCAAAACGGTACGCAGGGTGATGCCCTGCCTGAGGCGTACCGCCCACGTGATCTGGATGCGGCATTTGCCATCCAATGTGCCGTCAGCAAGTTGATGGATCAAGCCATCCTTGCCTGGAAATGCGGCATGCCTGCAGCAGGCAAATGGGTAGTGGCACCGATCTATGCAAGTGATGTGCATGAAGCGAATGCACAAAAAAATGTACAGCCATGCGCGGCCTGGGCCAGACATGGCCAGGTGAAGATAGAACCAGAACTGGCGTTCGTACTCGCCCATGATTTACCTGCCAGGGCTGCACCCTATACATCAGACGAAGTCGATGCAGCAGTAGCAGAAACCAGACTGGCACTGGAACTGATTGATAGTCGCTACACGCATGCGGAACAACTGAATTTTTATGACCACTTTGCTGACGGCTTGTTTAATCAAGGCCTGCTACTCGGCCCTGTAGTGGATACACAAATGGCCAGCCAGACCAGCCAGTTCACCATCAAGTTGAGTATCGCCGGTCAGGAAAGTATTACGCTGGATGGTCGGCATCCAGCTGGCCAGCCACGCCTGCCCTTGTACTGGCTGGCAGAATTTTTACGCAGCCAGGGTATGGGCTTGCGAGCAGGCCAGGCCGTCATTACTGGTTCGTATGCAGGCAGCCCCTCAGTGCCAGTTGAAACTGACATTGAAGTACGGTTTGGTGATATGGCTCAGTCAGGTTCGATACAGGTGCGTTTTGAAGGAAAATAAACCAGCACCACGTGGCTTGCCTGAAGTCAGCGGTCAATTTCGCCCGCGCATCACCCTGCAAACCCTGCACAGGGGCGATGGCTTGCTGGGCATGAAACCAAGCGGTGATTTTGGGCCGCGTGGTGGCAGTGTCACGGTGGTGGAGATAGACTGGCTGTACCACACAGATAGCGGCCTGCGCTGGCAAACCCCGGCACCCACTGCCCTGCTGAACCGCAGGCCGCATTCCACCCAATTGCTGCATGATGAAGATGGCAAGGCGCTGAGCCTGCTACGCGATCTGGGCGCAGAGGCAGACGCACTCGACAAGGTCTGGGATATCGGTCTGCAACCCCTGCCCACAGCCAGCCTGCAATGGCGCAATGACAGCATCGCAGAAAATTTTGGCCCGCTCTGGAGCCTGGTACAAGAAGGATTTTTTGCTGACTTCTGGGCAGAGAAATTGCCAGAGATGCAGGCGCTGGGCTGGCAAGTCGTGGTGCGCCCTGGCTTTGCACATGAGAGCGTACCTGTCGATGCCTGGCATCTCATCATTGATGAAAGCACGGGTGCCATCACTGGCAAGCAGGTGGCATCGCGCATGCGACATCGAGACGAAGTCATCACACCACTAGGCTTGCCAGCGCGTGAAGGCTCATGGATGCTGAGCCTGGGAATAGAAATCGAAGGCGAGGTGCTAGACCTCGTACCCATGCTGGCACACCTGCTGCAACGCGATGCCCGCTGGCTCAACGCCAGGCAGATACGCCTGATCGATGACATGGCCGTCATACAATTGCGCGCCCCTGGTGGCAAGCGCATTGATGCCATGGCAGCGCCGTTGAAAGCCATCGTCATCCACATGCTGGACTTGCTGACTGACAGGCCACAGATGGAAGGGCCAGTGCCCTTGTCGGCTTGGGACAGCTACCGACTGGAAGCCCTGCGCGTCAGCCTGCTCGATAGCCAGCCTGCGCGTGCCGGTGAACATGGTGGCTGGCAATTGCAGGGCGACATGGGCTTGCGCAGTCTGGCGCAACGCCTGAAAAAAGTAGGTAGCCCGCGTGCAGTGGCTGTACCAGATGGTTTGGGAGTGACTTTGCGCCCTTATCAATTGCATGGCGTAGCCTGGCTGCAATATCTGCGCGAACAGCACCTGGCGGGCATACTGGCTGATGATATGGGTCTGGGAAAAACCGCACAGGTACTCGCCCATTTGCTGATAGAAAAGCAGGAAGGCCGGATGGACATCCCTGCCCTGATCGTGCTGCCGACTTCCTTGATTTTTAACTGGCAGGCCGAGGCCAGACGCATGGCCCCTGCCCTGCATGTATTGACGCTGCAAGGGCCAGAGCGCGCAGACTTGTTTGCCGACATCCGCCAGGCTGATGTGGTGCTGACGACTTACCCCTTGTTATGGCGCGATCTGGACGTATTGAAGGCGCAGGAATTTCATTTGCTGATCCTCGATGAAGCGCAAACGGTGAAGAATGCCGCCAGCCGCAGTGCTGATGCAGCACGTCAGATACAAGCGAGGCACAGGCTGTGCATGACAGGCACACCGCTGGAAAATAATCTGGGTGAGCTATGGGCACAGTTTGATTTTTTGATGCCAGGTTTTCTGGGTGACATGCGCAGTTTTTCCCGGCTGTGGCGCAAACCCATCGAGGTCAATGGTGAAACCCTGCGCGCGCAATTGCTGGCACAAAGGGTCCGCCCTTTTATCTTGCGACGACGCAAAGATGAGGTAGCAACAGAATTGCCAACCCGCACAGAAGTCATCAAGCGCCTGCGTTTGCAGGGTAAGCAACGAGAATTGTATGAAAGCGTGCGCGTTGCCGCCGATGAACAGGTACGCCGTATCTTGCAACGCAAGGGTTTTGATGGTGCGCAGATCACGATACTGGATGCGCTGTTGAAGTTGCGCCAGGTGTGCTGCGACCCGGCTTTACTGAAAGACCAGAATCTGCCGCCGGAGATGGAAAGAGCCAAGCTGGAAATGCTCAGCGACATGCTGCCTGCCCTGGTGGCAGAGGGTCGCCGCATACTGGTGTTTTCACAATTCACTGAAATGCTGGAACTGATAGCCACAGCGCTGACTGAACTGGATCTGGCTTACCTGATGTTAACCGGCAAAACCGCGACAGCCAGCCGTGGTGCCGTGGTGGCGCAATTCCAGGACAGGCAAGTGCCTATCATGCTGATCAGCCTGAAAGCAGGCGGTGTGGGCCTGAACCTGACCGCTGCCGACACCATCATCCATATGGACCCATGGTGGAACCCGGCGGTGGAAGAGCAGGCAAATGCCCGTGCCCATCGCATAGGCCAGGAACAAGCTGTCTTTATCTATAAATTATTGGTGGAAGGCAGTATAGAAGAACGCATCCTGGGCCTGCAGGCGCGCAAGGCGGCATTGGCTGAGGGTGTGCTGGGCAGTGACACTGCCTTTGCCAGCAAATTCAGTGCTGAAGACTTGCAAGCCTTGCTGGCGCCACTGAGTGCCACAGTACTCTGAAACCAGAGCATGTCGACATCTCTCAGACTGTAAATAAGCAAAAGATTTTTTTGTCAGTCTCTTTTATGTCAATTTTACAAAATTTGCCTTTTTGTACATTGACAAAAAAACACACTTAGCACATCTTGTTAGTAAGTGTGTTTCATATGTGTTACGTTTACAAAATAATTCTATTTGGCAATATTTTTCCTGAGCAAAGAAAGATAGTGCCGCTAGCTCTGCCAAGCTCAGCTACCTCTGGCTGCTAGCCTTACACACATAACACCAGACTTCATCTTCGTCACCGATGTTGAAACGACAGGTTCTTTATGATGACTACCAAACGCAATCGCTATATCAGTATCGTCACGGTACTGTATCTGCTATTTGCGCTGGCCTGGATAGTATTGTCTGATAGCCTGCTTTCCGGCTTCAGCAATATCGAGGCAGTGACCTGGCTATCAACAGTCAAGGGCGTATTCTTTGTCATTGTCACGACAGCCTTGTTTTTTTTAGCCATGCGGGCAGTACCTCAATTACCGGCCCGTGAGCAGGAAGCCTTGGGCAATCCTTTACTGGAAGCATTTCATCCGCAATACAAGATACGCTGGCCCATCTATGTCCTGGCGATTGCCCTGCCCTTGTCTGTACTGCTATTGCGAGTAGCCATGGCACCCAGTTTTGAAAACCGCCCCATGCTGATCATGTTTGTCTTGCCCATCATCCTGAGTGCGATGCTGGGTGGCTTGGGCCCTGGCTTGCTATCCACCCTGATTGCCGGTTTGGGACTCAGTTATTTCGTCATTCCTCCATTGAATAGTTTTGCGATCAAAACTAGCCAGGACGTCTTGCAACTGGGCTTTCTTGTCGTTAACGGTATTGCAGTCAGCCTGCTCAGTGAAGCCTTGCGACAATCTTTGTCAAAGGTACAAAATAATCGCAATTTACTCGATGCCATCATACGCGGCACCTCAGATGCAATTTTCGTCAAGGATGTAAAAGGGCGCTATGTGCTTGCCAATGAATCTGTCATGAAATTTGTTGGCAAGCCCTTGCATGAAGTCATAGGACATGATGACTACGCACTCTTCCCGCCTGAGTCTGCACAAATGATTGCAAATGTCGATCGCGGTGTCATCGCTAACGGCGAAATACAATCACATGACGAATATATAGACACCTTTGACGGCAAGTCTTTGGTGTTCATGGTGACCAAGGGTCCCATGCTGGACAAGGCCGGCAAAGTGCAAGGTCTGTTTGGCATCGCCCGTGATATCACCGAACGCAAGGAAGCTGAAGCCGCGCTGAAGGAAAGTGAAGCAGCCATGAAAGTGGCACAACGCCTGGCTGCTGTTGGCAGTTGGAACTGGGACGTACGCACCGATGTACATACCTGGTCGGAAGAAGTGTATATGATCTATGGCCGCGACACATCCATGCCGCCCGCCATTTACCCTGAAGTACAGCAATACTTTACGCCAGAGAGCTGGACCAGGCTGGCAAGTGCTGTTGAACAGGCAGTTAAGAAATTTACCTCCTACACCTGTGATGCTGAAGTAATCAGGCCTGATGGCAGCCATCGCTGGATCATCGCCCGTGGCGAAGCCGTGCAGGATACAGAAGGTAATTTGATCAGGCTGCATGGCAGTGTGCAAGATATCACCGAGCGCAAAGTAGCCGCCATGCAATTACAAGCCAGCGAAGAACGCCTGCAAATGGCCATCGCCGCTACCAGTGAGGCGCTGTGGGACTGGGATGTGCCGTCAGGCAAAGTGTATCGCTCCCAGCATTATTATGAAATGACGGGTTATGCAGAAAGTGAAGATACCCAGGATCTGGAATTTATCAAGCGCCAGATTTACCCGGACGATGTCGCCCTGGTCTTGCAACATATCAAAAACTTCAGGAACACTCATTATAGTGATGTCGATTTTGAATACCGCCTGCTGACCAAACAAGGTGAAATCAAATGGGTACATACACGTGGCCGTGTGGTCAGTCGCGATGCTGAAGGCAACGCCCTGCGTGTGGTGGGCACTCTGGCCGATATCAATGAGAAAAAAATCATCGCCGCCGAGTTACTTGAGAGAGAACAAAGGCTGGAGCGTGTGATGCTGGGTTCAGACCTTGGTTATTGGGACTGGGATTTGATTAGCAACACCTTCAAGGTCAGCGCCCGCTGGGAAACCATGCTGGGCTATGAGCCCGGTGAAATGGATGTCAGCCCAGAACATTGGCCAGATCACGTTCATCCTGATGATATGAAAGCGGCACACACTTCACTCGACAGGCATATCAAGGGGCAAACTGCCAGTCACGACATGGAGTTGCGCCTGCGTAGCAAATCAGGTGAATGGCGCTGGATACTGACCAGAGGTGCTATCGTGGCGTGGGATGAGAATGGCAAGCCCCTTATCATGTCAGGCACCCATACCGATATCACAAGCCAAAAAATCCTGGAAATGACGCAGCGTGAAGCCGCGACCGTATTCTCCAGCAGTTTTGAAGGCATCATGGTGGTCAATCCAAGTGGTTGCATCACCAAGATCAACCCAGCTTTCACCCGCATCACCGGGTACACCGAAAAAGAAGTGTACGGCAAATCAACCAGGATATTGGCATCCGGTCGTCACAATGCCAGCTTTTATGCTGAGATGTGGAAAGCAGTGAAGGAAGATGATTTCTGGCGCGGTGAAATCTGGAACAAGCGCAAGAATGGCGAAGTCTTTCCTGAATTATTGTCCATCTCATCCGTGCATGATGCAGCTGGCGAAATTCAACACTATATTGGTATTTTTACCGACATCAGCGAACTCAAGACCCATGAAGCAGAACTCGACCGCATGGCCCATTATGACCCGCTCACAGGTGCGCCAAACCGCCGCTTGCTGGCAGATCGTTTGGGTCAGGCAGTCAACCGTGCTAACCGTACCAATAAATCGCTGGCAGTCTGCTTTCTTGATCTGGATGGCTTCAAGGAAATCAATGACAAATATGGCCACGCTACTGGTGATCGCTTATTGATCGGCGTCACAGAAAACCTCAAGCATGTCTTGCGTGCCGATGATACCCTGGCGCGCTTGGGTGGCGATGAATTTGCCGTGCTGCTGTCTGACATCTCATCAGCAGAAGAAAGCGCCATGGTACTGGACCGTGTCTTGATAGGCGTCAGCAAACCCATACAAATAGATTTAAAATCGATCAGTATCTCGGCCAGCATCGGTGTCAGCCTGTACCCGGATGATAATGTCGATGCCGACACCTTGCTGCGGCATGCCGACCATGCCATGTACCTGGCCAAGGAAGCAGGCAAGAACCGCTACCACCTGTTTGACCCAGAAAACGATCGCAAGGCGCAACAGCGCAGGCAAATACTGGAAAGACTGGAAATTGCACTCGATCAGGACGAATTCGTTTTATATTACCAGCCCAAGGTCGATTTGATCAGCGGTGAAATCGTCGGCGCTGAAGCCCTGATACGCTGGCAACATCCGAATCGCGGCATACTCTCCCCCGCTGAATTCTTGCCCCATATTTATGGCAGTAAATTAGAGAAACCTTTGGGCGAATGGGTTATCAAGGCTGCGATTCAGCAAGCCTATCACTGGCAATTGCGCGGCATCGCCATCCGCGTCAGTGCGAATATCAGTGCACATCATTTGCTGGCACCGGAATTTTGCGATTATCTGCAAACAGCCTTGCGCGTTCATCCCTACTTCCAGGCCAGCAATTTTGAACTCGAAGTGCTGGAAACTGCCGCCATTGCGGATATGGAACAAGCTGTCGCAATACTCAACCGCTGCCGCCAGCTGGGTGTGCACTTTTCACTGGATGATTTTGGTACAGGTTATTCATCGCTGACTTATCTGCGCAAGCTGCCGGTCGACACCTTGAAGATAGATCAAAGCTTTGTACGCGACATGCTGACTGATGTAGAGGACATGGATATCGTCGAAGGCGTGATACGCCTGGCGGGTGCCTTTGACAGGCAAGTGATTGCCGAAGGGGTGGAGACCATGGCACATGGTGCCAAGTTGCTGGAACTGGGCTGCCGACTGGCACAGGGCTATGGTATCGCCCGCCCCATGCCGGCAGATCAGTTTATTGACTGGTCAGTACGCTGGAAAACAGAAGCTCGCTGGCGCGACCTGCGTAGCAAGCCAGCGCTGCAGGTTCTGCAATAGCGCTGGACTTATCTTGAGCCAGGATTATTTTTTACGGAATACCAAATCCCACACGCCATGACCAAGGCGCAAGCCACGGTTTTCAAATTTTGTCACTGGGCGGTAATCAGGGCGCGGTGCATAGCCATCTGCCGTATTTTCAAGCGCAGGCTCTGCACTTAATACTTCCAGCATTTGCACGGCATATTCTTCCCAGTCTGTTGCACAATGCAGATAGCCGCCAGATGCCAGGCGAGAGGCCAGCAAGGCTACCAGCGGCCCCTGTATCAGGCGACGCTTGTTATGACGGGCCTTGTGCCAGGGATCAGGAAAAAACACGTGTATGCCATGCAAGGACGCTGGCGCGATCATGTTTGTCAGCACTTCAAAGGCATCATGCTGGATGATGCGCTGGTTTTGCAAACCCATTTCATCCGTCAGTTTGAGCAAGCTGCCCACACCGGGCGTATGTACTTCGACGCCGATGAAATTTTTCTCAGGCATGCAAGCAGAAATCTTGGCGCTGGTCTCGCCCATGCCAAAACCAATCTCAAACACCGTCGGCGCATTGCGGCCAAATGCCGCATCCACATCCAGCGACGCTTTTTGGTAAGGGATGCAAAAGCGTGGGCTCAGGTTCTCTATCGCCCTGGCCTGCGCATCAGACAAGCGCCCGGCACGGGTGACAAAGCTACGGATACGGCGCTCAGTAGGATCATAAAACAGCGGTTTGGCACCGTCAGCAGGTTTGGAATCAGACATACAGGAATTCAGAAAGAAGGGGGGAGAGTTACATGCAAGACAACAAATACTGGCCAGGATTGCGGCAATTTTCAAACCCTTGCGGCTAACGCGAAGAAGCTTGAACACCTGTTTGAAGTCATTTTATTTCGCAAAAGCGATATTTTAACAGATAGCAGTTGAAGTAAGAGATTTCGCCAAAGACATAATGATTTTTACATGCTTATTTTTTTGCCAGGCCAGCGACTTCTTCATCATACTTCAAGCAATACAAAGCAAAGACACAAACATGCCAGCAAGCATGATTGTGTCCAATACCTGGATCACGTCAGTCAATGATTTTACAACCTTCTGCATCGGCACCAAACATATGAACGACTCTATCCAAAATCAGTTTGCGCTGTTGGTCCGAAATCTTCCAAAAGCGACTCCATCGCTTGATTGAACTTGCGGAAACCCAACAAGGTGTCCTGATCTCAAAATCGATCATTTTCGAACCATGTTTATCGGTGTATAGCAGCGCCTCACCTCTATACAACATGGAGATATAGTACCAGCCATGTTCATCTCTACTCGGAGGCTTATGCCACAGGGGATTTCGCTATGTAATGATCTCCCGTAATACGTTGGCGATACAAATGCCATGCGCCGTTCTGGTTAATTTCAATTTAACCGATCAATCAAACCTCTTATTTCATCACTGAGCGGACTCCCATTTTCATTCACATGCACCAGTAAATTCTTTAGGGTAGCCTCAAATCTCCGTGGCAATTGCGCCGACATATAATCAAGTTGAACAACTGCAATTTCTGCAAGATCCTGGGATGGGGACAGCAGCAAAGCCATCAAAATTGCAAGGCCTTCCCTGTGCTCCAGACAACCAATGGCTTCAGCACAGCGCTCCTGCCAGTAAAGTGGCTTGGCCAGTGTTATGGCAAACAAGACCTCCCAATCATATTTAGAAAATGGCGTTAAGGCTTCTGAAGCAATTTCAAGACTGTATTCTTGCCATGAAGATGTTTCAGTCCCTATCAGTTTTTCAAATAAATCTACTTTATTTCCATCCATTTTGTTTTCCTTAAAATCACCATTACGGATAAATAGGCGACCACACCGAACAAATAAAGCTAGCCTACATCAACACCGTTCATCAGAAGTTTTTCTGCAATTCAATTTAAACGTTCAATCAAACCCCTTACCACATCATCGAGCGGTATCTCATTTTCATTTACATAGACCAGCAAATTCCTTAGGGTAACCTCAAATCTCCGTGGCAATTGCGCCGACATGTAATCAAGTTGAATGACTGCAGTCACTGCGATGTCCTTGGATGGAGACAGCAGCAAAGCCATCAAAATTGCCAGGCCTTCCCTGTGCTCCAGACAACCAATGGCTTCAGCACAGCGCTCCTGCCAGTAAAGCGGCTTGGCCAGTGTTATGGCAAACAAGACCTCCCAATCATATTTAGAAAATGGCGTTAAGGCTTCTGAGGCAATCCCCATGCTGTATTCCTGCCATGAAAAGGTTTCTGTTCCTATCAGTTTTTCAAATAAATCTACTCTATTTTCATCCATTTTATTTTCCTTAAGGCGTGGGAGGTACAATGGGACGTGTCCCGGCAGGAAATGAAGACGTAATGACGCCATTATCCTTTATCACCTGCCACTGTACACCTCTGTAATTATCAGTGTGTAAAGTGGTTTTCACGCCATTAATATCACGAAGCAGGATTCCTGGTGCATTTGCCGTCATTTGACCTGCCCTCAAAACCTCAACATTATTCCAATCTGGCGGTGCAATAGTATGTATGTTCGGCGATTTTGCTGCTGACAGAGCATATGTTCCATCTTTTCTAACTACAGGACCCCGGAACTTATCAACTGAAATGGTGTCATCAGGATTAATCACCCTATTGGGGAGCATAGTATATAGCGGTGATTTCAAGACATCTGGCGAATGCCCGCCAATAATTTGGTTTGTTCCCGACTTGGCCTCGCCAAATAATATTTTAAAATCGGTCTTCGTCATAGGCCCGACAAATTCTTTAAAACCAGGCACTATAGATTTATGAAAACCTGTTGCATTTGGCGTATTGGTAATGCCCCCATTTTTTCTTAAGGTATCTGCATAGTTTGTTGATTGCCCATATCTGACCGGGGCCTGGACCATCTGTGGTTCAGAAAAAATCATGCCTCCAAACATTTCCGCATCTTCTTTCGACATTCCGGGAAATGCGCTTTTAAGCGATTCAGAAGTTCGTTCATTTTGCAATGCAATTATTCGTCGATTCGCTGCATAAGCCTCTTGCATTCTTCCTTGCGAGTACATTTCCTGCGCATATTTACGCAAACCAATTGAGGTTTGATAGTCATTAATAGATTTCTTAGGAATAGAAGTGTCCAAATCATGAGCTAATCTTGCGCGTGCCTGTTCGCGCTGAAAATTATCCACATCTGAAATACCTCGAATCACTTGACCATCCCGGTCTTCTGGACTTTCAACAAATACTGCATTCCTTTTATAGCCAGCTTTTTGCAATTCCGCCGGGTCATAGGAAGAAAATAAATTTCTTCGTCCTGATTCTTTGTTGAGTGCAGCGGCGTTTTGCAGCGATATATTCGTATCAGGAGTTTCCCAACTATTCTCGGAATCTCTGTCCAATGCGGGATTACTATATAGGTCTTGATCAACCACCTCTCTCGTACCACCACTATCATTGGCGGTCAAAAATTGAAAATCCCTTCCTGAGGAACCATTTTCATCATTATTTCCCAAGTATCTATTTAATAATCCACCGAATTGAGCTGGTTTCTTTGACGTGTAGAATTTGTCAAAACTTAAAGCAGGCGTCAAAAAATCGCTGACATCGCTGGTTTGCATTTGTAACGAGCGAGAATTGCTTATACCGTTCATATTTGCAAAAGGTATTAACTCATTGTCACTTGGTGTATAGCCAAACTCTCTCTTGAACAGCGCTGTCATCGTGTCACCAGCCTTACTCACGTAACGCCGGTCAAAATCACCATCCTGATAGCCTGCTTTTTCTGCCCGCAGGAAATCTGATTTCGCCAATTCACCCGGATCCGATATCACGTTAATGGGCTCCGGTTGACCCGGCTGAAGCTCTCTGAAACGTGCCATGTCTTGTCCGTAACCGAAATCCATATCTATTCCACGAGAAAATGGTGGTGGTTCTGACCTTAATTCAAGATCATCACTGCCCATGCTCCATGGAGAATAACTTTCATTAGCTCCTTCGCCTGATGTATCGATGAGATAGGGAAGCCCATCTTCTCCAAAAATTCTTTGAAAATTTGCCATTGTTTGTTTCCTTTAAAAAATGGATTTGCCATACCTGCTCTCGCCTGGGCTTATGAATAGCTATCAATAGAGCGCTAATTTTTATGGACAAAAAAAGAGGCTGCCCTAGATAGGCAGCCTCTTTCTCGTTATGCTTGGCAAGTAAGTTATCTAACTAGGTCGTTTGGTAGTAGCAACCAGATCATTAAACAAGCCGTTGATGAAAGGCCAGGCTTGTTCAATTTGTGTTTCCACGTTAAGACTGGTGGCGATGAAATTGCGTATGATCAGAGCCTTGCTATTACCTGGTGTCGCAGGGATCAGGCTTTCTATGTCGAGTATCAGTTTCTTGATCTGCTCCTTGTGTTCAGCCAGAAAGCTGATGACTTGCAATATGGTTGCGGCGATTTGCAGCATGGTTTGTCCTTTAAAATTGACATTTATATTTCAGGGTGATGCCGTCGATTGACTTAAAGTAATCGCGCGCCGAATCACCTGCGGAATGTGGTGTCGAGTTCGGCAAGTGGATTGTCGCTGTCGACAATTGCGGTGCCAGACTGGTGCTGCAGTATGGTTGTTGCCATAGGTGTTGATATTGCTTGCAGGCTGCTAATGAAGCTATGTTCTTCGATTGGAACCGGTTGCCTTGTTTTTGCTGGCAATAGGCCGGCTCTTTTAGAGGTAATAACTGGGAGCACGACGCCAACAAGACTGACAACGCCAATAGCAAGACCATTGATCTGCTCTGACGTGATGTCCGGGTGAATACCAAATGCATCACCAAATTGCACCAGCGCACCCAATGCTGCTGCCAGAGCGGCGACTGAGATGCCACCGTTTTTCCAGAGTTCGACATTGCTGACCTCGCTGCCTTTGCGAAAAAGATTAATGACTGCATTGATTTTTTCAAACATGATCGGTCTCCCATAAAACATTGTTTGCCAGCCGGTTGACCCAACCCGCACCAAAGCTGGGCCAGTTGGATAATTTGGTGTAGAACTGAATCCGGTGAGCCAGCATGCGTTTGGCTAGTTTGTCAGCATTGAATTTGCCAACTGCTGTTACGGTGATGGGACCGACGATACCGTCTTCAGCCACACTGGCTGCACGTTGCAGTAATCTTGCTGCCGTGCCTGCGCCGCAATTAACTGCACAATCAAAGAATTCAAAAGCAACTACCAACGGGAATTGGTCCAACTGATTGGCATCCCAGAAATCACGCTTGTAAAGCGCTTTGGCTTGCTCTGTCGTGAGCGCTGCAATATCCAGTTTGGGGTAGCTGCGCTGGCTGATACCGAACCTGGTGAGCTTGCCTGCGTCGAGAGGGTGATTACTGGTACCGCCTTCGTTTTTCAATACTGGGGCAATGCATATATCAAAGTTGTTCATGTTGAAGTTCTTTCCATCGTTGTTCTGCTTCTTGTTTTTCAATTTCAGCCGTTTGCAGACTGACCCAGCGCTGGCGCAGCAGGATGAGTGAAATGGCTATACCTATCAGCATCGAAGCAATCGACAGATAGCCCTGTATTTCAGCAATCGAAGTAAGAGGTGCAATTGCGGTCGTGATCGCTGGTACGGCCAACGCAGTTTTAGGGTTGTTGGTTATCGCCTCTACCACCTGGCTCGCGGCGGTTTCTGCGTTATTGGAAATGTTCATGAATAGGATCCTTACAAATATGGGGCTTCAATGAGGATAGTGACAATGAAGCTGGACTGGATAGATAAGTATCCTCAACATAGTCCAGCTTTCAACAAGGTTGACGTGTGTTCACACCAATCACATTTCAAACGCCGCCAGCTGTTTGCCCTTCGGGGTAACCGCTAACTCCTTTGTTATTGGGAAGATAAGTCCAGACAGGGTCGCCAGTATTATTGGCGGCACTACCTATACCACCACCACCACCACCACCACCACCAAAAATACTACCGACCCCTTTGACCAAACCACCCAGCAAATTTGATCCCAATCCACCACTCTGATTACCGGATGAGCCATTCGAGCTTGAAGTGCTGCTGATGCCCATGTACGGAGACAGGAGGCCGTTGATCCTGCTGGCCTGATTCAATGCATAATCATTCTGATTATTGGCAACTCCATAAGCATTATTGATTAATGAAGTAACCGCATTGAGGCCATTCAGTTTGTTTTGGCTATTGAGCTGGTTATTCGCCAACTGCCATGCAGCGTTTTGCATATTGGCTTGCTGGCGATTACCCAGGTTTGCCATATTGGTCGCCTGCATGCCTTGATAATTATTTTGATTGGCTTGCTGCAAGAAACCTGCATTAGCCAGATTGGTTTGCAAAGCCCCGCCAAACAATTGCGACAACACATTATTTTGTGCCGTTGCATTGAATTGATTATTATTGTTAGCCATCTGCGCATTGCCGAGATTGACCTGATTCTTTGCGCCTGCATCCTGTCCCGCCACATTGTATTGCTGGCCTGACAACCCCATCGCTGCATTGAGCTGATTTTGCCTGTCCTGGTTATACTGCCCGGATTGCGCAGCAACCGCAGCGTCTGTCATGTTTTGTCCAACTTGTGACAAGGCGCGGCTCATATTGCGTGCAAGAGAATCTGCCGCCTTTCCTTCTGCGATGCCTTGGCGTGATCCACCATATTGGCCATTGGTAATGGCATCTCCACGTAAAGAAGGCAGGATGTCTTCCTTGAACTGTTGCATGGCATCGTTTTGCAAATTCTGGAATTGTGCAGAACTTTGATTCAAGCCTTTCTGGATAGCGCCAGCCAGATAGGGATTATTCCCAAGATCGCCATAAATCACATCTTGAAAAGCCCGGCCCAGACCAAGATTATTTTGCCCTGGAGCGTTAATCAACGCAGCAGGGCCTGCTTGCGCCAAGGCAGAAGTCGCCGCCTGATACGCTTGTGGCATCTGGCTGAAAGCAGCATTCATGGGCATGGTGTAAGCGCCTTGTGCTGCCTGCATGCTGACAGGGTCATAGGCGTTTTTCATCAATCTGAAGGCTGAATCTCGCGCTTCCCCCATATCCCAGGCAGAATTGGTGCCGAGATAATTGTCGGCGGCCTGGCCATAATTGGCTAATCCCTGATTTTGTTTTTTATCAAACAAGCCCTGATAGCGCCCCAACAAGCCATTGTCGTTGATATAGTCGCCTTCGTCATAAACTGGAACACCTGATTCATTTATTTCAGTCGGCGTTGCACCAGACTTAAGTACCCTGCCTGTGCCAAAGAGTATGTTGGCGATGCGTGGATCTAGCTGCGCCTGGCCACTTTGGCCCGAGGGTTTCGGATCATCCTTGAGCAACGCTCCACCGATTACGCTTACCGCCGCACCACCGATATATCCCCATGTCATGTCAATTCTCCTTTTATGCTCGCAATCATTTCCAATGCATCAATTTCTTCAAAATTTTTTGCGATAACTTCCTCTTCAATTTTCTCAAGATCCGTTTCATCAGTAACATGAATGGTTGTCCAGATTGTTTCTTCATGCACTAGCACAACACGCTTGGTGCCTGGTGAAGAAACAAAGGTGCACGGACCACGAAATTCAACAGGCCCGTCTTCTGTCAACACTGCAACATGTCCTTTTGAGATGATGTTCAAATGCGCATGCTTATGTATTTTTCCGATGATTAAGCCGCCAGCAGGTAATGTCATTTCGCGCCCGTACGACCCTGGAGCGAAGAAATGGCGGACAGGAAAATCCATTTCCGTAAAATTACCGGTATCTCTTGCAGAAAGCATCTGATCTTGCAGTCGTAAAATTAGATCGCGTATTTCTGATTTGGTCTTGTGCGTATTAAGTGAAAAAAAATTTTCTTGTTCGATGAGTGTGTTCATGTGTCACCCAAATTTTTGCAAAATTGCAGTGGCGAATTGCTTGATCATTTCTGGCTTTCCTGCCATATGCTCAAGCGACTGGATTATTTTTTTTGTTTCAGGGACGTGATGTCTCTTTAGATCAGCTATAACAGCAGCCACCGTCTTTGCGCTTTGGTCGTTCAATAGTGCATTGGCTAATCGCAAAGCATTTGCTTTGTCTTGCGCTCGCTGTAAAAGCCCGCCACTAGTCATGTGGTGACTGCCAAGTATTCCTCTTTCCATGTTTTTTCCTAACCTAAAAATATCCAGGAAGATGCTGTTGCTTTGTAGTAATACACACCTGTACCGGAACCTGGATTCCAATTGACGCCGTCAGCGTAGCGAATGTCCCCGTCTCTGGGCTTGGCTGGCGCAACTGTAGTCTTATCCAGGTGTCCCAGAGACAAGCCGGTGACAGCTGTAGCTATTTTTTGCAATTCAGACGAAAAAAAACGCTGCATTTCTGCAGCGTCACCTGGTACTTGTGATGGCGAATAGGCCACCGTGTTTGAATTGCTTAATCTCACCATACCCCCATTGTTTCAACGTCGAGATCAACCGAATCGAGTCGCCATTGAAAGGCCGATCCAGATGCATAACGATGTGCAATATAACGACCGCTGGCAAACAAATCTACCGCAACAGTCGAGCCTATGGTGTAGGTGCCAGTAACCCATACCGGTTCATCATAAGGCGTGTTGGCATATCCTACGCTGATCATGACAGTCTCACCATTATTACCGACGATGCGGGGGCGTACTCCCTTGACTAATTTAATGCTTTCAGGTGTGTCAAAAGATAAACCCCGGCGTTCAAGAAAAGCATTCGGCATGACTCCATTGAATGAGGCAGAAGCATCCAGCATATAAAACTTTTGATCATTTGACGCCATGACTACACGTGCAGTATCAGGTGTGTAATCTGGGCCGCTCCAAAATGTCAGGTCAGAATCCCAGGAATCTGAATCTTGCGCCCACGTGCCACCAAGGTCACTTGATACAGCACCATAATTTGCATGGTTCACGTTGGGTAAATCACGGAAAGAAACCGTCTTATCGACAAAATTGTAAACCATAGCCTTGTCACACACGCTGGAACCGATAGAAGGATAAGCCAGATAAATTTCGTTCAGGAATGGATTCTTGAACACGAATACATTACTGCGATAATTGACGTCGATATTTTGAAAAAAGAATCTACGCGTCTGCTTGTCCAGCACTGAAGTTGCTGTCTGTCCATCATGGACAATGACATCAGAACCAGTCACAACAAAATGCCAGCCATCAAATTCAACTGCACAATTACGATTGAGCAAGCCTGACATGCCCAATATTTTAGAAAACCGGAACATCGACTGCCCACCGACAAAATCCATACGATGAGTAGAATTTTCTGTATAAATGATAAAAGAGTCGCGTAAAGGCAAGCCATCGACAACAGGGCTGTTTGCTTCTGCCAGATCAACTTCACCTGCATCTTTAGTTGCATCTGCAGCGTCCCAACTTACCGGGAAAGCACCTGGATCAGCCGGATGCGACCACTTGACCAGAAATGGCTTATTTACTCCCGAAACAGTCAAGTTCATAGCGATCAGAAAATTCTTGTATGCTCGTAAGGACTTGCAATAGGTATTTGCTGGCCAATTAGGCAAGTCAACAAACTTGTTGGCCACATTCAAATCCCAGCACATCGGTACTTTCAACGCATCACCGACATTCAGTATCGGCAAACCCGACAGCAAGGCATGGGTCCACTGATTGACCACACCTGCTCTTGGCACTGTATGGCTAATATCGGTATGAGTAACGACTCCACCAGCATAAGTAACTACATATGATTTAGTGGCACTCATGTATACCCAGTAGCGGTTACTGGATATTGTCACCGGCAAAACGTATTGCGGTATTACAGTTGGGGAGTTGTACACTTCACCATGCCCATAAAACTGGTAGGCATAGCCGTCAAGAAAGCGAATATTACGCGCATCTGTCCAGGCATTGACAGGTATTTCATGCTGGGAAAGATCCTTATTCACCCCGAATTGCCCGACATTTTGTATTTTAACGAGAGCCATATGCGCTTAATAATCCATAGCGGTTTTGATTGTTGTTGGCAGGTTGTTGCTGTCCAGAGCCCTGATTGAGCAATCCCCTCGGTTGCTGAAAATTGTTTTGAAAGCCACCGTTATAGGGTTGACTTTGATTTACCTGTCCCCATGACGAAGATTGATTTTGATATGACTGCCCCCAAGGCGGGGCAGAATTATCATATTGCTGCCCCGAGGATTGAAACTGATTCCAACCCGATTGTTTCGAAGGAAAATCCTGCTTCCCATTTGACGTATTCGCCACTTCCTGCTGTGTGCTATTTTGTCCCCAGTACTGATTGGCCGCTGGTTGATTAGTGCTAGCCCAGTTTGTATTTACTGCCTGGTTATATGCAGGCGTTTGCTGAAATGGCTGCAAATAAGGATTCTGTTGCTGTGTTTGCTGTTGCTGTGATGCGCCTTGCTGCTGTGGAAAGAACTGCTGCATCTGCTGACGTTGCGTGGAAGACAGTCCTTGTAATTGCTGCTGTAAATACGACTGTTGTGCTGAATTGAGACTGCCATAAGTCTCTATCCTCTTTTGCATGTCCTGGTAGGGATCATTTGAATACATGCCTGAAGTCTGTAGTGGCGTGTAACCCATCTCATTTGCCCACGCCCGCATTTGCGGCGATGCGCCGTATTTGTCTGCCAACCCTTCAAATACGCCAGAGCCTTTCTTCCATGCATCGGGCCCTTGCTGAAAATAATTAAGCACATCCACATCTGCCTGACTGGCATTGCCACCAAACACTTTTCTGTTTGCGGTGTCCAGGACACTGTCCTGCGTGTAGCCATAGCCATTCTGACCAGCCAGTTTCAGCCATTGTGCATCCTGATCATTGACTTTACCTTGCAAACCCGCTTCCTGGCTGGCTTTGAGGTAGTCATATCTGACTTCTGCTTTTTGCGCATCACTGAAATTGGCCCCAGCTCCGGCGCCATTCATAAGGCCGCTGACGAATGCCGCGGAGCTATTCAAATTTAAAAATGGATTAACATCACCCATGACGTAACGACCATATTTGTTTTTCAGCTGAGATAAATAATCATTAGCTCCCCCATTATCGAAACTGGAGGACCTGTCCATGGACATGGTGTTATAGACGGGTTCGTTTTTTGCACTGACAGGTGGCGAAGTGCGATTCGAATTAGCTGATGCCTGCCCAGTGCCAAAATCTACCGGCATCTGGGTTTGAATATTTGAAGATCCTACTCCCTTGCCATTCGTGAGATTTTGCGCAGCGGCGACCAGGAATGCATTGTGAGAAACATCATAGCCCTTGTTTTTTATCTCGTTATTCCAATAATCGATGCCTGCCTGATCACCAATTCGACCAAATGGCGTGTACCAATCAGCTGATTTATTAGTGAATTTTTGATCTGAGATGCTATCCGCACCAACACCCTTGCCACTTGCCATATTCTGTGCAGTGGCAGTAAGGAAGTTTCGGTATGCAGTATCATATCCCTTACTGGTGATTTCATTATCCCAGTAGTCCATCCCTTCCTGGTCGCCGATCCGTCCAAATGGTGTGTACCAGTCATACGACTTGTTTCTGCTTAGCTGGTTGGCAGGTTTAATCGGGTCATTGCCGATTCCAACAATATTATTTTGTGTCATGATAAACCTCACTCTTTCGGTTTAGTAAATACCTGACCGTTCCAATGGTCACCTATTGATACAATATCGTCGCAGGGAATGTAGCCTGTTACCACGCCCAGAACAATATTCACTACGATGCCATTTTCAATTTGTGCGCTTTTCATATTTACCACCAATAAATAACAACCAAGCCATCCCCCCCCTTGCCGGAGGTACCTGAATCAGTCCCACCTCCACCACCGGAGGGGAAGCCACCGTCGTATCCATTGAGGCCAGTTGATTGCGCACTCGTTCCACCAGAGCCTGCACCACCCATGAGAGCGTGCAATACACCATCCACAGTATTAGCTGTGACTTGACCCGAATACGCGCCAGATTTACCTCCTCTATTTTGCGACCAACCGGGACCGCCTCCTCCGCCAGCAAATAAACTTGCACCGCCAGTAAAGCCAACGTTCGTTGCGCCACCTGAAGCGCCTCCCCAAACTGCGCTGCTCCCTTGTCCCGAATTTTCACCGCAAGCCCCGCCATAATCACTAGACGCATTCCAATTAAGGTTTGAAATACTTGCATTTCCCATTCGGATGCATGGAGCGCCTCCCAAACCTCCACTTGTGCCAATTCCAGCTAAACCACCGCCCCCTCCACCGCAACCCAAACCGCCTCCACCTCCACCGTAAGCCTCGATTAAAAAACCTAATATTGCAGAACCAAAAGACGACTTTCCTCCCGTATTACCCCCTCCCCCCCCAGTGGTAACACTAGCACCACCAGCTCCTACTGCCACCGGCACAACTGCGCCAGGCTTCATCAATTGCGCAGGAATCATAGACCTATGCCTTGCTCCACCACCACCTCCAGAAGCATAAGTTGCGACACTTGCACCACTACCGCCCGCTCCAAATACATCGACTAAATAATAGTTAGCCATTGGCACTTGAAAATTTCCCGATGTTTTAAACACCTGAAAACCCGCCCCTCGCGGCGCAGCCCCCACAAAACCCGTAAACCCAGTCATAATTAATAATCCCCCGAGTGCACACGTACACGCCAGCCGGCAGCTACCGCTGTCCCGATGGTGGCGTACAATATATATCCTGCTGGAATAGCACGATTAACAGGAATCACAACCTTCGTCTGAGCTGCGATTTCAGTTAAAGTCGTAGCGGGCAAATTCACTTCTTCCCAAAGTATGTTATTTGTAGCTGTGGTTGTCGTAGCACCATTATTCAAAAATACGCGTAAAACTGACGCTGTATTCGTACCAATTGGGAGCGCCTCCACGCTTTCAACGAATGCACCATTGACACCTGCAGGCGCAGAAATTTGTGTCACCGTACCAGTGCCATCTTTGGCAGTATTGGCCGCAGTAATTACTGACGGCATCGTCGCCGGAAATTTTGGAGTCAATGGAAATATAGGTTTTTGGTTCGCTGCCATGCAATCTCCTTAAAAATTATTGTATAAATACAGATCACTACCGACCGAGCCCGCATCACCCCAAAAAGCGGTGCTGCCATCACTTAAAATAGTCTGACCTGTTGTCGCGACACTCTGCCCAGGCAAAACTGCAGAAAAGACCAATCCATCTGCGTACATCTTGCTAACTGCATGAGCGGCAGAAATCGGGGTTGCAACGCTCAGCACAGCTGTTGAGAAATCATGTGCACCAGCGTAGCTTTCCCCGGCTTTATTCGCCTTGGCATTCATACTTGTGCCAGTCAACGCTCCACCCACGTCCAAAGAACCACTCACAGTCTGATTACCACTCAACGTCAAATTCCCCGTCAAAGTCTGATTGCCAGTCCTCAACAAAGTCTCCGATCCTGCAATGATGACAAAATTCGTACCGTCATACATCAACAGCAATGGCTGATTAGCTATGATGTCGCCAGCAGTAGGGTCCGCCCCCAACAAAGTCTTGACCGGCTTCGCACCAAGACCGGATACATTCATAGTTAAAGCACCGGTCCCCACATTGACAGGTCGGTACAACAACAACAGTCCCGTTGTATAAGCCAACAAAGCAGTAGCAGGATTTAAGACATGCGCCGCAGCCGTACCGGTTTCTGCAGCAGTAATAATCACCGCGCCGGTAAAACCAGCAAAGCATTCCTTTAATACCGTTTTCAGCATGCGGATATGATCATCCCCCTGGGATTTTGGATCAGATGCCGTTGGATTCGTGATCGTCAGATCATTGATATAATTTGCAGTTTCCAATGCCATTATTTAGCCCTCACTTGCATGGTTGAACCTGAATACCAGTCTATGGAATTGATGGCATCCACACTTTGCAAATACAGTTTTTCAAAAGTAGGAATGCGCGCATCATTCATGATAAAAGGCTGTGCAGCACATAAAGCAGCGTACAGATACACGTTGGGAAAAGCCGCCAGCAACCAGTTCGTCGTATTGATCGTCGACAAGGCCGGTATGCGCTGCTGATAGGTCAATTCCAGTTGATAAGCTGCATCCGGTACCGGTGCCAGTTGCAGTTGCTGACCAATGACAGAAAATGCCACTGGCTTGCCAGTCGCTGCACCTGCATGATCAGCACTGAGTTGATCTGGTGAGGCATAACGCAACACTGTGACCGGATCGCTACGCAAGATTAGCCGTCTCATTTCCAGCATATCGAGCGGCAAGTTCACATAGGCATTACCAGCTATTGTCGTCAGATTGCTGCGTATGTCCATGGGCCGCGCCACAATGTCCGAAGACATCTTGGCTTCAGCCAGAGCAATAAAATCAGCAATGAACGGAGTCAGATCAGTGCGATGCAACCAGCTACTCATGGCTGTTTGCAAGCTTGCATAGTCAGTGATGGCGCTCATACCCGGCCTCCCCATACACGAAAGGCAGACAATGCCGGATCTGCCAGCATGCTCTTTACATGCACGGCTTCCACCATGAATTCCTGGAAACTGATGCCTTTATCGTTCAGATATTTCTCTACGATCACCATGGGAAAAGACGCTGCATGTCGCATATCAGTCGAACCATGCTTTCCTTCTTTATGCAAAGCTTGGGTATGCTCCGCAATGACCGTGCAATCCTGTACGCGCTCAAACGTGACATCACCACCTTCGACATGGATATTGGTCATGACTGCCATTACATATTCTCCAGCGGAGAAACCTGCACCACACCCGCAGCAGCCACCTGTATCGCAGCAATCCTGTCATTGCCATTCACACTTAGAATGACAGCGTCACCGGGCTGTATCTGCAAATCGGTACTCAGAGCAGTCGCCGATGATTTTCCCAGACGCACACAAGCTGGCGCGGTCGCAGCGACACGAATAAAGCGCGGCAATTCACCGCTGGACATTGTTGGAATAGTTGCAGATGCGGACGTACCCGAAGTGGCTATTGCCACCCCGGTGGTCTGACTCGAGACGGTGATATATCCACCATTCATAAAACCTCCTGCGCTTCACAGCGTTTTAATTCAATTGAAAAAGGCGGGGCTTGCACCCGCCAGCTTTTTAATGCAGTCACCAAATAAGGCTGACTACATAATGCGACATCAGGAATTACAAGACGTCGTAAATCGCACCATGCGCTTTCGGCGCGCGACATTCCAGCGTGTATTCCACCACAAGTTCACGCTGCACTGCATCGCCTGTCGTCGCCAGTTCGATTGTGCTGAACGGGCGCAGGTAAGCCAGTGCCAGTTTGTCGGCCTGCAAGACAAACACATCACGTGCTGCCTGGAAGCGGTTTGGCACCACCTTCAAGGAACCAAAGTCAGATACATACACATCAATCGCCGCATACAATTTCGCATCTTCCGACTTATCGAAACGTGTAGCATTGCCAGAAAATGTAGAGAAAGTCTGCTTCTGCGCAGGACCAACCATGATGGTGTCAGGCTCGCCACCGGCGCTATAGCATTTCTGCAAGACGTTCTTCAACTGTGCTTCAGTGAAAGCACGAGGTGTACCGACCGTGCGGCCAGTGTTACCTGTGTACGATGCCAAAGTACCGGCATTATTATCGACGTTATCAACCACCCAACCGATCAGACCACGTGCCTGGCGCGGTGCAGTTGCGGCAACATCGAGTTGACACAGGGCCGACTCCATATCACGCTTCAGTTCCAGCGAGGCCATGGACAACTGGTAAGCCAGTTCATCCTTGCGACCCGCAGGGTTCATCGCTTGCTGTGTACCGGAGACGATGACGGTCTTCGATGCGATCTGGGTACGGTTGCTCAAACGCACAGTCGGCGTCACGCTCTTGGCCGTGGCATTGTCACCCTCAGCCTGTGCATTGGTGGTAACTGCGCTGGCCAGATCCTGCGTTTGCCATTCATGCAGCGTGTTGCTGGCCTTGGCCTTGGCAGCCATATTCATCAAAGGCGTAGTGGTGGGGGAAATGCGGTAGATGATATCGCTGAGATCTTCCTTGTTACCAATTGCGCTGGTCGTTACATAAGTATTGCTTGGTGCTGTCATAGATTTCTCCGGGGTCTCGCGACCTTAAATAAATTTTGCAAAAAGGGATGCTGCGTCTTCAACTCTGCCGGATTTGGCAAGACGCTGCATGGCAGCCTGACGACCATCACCACCGGGTGATTCGCCCACACCCGGCCTGACTACCTTTTGCGGTATGCTCGTCACACGTTTGGCTGCCGCATTGGCTTTGGACATCATGGCGTCGTACAGCATGGCTTTGCGTCCCAGCAAAACTGCCTTGTGGTCAGCAATGCTGTCTACCAGTTGATGTTCAAAACCTTGCTCCAATAAATAGCGGCGAATGGCGTTACTTTCAGCCTCAGCCTTTCTGCTGTCTTTCCAGTCCGGTAGCTTGGCAAGAAGTTCTTCTTGCTGCGTATGGAGCACAGACTCCAGATGGTGCGCCTGCTCTGCCTGGGCAATATGCGCCAAGTGTTGTTGTTGCTGAACATTTTTCTGATAGGCTGCTTGTCTCCTTTGATAGAGGTGCTGCTGTTTCAGATATTCAGCCGGGTTATTGTCCAGCAAATGTTCCCAGTCTATCTGCTGTTGCTGGTTCAAAGCGCCTTCGATTTGTGCCGCCATCTTTTGCAGATTGCTGGCATATTCCTGGCGCTCCTGGGTTGCCCTATGGATTTCAGCGTCAGCAGCCTTGCGCTGTTCAGCCACTTCCATGGTCTTTCTGGTGTAGTCGGATTGACGTAAGCCATTTTTATAGGCATCTGCCAGCTCTGCCTTGGACAAATTAACGGTCTTGCCATCTACTACAATGGTGACAGCCTCATCATCTCCAGCATGCAAGTCCTGCTCTGCATCCTCAATGCCTGGCTCTGCAGGCAAAGTATCATTCCCGTCTCTCCGTCCACTCAAGTCATCAAGCACTTCCTTCTCCAGAGCCTGGGCACTTTTTTCATGTGCCTGTGGTTCCAGAAAAGCGCCCATTGCTTGCGCTGCACCATCTATATTCAAAGCACTACTTGTGGGTTCAGTTACCTGATTATCCATATTCCCTCTCCAATCAATGAATGGGACTTCCACCCATTCCCGGCGCCTCACGGCGTTAAGATTTATCCGGCAGAAAAGCCGCTACTGCGGCCATCCAGTGTGCCGGACCGCTAAAAGTGAACTGCATCAGTTGAAAGCAGAATGCCTGTCACGTGCGCGCCGACCATGACTGCGTTGCAAATGCTCTCGATAGTCCCACTATCGATGTGCTTTGCGCCTTGCCCTGGTTCGCCGGGCACGCGCCCTTCACTTCTGCTTCAACTGCTACAGTCCACTAGACTTTTACTAATTCACCACTGTTCAGCTGATAAGCAGCCTCGCCACATGCTACCCTGACCCAGCCTTTGGCTGTCTGTATCATCGCCACCGTGGGATGCGGGTGAAAAGCCATGGCAACCGAATCCTTCCAGCCCTTGAAATCTTGCACTACCTTTACCAGCTCTTCAAACGATGCATCAGGCCTTGCTTGTGCTCCACTTCCAGTTGCGCCAGCTTGCCGGTCTCCAGCGTTGTATCGAGCTGGCTTTTGAGTTTCTTCAACATGGCCAGATACATCCAGAGTTTTTCCCGTCCCTCGGCGTCGCGTGCTGGTGAGTTTTTCCATTTTTCTGTGACCTCGTTTTCTATATTGGCAAATGCCTGTTGATAGGCTTCGTTCTCCAGCACTTCCCTGGCGCGGCTGGCTGCGTGTACGCGTTGTTCAAATGTGCTCATCATTCGCTCCTGTCAATCCATCTGCCATCCCCACAGCTAAACCGTTCACGCAAGCATCCAGTTGAGCTTGTGGCTGCATCTTCGCTTCTGCCGCAATACGGGCCACCATCATCCTGGTTTCAGCTTCCAGCTGTGCTTTCCAGCGTTCAAACTCCATGCGCTGCTGGGCCAATTGTGCATCCAGTTGTGCTTTATGCTGGCGTTCCTGCATATCGTTCTGCGACTGCGCCTGCTGTTTTTGCGCTTCCAGTTGCAGTTCACGCTCACGCAGCATGGCTTCCTGTTGCAATTCACGTTCGCGCATTTGCATGTCCATCATGTGTTTTTCTTTACTCGCCTGCATTTGCATCTGTGTCTTTTGTTGTTCGGCCTGCATCTGCATTTGCGCAGGGTCAGGCGGTGGTGGTGATGGTGGTGCTTGTGGATTTTTAGCAGGGTCGCTAAAAAACTTGTCACCATTCTTGAATCCCAGCAAACGTGCCAGCTCTGAGCTGGATTGATAAATCCCTTGCGGATTCGCTATCCCCAAAGGAAAAACCTTTTCCTGTTGTGCCAACAAGGCCATCAAATGATTCACTTTCTGGTCTTTGTTGCCCAGGCCTATGCCGACATTGATACTCACGTCAAACTGATTGCGCCATTCACGCGGATCAATATCCACCCAGCCATTCGATAACCTGACTTGCGCTTTCTTGTCCTGATGCTGGCATATCAATTTCAACACCAGTTTGAACAATTCAGTAAAACCTTCAGCAAAATTGCGCGAGATCAAGTCCAAACGCATGTCTGCCTTGTTGGTGATGATATTCATGCCCTGCGCAGTCTGATTCAGACCATCAGAATCATTGCCCTGGCTATAGCGTGTCCAGCCCGTCTTGTTTTCCAGGTCTTGCTGTATATAGTCCAGCAAACCCATGGCTTCGCCTGTATTGCCCTGCGCCTGGTCCAGCCTGCCTACCGCACCAGGCTGTTTGATACGTACCACTCCGCCAGGTCGTGAAGTCAGCAAATCATCCAGATTCACCTGGCCTTCGACTGCGTAATAACGGCCATTGACGTTCAAATAGAGATTATCGAGCTGGCTGCGCAAGATGCTGGTCTTGGTCTTCTGGCTTTCCATCGCCAGATCAGCAATCGACAGTCCAAAGAAAGTATGCGGCAATGGCACAGGCGTAATATCAACAAAGGGGATGAAATCTACCTCTTCATTATCAAGCAGTTCATTGCCGGCTACCGTCACCTTGCGCAATTCACTGATGCCATCGCCGTCAAAATCACAACGCACATACGCTTCCGTGATCCATATCTTGCGCTGGCTGTCATCAGCATTCGTGACTTCGTCAGACAAATAGGCATTTTCATCATTCCAGCTCAGCCGCTGTATACGTTCAAGATTCAAGGCTTGCCCCTGATCTTCGCCACTGATATTGTCAACGTTCTTGTAACCCATGGATTTTAACTCAGACACTGTGCGCTGCACTCTATGTCCGACAAACTTGGCTGTCTGTATATCCTTGGCATTGCGCGCAATCAGAAATTCTTCAGGTGGCACATTGTCGATTTGTATCTTGCCACCCGTCTTCACGCGCTTGCAAGTAATGTCGTACAGCAGTTCTGGTGGCTGTGACTGGATTTGCTGCAACTGCGCTTGCAGCTGTTGCACCGCTGGATTAGCTTGCGGACTTGCTGGCGGCATATTTGGCTGGCCAAGTGGCTGTCCGGGTTGCTGAGGATTCGCCTGTGGTCCTTGAGGTGCCTGCATCGCCTGCTGCATTTGCTGATTGATCTGTTCAACTGCCTGCTGGCGTTGTTTGGTATCGTCTTCATCCGGATAAGCCCGCTGAGCTATCACCTCAATTTCAGGGTCATCCAGAATTTGCGCCAACTCTATCTGGTTCAAACCTTTATATTCTTCTTTCGCCTCTTCAAAGCGCGTATCCCACCACACCTTGACGATGCCATTTTTTTGTAACAGAGCGTCCTTCATCCACACATAAGCTATCTTGTGGCCGTTATTCTTTTTAAAGAACAGGTAATTGACGTACTCAGTCGCTGCCTTGGCCCTGGCTTCATCATCCGGGTTTTGCGGTTCAAATTCCACGATGGAATCACCGCCGCAAAACGTCAGCATCAATTGCGGCAACATTGACTCTATTGTGTCCCTCACATCGGTAGAAACCACGGACGAACGACCATCCACTTCTGGCGGTGACAAATCACCAACTGCCAGGCCCAGATAATAATATTCCGCCTTTTGCCTGGCTTGCGACAAACGCGAAGATGAATAACCCAGGCTCTGGCGCATTTCTGTCTGCACCAGTGCTTTCAATTCGTCTTGAGATAAAGCTTTAGCCATTCCGTCCTCTATGCATAAGTAAATTTAGGGTAAGTCAGTTTGCCGCCCCATTCTTCGTTCGACATCGTTTCTGCATTGATGCAGATATAGCGCAGATTGTCCGCACCATGGCTGAACTCATCATGCAAGGGTGCGCCAGCTTCATTCGTGCTTTGGTTGATAACGCGGCGATAACGCTTTACGCATTCAATCAGGCGCGCAGTTTTGTCCGCATCAAACCACAGGCGTCCAAATGTCATGCGCGTCAGGCGTATGCCATCTTCGACACTCATACTGGGTGTGATTGCCACATCCCAGCCCAAGGCCGTCATGATTTCTTCTGCGCTCTTGCCAGTCTTGAAATCCTTATTACGACCGTCATGAGGTAAAAATAATTTTCCCCAGTTCATATTCTTTTGCTTCAACAAGGCCGAGTAATAATCCAGGGTCTGGTGGCTGTCTTCCTGGTATTCAATCACCCGCAATTCCGAACTTTGCCTTTGCACCAGGCTGATCGCCATCGCATCATTCCAGCCCAGGTCAACCACCACATGCACTTTCAGCAGGGGGTCATACGGCACATGACAAATCCTGCCCTGCGCACTGGCAACTTCGTGGTAATAAATCGCCCCACTGACTGCCGGTTTGCATTCACCATCCCAGATATTTTTATAAGCTTCAGGTTCACGCTGCATGCAGGTTTGCCTTTCTCTTTCCAGCACGTCTGGGAACCATGGGTTATCGCGCCAGTTCATCAAGATCGAAACACAATCATGCGGTGGCCGTGCGACAAAACGCTGATGAGTAGGATCGGTTTCCAGCTCCGGGTTATAAGTCACCCAGATTTCTGATCCTGCCGTGCGTATAGTCGGTATCAAAATACTCCATGACCTGTCTGAAACACTCTGTCCTTCTTCTATCCAGACCTTGGTACAACCTTCAAATGACTTGATGCTGTCAGCCGTCTGGTCAGACAAACCGCTGAAATAAAAACGCGTGCCATTCATGCCGCGAATTTCTGATTCATACACCTGGTAGAAATGACTCAAGCCAAGTGCAGTAATCTGGTCACGCAAAAGCTGGTGCACAGATTGCTTGATCGATCTCTGTAATTCACGAGCACATAAAATCCGCTCTATATTCTGCACGCCCAGCAACAGTAATGCTCGGGCAAAACCCCAGGACTTGCCACTACCGCGCCCACCACGCGCCACCTTGTAGCGGGCTGGCTGGAACAAGAATTCCAGCTTTTCAGGAAACTCGCATTCAATCTGCATTCGGCTTGACCAGTTTGATGGCGATATCGCTAATCAGATGTTCGCCGTTTTCTCCAGCCCCATTAACTTGCAGGGGCAAAATCTTCAGATACAAAACTGTCCAAAAGGCTTTTTCATTTGTCGGGTCTTCCCTTGCCCATTGCGCCAGGCGCAAAGCACCACCGAGTTCTTCACCCGCTTTGGCAATCGCATCCCTGACAGTCAGTGTCGATTGACTGACTGCTTTCTTAGGCCGTCCGCGTGCCTTGGTAACTGGCTTGGCCGCCATCTCAGATGCAATAGCAGTCTTCACAATTTTGCTTTCACTCATATATTTTCAGGATGCCTTGCGGCTTGTCCTGCTCCAGGATTATCAGCATTGGCCCGTCCGGGAATCATGGGCAGCGCATCTGCAAGGACTGCACGGTCTGCAATTGCAGGCGCACATTCCCATGATTCCCGTCAACGCCCAAAAAGATTTACCTGTCTGCTGCTTCGCGTTCAGTATGGTCAGCACTATGTGATAGGGGATACGCTTGCAATCACAAACAGGTAAAAGCCTGAGCGCCAGCACAAACATGTCGTGCGGCGCAATTCGGTCAATTTTCTGCATTCATCAACAAAATTCGTGAACAAAACGCAGAAAACAAAAAGCCCCGCTGCTTTACAGTAGCGGGGCCAGATCAAATCTAACAAATCAAATTCTTCAGGACGCAAATCGCCCTGAACAGAACTATATACTGATTAAATAATCAGTGCAAATTTTTCTTAAGCTCAGCACCAACAAGAAAATCTCCTGAAAACACAGCTCAGAAGCTTAAGAAAAAATCCTGCAGCTCAAAACCAAAAACCCCACTTTTTTCAAAGCAGGGTTCGTGGTTTTTATCTGAGGGATACAACAGTATGGCAACAGGACGCAGCTCGCCCTGAACAACACTATATACTGATTATTTAATCAGTGCAAATTTTTCTTATTAAATTAAAGTACGCAAGCACAACAAGAAAACAACATCTGAATTCAGCCTGGCACACGTTTTAATAAAAAGAAAATAATCAATAAAACAAGGCTTTAAAAACCAAAAACCCCGCTTCTTTCAAAGCAGGGTTCGTGGTTTTATCTGAGGGATACTAGTGGCCTGTCATAGTGGAATCGAGAGTGAAGAGCATGTACCCGGCGAATCAGGGCAAGGTGCAAAGCGGAGAGATAGCGAGGCTATCGCGAGCATTTGTAACGCAGCCATGATCGTCGCGCACATGGCAGGCACTCCGATTTCCACTGTGACAGGCCACTAGAGTATGGCAACAGGGCACAACTCTCCCTGAACAACACTATACACTGATTATTTAATCAGTACAAATTTTTCTTAGGCTTATATTTCACTATAAATGTCCCTCAGAACTACAGCGCAAAACCAGCGCTAACAAGCTCATAAATAAAAACACAAATCCCGCAAGATGAATAAAATCACAATGGCTTGCTTTCAGTCATATAATTATTCAAAGCAAATTTTTCGCTATGAGGTGTTCACCATGGGGAGCCAGGTATCTTGCCCGCATCGTCCTTGAACAATTTCTCATCTCTGGTAATGAGAAATCTGCTGCTGGCCTTCGTCTATATACTACTCGGACGCATTGCCTTGCTGCTGGCGATTCCTCCCGGATACGCCATTGCCGTCTTTCCGCCGGCTGGCATTGCTGTCACTGCCGTATTAATCGGCGGGTATCGCCTCTTGCCTGGTGTGGCCCTGGGCTCATGCATTTTCAATTTGTGGATAGGTTGGGAGAGCAAGGGGCAATTGACGGCAGCAACTACCGGCCTTGCGCTACTGGTTGCCAGCGGTGCCATGTTGCAGGCCATGAGCAGCACCTATCTGCTCAAACGCTTTGTCGGCTATCCTGCGGCACTGGATGATGAACGCCATGTTGCCCTCTTCCTGCTGCTGGCAGGCCCGGTTGGCTGTCTGGTCAATGCCAGTGTCGGTATCTTTTCCCTGTTCACCCTGGGTTTGCTACCTGCAGCTGACATGTTTGGTAACTGGCTCACCTGGTGGATAGGTGACATCCTCGGCGTCCTCATTGTCTCGCCGCTGGTCATGATACTGATAGGCCACCCGCGTACTATCTGGACATCCCGCCGCCTCAATGTAGGCATGCCTTTGCTGCTAACACTATCGGTTGTTGTTTCCGTCTTCCTCTACGTGCGTGAATCTGAGCTGGACCGGCAAAAACAGGAATTTGAAACTGAAGCCAGTCGCATGGTGCAAGCCATACAGCAAAGATTCGATTTCCAGAGCGAATTGCTGCGCAATCTGGAACGCTTCTTTGCCAGCACCGACCATGTCTCAAGAGCAGATTTCCAGAGTTTTGTCAGCTCTACCCTGCAAAGAGAAAGTACCATCATTGCAGTCGACTGGGCTCCCTTGGTCTTGCATAAGGACAGAGCGGCCTTTGAAGCCAGCTTAAGAAAAGAAGGCCATGCCTCATTCAGCATCAAACAGCGTACAGACAGCGGCATTTTCGATCCGGCTACTGCACGTGAATTTTATCTGCCCGTAGAATTTGTTGAGCCATACCTGGCTAACCGGCCAGCCCTGGGTTTTGATCTATTCTCTGAGCCTGGCAGAAGAGTTGCCATAGAAAGAGCGCGCGATACAGGCCATCTGAGCACCAGTTCTCCCCTGAGTATTGTCAGTACAGACAGGGCAAAAAATGTCACAGGCAGCCTGATTTTTGCGCCCGTGTACGCGCGGCATAGCCCCTTGTCTACACTAGAAGAAAGACGTGCCGCTTTTCGCGGTGTCGTACTCAGCGTATTGCAAGTGGACGACCTGATCAGGCATGTATTTACCGAAGAGGTACGCGCTCAGGTCTTGTTCCGCCTGCGTGATCTCAATAGTGCAGCCGACAAGGCCGATGTCTACGATACCCTGGACAAGCAAAAGACAACAATGGGTTTTCGCAGTGTCATCCTGTTTGGCGACCATGAATTTGAATTCACCGCCCAGCCCTCGCCCGCCTATTGGCAGTTGCATCATTCCTGGTCAGCCTGGGCCACCCTGATAGGCGGCTTATTCTTTACCAGCCTCGTCAGCGTGTATTTACTGGTCGTCAGCGGCAACGCCTTTCATATCGAGCATAAAGTCAGGCAACGCACGCTGGAACTACAAGCCAGCAAAGAAGAACTGATACGCAGTGGCCTGCTATTGCAAACCGTGATGGAAGGTACAGAATCCTATATCCATGTACGTGATCTTGAGGGTCGCTACCTCTACATTAACAAGGAATACGAAAACGTCTTCCAGATGAAGCGCGAGCAATTGATAGGCCAGATCATAGAAGACGTTTTCCCATATGAGCTGGCCAGAAAATACCGTAGTGCTGAACAAACCGTCATCGCCACCAAGACCGCATTGCGCACCGAAGCCATAGTGCAGCAAAAAGATGGCATGCATACTTACCTCGTCGTGCGATCCCCGCTCATCAATGCCGATGGTGAAGTCTTCGGCGCCTGCGGTGTCGGCACCGACATCACCCAGCGCAAGCGCGATGAAGTTGCCCAGTACGAAAACCTCATGCTGCTGCAAGCCGTCATGGACAGCACCGCATCGGCAGTCTGCCTGCGCGACAAGAATGGCAACTATCTCTATGCCAACAAGGAATATGACAGACTCTTCAAGCCCGCCAATATTCCCAGTCTGGTTGGCACCAGCGTGTACTATCTTTTCTCAAGGGACAA
Organism: Undibacterium sp. Ji83W; assembly: GCF_049340385.1. Classification (NCBI taxonomy): domain Bacteria; kingdom Pseudomonadati; phylum Pseudomonadota; class Betaproteobacteria; order Burkholderiales; family Oxalobacteraceae; genus Undibacterium; species Undibacterium sp. Ji83W. The sequence continues at coordinate 93,268 of NZ_JBMPOZ010000021.1, read as the reverse complement.
GGCAGAACAATACATGCGCATGTCGGACGAAGTAATACGAAACGGGACCATACACCGCACAGAGGTCGCCGTAACTGCAGGCGGCATCGACACCACCCACATCCTCATGCTCACACCCTTGCGCAATGAGTCAGGTGAAATTTACGGCGTCTGCACCGTTGGCACCGACATCAGCCAACGCAAAAAATCCGAAGAAGCCATCCTCGCCCTGAATGCGCAACTGGCAGCCACCACGGCCTTGCAAAATGCCATACTTCATAGCGCCAATTTTTCCATCATCGCCACCGACACCGCAGGCTTGATACAGGTCTGGAGCAAAGGCGCAGAACTCATGCTCGGCTATGGCGCGGCAGAAATGATAGGCCTGCAAACTCCAGTCTGCCTGCATGATGCTACAGAGCTTGCCACCCGGGCGGCAAAACTCAGCCTGGAATTTGATACCACGGTGGCCGCCGGGTTTGCCGTATTTGCCTTGCGTGCCTTGCATGGCATGGCGGATGAAAGTGAATGGACATACAGGCGCAAAGACGGCAGCCGCCTCCCCGTCATGCTCTCAGTCACAGCCCTGAAAGACAGCACAGGAGAAATTTCCGGCTTCCTCAATATCGCCTACGACATCACAGAACGCAAAAAAGTCGAGGTCATGAAAAACGAATTCATCTCCACCGTTTCGCATGAATTACGCACCCCGCTAACATCCATACGCGGTGCCCTTGGCTTGCTGATGGGTGGTGCGTTAGGAAAAATGCCTGACAGTGCAGAAAAAATCCTCGACATCGCCACCAAGAATTGCCAACGTCTGGTCAGGATGATTAATGACATACTCGATGTAGAAAAAATAGAATCAGGCAAGATGGAATTCAATCTCGCCCACGTACATTTGATCCCCGTATTGGAACAGGCCATCGCCGCCACTGCCGCCTATGCAGAGCAGCACCAGGTCAGTCTCAGGCTGCAGACAGAAGTTGAACACGAAGAAGACTTAGTCAAGATAGACACTGACCGCATCACCCAGGTCCTCATCAACCTGCTCTCAAATGCCGCCAAATTTTCACCCCAGGGTGCGACTGTCGATGTGCTGCTGACTGCACAAACCGGACAATTACGCGTCGCCATCATCGACCAGGGCATAGGCATCGCAGACGAATTCCGTGAGCGCATCTTCCAGAAATTTGCCCAGGCTATTTCTTCCGATTTCCATAAGAAAAGTGGTACCGGCCTGGGCCTGAGTATTTCCAAGGCCATCATCGAACATCATGGCGGGCAAATTGGTTTCACCAGCGTCATCGGCCAGGGCAGTGAATTTTTCTTTACCCTGCCTGTAGGTATTGAAGCTGCGAGTCAACAAAAAGAAAATCAAGCCTGAAAAAATATCGCCCCGGAGGCTGCCCCAAATAACGCTTGAACTTTGCAATAAAATTGCTCGGTGTCGCATAACCTAGCGCATCGACAACTGTGACTACTGCATTACCAGCAGCAAGGCGTTCCAGCGCTTGCAAGAGTCGCGCCTGCTGACGCCACCGTTCTGGTCAGGATAAATAAGCACACCTTGGTTATTACTTGCTCAGGTTAGCGACTATCAAGCACCGTCACAAATTAAAAAGTGTCAGCACTTGGTAACAGCCAAAAACGACACAGTAAATCGACATGATATCGCTGATACCCACCTGCCTAATCAGGTCGCGGCGAGAACTCGAGTATGAAAGTTTTTTTCCCATCGTTGACGCTAATTAATTTTCGTTCCGCAATCCTCCTGTTCCAACTTCGAGTGCGACCGCCAAACATATCTGGAGAAAATGATTCAATCAAATTGTCTTTGTCTACCGTGAATGTCCCAGCAAAGCAACTTGGGTCACAATCTCCAACATGTGGCGCAAGACCGCGTTTAGCAAGTACCAAGAGATCGTCGGTGACAGTTTCTGTGAAAGCCCAGAAATCAAACGGGTGATCGCGGTAACAGCTAATCCAGTCGCCATTGGCGTAGTAGCGCATGTAATGAAAACGAACACCATGCATGCGCACACCAGCATGCCACTCCTCCCATTCTCGAGCGCCAGAAGCATAAAAACCATCAAATAAAACTAATGCGCTCACTATTGGCGTCTTGCGGAACTTGAACCAAAACATTATTGGGTCCTGAGGTCATAAAGTGCAGTTAATAGGGATTCATTGCATGGAGACTCAGTAGCTTGAGTACGCTTAGATTCTATATCGCTTGGCCACCATCAGTCTGCTTTGTGTGTGCCTGACGAACAGTCGGTATTGAGGAACAGTGTCGGCCCATCATTTTGTCACCACAGTATGAGAGGCGTATCAGGCAGATGTAAAAAGAGCGCAGCAGAATCTGGAGAAAAGACTAACAAAGAAAACTCCAAATGCACTTGCAACTGAGAATGATTCTCATTTATAATAAACCTGATTAAAATATATTAGTCGTAAAAACTCCCCTTTTTACGATGCTCCCAGTCTCAAGCACGGTGCAACATCCGTGCTGGCAAGGGAGTTGTACACGATACACACCAGCCAGTCGCCGCTAGCCAGTGTCCAAATTTTTTAAATTAGGAAACACGATGCTAAGCAAGACGCAAATCGCCCTGGCGCTGGGTATGGCATGGGGCATGACTCCGGTAACTACTTTTGCACAAACTCCCGGCCCGGTCCCACCGACAGAAGCAACTACCCTCAAAGATATTACTGTCACTTCTACGCGCACCGCCAGGACGGTCGATAGCGTACCCAATACCGTCACCGTCATCCCTGCAGCCAGGATAGAGCAAGAAGGTGGTCGTGACATCAAGGACCTGTTCCGCAATGAACTCGATATCAGCGTGCGCGTTGCCCCTACCCGCTTTACAGCGGCCGGCAGCTCCACTGGCCGCGCTGGTAATGAAGGTATCAATATTCGTGGCCTGGAAGGCAATCAAGTCTTGATGCTGGTTGATGGTACGCGTGTACCGGGTAGTTTTTCGTTTGGTGCATTTGCTACAGGCCGTGGTGATTTTCTTGAACTCGATGGCATCAAGGCAGTAGAAATTTTGCGTGGCCCAACCTCCACACAGTTCGGTAGTGATGGCTTGGCTGGTGCAGTCAGCTTCCGCACCCTGGACCCGTCTGATCTGCTCAAAAAAGGTCAGTCTTTTGGCGGCTTCGTGCGTTCTGGCTATGCCACAGTCGATCGCTCATGGCGCAATACCGCCGCCATAGCTGGCGACAATGGTAGCTGGCAAGGCTTGCTGCTGGTCAGCGACCGTCGTGGTCATGAAACAGAAAACCGTGCCGACAATGACGTAAAAAACGTCAACCGCACAAAACCAAATCCAGTAGATTTCAATGCCCAATACCTGCTGGGTAAAGCAATCTTCAAAATCGATGGCAACCAGCAAATCGAAGCCAGCGTAGAAGCACAAAAACGCACGCAGGATACTGATGTTTATTCTGCCCGCGCCATCCCGCCACTGGCATCCACCAGCACCCTGGACCTTGATACCCGCGACAAGGTAGAACGCAATAAACTCAGTCTGGCACACCGCTATAAAAACCTGAATTCCAGCTGGTTGCACAATGCCGAGACCCGCCTGTACTGGCAGGACGCCAAGGTCAGCCAATACTCTGCTGAAGACAGGAACACCGCCGCTGACCGCACCCGCGACAATCACTACAACACCAAGATCGTCGGCTTGTCCAACATCATGGAAAGCAATTTCTCCGGTGCGCTTGAACAAAAACTCAGCTATGGCTTTGACTGGAACCGCACAGAAGTCACAGGCCTGCGCGATGGCACGGTAGCACCGTTTGGCGAAACTTTCCCGGCCAAGCCTTTCCCGGATACAACTTACACAGTCACAGGCGCATTCATCCAGGATGAAATCGAAGCAGGCAAGCTGAGCATCATCCCCAGCCTGCGTTATGACCATTACAAACTTGCTCCATCCAGTGCAGGTTACACAGGCGGCGCAGTCGCCACCCTGTCTGACAGTGCGGTCACTCCACGCCTGGGTCTGGTATGGCAACTCGACGCAGCCTTTGCACCTTATGCACAATTCGCCAAGGGCTTCCGTGCACCGACACCAGACCAGGTCAACAATGGCTTCACTAACCTGGCATCCGGCTACACCAGCGTAGGCAATTCGCAACTGAAAGCAGAACGTGCTGACAGTTTTGAGATTGGCTTCCGTGGCAAGGTGCAGGGTTTGCGCTACTCCTTCGCCGCATTTGACAATAGCTACAAAGACTTCATCAGCCAGCAAGTAGTGCGCGGCACAGGCACAGCAGTTGATCCACTGGTATTCCAGTACATCAATCTGACCAAGGCGCAGATCCGTGGTGCAGAAGCCCGTGCAGAATGGCAAATCGACAGCAACTGGCAAGCCACTGCCGGTGTCTCCTACACCAAGGGCGACAGCGAAGTTGCTGGCGTAAAAACACCACTCGATACCATCAACCCGATGAAGTTCCTGGCAGGCCTGCGCTATGACACAGCAGCCTGGGGTGCGCGTGCGCAATTCCAGCATCATCAAGGCAAGCAGTTGGACAGGATAGCCCCTGCAGCCACACCACAGTTTGCACCAGGTTCTTACCACGTCGTTGACCTTGGCGTCTATTGGAAACCCATGCCTAATCTGACAGTCAATGCCAACCTCAACAATGTCTTTGATACCAAATACTGGGCCTGGTCTGATGTACGCGGCCTGGCTGACAACACCAACGTCAAAGATGCTTACACCGCCCCTGGCCGGAATGCCCAGGTATCAGTTCGTTACGACTTTTAAGAAGGAATCGTCATGCCAGCCCAACATTTGAACCCGCAGCAAAATGCTAAAGTACGTGAAGAATTCGCCAGCATGCGCCGCGAGAAAAAAGCCAGACATCGTGACATCGCCGAAACCCTGGAGATCAGTGAAGGTGAACTGATCGCCGCCCACGCAGGCACAGCAGCCATAGAAAGCAACTGCCTGCTGCGTGCCACCTGCCTGCGCGCAGAGTGGCCAGAAATTATCGCCGCAGTAGAAAGCCTGGGCGAAGTCATGGCCCTGACACGCAATCCTTCCTGCGTCCATGAAAAAACTGGCACCTACAGTAAAATCAGCCACAACCACCATGTCGGCCTGGTGCTGGCAGGTGAAATCGATTTGCGGATTTTTTATCAGCAATGGGCGTTTGGCTTTGCCGTCACTGAGCAAACAGGAAGCGGCGAAGAGCGCAGCGAGCAAAAAAGCCTGCAATTCTATGATGCTACCGGCACTGCCATCCACAAGATCTTCATCAAGCCACAAAGCAATGTGGAAGCTTATGAAGCGCTGGTCGCCAGCTTTGCTGCCGTAGAACAGCAAACCGGCATACAAACAAAAGACGCCGCAGAAAAAATGCTGGAACTGGCTGACAAGGATATCGATGTCACAGGCTTCCGCCAGGCCTGGGCATCCTTGCGTGATACTCATGAGTTCTTTGGCCTCATGAAAAAATTTGCCGTGACACGCACCCAGGCATTGCGCGTGGCTGATGCCCAGTTTGTCCAGCAAATTGATGTCAGCAGCTGCCAGGACCTGTTGCAAGCCGCCGCTGCCGAAGCCGTTCCTATCATGGTATTCACTGGCAATGCAGGCATGATACAAATCCATTCCGGCCCGGTCAGCAAGATTGCCAAAATGGGCCCATGGGTGAATGTGCTCGACCCACGCTTCAACCTGCATCTGCGTGAAGACCATATCGCCAGTGCATGGGTCGTCAAAAAACCAACCACAGATGGCCTCGTCACTTCACTGGAATTGTTTGATGCCGACGGCGAAACCATCGCCATGTTCTTTGGTGAACGCAAACCCGGCAAGCCAGAACTCTGCGAATGGCGCGCACTGATCGACAACCTCTTGTCAGAAAGCCAGACATGCGCAGCATAAGCCCACAAATCCAGCACAATCGCCTGCGCAGGCAGGCTTTGATGCAACTGGCGGGCCTTGCAGGTTTGGCTGGTGCTGGCCTGCTGCCATCCTTTGCCCAAGCCGCAACCAGCAAAGGCAAGCAGCGCATCATCAGCGTAGGCGGAGCAATCACCGAGATCATCTTCGCCCTCAATGCCAGCAATGACCTGGTGGCCGTCGATACCACCTCCAACTTCCCTGAGAGCGTGCAAAAACTGCCTAATGTTGGCTATGCGCGTGCGCTATCAGCAGAAGGTGTACTGGCATTGGCCCCTACCCAGATCATCGCCAGCGAAGATGCAGGCCCGCCTGCCGTGATACGCCAGTTGACATCCTCCGGCATCCCGCTGGCTGTCTTGCCTGCGCATCACAAGTTTGAAGGCGTGCTCGACCGCATCAAGCAGATTGGTGAACTGACTGGCACACAAGCCCAGGCAGCTACCCTGATGCAAAGCCTGCAGCAGGAGTGGACCAGGGTCCGCACACCGATAGAGCAACGCAAAGGCAAGGCACCAAAAGTTGTTTTCATCCTCGCCCATGCACCTAACCAGATCATGGTCGCAGGTCGTGAAACCGCTGCCCATGCCGTGCTTGAATATGCAGGTGCCAGCAATGCGCTGACTGCGGCCAATGGCGGCAATGGCTTCAGTGGCTACAAGCCTTTAACTCCAGAAGCCATGATCGCTGCCCAGCCTGACATCATCCTCGTGACTGACCAGGGCCTCAAAGCCTCGGGCGGTATAGAGTCTGTGCTGAAATTGCCGGGTGTGGAACAAACACCGGCAGGCCGCAAGCGCCGCATACTTTCACAAGAAGCCATGCTCATGCTGGGCTTTGGGCCACGTCTGCCATCGGCGATCAGCCAGTTGGACAGCGCCATCATCAAGGCTATGCAGGCATGAAAGCGTCAGTAGCCGTGTCTGGTGAATTGCGAAAAGGTTTACACCAAGGTTTGCAGGCAAAGCTTCTGCAAGGCGGCAGGCCTAGCCTGCTGCTGGTGCTGGGTATCTCCCTGCTTGCCGCTTTACTACTGAGTGTGCAATTCGGTGCCGTGCCTGTCAAATTGCAAGACTGGCTGACCTTGCTAAACTTCAGCGACGACCAGACGCTAACTGGCAGCAGCTACGTCTTGTGGAATATCCGCCTGCCACGTGCCCTGTTTGCCGTGCTGGTGGGTGCAGCACTCGGCATGTCAGGTGCATTGACGCAAGGCCTGTTCCGCAACCCGCTGGCAGATCCCAATTTGCTGGGCATTACTGCCGGTGCGGCTGCGGCTGCGGGTTTGAGTATCGTTGTCCTGTCAGGCATGCACTTGCCCATACCCATGTCCTGGCGTATGTGGATCTTGCCTGTCACCGCGTTCAGCGGTGCGCTGCTGGTTTGCTTTGCACTTGATCGTGTGGCGCGCTGGATTTCTCCTGGTTCCATTGTTGGCCTGCTCTTGACTGGCATTGCCCTCAATGCCCTGAGCGCTGCCGTGCTGGGTCTGTGTACTTACCTGGCAACGGACGAGCAATTGCGCAACCTGAGTTTCTGGACCCTGGGCTCTCTGGCAGGCGCCAACTGGCTGACTGCTGGCTTGTTGCTGGCATTACTATTGCCAGCCTGGTGGTGGGTCAAGCGCATGATCAGCGCCATGAATGCCCTGGCACTGGGTGAAGCTGCGGCTGCCCATGTCGGCATCGATGTACGCCGTTTGCGTACCCAGGTCATTGTGCTGGTCGCTGTACTGACCGGGTTTGCCGTAGCCTGGTGCGGCATGATCGGCTTCATCAGCCTGGTTGCACCGCATCTGGTGCGCACCATGGGTGGGCCAGATCAAAGACAGGTGATACCACGCTCCATGCTCATGGGTGGTTTGCTCTTGCTGCTGGCCGACACCGTGGCACGCTGCATCGCCATCCCGGCTGAAGTACCAGTGGGCATTTTCACGGCCCTGCTGGGCAGCCCTTTCTTCCTGATCCTGCTGCGTAATGCACGTGGTCGCTTAGCCTGAATCGCATGGATGAGAAACGCATCATGTTAATGAAAACCACCACACAACAGGGTTTGCTCCAGCTTGACGCCGTCTGCACCAGGCTGGGCAAGAAAGACTTTGGTCCCTTTAATCTGAGCATAGGCAAAGCAGAAAAAGTCGCCATACTCGGCCCCAGTGGTGCAGGTAAATCCACGCTGCTGAAACTGCTGTCCCGTGAATTGAAAACCAGCAGCGGCGACATCACTTTTCAGTCACGCCCGCTGGCAAGCTGGTCCTTGATGGAACTCAGCCGCCTGCGCGCCGTCCTGCCGCAAAACAGTGATGTGGCCTTTGGCCTGGAGACTGATCTGGTCATCAGCCTGGGTCGCGTCAGCCGTGCCCATGACCCCGAACTGCCCAACATCGTCAGACAAGCAGCGGCCATGGCCCATGCAGCCCATTTGCTGGGCCGCCGCTTTGACAGCCTCTCTGGCGGCGAACAGGCACGCATACAACTGGCACGCATCTTTGCACAACTGTGGGACCAGCGCGATGGTCTGATACTCGTCGACGAACCGCTGGCAGCACTCGACCCCGGCCTGCAATTTGACCTGCTCGCCAGTCTTGAAGAATATGCGACAGAACGCCAGCACGCCATCGTCGCCATCCTGCATGACATCAATCATGCCATGCAGGCGTTCGAACGTCTGCTGTTAGTAAAGAATGGCCAGCTCGTTGCTGATATCGTCAGCAACCGCGAAGCAGTACCAGCGCTGGAAGACTTATACAATATTGCTCTGACCTGCATGCACAATGAAGAAGGTGATTTGCTGGTCACCCCCTTGCGCGCTTCATCCCGTGCCAGGAAAAGCGCATAGCAAACAATATTGCCGAATGAGAGAGATCATGCAAAAACCAAAGATGCAAGAAATCAAGGCCTTTGTGCCTGCCAAAAATTTTGAAACTTCCCTGGCCTTTTATCAAGACCTCGGCTTTGAAGTCGTCTTTAGTGAAGATGGCATTGCCCATCTCAAATATGCACAATGCAGCTTCATGCTGCAAGAATTCTATGTCGCTGATCACACCAATAATTTCATGATGCATATCCTGGTCGATGATGTCGGCATCTGGCACGAGTTCATCGTCTCAGCCGGCATTGCAGAAAAATACCAGGTGCGCCTCACCCCAGTCGTTGAACAGCCTTATGGCATGCGCGACTTCACACTCACGGATCCTAGTGGCGTCTTGTGGTTCATAGGCCAAGAAATCAACACTAAGGATAGCTGTACCAATGCGTAAATTAACTCGATTCACAAGTGCAGCCGCAGCCCTGGCCGCAGCCAGCCTTTTATCAGCATGCGCAACCCAGGCTGAAAAACCAGTCAGCGGCAGCAAGATATTGTTATTGGGCGAAGTCCATGACAATCCAGACGGGCATGCGCACCGCTATACCGACCTGCAAAAAATGGTCGTCGCAGGCTGGCGTCCGGCCATCGCGATGGAACAGTTCGATCGCGAAAACCAGGCTGAACTTACCCAGGCTCAGGTAACTTGCACTGACGCAGACTGCATCATCAGCAAGGTCGGCAACAAGCGCTGGGAATGGCCACATTATCGTCCCGTCATCCAGCTCGCCATCGATTACAAACTGCCGCTGCTGGCAGCCAACCTGTCCCGTAGTGATGCTGCCCGCGTCATGCGTGAAGGCTATGCTGCCGTACTCGACAAGAACACCATCACCAGCTACAAGCTCGACCAGCCCTTGCCTGCCGTGGTAGTCGATGGCCAGCGCGCTGCGATGGAAAGCGGCCATTGCGGCAAGATGCCAGACAATATCGTCCCCAGCATGGTCAGGGCACAAGTTGCGCGTGATGTCGTGATGGCCAAGATCGTCACTGAAAACGCCGAGCGTGGCGTCGTCCTGCTGGCTGGCAATGGCCACGTCAGGCGCGACCTCGGTGTGCCGGTATGGCTGCCTGCCAGCCTGCAAGCCAGCCTGCAAATCCATGGTTATATTGAAACAGATGACGACAGCAAATCAGGAAGCGTGACCACTGCATCCATCTATGACGTCAGCCATGTCGTCAAGACGCATACCCGCACCGATCCATGCCTGAGTATTCAAGCACCTAAAAGCTCAACTTAGAATCCAACCTAGAACCCAACTTAAGCCTAGCGCAGAGGAACACATGAAACATCAGCCATCAGCCAACGCTTGCCAGCACCTCGGTCTGGCTTCAAGCAAAGTGGGCGAAGTCATGATCTGCCCTGAATGCGGGGTAGTCCACCTGTCTTTGAACCATGTGTCCCTGCGCTTTGATGTCGAAGCTTTCCGCGTGCTCGCCTATATGCTGGCAGAAGCGCAGTTGAACATAGAAAGCTATGATGCGCGCCTGCCAAAAACCCCGGAAGCGCCTCACGTCACCGGCTTTGAAATAGCACCGGGTAAAAAAATGCACTAACCCGATTTATGCAAAATCCTTGCAGCATGGCGACAGTGGGCGTTCATCAGCGCGCACAGTTCGCGACGAAATGTCTGCAATATCATTTGGGCTGTTTTGCATAAGTCCTCACTAACAGGAGTACCGTATGTGTGAACATGACAAACATAGTATTGCATTACCACCAGAAGCCACACCGGCAGGTTCACGCCGTCGCCGCATCTGGGATTTGACGCATGAATGCCATTGCCCCGTCGTCGGTGTCTGCATACCACTGACGACCTTGCGACGCATCGTCAACAAAGCCATGAATGGCCAGGCCATTGCCGAAGACTATGAAATCCATGTCGGTGCGATTGCTGAGTGTGGCCGCCGCAATCGCCTGTCAGAAGCCATACAGCAAGAACTGGAACAGCGCTATGCCCGCACCATACAAGAATTCCGTGCAGCAAAAACAGTAGAAGCCGTCACCCGCCTGTGGCTGGCCGCCATCGACAAGGGCGACGTCGCCGGTGCTTTCTGGGCCGCACTGACACACCCGCGTTGCGACGCCGATTTGCAAGACGGCTTATGCCGCGACATGCACATGCTGCAACATCAGGCCGGTGCCAGCGTGCGTATCGATATCGCCCGCTTCAATGCCCTGGTTGAACAAAACAAGTTACTGACCCGCGAACTGGGCCGCGTACAGGAAAGACATAACCGCGCCCTGGCAGAAAAAACCCGCGAGATCGAAAAGCAAAACACCCAGCTAATACAACTGCGCGCAGAAAGCATAGGCAAGGACAGCAGCATCCATTTCCTCAGTTCCGATATCGCCGCACTAAAAGCAGAAATCCCCGAACTGGAAACCCGCCAGCGTCTGCTCAAGAAAATCGAGCAAATGGCTGAGCGCCAGACCGAAACAGAAAACCAGGTACGCGAGCTAAAACAAAAACTCGCAGAAGCCAGCAAAGCCGCCGCCGACATACAAGAGCAGGCCGCCGAGCAAAGCAGGCAACAGCCAGAAGAAAAAGTCTACCCTATCACCCTGCACCTGAAGCAAAAAACCGTGCTGTGCGTAGGTGGTCGCAGCGGCAATGTACCCACCTACCGCGACCTCATAGAACGCATAGGCGGCCGCTTCGCCCACCATGATGGCGGCCTCGAAGACAACCAAAGCCTGCTGGATGCCAGCCTGGCCGCCGCCGACCTCGTCATCTGCCAGACCGGTTGCATCAGCCACACCGCCTACTGGCGCGTCAAGGATTTCTGCAAACGCACCGGCAAACGCTGCGTCTTCGTAGAAAACCCCAGCGTCTCATCACTGGCACGCGGGCTTGAGCAATTCGGCAGCGAAGAGGAAGGTGCTCAGGCCAAAGTGACGATGTAATAAGCGGCGGCCGGCACACCGGATTTCCATCCACAAAAATGGGGCGCTTCACTTCAGGATATCGACCGCATCCACGATCTCTACCCCCTGCAGTTGCCCCAGCCAACTATCAAACCAGGGTTTGTGGGAGACACCTACGACAGACAAAACACGGGCACCAGGGCGTTCGCGGAAAGTTTCACGAATATTGGCAACCATGCGCAGGTTGCGGATCTCCCATCCTGCTACCCATATCTGCGGATAGCCTTCCGCTGACTGGGCACGCATCGCAGGGATCACATTGGCTTCGGCATAAATGCGCAAACCTTCAGGTTCGCTGATGTATCGATACAAGGGCAAAAGGTCTGTGGCGAGCATCAGCTCCTCTTCGCGTTTTTTTCGCATATTCAAGGCTGCATTACCTGAGGCCCATGCAGATTCTATGGAGCGGACAAAGGCCTTGATGTCCGGTACATCGATACGGTCACCAGTATGGTTATCGACCGCATGGACACGTTGCAAACCCAGGCGTGCTGCCAGGCGAGCAGCGATGTGATAGTTTTCGTCCTTACGCTTTGCGGCCTTGGCGAGTTGAGCAATCAGCACCTCGTTCAAGCCATCGCCTGCGTGGCGCTCAGCTTCTGGCAGTTGCAGCCATTGCACATAGGCAGACGCCGTGTCGTAAGATGCCATGAACAAGGCAGCCAGACGACGACGCTGCGCCGCCGTTGCCGTTGATTGTTGCGGCCAAACCTTAAGCATCTTGTCTGCTTCAGCCATCGCTATCGGTGCATCCAATCCCACAGCCAGCCTGCCTGCTTCGACCGATGCGCAATAGTCTGCACCATACCTGACCACATGACGGGCAGCCATGTCGCACTCTTCGCCTGGCTCGGTTTCTATCGTAATAATCTCAGGTTTGAATTTCGCCAGCTTATCGAGCACACCGTCCAGCGATGCAGGATTGAAACTGGCTGGCATGCTTCTCAAATGCACAGTCCCCAACACCAGCACTTGCGCGTGAGGCCCGGCCATATCACGATCCAACACAGTCAGATCAATCTGCGCCTGAGCCAGAACTGGCATCATTACGCTTGCAAGTAATGTCCAATTTCCCCATTTCACCATGTCATATCTCCTGTATATCAATCCCGCGAATGTAGAGGATGCCGGATGCATGAACAAGAAGAAGTCGACAGGATGCGGTTATCTCAGCATGGAATGCAAAAACCAGAGAATAAGGGGATTCAAGATTTTATTGTTTCACTTCAGCTAAAGATGCAGAAGTATGCTGCTGTCTCTGCCTGAAGAAGAGTATAGGTCAGCCACGACTCAGTAGATGAACAGAAAAAATGCACTTAGTGTGGTTCATTCAGTCTTATTTACTTCATCCGTCAGCAAAATCTTTTGTTCGTCAATTTGCGCAATAGCTTCAGCTTTTCTCATGGCCTCCACCTTTTCTTTAACGATTTTGAGTGAATTTGCCATATCACCAGTCAAAGCCTCATCCCATTGCTTCGCCGTTGCACCCAAAACTTTAGTCTCACTGGTCAAGCGAGTCACTGTAGTAAAGCGACCTGACATTTTGGTGGTCATGAGAAAACCTTCTGAGTAAGTAGAACTCATTTCATAAATAGGGTGAGATGCGTTTGCCTCATAACGTGGGCTGGCAAGGCGGACGAGGCAGTCAATAGCGGTGCTATTGATAACGAGTCCAACGCAGTCCAGCACGCGATATGAGGCAAACCCTTCGGGAACTGACGATTTGGGCGCATTGCAGCGTTGCGCCCTTTGTTAAGGCACGAGCCTTAGCTGCAGGTCACGCCTTGCACTGCGTCCCAAATCGTCTTGTTCGCACTCATCCTATTTATGAAATGAGTTCTAATATCCATTCTAGCCGATTTGCATAACGGGAAGCGCATCACAAATTTTGCGCATTCAAATCAGTTCTATACTCTGCAAATTCAAATAACTACTCTCCCGTATCGTCGTCACAAAATCACTGAGATACGCCTTAGCCGACAAATCCGGCAGACAGGCTGCATATAGTCTGCCAGTCAGCCCATCCTTGGTAATGCGCTTGGGAAGTACATAGTCACGGTTCACATAATTTTGTGCTGCCCACACTGGCAAGGTCGCGATGCCGCGCTTGCTGGCGACCAGTTGCAGCATGGCGACGGTCAGCTCGGTCGTACGGCGTGTGGTATCTATCCCGGCTGGTTTCAAGACCTGGCGTACCACGTCCAGCATTTCGTCAGGTACAGGATAGGTGATCAGGGTATCGGTCGCAAAGTCTTGCGCCACCAGATAATCACGTTTGGCCAGCGCATGGTCTTTGGCGATCAGAGCGACAATCTCAAAACGGAACAAGGGATGGTAAGCCACGCTTTCATCTGCATCCATTTCCGACACGATGGCAACATCCGCCTTGTGGCTATACAACAGCCCGACAGGGTCAGCCTGGAAGCCGGAAACGATGTCCAGCTCCACCTCCGGCCAACGCTGGCGGAACAAATCCATGGCAGGCATGAGCCAGTCAAAACAGGTATGGCATTCCACTGCGATGCGCAATTGCCCGGCCACGCCCTGCGCCAGCCGGGCCAGGTCGCGCTCACAATTAGCCACTTGCGGCAAGATACTGTCGGCCAGTTGCAGCAGGCGCTCACCGGCAGGCGTGAAGCGTATGGGCGTCGTCTTGCGCTCGAACAGCGGCACGCCATGATGCTCTTCCAGCAACTTGATCTGGTGCGACAGGGCAGACTGGGTGACATTCAGCAAGACGGCAGCCCGCAATAAATTGCCGGATTCACGCAGGGCATGCAGGGTTTTCAGGTGGCGTAGCTCTAGTATCGATTGCATTATGAATAAAATTCAAGTTAATTCTTAAAATATGTCGTTTGAATCATAATCAATTCTAACCCATCATAAGCTCAATATGATTGGAGAATAACAAATGACTATCGCTCACACTCTCGGCTTCCCCCGTATCGGCGCACAAAGAGAATTAAAATTCGCACAAGAATCCTTCTGGCGCGGCGACATCACCGAAGCCACCCTGCGCGAAACAGGTAGCGACCTGCGCGCCCGCCACTGGGGTTTGCAAAAACAGGCAGGCCTGGATTTCGTCAGCGTTGGCGACTTTGCCTGGTACGACCAGGTCTTGAACACACTGGCCCTGCTGGGTGCCCTGCCCCGTCGCTTTGGCTTTGATGCAAAACAACTGACGCTGGCAGATTACTACGTCGCCGCCCGTGGCAACCCCCAGCATTTTGCGATGGAAATGACCAAGTGGTTTGACACCAATTACCACTACCTCGTACCAGAATGGACAGCGGATACCAGCTTTGATGGCGGCACAGACTGGCTGTTTGAAGAACTGGCGCAAGCCCAGTCCCTCGGCCATGCAGCAAAAGCCACTCTGATTGGGCCCCTGACCTTGCTCTACCTCGGCAAAATCAAAAGTGGCCTGACACATAAACTGGATTTGCTACCCAAGATCATCCCCGCCTACCAGCGCCTGCTGGCACGCCTGCAAGAACAAGGGGTGGAATGGGTACAGATAGACGAACCAATACTCGCACTAGACCTGGACAACGCCTGGCTGGATGCCTTTATCCTGTCCTACAATGCGCTGGCGCAAAATACACCCAAGGTTTTGTTGTCCACCTATTTTGAATCAGTGCAAGAGCGCGCTGCACTGTTGCATGCCCTGCCCATCGCTGGCCTGCATCTGGATCTGGTACGCGCACCGCAACAATTGACCACCCTGCTGGCTAACTGGCCGCAAGGCCGCGTCTTGTCTGCCGGTGTCATTGATGGCCGCAATATCTGGCGTGCCGACCTGAGCAGCTTGCTGGCTGATTTACATGCTGTCCACGCACAACTCGGCGACAACCTGTGGCTGGCGCCAAGCTGCTCCTTGCTACATGTGCCAGTTGACCTGGCAACAGAAACTGCACTCGATGCAGAAACCCTGAGCTGGCTGGCTTTTGCCGCACAAAAACTCGATGAAGTCGTCGCCCTGAAACAATCCCTGAATGGCAATGCAAATAAAGTCGCGCATCAGTTCACAGCCGCCGATCAGGCCATCGCCAGCCGCCGCAAATCAGTACGCATCCACAACCCTATCGTACAAAAACGTCTGGCCGCCATCACCGAGCAGGATGTCACCCGTCACAATACATTCAAGCAGCGCATAGGCCAGCAACAGCAACGCTTTGCCCTGCCTCTGTTCCCCACGACCAGCATAGGTTCCTTTCCGCAAACCAAGACCATACGCCAGGCCCGCGCCACCTATAAGCGTGGTGATTTGTCGCACCTCGAATACCTCGAAGCCATGCGCGCAGAAATCCGCCTCGTCGTTGAGCAACAAGAAAAGCTCGACATCGACGTGCTGGTCCACGGCGAGCCAGAACGCAATGACATGGTTGAATATTTCGGCGAACAACTCTGGGGCTATGGCTTCACTCTGAATGGCTGGGTACAAAGCTATGGTTCACGTTGCGTCAAACCGCCCTTCATCTATGGCGACGTTTACCGCCCAGAAGCCATGACAGTCAGCTGGAGTGAATACGCCCAGAGCCTGACCAGCAAACCCATGAAAGGCATGCTCACCGGCCCCGTCACCATGCTGCAATGGTCTTTCGTGCGCGACGACCAGCCACGCTCCACCACTGCCATGCAAATCGCCCTGGCCCTGCGTGAAGAAGTTGCCGATCTCGAAAAAGCCGGCATAGGCATGATACAGATAGACGAACCCGCCTTCCGCGAGGGCCTGCCACTGAAACAGCAAGACTGGTCCGCCTACCTCGACTGGGCAGTACGCGCTTTCAAACTGAGTTCTGCAGTCGTCAGGGATGACACGCAAATCCATACCCACATGTGCTATTCAGAATTCAACGACATCCTGCCGTGGATAGCCGCCATGGATGCCGACGTCATCACCATAGAAACCTCACGCTCGGATATGGAATTGCTCGACGGCTTCGGCGAATTCGCCTACCCCAACGACATAGGCCCCGGCGTCTACGACATCCATTCGCCACGCGTGCCCAAGGTCAGCGAAATGCAAAGGCTGCTACAAAAAGCACGTAGCGTACTTCCCGACGCCCGCCTCTGGGTCAACCCCGACTGCGGCCTCAAAACGCGCGACTGGCCTGAGACAATAGCTGCGCTGGAAAACATGGTGCAGGCGGCCAAGTTGTTGCGGACAACTGTGGCGGTGGATGATGAGGAGCATCAGGATTGCTGCTGATAAAGACAGACCAGGCAGTCTGAAGTTAAGCCCAGGCGCATCTCAGCTTTTGATGAGATGCGCCCGCCTGCATTGAAACGCAAAGCTCCCCATCCTGTAGGAGCGGCTTCAGCCGCGAACAAGCTTTACCGTAACACCAAAATCCCGCAAGCCAGCAATCGCCCCAATTTTCGCGGCTAAAGCCGCCCCGGGAAGCGAAGCAATCACCATCCGATGAATGAGTAATATTCATTCAACTTCAGAAAACCACCTGCGATCCCTTCATCCGCATGTGGAATATCTTACACCTCCGTAAAAACGTCCCATCCCACAATGTCAATGCGACTTAATACATGGTATATTTTTTTGTCTCGCTCACATTACAGCTCTGCTTTTGATGTGCCTGAGCCGGAAAACAATGCTGATCAGCAGCCAAATTTATACAATGAGCCTTATCCCATGTCATACCTTGTCCGCAGCGTCATAGCGATATTTTCCATATGCTGTCTCGCCTTGTTTACGCCTGCAAGTCGCGCCGAAGTGCCCCCGCTTAAAGCCGCTGAGCTTGATGCCATGCCATTCAAATTCGAGGCTCAAGTAATCTCTGTAAGCTCAAAAACCCTGGCGTCAGACAACTGCAAAACAGAAGTCAGATTTGAGCTTACGGCAAGCAAAGTCAAAGACATGGGCACTCAGCACGTTCCTGAGGAATTCAAACTGACTGGCAGTGCCTTCAGTTACCATTTCGGTTGCGTTGGCCCAAGCGGCATGCGCATTTTTGAATTCATCAAACCAGGTGAGCACATCCTGATCCATGCGAACAGCAAAGATACGGATGGCAGCTTCGAGCTTACTCACTATTCGCAAGTTACTCGCTTACCGCTTCAGAGCCCATAAAGTCACTGCCAGCGCCGTCCAAGAAGCAGGAAAGCATTTTGATGCCTATTTTACTAATCAACTCGCTCGTCGCAATGTAGCATTCAACAGCTCAACCAACTATTTGGGTACAGTCTTATCGTCAAAAACATAATATTTATTTTTGAAATCATAAATACGGGAAAAATCTCTGAGTGCACCTGACCACATGCCAAAATGGCCCGTATCGCTCTGGTCAAAAAATGCCTCTATGGTTGCCACCTTGCCGTTAAATTTATAGAGTACCTTATATTTTTTATCGATTCGCTTCCTGTCATCCTCCGTTTCATACGGCCCGGAATCGACATTCAGCCAAAGGCAATCCTTGCTGGAATTCCTGACCTTTGTCAAACATATGGACATATTTTCCCGACCAACAGTCACATAGCCAGTCACCAAGACAAGTTTTCCATCGTAACGTTCAGGTGTCGCGATCAGATTAATTAGAGACAGGCTTTGAAAGCGATTTTCGACATCAGCTTCAGTCGCAGTGACAAAAAGACTAATTCCAGAAAACAGGCAGGCAACCATTAGGCGGTGGATTTGATTGTGTATTTTTTTCATCTTATATAACCTGATAAATAGCCTCATAAAAACCGATGACAAGATCAAGCTGTTCGCGAATCTCCATCTTGAAATGGCACGCTCAACTTGGCATGGACTTGCTCGCCTCGGCAGAAATTGTCAGCAATTCCTCTGAAACTAAAAGCTTTTCAAAGTTGCCGGAATTTACTCTCTTGAATAACTCAATCACGATCGCTAGCGTCGGCAAAAGCTGACTTTTAAGAACAACATGGCGACTCTCAGTTTGAAATTCACATAATTTCGCGATAAATAAATTCAATTGATCTTCGTTTATGTCGAACATGTCCGAAGCATGTTCGACAAATCCGCTCTCCAGTTTCAGCACATTTTCCATTACCCTGATTTGGCAATAAACAGTTTTCCTATCGTTAAACTTGGCTGCCAAATTGATTTGTCGTCAATGCCTATCCAGTATCCCATTTCATTTATCTCATGTCACTCATGAAGACTTGTCTGCAATTTCAGACAAAAACCGCAGTTGCTGCCTGAGCATCCCATCCCTGATACTGCTCCATATCTGCTCAGGAAAATGTACCGGCAATTCGTGCTCAAGCTGCGCCAAGGCATCTGGTACATGTTGAACCAGTCGCTGCATCTGCGCAAAACCATCCACGACACCAGTCTGCGCGGCCAGCCCCTGCCAATGTCGTACATGCATCTCACTCATTTTGAAGTGCGCATTCTTTGACCTCAAAGCCATGGCCATCTTGTTTTTCTTTTCCTGCAATTGATTTGCACCACGCCCTATCACTGGCCACGCTGACAAAATATCGTACATGGGTGTCATGCGGTAATCGCCACCAGCAAGCAAAGAAATTGAGAAGTTTTTGGCATGACCATCAGTCGCTGCCAGCAACCAGAATGCCAGGTTCACCAATGCAAAATTCAGTTTATCTTTGGCTGCGCTGACACTGCCTTCCAGTATGTGCAGACACTGCGCCATGCCAGGCCCGCCGTCAGCTTCATATTTATTGTCTGGTGCGACGCCGCTGGCCTGGCAAAAATCTTCTTGCGGCAATCTGGCTATCCAGCCCTGTCCCATCCACTTCCTGTCAAACCGCTCAACCACCAAAACTTTTTGCGTGCCAAATTGCGCAATCTCAGTCTTGGCTACTTCAAATCCCAGTACTGCCATGATACGCATGCACAGCCATTCATTTTCTATGGAACCGGACATATCGAAGCGCATGCCACCAATCGGACCCAGGGGTAATTTCAGGATATGTGTCGTCGGTGTCGCGCTGTGCGGCACATGCCACTGCCCCTGATACCATAGCAGGGCCGTTTTTTCCTGTGCACCTGCCAGTGAAATGCGGAAGTCGTCAATAATATTACTGTCGCCTTCATCGCTGGTCACATTCAGCAAGAGCTTTTCAACTCCACTGTCTGTGAGCGCAGTCGCTGCAATCTGATCAAAGCCTGCTGGCTCTATACCCGGCGGTAAAATTTGTACTGCGCCTATGCAGTCGCGTCCCATTGCTTCAAGCAAATCTGGCACATTTGTGGACGCAAGTTGATAGCGAAGACTTATGCGCTGCCTGATCTTTTTATTGTCAGGTAATAGATTGTCGAAATAGTTCTTTACAGCCGTGCCACGCAAGATGCTCTTGCCTGCGGTAATAGGTAATGAGAGTGACAAGGGGCGAGCCGCCACTGATTTGATCCAGCTTTCGGCATACTCAAATTGATGTGTATCGGTGCGATCCCAACTCCACACACCGACCAGCAAGCCGTTCATCCAGACATTGAGAGAGCGATGAATACGGAACTTGTTCATGATTACCAATCCGGCCTGGTGTCGTTATCGGATTTGCTTGCAATAGTTTCATCATCCTGACGCTTGTAGATAGACAAACCGCAGCCAAGCAAATGCAAGATGCTCAGCATCTGGTCCACGCTCACTGCACCGGGATTATTTTCTATATTGGCAATCCTGACCTGCCCAACGCCTAACATTGCCCCCAAGGCGGCCTGGGATAAGCCCTGTTGACTACGCAAGGATTTGAGATGGCTGCTAAGCTGTGTTGCCAGACTAATTCGGTAGTCCATGATGTTCTCTGCCCTCCATAGCCTGAATATGTCATTGCCAAATAAAGGGCGATGATCACCTTGAAGTAATAACTTCAATTTATCACTCAAAAACAATAAAATCAATATATCATCTTAAAGTGATATTTCAATATTATCACTAATAAGATATAAACAGCATCTATCGATAGCCCCTTCAACTGGTTCTCCACAATACAACTTACCTTGAATTTTTTTCACCAATTAACGTTTACGTTAACGTCAATTCTTGTGCTATTCTAAAAATAACAGGTGCATAGCCCAATCTCTTGGGCTGTGTTAAACGGGAAAGTGGTCGTCCTGATCGCTGTCACCAGCAGGTGACAGTAGCTATCAAGACCTAAAAACGTATTTACGCTCGCGCTTAAGATAGTAAATATGTTCCAAGCCCCTGCTGCCTCCGCAACGGTAAGCGAGTGCGGTTACATCATCCACGCCACTGGTCATGCATGACTGGGAAGGCGATGTAACAAGACTTGCAAGCCCGGATACCGGCCTGTTGATCGCTGAGAAAAACATTGCGGAAGGCGGTGTTTGGGATATGGCATGGCGCGCCTGATGGCGGGCGGGTGCTTGTCTTCAATACTGTTCTTTCACTGTTTTCCCAAGGTCTGGTCACGTACGGAAGGTGCGTGGCGGGTGTGCGTCCACACGGCGTGTGCCCATGGTCAGGATGGTTGCTGCGGCAGGTTTCTGTACGCGGCGGCTGTCTTGTTTTCAGGCATCAGTGCGGCTGTTGTTGCGGGCGTGGCCCGCCGTCTGTCCGTGCGCAATCAGGAAAGTACAGGAAATCATCATGGCAACTCTCTCCCAGGTTCCCAACGTCAAACTGCTCATCAACGGCGAACTGATAGACTCCAAATCCACGCAATGGCGCAATGTGATCAACCCGGCCACGCAACAGGTGCTGGCCCATGTGCCGTTTGCCACGCCAGAAGAGATGCAGGCTGCAGTCGATGCTGCCAAGGCCGCTTTCAAGACCTGGCGCAAGACAGCGATAGGCACACGCGCCCGCATCTTCCTCAAGTACCAGCAACTGATACGCGAAAACATGGCCGAACTGGCTGCATTGCTGACAGCCGAACAGGGCAAGACCCTGGCCGATGCTGAAGGCGATATCTTCCGTGGTTTGGAAGTGGTTGAGCATGCGGCAAATATCGGTAATCTGCAAATGGGCGAAATCGCCAATAACGTTGCCAGCGGTGTCGATACTTATACCCTGAACCAGCCACTTGGCGTGTGCGCTGGCATTACCCCCTTCAACTTCCCGGCGATGATACCGCTGTGGATGTTCCCGATGGCGATTGCTTGCGGCAATACCTTCATCCTGAAACCGTCCGAGCAAGACCCCATGGTCACCATGCGCCTGGCGGAGCTGGCCATGCAGGCTGGCGTGCCACCTGGCGTGCTGAATGTGGTGCATGGTGGTGAAGATATCGTCAACGCGATTTGCGATCACCCTGATATCAAGGCGGTGTCCTTCGTCGGCTCTACCCGCGTCGGCACACATGTGTATAACCGCGCAACACTGGCGGGCAAACGTGCGCAGTGCATGATGGGTGCCAAGAACCACGCCATCGTTCTGCCGGATGCAAATAAAGAACAAACCCTGAACAACCTCGCCGGTGCTGCCTTTGGTGCTGCTGGCCAGCGTTGCATGGCCTTGTCTGTGGTGATACTGGTTGGTGAAGCCAACCAATGGGTGCCAGACTTGCTGGGCCGTGCCCGCAGCCTCAAAATCAATGCCGGAGCAGAAGCCAATACCGACATAGGCCCGGTCATTTCATGTACTGCCAAAGAGCGTGTAGAAAGCCTGATCGCGCAAGGTATTGCTGAAGGTGCGACGCTGGTGCTGGATGGCCGTGCACCGCAAGTGCCAGGCTATGAGCATGGCAACTTCGTTGGCCCTACAGTCTTCACTGGCGTCAAGCCCGGCATGCGTGTGTATGAAGAAGAAATCTTTGGCCCGGTATTGTGCATCATGCAGGCAGATACCCTGGCAGACGCCATTGCCATCATCAATGCCAACCCTAATGGCAACGGCACGGCACTGTTCACCCAGTCTGGCGCTGCTGCTCGTACCTTTGAAGAAGATATCGACGTAGGCCAGATCGGCATCAACGTACCTATTCCTGTGCCTGTACCGTTGTTTTCCTTTACTGGTTCGCGCGCATCCAAACTCGGTGACCTGGGGCCTTATGGCAAGCAGGTCATCCAGTTCTACACCCAGACCAAGACCATCACGGCACGCTGGTTTGATGACAGTGTCAGCGCTGGCAAGGTGAATACCACTATCTCTTTAAAATAGGGGGATGGCCATGGACTTCGAATTGAACGAAGACCAGCGCGCCTACCAGCAATCTGCCCGCAGCTTCGCCGCCCATGAAATGACGGCGCAAGCCGCGCATTGGGATGCCACTTCCCACTTCCCGCTGGACGTCATCGCCCATGCCGGGGAGCTGGGATTTTGCGGGCTGTATGTGCCAGAAGAACTGGGCGGGCTGGGTCTGACACGGCTGGATGCAGCAATCATTTTTGAAGAGCTGGCACGCGCCTGCCCTTCAACCACGGCTTATATCACGATACACAATATGGCAAGCTGGATGATCGCCAACTGGGGCACGCCAGAAGTACAACAGGAATGGGTGCCCAGACTGGCCGCAGGCAAGAAACTGGCTTCATATTGCCTGACCGAGGCTGGCTCGGGTTCTGACGCAGCATCACTGCGCACCAGCGCCCGCCTTGATGGCGACAGTTATATCCTCAATGGCAGCAAAGCCTTCATCTCAGGCGCAGGTGCCACCAATATGCTGGTCGTCATGGCGCGCACAGGTGGTGATGGTGCTGGCGGTATCTCGGCCTTTGCGGTTCCTGCAGATTTGCCCGGCATCACCTATGGCAAGAAAGAAGACAAGATGGGCTGGAACAGCCAGCCCACCCGCACCGTTAATTTTGACCAGGTACGCATACCGCGCAGCCACTTGCTGGGCGAAGAAGGCGAAGGCTTTCGCATTGCCATGCGTGGTCTGGATGGGGGCCGCATCAACATCGCCACCTGCTCCATCGGTGCGGCGCAATCAGCACTCAATAGCGCGCAAGCGTATATGAATGAGCGCATGCAGTTCCAGAAAAAACTGTCTGATTTCCAGGTGCTGCAATTCAAGCTGGCCGACATGCAAACCGAACTGGTCGCTGCCCGCCAGATGGTGCGTCTCGCCGCCAGCAAGCTCGACAGCAAGGCAGACAATGCCTCAGTGTATTGCGCCATGGCCAAGCGCCTGGCAACCGACACCGGCTTTACCGTCTGCAATGAAGCCCTGCAAATTCACGGCGGTTACGGCTATATACGCGAATACCCGCTGGAGCGTTTCCTGCGCGACGTCAGGGTGCACCAGATACTCGAAGGCACGAATGAAATCATGCGCGTCATCGTCGCCCGCCACATGCTAAATCAACCCGCAAGCGAGGAATTTTTATGAGCAAGTACAGTAACTACACCAATCTGCAATGCGAAATCATAGGCCACACTGCCCTGGTGACCCTGGCCAACCCACCCGCCAATACATGGACGGCTGCGGGTTTGCAGGCATTGACGCAACTCGTCAATGACCTTAATGCTGATGCAGATATCTATAGCCTCGTCATCACAGGCTCAGGCCAGAAATTCTTTTCAGCAGGCGCAGATTTGAAGCTGTTTGCCGATGGCGACAAGGCCGTAGCACTCGACATGGCACGCCGCTTTGGTGAAGCATTTGAAACCCTGAGCCGCTTCCGTGGTGTTTCCATCGCTGCCATCAATGGCTATGCCATGGGCGGTGGCCTGGAATGCGCACTGGCTTGCGATTTGCGCATTGCCGAAACCCAGGCGCAAATGGCTTTGCCAGAAGCTGCAGTCGGCTTGCTGCCCTGCGCTGGCGGCACACAAAATCTGGCCTGGCTGGTCGGTGAAGGCTGGGCCAAGCGCCTGATCTTGTGCGGTGAACGTGTCGATGCTGCCACGGCCCTGCGCATAGGCCTGGTAGAAGAAGTGGTCGCCACCGGCGGCGCACTGGAACACGCACTGGCCTTGGCCAAACAGGTAGGCAAGCAAAGCCCCAGCAGCGTCAAGGCATGCAAGCAACTCATACAAGGCGCACGCCAGCAACCGATGAACACTGTGCTGCCACAAGAACGCGAAGCCTTCCTGGCCCTGTTTGATACCGCCGATCAAAAAGAAGGCGTCACTGCCTTTCTGGAAAAACGCCCTCCCGTGTGGAGGAATGCATGAGCGACGCTCCAGTCCTGTTCCATACCCTGCCTGCTGCCAATGGCATGCAGCTAGGCGTAGCCACCCTCAATTCAGAAAAAACCCTGAATGCCCTGTCCAAAGAGATGGTGCAATTACTGGGCAAGCAATTGCAAGCCTGGGATGAAGATGACAGCATCGCCATGGTGGTCTTGCAGGCCGCTGGCGAAAAAGCATTTTGTGCAGGCGGTGATTTGCAAAATCTGTACGCCAGCATGCGCCAGCATCATGCCTCAGATAAAAAAGACGACCTGCTGGGCAATGCCTATGCACTGGATTTTTTTGAGCAGGAATACCGCCTAGACTATCAAATTCACACTTACCGCAAACCCATATTATGCTGGGGCCACGGCATCGTCATGGGCGGTGGCATAGGCTTGATGGCCGGTGCCAGCCACCGCGTGGTCACAGAAAAATCCCGCCTCGCCATGCCAGAGATTGCGATAGGCCTGTTCCCCGATGTAGGCGGCACCTGGTTTTTGAACCGCATGCCGGGCAAGCTGGGTTTGTTCCTGGCCTTGACGGGTGCGAACATCAATGCCAGCGACGCCGTATTTGTGAAGCTGGCCGACCTGCAATTGCCGCACGAGAGCAAGACAGAACTGCTGGCCCGCCTGCAAGCCTGCGAATGGAGCAGGCAGGCAGACAACAATAAGCTGAGCAACCACCTGCGCCTGAGTCATATCCTGCATGAGCAGCAACGCAGCGACAAAGTAGTCAGCAGCGCCGGGCCTTTGCGCCAGCATTTTGACCTCATCAATCAACTGTGTAGCGCAGCTGACCTGAGCACCATCATCAGCAATATCTGCCAGCTGGATGTGAGCGTGTTGAACGACGATGTGTGGCTGCAAAAAGCTGTCGCCAGCCTGCAAAAAGGCAGCCCTACATCCGCCTGGCTGGCGCACGCCTTGCAGGAACGCGGCAAGCATTTGTCGCTGGCAGAAATCTTCCGTATGGAACTGGTGGCAGCACTGGCCTGCGCGCAGGGCCATGATTTTGCGGAAGGGATACGGGCGCTGATTGTAGATAAGGATCAGAAACCGCAATGGTTGCCGGGTAGTCTGGATGCATTGCAGCCGCAAGATAGTGAGCGATATTTTGCGCGTCTTTGGGACGCAGAGCGGCATCCATTGCGGGATTTAGGTGCGGTTGAATCATTGCATAAGCAAGCGGCTTAGCACGAGTACAGTCGTAAATGAAGCTGCAATCCGTAGGTTGGGCTACGCTTCACCAGCCCAACACTCGGCGCTTCAATAACGTACGTGGTGTTTCAACCGCACAGTGTTGGGCTGGTAAACCGTAGCCCAACCTACAAACCCGGACCAACCTACGCGCCACGCAATATAAAGAACAGACTAAAACAGGAGATAACCACCATGTCAAACCAATCCAAAATCGCCTTCATCGGCCTCGGCAACATGGGCGCGCCCATGGCCCTTAACCTGCTCAAGGCAGGCTACCCGCTCACCGTCTTCGACCTCTCCCCTGTCGCTCTCAAAACACTGAGCGACGCAGGCGCACTGCCCGCAGGCAACGCAAGGCAAGCCATAGAAGGCGCAGACATCGTCATCAGCATGCTGCCCGCCAGCCGCCATGTAGAAAGCCTCTACCTCGGTGATGACGGCATACTCGCCCACATCGCCAATGGCGCACTAATCATAGACTGCAGCACCATCGCCCCGCAATCTGCCAAGAAAGTCGCACAAGCAGCCGCCGCACGTGGGCTGGCAATGGTGGATGCTCCAGTCTCAGGCGGCACAGCAGGCGCAGCAGCAGGTACACTGACCTTCATCGTCGGCGGCAGCACAGACGACCTCGAACGCGCCCGTCCTGTGCTGAATACCATGGGCAAGAACATCTTCCACGCCGGTGAACACGGTGCCGGACAAACCGCCAAAATCTGCAACAACATGCTGCTGGGCATACTCATGGCAGGCACGGCAGAAGCGCTGGCGCTAGGCGTGGCGAACGGGCTAGATCCAAAAGTCCTGTCCGACATCATGAGCAAAAGCTCAGGCCGCAACTGGGCGCTTGAACTGTATAACCCCTACCCCGGCGTCATGGAAACCGCCCCCGCATCACGCGGCTACACCGGCGGCTTTGGCGTAGACCTGATGCTCAAGGACCTGGGCCTGGCGACCGAGGCGGCACTAGGTACCAATTCCAGCATTCCGCTGGGCGAAGCAGTGCGCAACCTGTATGGTATCCACAGCAAAGCCGGTGCTGGCGGCAAGGATTTTTCCAGCATACTTGAACTGTTGAAGAGCAAGGAATAAAAAAGTGATGGGGACAGGTCCCGTCAGCATTTGAATGCTTGAATATTCAAGCGAATATTCAAGCGAAACCTGTCCCCTGATTTATACATTCTCATTCCAGTTGCAACACCTTGAAATTATTCCGCCCCGCCTTCTTGGCCAGGTACAAGGCTTCATCCGCTTTCTTCAGCATCTCGCCAGCGTTGGAGTTATGGTCTGACGAAATCGCCACACCTATGCTGGTCGTCACCATCAGCGGTTTGCCTTCTATATCAAAAGGGGTGGTCATGGCTTGCACGATTTTGCTAGCCACCATATCAGCTTCATTGTGCATATTCAGGCCTTCCAGCACGATGACGAATTCGTCACCGGCAAGACGGCCTGCAAGGTCGGTCTGGCGTATGCAATGTTTGAGGCGAGTGGCAAATTCCTGCAAGACCAGGTCACCGGCATGGTGGCCCAAGCTGTCGTTGATGCTCTTGAATTTGTCTACATCCAGGAACATGACAGACATCAAACGTCCCGTGCGCAATGAGCGGGCGCTGGCTTGTTCCATTCTTTCATTGATCTGATTACGGTTGGGCAAGCCAGTCAGGGTGTCAAACCTGGCCAGGGCCAGCAGTTGCCTTTCCACTGCCTTGGCGTCACTAATATCATTGACCAAGGTGTTCACCCCTACCACTTTGCCACTGCCGTCATATTGCGGGACATAGGTGGCATGATAATGGCCAGTCTTGCCAGCCACGGTGATCTCGGTTTCAAACTCTGTCTTTTCACCTGCCATCGCCAGTTTGTAATGAACGTGATGTTCCTGCTGCATGGCACCGGACAATAGCGATAACACAGGCTGACAGCGTATCTCTGACAAGGGCAGATCGAACCAGGCTTCATAAGGGCGGTTCACAAACTGATAGCGATTTTCGCTATCGATAAGACTGACAAAGGCCGGGATATTGTCGGCGATGGTGCGCAGCAAACCTTCGCTGGCTGCCAGTCTTAACTCTGCTTCCTTGCGTGCCGTGATATCGATGACCATGGAATAATAGCCCATGGTTGCACCTTCGGCATTGATATCGGGCACGTACTCGTACTGTAAAAATCGCTTGATATCGCGCTCAGGTGCGTAGCGCTCAAAGGATACTTTTTCACCGTGCAAGGCCCGCTCCATGTTGCCTTTCAATTCCAGGTAGGATTGTTCGCCAAATACCTCGGCAACAGTTTTCCCTAAAAGATGGGCAGGTTCAAGGCCGGGTATCAAACCATAATTGCGGTTACAGAACTGGTAGCGTTCATTGGCATCGACATAGGCTATCATCGCGGGCACATTGTCAGTAATAGTGCGCACGCGTTTTTCACTGCGCATCAAATCATCTTGCACACGCTTGAATTCGGTGACATCTTCCACCAGTACAAAGAACCCATCGACCTGGCCGGATTTATTAAAGTCCGGCACATAAGTCACCCTGTCCCATTCCCAGTAACCATAGCGCTCTGCGCGTCGTTCGAAGCAAGTCCATTCACCATTCAATACCTGGGCCACATAAGGTTTGGTGTGGCGATAAAACTCAGGGGTGGAAATTTGCTTGATGGTTTTACCTATGGCCTGCTGCGCTGTCAGACCAAACAAGTGTTCTATGCGTTTATTGACGAAGGTGTATTTTTCCTGGTAATCGACATAAGCGATAAAGGCTGACATATTGTCAGCAATAAGGCGCAATTTCTTTTCACTGGCGCTCAGGGCAGCCTCAGCATCCCTGCGTTTTATCATGGCATCATCAAACGCCTTGGCCAGGTCACCAATCTCGTCTTTGGGGTAGGTTTTATTGGCTTGCGTCACCAGCATATTGACGTCTGCATTATTGACCTTGTCACGCAATTTTTGCAGCGGTGCGAGTTGCCAGTACATGAACCACCAGACCAGTAACAGCAAAGTCAGGAGCAGGGCCAGACCGAGCATCGCGGCTTCCCTTCTGACTTTCGTGACAACGCTAAAAGCTTCGCTGGTGGGATACACACCGGCAATCAACCAGTCAACCGACTTCAGGCGGCGGTAACACAGTATGGCTTCGTCTTTACTATCGTCATTGGTGGTCAGGTTACCTTCCAGTGCAGCAAAGGCACTGACAGGTATCTGATTTTTATCTGGCAATTCACGGCTGTTTTTTAATATGCGTCTGTGATCAGGATGCGTGACAAATACACCTTCGGTGGTCAGGACATAGAAATAACCCTGGTCACCGATTTTGGCAGTCGCCAGATCAGCCAGGAAGCTGTCTTGTGTCAGTTCTATGGTACCCATCAACACCAACAACATGCGGCCACCGGGGTCGAAGACCGGCACGCAAATCACCACCAGTGGGCGTCCGGATATACCGCTTTTTAAAGGGGAAGAAATAGTGATTCTTTTTTTCTCCAGCGCTCTTTGAAAATAATCGCGGCTGCTGACATTGAGCTGCCCCCGTGTTTCAGGATTATCCAGATTTGCCAGCAAGTCACCCCGCAAATCAAATACAGCGAGGTTATCAAATAAGCCATCAAGACTATGATAGCGTTCCAGAAAGCTCTGGATTTTTTCATGGGCAATATCGTCAGAGCCCAAATCGCTGGCCAGGCGTATCAGGGCATTTTTTCTGAGTTCGACTTTCTGGTCAATTTCATTGCCAACATTGGCAATCAGGCTGGACTGCCTGGCAACGATGAGTTTTTCCAGTGCGCTTTCAAAAACTGATGAAGCCAGCACATACAACAAAACCAAGGATGAGACAAAGAAAATCGCCACCGCCAGCGTCAGGCGGGTTTTCAGGGTGATATTACGAAAACGAAATAGTCGGGAGGGCGACATATCTTTCGAAATAGTGAATGAATCCCAAAGACAATATTAGCATTCGCGTCATTGATGACAATCATAATTTCGATAAAGCGTGGTATTCCAGGCCCGTGCAAGACGCATTCCGGGCACTTTTTACCAAATTCTACAATTCAGGAATAAGCCCCCAGAGTATCGTCAGTGCGGCAAGCCAACTGGTCAGTGGAGCCGGGTGTACTTGATGCATCTGTTACACAGTTGACGAGAGCTGCGGGCGCATCAGACGGGTGCCTTGCTTCTTCCTGTACATGCGATCTGGCGGCTGGTTCATAGTCAAAATTGTGACTGATGTCCTGACTGAAGTACAGCCAGGGAAAAGCCGCATTGCTGTTATAGCTGTCATAGCTGCTGTTATCATATTCAGTGCTGCTATTGTCAGCAGGCCCACCCACCTGTCTTGCAGCAATCTGACGTGCCCGTTCTGCAAGTTGGCGGATATAGGCTTGTACCTCCGCCGGAACAGCCTGCCCACTGGCCTGGTATTTCTCCAGCATCTTGATGGCTGCCTGGGTTTCATAGCGCAGCTTTTCCAGCTGGTGCTTCTCTTCATTGGCGCTGGCAATCTGTTCATCCACATTGCGTAGCTCTGCACCCTTTTGCGTATCCAGGAAAAAAGCCAGGCGTATTTTCAAGGTCGTCAGCGCAGTCGCTGCGCCGGGGCGGGCAAACAGGCCGAGTATCTTGCGGTTCTCGCTGAACGTGGCACGTACCATGTCATCCACAAAACCGGGGCAAGCAAGCACCAGGGCATCCAGGGTAGTGCCTGAAAAATCTGGCAACAAGCGCGCTACCTGGCTTTCCAGCAATTGCCGTCTGCTTGTTTGCAACTGTTCCAGCGCAATGGTTTGTCGTGCGATCTCGGTCTGCATGGCATGCAGGGAATTCTGCAAGCCTTGCAAGGCCAGTTGCATGTCTGGCAGTGCCGGGTCTATGGTGATGGAATTGCTGATATTCGCGTCAGGCATGGGCTACCTCTTCATGGGCTTCGCCGTCTTCACGGCGGGATTGGAAATAATCGACAAAATACTGGCGCAAACCGGGTTTGCGCATATCCGCATGCCACTCCAGTGGCTGACCTGCACGCACACTCAAATCAGTCCACGGGTTAAAGCCGAGGTCGGTGATTTCATGCATGCGCAAAAAATAGCGCCTGTGCCGGACTTCGCCATGCCACAGGTGGCGTATCTCGCCACGTACCACCCCCAGCCCACCTTGCGCCTGTTCATGAAACCGCTGGCCCCAGGCTTGCAGATGAGCGATCTGGGCATGGTCATGCTTCAGGGCATTTTGTATGCAAAAATTATAGTCGCCATAAATCGCATGTGCCATGAAATGATCTGCACTACCCGATATCGCAGCCTCGTATAACCCAACGCTGTCAAACAGGCTGCGCCGCATGGCCCAGCCGTAACCAGTATGCCCGTGCGTATCATAACGCCCGGCATGCAAGGTCGCTGGCTGTGCCCGCATGACAGCAGCGAAAGAGTCAACGCGATCAGGCTGTGTACCTGCAAGCCCCGCACTGCCATCCCGCTCCAGGCGAAGACAACTTTCCCATACCTGCGCCACCGGGTATTGCTGCAATACTGTCACCAGCTCTTTTGCCCAGTGCTTGTTCTCAAACACAATGTCGCAATCCAGCCAGGCCACATAGCGGCAACTGGCAGGCAGCCACGAAGCCGCCAGGTTCAGCAGCCTTTCCTTTTGCCACAACAGGGTGGCGGAACGCAGTTGCAAGACATCCACAGCCGCCGGCAATTCAAATTCAGCATCGCCAAAGGCACACTCCACCGTAATACAGGTCACGCCAGCCGCCCGCATGCCCTGCATGAAGACATCATAATTACGCCTGCGCGAGGCATAGCGGCAAGGGTTGAAGTAAGTGGTGAGGATGACGAGTTCAGACATGGGTGGCAAACCAGGATGCATACATCGCAGGATCATAGCAAGTATTTGTCTTTTATTCACCAGCAAAAACTAGTGCTACACTCATCCTCTTGATCACAGACTATGCCGTCGCTGTCCATCAACTGCAATCAACTGCAATTCAATTGCAAGCGCACAGCACATCACGGCAAATGCTTACATGAACAAAATTCCTGTATTTTATAACCCTGCCATGGTCGTTGAGATAGACCTGGAATCACCATCGCCCAAAAAACCCAGGGAAGTAGTCACTGAATGGCAACAAAGCTACCCAATTGCAGTCATCGATTTTGCTCCTTTGACTGAAGAGGATTTTTGCCTGGCGCATAAGGCAGAGCATGTACAAGGCATCATCAGCCTGCAGATCGCCAATGGCATGGAAACCCGACATCAGGAAGTTGTAGATTCCCTGTACTGGACAACAGCGTCTTTTTATCACGCAGCTGAGCATGCTTTGCAATACGGTGTGGCTGTCTCGCCGACCTCTGGCTTTCATCATGCTGGCCATGATTTTTCATGGGGATTCTGTACGTTCAATGGGCTACTGATTACTGCCGTCAAGCTGCTGAACAAGCATGACATACAGCGCATAGGCATCCTCGATTTTGATTACCATCAGGGTGATGGTTCGGAAGATATCATCGCCAAACTTGCACTAGGCGACCGCATCTCACACCGCACTGGGAAGATACATTACACGCGCGAAAAGCAGGCATTTTTCCAGGAGTTGCCCGTACTACTGGACTCATTGAAAGATGTCGACATCCTGCTTTATCAGGCAGGTGCTGACCAGCATGAGAATGATCCGCTCGGTGGCTTCCTGAATAATGCAGAAATGCGTGAACGCGATCTGCAAGTATTTCGTTTCGCCAAAGACCACGGCATTCCTGTCGTCTGGAATCTGGCAGGTGGGTATCAGGAAGAGCGCACAAAGCAAGGGCGCTGCATACAAAAAGTGCTGGATATCCATAATGCCACGATGGAAGCTTGCATGGCAGTCTACCTGCATGAATCTTCCTGAACCCGTTCCAACAGCGCATTGCATTCATTGCTACAATTAATTCCTGTCAATTGAAATTGCGGTCACCCATGCGCATACAAATCCTGTCCGATTTACACCTTGAAGTCTGGGGTGATACTGCACCACAGAGTGATCCAGCCATCAGCCAGCCTGATGTGGTTGTGCTGGCTGGCGATATCCATACCGGCAGCAAGGCTGTCACCTGGGCCGCACAACAGTTTGCTGGCATACCGGTGCTGTATGTACATGGCAATCATGAAGCCTATGGCAAAAACCTGGAAGACATGCAGGCCGATGTTGCCCGCGCCTGCGAGGTCACTGACAATGTCCACTTCCTCAATGCCCGTGAATACCAGCTAGGGGGCATACGCTTTCTGGGCGCAACCCTGTGGACGGATTTTTGCCTGTTCGGCGAAGAGCAGCGCGACTTCGCCATGACAGAAGCAGCAGGCCTGATGCCGGACTATCAGCGCATCACCCTGGCAGAACAAGGCTACCGCAAACTCGTCGCTGATGATACGGCACTCATTCACGCCAGGCAAAAATCCTGGCTCAACAAGCGATTGGATACTCACTTCCAGGGTCGCACGGTGGTTGTCAGCCACATGGCACCATCGATACAGTCGGTATCACCGCGTTATGCCGATGACCTGCTATCCGCCGCCTTTGCTTCTGAACTTGACGCACTGGCGCAAAAAGCTGATCTGTGGATACACGGTCACACGCATGACAGCTTTGATTACCAGCTAGGCAAGTGCCGCGTCATCTGTAACCCTTGCGGTTATCCTTTGCATAATGGCAGGATCGAGAATGAGAAATTTGATCCGGATTTGGTTGTCACACTTTGAACGCAAATGAGCGAAAGAATCAAGCATGAAAACAGACTGGCACAGCCTTGAAATATCACGCACTACCGTCGTCGACAAAGACTACAAAAACACCCAAAACGTCAGGCGCTTTTTAAGCGCAGAATGCGGTACCGAATGTAAGCTCGACCGTGACTTCATGGCCTGGATCACCAATGGCGATCACAAAACCATGGGCGATGTGGCCGATGAATGGCAAAGGCGGCATGCGGATACAGCAAAGCAGGCTTAAAGTCTTTGCTGGCCTGTATTTCACCCATCAATGAGCACTATACAGACCGGCAAATCATATCTTTAAGATGACGACAAACTCAACCCAGCCACAGTTTGAATTCTATGCCGTTTTGTATCGTGCCTATGACCTGTGCCTGGTTCTCGGCACTTTCACAGAAACTGGCGAGCGCACCGGCTGCTGTGATCTGGCCTTTGCTTAACTGGTTATTCCAGTAATCAAAACCAGCCTGGTCAGGGGTGCGGTGCAAGACGTTCTGATAAAAGTTGGTGATCAGCGTTGTCGTCGATGGATTGGCACCATATAGCTTTTGAAACTCAGCAGACTGGAAGAAGCCTGCCGCCACCGTCGTCAGGCTGGAACCCTTGTCCATGTCCTTGATCCAGTAACCCAGTCCTTCCAGATCAGGCTTGCGGCCAAATGCTGCCTGGTACAGGCGATATGCCTGTCCTGCCGTGCCACTGACGTCCAGTGCGATGCTTTTGTCAGAAAACTGCAGGCGTTCGACGTTAAACAGACTATCGATGTCACCATTGGATTTGACGCGCAACTGGAAAGCCGCGCCAACAGGGGTAATCGTAAAATTGCTGGCATTTCCAGCCATGATGGCCGTGTCCATGCCCGTGCCGCCATCGATATTATGGTTGCCAGTGCCAACATTGATGGCATCATTGCCGCTGCCCGCGTTCACATGCAAACGGCCACCGCCGCCATTGATGGTGATCAGGTCAGCACCTGCGCCTGATGCGATCAGGTAATCTGAATACATAGTGGCAGGTAAATCGACGCTGATGACATCTGCCCCGCCAAACAGGGATTCATCAGCCAGCAGTTTTTCATCGATCTGCTGGTTGGCAGAAATGGCAGCAGAAACACCATTGATACGTGCATAGCTGCCGTCGCGGTACTCTGTGACTGATGACGTCATGGTACCTGCAACAACAGACTTGCTCAACCCCTGCGCAACCTGGCTGGTATTGCTGGATAGCGTGAAATTGCCATCGACAGCAGTTGAGCTAATGAATTTGTCTGCACTTGATGAGATGCGGCTGATCGTGCCATTGTTATTGCCGTTGACATCTCCTTTGATGGAACCCAGCACCTGGATAGAGACATTGCCATAGTCAGCATCATAAGAAGAGCTGCCCGGAGACGCCAAGGTAGAGACGGAGAGATTACTTGCCAGTACTCCAGTACTGGTGATGGTCAGTACGCCGCTGGCACTGACAGAGTAATCAAAATAAAACTGCCCGCTCTCAATGATATTCATCAAACCAGATTTATACATCTGCGAACTTGATGCAATAGCCGTACCCTGCAAGGCATCTGGATTGGCGCGGACCACGCCATTGAATGTCGAAGTCGCCCCATCAGGAAAACCAAATTGCACCCTGCTGCCAGTGTAATCAAAAGAGGAATAAACCGTATGATCCCTGGACCAGATGGCACCCAGTTTAGCGAAGCCGTCAAACACGCTGCCCAATGTGCCATTCGTGGGAGGCGATTTTATAAGCAACTGAGAAATAGTGGTGACAACATTTTGAGAGAGCTTGATGGTGATATTTGCCATGTAAATACATTCGATAAGAGGAGTGAGAAGCTGTGATGCGCAATGCCAGTGGCACTGTTGCCAGATCAGTTGCAAAATCAGTTGCAAGACCAGTTGTCATGTGCATCAGTATTATTGCCGCCGAATGCTACAGGCTTATTTTTAGTCTGGCAATTTAAACAGCTGCCCCAACATCCCTGCACAAATGCTTCGTTTGTATCGCTAAACCTGACACTTCGTGAAGCCAACAGCAGTTCAATAGCTGTTTTCTGTCGGCAACATGGATGAATCTGCAGAACAGCAATAATTTATAAAAATAAATTGCTAATTCGATAATGTTGATTTATATTCTATTATTGCAATTTCGATCACTTACCGAACTGCAAAATCAAAGACCACCACCTATGACAAAATAAAATCAGGAGTACGCATGAAGCAGACCCGCATTCTCTCCGTCATCATGATCTTGTTTGCCCTGTCAGCCTGCGATGGTGGCTGGTCAGGAACACGTTACCAACTGCTGACAACGCCAGATGGCAAGGTCTACCGGCTCGATGCCAAGAGTGGCAGTGTGCATTATGTGACGACCGAAAAAATGCTGGCCCTGAATGATGAATTACCCACCTTGCATGTGGGTGAGTATTATCAGATGGCAGACGCCAAGGGCAACGTCAAGTATCTCAAGTATGTAGGCAACGCCCAGTTCGAAAAAAGCCCGGCGTCCAGTCAGGTGAAGTGATCACCTGCAAAGGACGCCGCAGTTAACTCATACATCAGTTCATCACCGGCGGCCATTGATGAGCTTCTGCCTGACAATGCTGGCACCAGGCATACAACGCGTCATACATCACCATGCCGTGGCTGAGCATGACGTGATCATCTGCAAAAGTTTTCGACAGCCCAAGCGACAAGGCATACAAACCTGCCGATTGCGCCGTCAAATCCAGCTTGCCTGTGTCCGCCCCACGGATAATGGTCGCCAGGGTTTGCAAGGCAGGCTCAGCCAAGGCATATTTCTTCAGGAAGGCGTCAAAGCTGCACAAGTCGCCGACATGACTTAACTCCACGCCCGGAATGTCATACGGTATGGCACCGGTTTCTCTGGCGATGCGCAAGACATCGTCATTCGGCACATATAAGAATTCTGCCTCATTGTCGATGAAATTCACGATCAGCCAGGGGCAGGCAATACGGTCTATCTTGGGTCGTTCACGGGTGATCCATTGCATGATTGTTCTCCCATAAATTGCTTACGCAGGATTTACGCAGCCCGTCTGGCCAGCATGCCGCCTGCCTGCTTGTATGCTTCGAGCCCACCTTCCAGATATCGTGCAGCGATACCCGCTTCGTTCAATGCGCTGGCGCAGTTGATACCAACTTCATGTCCCTTGATGCAATACACGACGACATTTTGCTGCTGTGTCAGTGCCGGTGCCCAGCTAGTCACTTTTTCAGGATCCAGCCAGACTGCACCGACGACTTGCAGGGTATCGGCTTCAAAGGCCGGACGTTTGCGTACATCGATGACCGCTGGCGGATTGGCGCTGCTTAACTCACGCATGAATTCGGCTACGCTGACGGTTTGCTTTGTTTGTTCCGTTTGTTCCATTTGTTCCATTTTTGACTCCTCTAAGGATGAAGCAAGGGGTAAATGACCAGCCCCAAAACCGCTGCGGCCGCAACGATGACAGGTTCCTGCAGTTTCTTGAACTTCCACAACAAGATAATGCTGACCAGGGCAATTACCGCCGTCGGCACATCCAGTATCGAACGCCTGGCAATGACCAGTACCGAACCAGCAATTGCACCTATCGCTGCTGCTGTAATGCCATCGACAAAAGCAATCACACCGGGCAATTTTCCATATTTCTTAAAGTAAGGTGCGGGGATGACGGTAAACAAATAGCAGGGCAAAAACGTCGCCAGCGCAGCCACCGTTGCGCCCGGCAAGCCTGCTACCAAGTAGCCGATAAAACCCACCGTGATGACCACTGGCCCAGGTGTGATCATAGCAACCGCGACTGCATCGACAAACTGCTTGTCTGTCAGCCAGTGATGTTCAGTCACCACACCGCCATACAGGAAAGGCACGATCGCCAGGCCAGAGCCAAATACAAAGGCACCGGCCTTGGCAAAGAAGATGGCAATCTGCGTCAACAACGATGCGTCCTGCGTTGTCAGCATGCTGCCTATGATGGGCAACTGCAGCAGGGTCAGACTGCTAAGTCTGCCGCCACCCAGCCATGCTGGTGGTGCACGTAA
This sequence comes from Undibacterium sp. Ji83W, assembly GCF_049340385.1. Lineage (NCBI taxonomy): Bacteria > Pseudomonadati > Pseudomonadota > Betaproteobacteria > Burkholderiales > Oxalobacteraceae > Undibacterium > Undibacterium sp. Ji83W. Next base: position 55,542 of record NZ_JBMPOZ010000021.1, on the reverse strand, counting down.
CAACCAGACCAGCACGCCAGCGCCGATAAACAGCCAGGCGATTTCTGTCTCGGTGATAAAAGTCAGCGCTGCCAGCAAAAGATAGATCGCCCACAGCAACTTGTCCTTGCCTATGCTTTTTTGCGTGAGCTTTTTGGTGCTCATGACGATGATGCCAACCACCGCCGCACCGACACCATAAAACACTGCCTGCATCCAGGCCAGACCGCCGTAGCCGACATAAGCCCAGCCGAGTAAGACCACGATCAGGAAAGAAGGCAAGACAAAGGCGATTCCAGCCAGCGTCGCGCCCCAGATGCGGTAATGTACATAACCCATATAGATGCCAAGCTGCGCCGCCAGCGGGCCGGGCGCCAGTTGCGCCAGCGCCAGTCCTTCCTTGTAATCTGCTGGCGAAATCCAGCCACGTTGCTCAACCAGGTCGCGCTGCATATAGCCCACCAGCGCCACCGGGCCACCAAATCCCAGCGCACCCAGGCGCAGCATGTAGAGCACCATTTGCCACAGCGTATAACCGGGGGCAACATCTGGTACAGTTTGATTTGAATCAGGCAGGCTCTGGCTCATCGCTGATATCCTTTAAGTTGACACTGGCTGCACGACAGAAAAATGCTGGTACAGCGCATCCAGCACTACGCTCATCTTGTCCAGCAAGTCATCGTCATCACGGGCATTTTGTCTGGCACCTGTGAGCATGGCTTCAAAGCCACTGGCCTCGGGCACAAAGCCATTGCCCACATCCAGCACATGCACCATGGCACCCAGGCGTTGCAAGCCACGATCAGCTTCCAGATCAAAGCTGGCCAGCAAGACCTCAAAACTGACACGCTCGCCAACATGGGTAAACGCAGCGCCGTCAAAGTCAAAACCCAGCGCATCTGGCGGACAATCAGTGACTGACTCCAGCCAGGCAAAGCGCGCCTGCTTGTCGATGAAACGGCGTATCAGCCAGGCGCAGGCCACCCTGTCCACCCACAGGTGCTGGCGGGTAGCCCAGGTACGGCCCTGATAATCATCGATTGCCAGGGCCTTGATTGCCGCCTGCACTGCCTGTGGCTCACCTACCGACAGCAGGCTTTCCGCCGCGTTCATGAAATCCATCCAGGCCGCTGCCAGCGTATTGCTGCCATCACCTGGAAAGTAATCTATGCTGTTGAAAGTCTCATATTCGCGGCGCATCTTGCGCAAGAGCTTGGTAATTTCTTGCGGCTTTAAATTGCTCAAACCGAGGCGTGCATCCGCCAGGCTTTGCAGCCAGGCAGCATATTCGCCACTGCGGTCAAACAAGGCCTGAAAGGCCAGGTTTTCATCCGCAGTCTGTGCCCAGACATGCAATAACCAGGCACTGCCACCTTCACGCAAGGTTTCTTCCGACAAATCCTGTAGCGCTTGCTGTTGCAGGTCACCAAAGGGCAAGAGATAAGCGCCGTCGCGCAGTGAGCCACAACCCAGGGCCTTGAGGTTGCGCCAGATACGCATGCGCCCTGTCGCGCTATTCGTGGGCAAGCTCAGCACCAACAATAGCCAGCGGGCAGCAGGATCGGTAGTGATAGTTTGTGTTTTCATGAAACACATTCTATACAAGAATATTAGTTATTACAAATTTTGTAGAGATAATTACTTATCTTATAAAAATACAAATAAAACCTGGGCAGCCTGCATACCGGATAGTCAGGCAAGATTTGTGGCCCTGCTCATGATCGTGACGGGTGTATCGTCCAGCTTGGCATTCTCTATGACTTGCCAGCCAAGGCGCGCATACAGCGACTCATTGCGCGGTGTGAACAAATACAATTGATCGTAGCCCATAGCTCCCGCCTCTTCCACAGCGCGCAGCGACAGTGCCGAAGCGATGCCCTTACCCCGGAATTCTGCCGGCACAAACACGGCAGACAGCCAAGGTGTCAAATGCTTGTGCGTGAGGGTGGTGGCGAAGATGCTGGCAACACCAACGATCTGATCGTCTGAAGACAAGGCAAGCAAAGTCACAGGCAATGCCCCTTTTTGTAATGACTGCTGCAAGCGAGCTACTCTTTGTTCTATCGTGACAGACGGTGTCAGATATCCAAATTCTGCTTGCTGCCACATGGCTATCACAGGAATCAGCGCGGCATGGTCAGCCAGGTATGCTATGCGCATATCCAATTTTGATGTTTTATTCAATTCGCTTACCCATATAGATATTAAAAATTCGTTCAAGACCTGGTACGTACCCAGGCAGCAACGGACAGCGGCGGCATGGTCACAGTGCGGTGATCCCGCCCTTGCAGTTCTGCAGCGATCAGGGCATCAACGTCATACCGGTCAGCATCACTGCGCCCCAGTTTCCTGGCCATAGGGATGACGGACCTGACTGCTTCCAAGGGAAGTTCAATCGAGCTGGCACCAAACTGGAGCGGTGCTGCAGTTTCAGCATGCACCGTGCCATAAAGCGCCAGCATGCTTGGCAACCTTACCCCCATGTGGGGATTGATGCCTGCATCCAGCATGACATCGGCGATGAATTCAATGGCGCTATTCGTCTCGGCAGCAACGGGGGGCCAAATACTGCTGCGCACGCCGCGGTAAAAGTCCATTTCCAGGAAAGCCAATGATCCGCCAGGTTTTACCCACAGTACCATGCGCGCCAGCGCACTTTCAGGGTCAGCGATATACAGCAGGAAGTAGCGGCCAGCGATGGCATCAAATACCTGTTTCGGTACAAAGTCGTTCAGGTCAGACAAGACAAAGTCGAAATTACAAAAACCTGCATCAGAAATCTTTGCTTTCGCCGCCTCAATCTGTGCAGGGTCGCTATCCATCGCTACAACCCTGCCAGTGGGTCCAACTGCAGCGGCCAGCAACAAAGTCATTTCACCACTGCCACAACCCAGTTCGAGAACTTGCGCACCATGTGCAATACCAGCCCCATTCAACATTCTTTCGCTTAAAGGAATCAGCGCTTGCGCCTGCATTTTCAGACGGTGACGTTCTCTTTCACTACTGCTTAATGGGTAACTTTCGGGGTAACTTTCCGGGTAACTTTTAGGGCAATTTTCTGGATGATTTTCTGGATGAATTTCTGGATGAATTTTCATGAATGAATCCGAATAAGGGCATGAGCATACATGCGATGATTTGCGCTCTCACGCAAATGACAGCGCAGGATAGCGCTGGGAAAAATTGAGTCGCCAGTGTAGGGCTGGCCTTACTCCATGCATAGTGTGCTTATTACGGTATCCAGTACCCAGGATTACGGTAAGCCTTACCGTAATCCATGTGCTCATTCAGGCGGCAACAGGCCCTTTTGCACTGCGTGATGAACTGCTTCGGCACGTGTCTTGCAACCCATCGCCTTCAATGCACCTGCCACATGCATTTCTACGGTGCGCGGGCTGAGCGACAATGCGCGTGCGATTTCCTTATCAGCTTTTCCATTGGCGACATGACGCAGTACTTCACATTGCCGTATCGTCAAAGTGCCAGCCTCAATGCGTAAATTCTTCCCCTGATCAGCATCAAGAAATGTCAACACTGTGTCCCGCACAAAAGGCCACGCAGGTTCACCTTCCAGCAGCATATTATTATTCGATGTAACTGGCAAAAACCGCGCTGCCGGTATGAGTGCGGCCAGCCTCTGCCCTTCTGATAGCGGATACAGTATGTCATGCAACGCATGCAAAACCAGAGTCGGCACACGTATCAATAGTGCCCGTTCACTTAAATCCAGCTTATAAAATTCCCTGACGCTTTGCGCGGCAATCGCACCTGTCATGCGTTCATTGAGAATGGCATCAATTGTCGCCAATTGTTCTGGCGTTGCATCGGGAAGAAACTGGACCGTAAAAACCTGGCGAAAAGTAGCTGCAAATTCACTGCGCCCATCCAGGCCGGACTCATACACCTGCAAGGCAGACAATGCATCTTCACGCTGTGCCATACTCAATTCGCGCTGCAAGCGCCCGCGCACTGAGCCGCCATAGATCACCAGATGCGTCAGTCGCTCAGAATGGCGGGCGGCATATTCAATCGCCGCATACGAGCCTGTGCACACCGTCATCATGGCAAACTGCTCAAGCCCGGCGGCATCCACCACGGCTTCAATATCTGCCACCCAATCATCCAAAGTCATGCTACCGGGTTGACGTTCAGAAAGCCCGCATCCACGCATATCAAACTTGATGACGGTAAAAAATTTTGACAGCGTGTCCATCCAGTGCTTGCTGGCCGGGCCGGGAGAAATCAAATCATTGTCGGTATAGTGTAGTGTCAGCCACAGCAATGATGGGCCGGTTCCTGTCACAGAAAAAGCAATTATCGTACCGTCCCGGCTATGACAAAAACGAATTTGAGATTTGCTATTCAACAAAAATATCCACCTTCTTTATTACGCAATACCAGGCTGGCATCGGCATCTCAACTTAAAGCGTGGCCAGAGCCTGCTCCTCATCAAGTGCAGCGCAATTTATCATATTTTTTATTTGAACTCATTTCGTCAAGTAAAGCGGAACAGAATGGCACCCGTTTTTTTGAGTCATCCTCAACGATAGCTTGTCTGCTTGCCGGGAGCTATCGCTACGTCTATCATGTTGCAGCAATAGCCAAGGGGTGGTAACAGCATCTGCAAAAGGCGACATAAGATAACTATGAAATTGAAAAAAAACGTGAACAAACAACGCCAGCTTATCGTTTTCGATCTCGATGAAACATTAGTCCATGCAAGCATGGCAGAGTTAGGCCACCCTGCCGCATTTGCATTTCCACCCTACTTTGTTTATCAGCGCCCCTTTGCGGCAGAAATGCTGGAACAACTGGCAGCAAATTATGACCTGGCAGTGTGGTCGTCTTCATCCAGGGAATATGTGGATGCAGTGGTCGCGCAAGTCTTTGGTGATCGCTACCCCATCAAGTTTGCCTGGTCGATCGAACGTTGTGTGCAAAGGGTGGACATCAAAAGCAATAGCTATGTCTACATCAAGGATCTGAGAAAAATTCAGGGTCAAGGATATACGCTAGACCAAATTAGCATCGTGGATGATTCACCAGAAAAAATCGCCAGGCAGCCAAGAAACCATGTGGTGATTACTCCCTATCTTGGCGACCAGAATGATAAGGCCCTGCTGGATATCGTCGAGACATTCAAATTGAGGAGCGGAACCACGGAATCAATTACGCACTTTCCAGTTCACGGGGCAGGAGAGCCCGACTCCTGATAGCGCTCAAATATTCTTTTTAATTCTCCGTTCTTCTCCAGCAAAACCAGCGCCGCGCCTATTTTTTTGACAAGCTCAGGATGCATGGTTTTTGCCATGCCCATGTAGAATTTTTCTGTCAGTTGCGGTTTGCTCAATAGCCTGATTTTATCTTCCAGGCCTGCCTGCTGTATCGCCAGACCTATGCCGGGTGAACGATGGCAGTAGAAACGCCCACGCCCTGCCAGCAGTTTTTTCAGGTTGGAGATGGATGAGGTTGCGGTGTCGTCAACCTTCAGGCCGCCCATTTGCGTCAGGATATCGACAATGCCAAAACCACGCAGCGCCAGTATGATGCCGTCATTGCCCAGCTTGCGGATGTCGTCCCAGTCCTCAATCGTAATGGAGTCATCGGCCCGCACAGCAAGCAGGTAGTTGACAGAAAACAGCGGTGTTGCCGCAAACTGATATTGTGAGGTATTGCGGGCTATGCGCTGCACGCCGCAGATGACATCGATATTGCCAGCCTTGAGGCCAGCATCAATACGGGCACGAGGCTGCCAGATCTGATCGCCCACAAATTGCAGGCCTGGATCAGCCTTTTCCATGGCGCGCATGATATCCACGCACATGCCACCCACCGCCACTTTGCCTTGCGGATTGACGATGGCAATGTACTTGGGTTCAGATGCTTCCTGGGCGGCAGTATGTATCTCTGTGCCTGCGAATGCAGGCAGCATGAGTGTCATCAATATCGACACCACCACAGCTTGCGGCAACACCCGGAAATTGCGGAATTTCACGGGCCTGTTCATGGCCGGCTCATGGTCTATATGCCAGCCTCTTGTCGGTTTTTCTCATCTTGCCAGGCTGCGATGCATGGCTGCCAGGGCTAGCCTGAGTGAACTGTTGTTGCACTTTAAAAATACTGACCACATTCGACAAATTACCGGCCTGATCCTGCAGGCTTTTTGCAGCCGCTGCCGCTTCTTCCACCAGGGCTGCATTTTGCTGTGTGACGCCATCCATTTGTATGATGGCATTGTTGATCTGGTCTATACCGGCAGACTGTTCTTTGCTGGCATTATTGATTTCATTCATGATCGTCGTGACTTTTGCCACACTATCGACGATCTCAGACATGGTCGCACCTGCCTGGTCGACCAGGCGCGCACCCTCGCCCACTTTTTCTACCGAATCAGAAATCAGGGCCTTGATTTCCCGCGCTGCACTGGCTGATCTTTGCGCCAGGTTACGCACTTCTGAAGCCACGACAGCAAAACCCCTGCCCTGCTCACCTGCCCGCGCAGCTTCCACCGCAGCATTCAAGGCCAGGATATTGGTTTGAAACGCAATACCATCAATGACGGCAATGATATCGACGATTTTCTTTGATGAATCACTGATAGCGCCCATGGTGACCACCACTTGCGACACCACCGTCCCACCTTTGACGGCAGAATCCGATGCGGCATGCGCCAATTGATTGGCATCGCGGGCATTTTGTGAATTCTGCTTCATGGTACTGGTCAACTCTTCCATGGAAGAAGCGGTTTCTTCCAGCGAGCCTGCCTGGCTCTCGGTGCGGGCAGACAAATCCATGTTGCCAGTGGCAATATCAGTTGATGCGCCAACGATAGTGTCGGTGCTGTTACGCACTTCACTGACGATATTCACCAGTCCATTATTCATGTCCTTCAAAGCCTGCATGAGCTGCCCAGTTTCATCGCTGGATTTCACTTCAATATTTGTCGTCAAATCACCATCCGCCACGCTTCGTGCCAGGTTCAGGGCATGGTGCATGGGCCGGGTGATTCCTATGGTCAGGAACCAGGCGCAGGCGCTACCAAAAATAATAAACAAAATAATCAGCGCGCTGATCAGCATTAGGCTGTTCTTGGCAATGGCATCCACTTCCTGGCTCAGGTCATCAACATCCCTCTTCTGAAACTCCAGGAAATCAAGTTCACTCTTTTGATAAGCATCTGACACCGGCATGAATTTTTCAAACAGCTTAGCTGCCTCATCTGCCTGACCATCTTTTTTCAGTTTGGTGATCTGGTCACGCAAGGCAATATATTGCTTGCGCACGGCAATGATGTTATCGAGCAGTTTTTTCTCTTCAGGGAAGGCGATATGCTCTTCCATGTATTTTTGAATTTCGTTATTCCGCGCGGTAGATACCTTGGCGTCGTTAGTAAAATACTCTGCCAGCGACTCATCGCTGCTCTTTACTATTGCCAGCGTGCGTTTCAGCCCCGCCACGGTAATCCGGTACCATTCTTCGGTCATGCGCTCTTTTTTTAAGGGTTCCTGCATCATGGAACGGGTGCTGTCAGCAACCTCATTCAAGCGCCACAAACCTATCCCGGAAGAAATCGTCGCCAGCAGCATGACCAGGCCAAAGCCCATGGCGAGACGTATCCCTATATTCAAATTTTGAATTTTCATTGCCTGTCTCCTGGATATTTTTATGGTAAGGCACTGCAGAGCCAGAGTTTGCGCCTGTGCATTACATGGCACCCACTCCTGTCTTGCTTATTTCCCAAGAATGTCATGTCAGGAAAAGCAAGATTTCATTGTTTTACTTCTTTCAAGGATATTAGGCAATTGCTATTTTGCAAGTTAAGGATTGCAAAATACCATTAAAATGGTATAACCCAGCCAACTTACATAGGGGGAATAGATAGGTGCCAGCCAAATATTGGCATACAATTTTGACACTACTCTTCTTTAATCAACAACATCCATGCCACAAATACTCACTGTTCGAGCCGATATCACCAGGCTGCAAGTTGATGCCATCGTCAATGCCGCCAACTCTTCCCTGCTGGGCGGTGGTGGCGTAGATGGCGCAATACACAGAGCTGCAGGCCCAGACCTGGTTCATGAATGCAGGCTGCTGGGCGGCTGCAAGACTGGCCAGGCAAAAATCACAAAAGGCTATCGCCTGCCTGCCGCCCACATCATCCACACCGTAGGCCCGGTCTGGCGCGATGGCAAGCAAGGCGAGCCAGACTTGCTGGCATCCTGCTACCGCCACAGCCTGGAACTGGCTGCGGCAAAAAATTTACGCAGCATTGCTTTCCCCAGCATCAGTACAGGGATTTATGGCTATCCCATAGAACTGGCAGCGAGGGTCGCAATCAACACAGTCAGGGCATTTGGCTCAGAGTCGAGTTCTATCGAAGAAGTGATTTTTTGCTGTTTTTCAGATGCGGATCTGGCGGTGTATGAGGCAGTGTTGCATGCGTAAAATCCAGACTATAATCCGACCCTGAATCTCCCCCTTGACGAAAGGCTCCATCATGCGCCAGCTACTCATCTTCATCACCCTCGCCTGTGCCAGCAGCTTCTCCCATGCCATCGATTGCAACAAAGCCTTGAACACCATGGAAATCAATGAATGCGCTTCGATAGAGCAGCAAAAAGTTGAAGCGAAATTGAACCAGGTATACCAGCGCGTACTCAAAGGCATGGAAAAAGACTATGCGTCTGACGGCAATTTCGCTGATATGAAAAAGTCTTTCGTCAATGCCCAGCGTGCCTGGATCAAGTTCCGTGAAGCAGATTGTGATGCCGTCTATCAAAAGAATATCGGTGGCACCATACGCAATGTCATGCACATCAGTTGCATGCAGGCGCGTGCAAAAAGACGCATAGAAGAGCTGGAAGAATTTGAAAAGAATTAAGCCAGATCAGTCATGAGAAACATGGAAACACCCGCTGACATTGAACGACTGAGGAAGAAAAGACAGTGCAATGTACAGGAGCAAAACAGGCTCGTCGAATATGGCCTCAGAACCGAAGCAATTTACTGGCGCGAACATGCACTACCCAAGGCACTGCATGATGAAGGGCTTGCTCGCGGCATAGATTGGGATAACAGTATCATTCTTGATCTGGATATAGACTTTCCTGGCATGCCATCCTTGTTTGGCTTATTTCTGTCACAGAATGAAACGTTTATCCGCTTTGAAATCGATACCGATGAAAAGCATGAAAATGTCTTGGCCGTTGAAGAGTGGACAGACTGGACTAGCAAGCAAAATATGAACACCCATAATCGCGGCACGGGCATGGGCTGGGGTGCGCAAGCCATCCTGATACGCCGTGAACTATGTGCCAGACCAGCAGGCAAAGAGTCACTGTAAGGACGAAGATAGCGTTGCTCTCCTGCTTTACTACCCAGCTTTGCCATCCTCTGACCACACTTTCACTGCCTTGGCTGCCTGAACTGCCTTTGCTTAAAACTCATTCCACTCCTCATCATCCTTTTTGGGCGCATTCCCCTTGCCTGCAGCAGGGCTGGCTTTAGCTATCCTGGCCGCAGGTGCAATCCTCCCTGCAACCGGTTTTGCCCTGACAGCGATCTTGGGCGCACTGGGTGCCGACACTACGGCCTGCTTGCCATCGTCAAGCTTGAACATGCTGATGATCTGCGACAGATGTTCAGCCTGCTCCTGCAGGCTTTCAGCAGCAGCCGCCGCCTCTTCCACCAATGCCGCATTTTGCTGCGTCATTTCATCCATCTGGGTGACGGCGCGGTTGACTTCTTCTATGCCTGAGCTTTGCTCCTGGCTGGCGGCGGTGATTTCGCTCATGATGTCGGCCACCTGTTTGACCGAGGTGACAATCTCGCCCATGGTGTGTCCAGCTTCATCAACCAGGCGTGCGCCAGAATCGACTTTTACCACTGAATCATCGATGAGGGTCTTGATTTCTTTGGCGGCGGTGGCTGAGCGTTGTGCCAGGTTGCGCACCTCGGATGCCACTACGGCAAAGCCGCGCCCTTGTTCACCGGCGCGGGCCGCTTCTACTGCAGCATTCAAGGCCAGGATATTGGTCTGGAAGGCGATGCCATCGATGACGCTGATGATGTCGACGATCTTGCGCGAGCTGTCCTTGATCGACACCATGGTGGTCACCACTTGCGAGACCACCTCACCACCTTTGCCAGCAACATTGGCAGCAGAGGCTGCCAGTTGATTGGCCTGGCGCGCATTGTCGGCATTTTGCCTGACGGTGGAAGTCAGCTCTTCCATCGACGAAGCAGTTTCTTCAAGAGAGCTGGCCTGGCTTTCAGTGCGGGCAGACAAGTCGGCATTGCCCGCCGCAATCTCGCCAGATGCCAGCCTGACCGAACCACTGGTGGCGCGTATGTCTATCAACACCGCAGCGATCTTGTCGACAAAGCGGTTAAAAGCCCCGCTGATTTGCGCCAGTTCATCCCTGCCGTCGGCAGCCAGGCGGCGGGTCAGGTCACCTTCGCCGGTCGCAATATCGGCCATGGCATCGCGCACCAGTTCCAGCTTCTTGAGGGCTTGTGCTACCAGTGCTGTCAGTATCAGGGCGGCCAGTGCTACCACGATGATGGCAGTCACGGCTGATGCGGTCAGCATGGCCGTCAATGCCTGGGTCGCTTCGGCTTTATCAAGGACAGTAGCCAGCAGCCAGTCAGTACCGGCAATTTTGGTGACAAACAACATGCCCTCGCGCCCGTTGAGATGGATGGTGCTGCTGGTCTTGGAAGCTTCGGTGGTATTCAAAACCTGTGTCGTCAGACTGGCATCGAGTTCACTGAGCGGCTTCAGGGTCAGTTTTTCATTGGGGTGCGCAATAATCTTGCCACTGCCATCGAGCAAGAAAGCAAAGCTCGCAGGGGTAGGTTTGATCGACGCGACATTGCTGGTCACCACATCCAGCATGACATCAGCCGCCGCCACCGCTGTGACACTGCCCTTGCCGCCTATGGGGTCGGCAAAGGTGACCACCAGCTTGCCTGTGCTGGCACCGATGTAGGGTGCCGTGATAATTGGCCCGCCAACTTCGCTGGCCTTGATATACCAGGGGCGGACTGTCGGATCATAGTCAGCAGCGCGTTTGCGGTCTTGCGAAAACACCGCATGCTTGTCGGCAAAACCAATATAGGACATGTCAAACACGCCGGCTTGTTCAGCGGCTTTGAGTGCGCCCAGCGGTTCGGGCAATTCTGCCGCCAGCTTGAGCGAAGCAACCGCAGCCTGCTTGGATTTGACCCATTCGGTAATGGCTGTTGCATGGCTTTCAGACAGTTGCAATAACTGGCTATTGAGTGCGTCCATGGTACGCGAGCGCGTAGTAAAGAAATTTGCCACCACCATGGCCAGCATGGCGATCACGACGATGGATACACAAATGCTGATGAGCTTTCTGCGCAGCGACGAAAAAAACATACCGGTTCTCCAATACAAAAGTCGGACGGAATATTCTGTAGCAACAGCTCTTGCAGGATAGCACTGATTTTGTCACTTGATAATTTAGCAAACCAAATGACGTACTGAAGTCAGCTATGAAGTCATCTTGTCAGAAATCTTGTTGACATATTGAAAGCCAATGCCAAAAACAATACCCTGGAGATAATAATTTCGATTTCAGTTGCAATTTGACGACGTTGCTGCAGGCCAATATCATTGGTCACGATGACACTTATGCGCGCCCCCGCCATCCAGTTTTGCACTATGTGACAAGACATTTTTTAATGGCGATAATTACTGCCGCGATGCAACAACTAGCATTATTAGCATCAAACAGCTCGCCGCAAGCCAGCTTGCAGTTTTGATTTTCTGATCTTCTACTGGTATCTTCAACTTCTCACTGGTTACTTTGGCCATGTATTACTGGTCATAATTACTGGTCATAAAACAATCAAGGACTGTAACAGGGCACGAACAAGCGTGCAGTTTTCATCCTGAAGCCCGGTAAATACCATAGGCACATATTGCTGATGGCAGATCAGGTCTGCTCTTCCGCCTCTGTAATATGTTGCAACAATTTCGCCAAAAATTGCCTGATTAATACACTATGCTGTATCAAGCACCCCTCTACCTTTGACTTTGAATTGCAAAAATGAATGCATTAAATGCTTTACAAAGACCATTGCAAGACAGTTATGCGTCAAAAGAGACGGGGGATTTGCTCGCCCTGGGCATCAAGCCTGATCTGGCTGAACATGAATATGCCGCAGTTGAATCGATACTCTCTGTACGCGGCGTTGATATCAACGCCTTCAGGGAGCAACGCCAGCAACACCTGAAGAGTGCTGACCTGCAAAATGCTGACGATGAAAAACTCGCTGGCCTGTCAAAACGCCTCATTGCCCAGGTCATTGACACCGTTGGTGTTGCATTACTGCTGGCCCTGCTGGGTTTGCTGATCACCGTCACCATGCCCAACCTGTTCAAGCAAACCAACCGGGTAGCAATGATTTTGTGGCTGCTGTATCAGTTGTTCAAGGATGGCTTTGACGGCCAAAGCCTGGGCAAGCGCATCATGCACATACGCGTGGTTCATCGCGAGACTGAACATCCCTGCAATCTGACACAATCCTTTTTGCGTAATATTCTTGCGCTGACGGTAGTGGATTGGGTGTTTGCACTGGGGCGCAAGCAGTTGCGTTTGGGGGATATGGTGGCGGGGACTAAGGTGGTGAAGGAATAGGGGTTTTCAGATATTGAGACTGCGCCAAGGTCTCATGCTGCAAGACAGCTTTGCCTAACCTGGTTTACGAACTCACGATTAACGTTTACCTTTATTAACGTCATTCCTGCGTGCTTTTGGCTGGAATCCACCGGGCTGGCGCTCCAGTGGCGTTCGTGGTATGCCGTGGCGTTTGTTGCATGGCACTTTGACTAAAACGTTTACCCTTTGTGGATACAAGCCGGGTCTCGGCCCTGCAGCCGAAATACTTTCTTTGCGTCGCCAAAGAACGTATTCAAAGAAAGGCGACCCAGGCGTCGTCGCCCCTGCGGGGTTCCCGTTTGTGCAGTACAAAAAATGGGAAGATCCGAAACTCGCCTTCGGCTCAAACAGCGGCTCTTCTTTTTCCATTTTCTGTACCGCACAAACGGCGTCGACACATGGGAACAGCAAAAGTCAAAAGCAACGTCACCGCGGCCTCTCCCCATATTCCTACATCCTTTATACTGCAATCTTCAAATCACATATCTACATCACAAAAAATTCGTCGCATCAAACCCAACCAGACTCAGGTTATTCACGTTCTTCAACACCCCCACCAGCACAATTTCATCCGGCGTGATGTTGTTGACATCCAGCTGATTAATCACATACCAGACGCTTGCATCACCAATAATGTCCGCAGTGATGATGACCATCTTGCTGGCGACGGTGGGGCCAGTGAAGGCTTTGCCTGCGCCGAACAGGGCGGCAATTTTTGTGGTGTCAAGCGCGTTGCCCTGTACCGTTAACACGTCGCCATTGGCCCAGGCTTTGGGTGTGATGGCAGCGGCGTTGACGGCGGCGATTTTGGTGGTACCGGTCTTGTTCAAAAAGGCGGAGAAGTTCAATACATCACCGCCCTTGCCTATGGTGAAATTGGTGATGGTGTCAACGCCATTGGCAACCGGGGTGATGCCGAATGCATAGGTGTCCACGCCAATACCGCCCTGCATGGTATCCAGGCCGCCGCCGCCAGTGAAAAAATTGGGGTAATTCGAGCCTATCAGCAAATTATTCGCCTCATCACCTTTGATGGTGGTGGTCACGGTCACCTTGGTGCCCGATGTACCGGTGCTTGTTCCCGTAGTGGTGGCTGCGGCGATCAGGCTCAGGTCTACATAATCCACCTTCTTGATGTCACCACTCAGCAATGCCAGGGGCTTGCTGTCCAGCGTCAGCAAATCCAGATTCAGGTCAATCACCAGGGGCGTGGTCAGCGCGCCTTTGCCGCTCAGTAAATGATTGGTTTCATTGAGCGGGATATCGATGTAATTGATTTGCAGATCAGACTTGACTGCATTGAGAATATTAACAACCTTGCCACCGGTGAAGGAAGTGTTATCCAGCGTCACTGTCAGGTTGGCGATGTTATTGATACTGGCATTCGCTGTGGCCTTGCCACTCAGGGTCAGCGTGGCAGTGGTGTCTGTGGTCTTGACCAGGGTGCCAGTCAGACCGGTAGGCACATTGGTCAGTTTGCCCAGTGCAGCGCCGACATTGCCCTTGAAGGTGTCGCCAGTCAGTGTCAAAACTATACTGCTGGTCATGCTGCCGTCATTGAGTTGCTGCTCTACAAATGCAGGGGCTGAGTAAGTGATGCTGCCCAGAGTCGGTGTCACTTCAGATGCCTGCGCCACTTTCAGGACCAGTTGTTCGACATTGGTAGGTGCAGCCGCCGCTTCAGCTGCTGTGGGCATGCGGCCTATCAAGGTTGTGTACACCACACTGGCATACACCTTGGTGGACGCTGCGATCTTGAATTCTTGCGACTGCGCAAACTGGTTGACGATCTCGCCACGTGCCATGCCGTTGCTCATTTGCCCTACCCAATAATCACGGCCTGCTGCATCGGCACTACGGCCAAGTACATTTTGATAAATCAGGTCGAGAAACTGGCTATTCGACAAATTGCCACCATATTTGCTGACAAACTCCTCTGACTGGGCAAACACCTGGGCGATCTGGCTATTGCTGCCACCATTCCTGTGCACCCCCATCCAGAAGGTGAAGCCATCCGTGTCCGGGATGCGGTTGAAGGCAGCCAGGTACAGGCGCACGATTTGTTCTGCAACCGGGCTATACTCCGGCGCGATCAAAAAGCTATATTCAACCCCGGCGCGCGTGAGCAAGCCAGAATCCAGACGGGAGGCATATAAGTCCACCGTCTGCTGATCGGGTTGCTTGTCCCAGAGTATCTGGAACAAGCCTGTGACAAATTCTTTATTGGTTTTGGCCATCGTTGCACCTGCACTTATTGCAGCAAATGTTCATATCGGAAACAGCAAGCATGCCTTGGTTTACGGCAAACTTTCTCAAAGTTTCAGTGTTACTCCTGCACATAAATAACATTTCCAGAACTTGCCAGACGGCAAATGTCTGATTTAAGCAGTATATGCCAAAAAATTTGCATGTAATCCCCGCAATAAGCGCAAAAAAGCCCTTCAATTCAGTTTAGCTATCATCCGACAATTGATAAAATAAAACCTGTCCACAAACCTATGAGTGACGAAGACTTTTTTCATTGACCATGAAGGAGGAAAAATGAAGCACACAGGAAGGCTCACTTTCAAATTGGCATGTGGTTTTATTGCCCGCACCACCTTACTGCATTTACTCACCTATCTCATCATCGGCGCAATTTCTTATCGCTTGTATGCTTACCGCATGTGGGAAGGCGAGCATGCCGTGCCAGGGCTGCGCGACCCGCACAGTCAATTTGTTCAAACCTGGATTTTGCCGACACAACTACTACGTGGCATACTACATGGCATCATCTTCCTGCCTTTAAGACAAAATTTGCTGAAACAGGGTAAATGGGGCGGTTTGATTATTGCCTCTATCTTAATATTTATAGGCGCTGTAGGTGGCATTAACGGCGCCATGGAAGCACTGGTGTACACCACGGGCTTCAATCTTGAATTATTTCTCACACATTTCCCTGAAATTGTCGTGCAGACCCTGTTGTTTGCCTATCTCTTACTGGCCTGGGAAGCACGCATAGACAGAAAAAACCTGCGAGTGCAGGCTGCATCGAATCAAAGCTGATCTGGATCCACAAAATGAAAATAGCCGTCCTCTTCCCCACCCAGACTGAAGCCAGCCTGTTCCAGCGTGAAGGCATTATCACCATCGTCTCTGGTGTAGGGCTTACCGCGACTGCCCATGCGACACTCAGGGCCATCTACGAATATGAACCAGACATGCTCATCATGGCGGGCATAGCCGGGGCTTATCCGCATTCCAGTTTCAAGGTAGGTGACGTGGCGCTGGTTGAGAGTGAAGTCGAAGGTGACCTGGGCTTTTTCACGCCCGATGGATTCACCCACCTCGCGCACCTGCCCATAGACATGGAATTTGAACGCCGCCATACGCTTGGCTGCCCCTTCATTCCGGCAGGTACAGAGTTCCCGAAAGCCCGCAGCATGTCACTCAATGCCGCCATGGCACACTATGTCAACACTGAATTCGTCGACCTCGAAAACATGGAAGGCGCGGCCTTCTTCTACGCCTGCCTGCAGGAAAACCAGCCTTTCCTGGAATTGCGCGCCATATCGAATTTCGTCAATGTCGATAATGATGAATGGGATATGCAGGGTTCGATCAAGGCTTTGACGAAAGCTCTGCATCAACTTCTTGACGACATCCAACACTAAATTTTATGCACGGACCAGACCCAAAAACCACGCACCCCATGCAGGGCTTCCCCCAGGTTTGCTATATCAAAAATACGGTCAGCAACCCGAATATCCTCATCGGTGACTACACCTATTATGACGACCCTGAAGGTGCCGAAGATTTCGAGCGCAATGTGCTGTATCACTTCCCCTTCATTGGCGACAAGCTCGTCATAGGCAAGTTTTGCGCGCTGGCGCGTGGTATCAAATTCATCATGAATGGGGCAAACCACAATATGGCGGGCATCTCGACCTACCCTTTCCAGATCTTTGGCAATGGCTGGGAGAAAACGCCGATGGACCTTGAAGCCCTGCCCTACAAGGGTGACACCGTCATCGGCAACGATGTCTGGATAGGCTACGAGGCACTGATCATGCCGGGTGTGAAGATAGGCAATGGTGCCATCATCTCATCACGCTCCGTAGTCGTCAGCGATGTGCCAGCCTATACCATCGTTGGCGGCAATCCGGCCAAACCGATACGGCAGCGCTTTACGGATGATGTCATCGATATCCTGGAACAAATTGCCTGGTGGGACTGGCCTGCAGAAAAAATCAGTCGCCATATCAGTATTATCATTGCAGGGGATGTTGGTGCCTTGAAGGCGATTGCTTTGGCAGAATAATCAAGCTCAAGGCATCACATCAAAGAGACAGCAAAAGCAGCCTGGCCCCAATGTATCAAAGACTATTCACTTCATTTCTTTAAAATCTCCACATGAAAATTTCAGATATCCCCTTTGGCACTACCGACTGGTCCACTGTTGAAAAAACCGAACATCCCGGCATTACCGGCAAGGCCTTCTGGCGCACCTGCAAGTTTGGTGACATCCGCGTGCGCATGGTCGAATATACACCTGGCTATCTGGCCGACCACTGGTGCAGCAAGGGTCATATCCTGCTGTGCATGGAAGGCGAAATGCAAACCGAGCTCGATGATGGCCGCGTGCTGACTTTGAAGGCTGGCATGAGCTACCAGGTTGCCGACGGTGCCGAAGCACACCGCTCATCAACAGCAACTGGGGCGAAGTTGTTTATTGTGGATTAGTCATGCGTCTTAAGCATTGCTGCGTGTTACGTGCTGCATGCGGCGTAAAACTTCCCCCATGTTATATTCGCTGGCAATCATCTTGCCAGCATACCGGCAAGATGAAAATTCCATATATAAAAACACCATAGAGAACAATAATGAATAAAAAACTGACATCCGCATTATTGAGCAGCATGCTATGCAGCCTCATGTTGGCCACAACACCGACCCAGGCTGAAGATAAGGCCCCCGCCAAAGAAACCATCGCCATCAAGGCAGGTCGCCTGCTGGATGTTGAAAGCGGCAAAGTCTTGCGCGACCAGCTTATCGTCATTGAAGGTGAACGCATAATTGCGATAACGCCCATAGCTGGCACGCCTATCCCGGCAGCGGCCAGGGTCATAGACCTGTCCAAATCCACCGTGCTGCCTGGCCTGATTGATGCGCATACGCACCTGACCAGCAACCCCCACCAGCATGGCTATAGCTCATTGGGGACATCCACGGTACGTGGTGCACTGTATGGTGTCAGGGCTGCCCGCGATACCCTCAATGCTGGTTTTACCACCGTGCGTGATGTTGGTTCTGAAGGTTTTTCTGATGTTGCCCTGCGCGATGCCATCAATGATGGCGATTTCCCCGGCCCGCGCATACTCGCGGCTGGCTATGCCATAGGCATCAAGGGTGGTCATTGCGACAATAATTTACTGCCGCCTGAATACAATGATGTAGGCAAAGGCGTGGCTGACGGCCCATGGGCAGCACGCAGCAAAGTGCGTGAAATGGCCAAATACGGTGCCGATCTCATCAAGATTTGCGCTACTGGTGGCGTATTGTCCAAAGGCGATGCCGCAGGTGCCCAGCAATATACCCTGGAAGAAATGCAGGCCATCGTGCAGGAAGCACACAAGCTGGGCCGCAAGGTTGCCGCCCATGCCCACGGTGCCAGCGGCATTAGTGACGCCATACGTGCAGGTGTAGATTCTGTCGAACACAGCAGCCTGATTGACGACGAAGGCATCAAATTGGCCAAACAACATGGTACATGGCTGGTCATGGACATCTATAATGACGACTATATTCTTGGTGAAGGTGAAAAAGCAGGTTTCTTGCCTGAATCGCTGGCCAAGGAAAAAGAGATAGGCCAAAAACAACGCGATAATTTCCGCGCTGCCCTGCAAGGTGGTGCCCGCATGGCTTTTGGTTCAGACGCTGGCGTCTACCCGCATGGTGACAATGGCAAGCAGTTTTATTATATGGTCAAGTATGGCATGACCCCCATGCAAGCCATACAGGCAGCCACCATCAATGCGGCGGATTTGCTGGGCTTGAAAGACAAGATCGGCAGTATCAAGATCGGCAAGTTTGCCGACATCATCGCTGTGGATACTGATCCGCTGGCGGATGTAACGAGCCTGACGAAAGTGAATTTCGTCATGAAGAGCGGCAAGGTTTACAAATAGAATTAGTTATTACGAAGAAAAACCTCTCACCACAGAGGCACAGAGTCACAGAGAAAGACAGAAGAAAATCTCAAGAAAACCAAACATGGCTATACGTAACCAGGTTTGGTTTTCATCATTACAAATGTAGAAAGCAGCAATGAATCAAAAACTCAGCATAGATGAATACGACGCACTGGAGCAATTAAGCAAGCTGCCGCGCAACACAAAACCAAATGCCTGCATCAGCCGCAATGCCAAGCGCCTGTGCGGCATCAAGTTCATGACCCACCGCAAAGACGGCACGCTGGAACTGACCGATGCAGGCAGGCAAACCCTGTTCATCAAGCAATGCATAGACGGCTTGCGTGCGATTGCCAATGACCCAGACACCACCCTCCCCGGCCCGGTAGCCACCTTCCTGGGCAAGAAGGCGCATGTGGAAGTCAACGCCGAAACCGGCAAGATGACCATCACCCAGCGTGGCCTCGAATGCCTGGCGGATATTGATGCACAGATGGTGCAGGGGAATAAGTAAGAAATGTCCAGGTGACACAATAAGTCGCCGAGATAGGCTTGGTTGGGCATGACTATAATCGTGGTGCTCCCACCAAGCATACTCAGCCGCAATAAATAGCATAAATTGAATTCGGCGAAGTGGACATCACACTTAGTCAATGTATCTGATGTGAATAGACATGCGTATGATTGCGTTGCGTTAATCTTATCTGCACAGCCTATTTCTAGAAAATCAAATCACTTCGTTCCACCTACCGACCATTATGTTTGAAAAATTTTCTTTGACATTTCCATCTGAAGGCGGCGTAAAAAATATTATTGATGTATCTGTGCTAGTTAAATTTGTCGAAAAAAACTTGGGTGTCAGCGTGCCAGCAGAAGTTGTCGCCTTTTGGGATTGCGTTGGTGCTGGATATCTTGGAGACAGAATTTTATATGTTTATGGGGATGGCACAAATTTGCTGGTCAGAGACTCATTCCAAGAATGGAATAAGAAAGATTTTTGGCAGGCTGTGTACCCGGCACCTCAAAATGGCGGGCCTGTTTTTTTTGCAGAAACCTGCTTTGGTGATCAATTAGGATTCAGGTGGGATGGTGAACGTGTTTTGTATGTACTCTTTTGTGTAGATACGTTCGAAGCTTTTACCGTCACAGACAATGGGACAGATCTTTTTTCCCGTGTTTTAAGCGATAAATATGCGCTTTTGGATGAACAACGATTTGTAGCCGTGCTCAATAGGCTTGGCCCTCTGCGAACTGGAATGCACTACGCACCAATAGTCAGTCCGATGATTGGCGGATCAAGCGATGCTGATAATCTGTGTTTTGAGACGCCCAATGTTCATTTTAGAACAGCGATTGCTACGTATAATACCAAGTAGCCAGTAGGTAGGTTTAACCACGAGTAATCGGACTCATGCTGCGCGCCGGAAAAACCCACTGCCATTTAATTTCTCACAAAAAATCCGGCGCATTGCCCTGCTGAATTCAACAGAATAAGTGTCACGTTTTCAAAGTATTTGAGAAAGATAGACATGCGTGGGATTACGTTTCGCTAATCGCGCCTACGCGGGCTGAACAAGACAGCAAGCAAATCAATAACCCACCTTATATTTAGTATGATCTAAAGAGCACCATGCATCAACTAGTGTGTGGAATGCAAAATCATCATACTTACTTGCAAGTAAATTTAACGCTTTTCTTGCATCGATAAATGACCATCCATTTGAATTTAATGCAAACCAAGCTTCTGATAATTTCCCTTCGTCCAATAATGCCGCAAAAACTTCTGTCTTTTTATAATTCTTAAACCAATTTGGACAAAATGATTCAGACAAATACTCGTTTTCCAAAGTCTCATTTAATTCCAAAGAACACGACTCAGACATAAAATATTGGTCGATATTCATTCCGACATGCGGGAAATCACCTTTATATGCACTGGGATCACGAAAACAGCTTAATGGTGGGTTATTTGAGAACGAGGGTAAATGTAGGAAACCTGCTGGGCGATCTCCGAATTCTGTCGAGATCTGATCAAGTAAATTAAGGTTAGAAACGTTTAAAGCTCGCGCAAAGCCATCTACTTCACTTGTCAGTTCATCAGCAAAAACTAACTCCCTCATCACCAAATAATCCTTGAATTGCTCAACCGAGCGAGCGCATTCCGTTAAACGGAAAAGTACATTTACATGCATCCTCACGAAACTACTAGACCTGCTACCAAACCAATGTTTCCAATAACCCGTGTAAATCATGCTGTCAGGAGCACTGAATAATGGAATCATTGCAGGAGGAAATCCGTAACAGCAGGCAGGCTGATCTTCAGTTCCACGCGGAATTTTCAGATCACCATTCGCTAACGCAATCAACTCACTTGGAAAATCAAGGTGCTGATAGACCTTTTCATATGCTTTCATTCAGCTTCCTTTTGACTAAATTGGTATTAAATTAAATGACAATATGGGGAATACAATCAAACCCGCGCAGATACAAGCCCCGCGTAATAGTACGTATGTTATACGTCGGATGCCCTCATTGTCATTTGATATGTTTCAAAAAAGTCCGACGCATTGCCCTGCTGAATTCAACAAAATAAGTATCACGCTTTTCAAAGTATCTGAGATAAATAGACATGCGTACGATTACCTTGTTCTAATCGTATCTATCTGACTGAACCTCTTTTCCTGCCATTTTCGATTATTTAATTGGCTAACATAAAGTAGGAACACCCGAGTATTTAAGTCTTGGCATCTCTGGCAACTCCTGAAGATAGAGTTGAACAACTTGATCATCTCCCAGCACGCCTGATTCTGGTTCGTTACTGAGCAAGGTCAGATGATAGAAACCATCATCAATATCAATCATCTGCTCACGAGGACACTCTGCATCCCAGTTCAATAAATCAAAAATATCTCTGATACACAACGTACGGTCACGCACTTCTACACCCAGCCTTAGCTTAAAGCACTGCTGCTCCAAAGAAGTTTGTTCCGGGTACCCTTTGAATATCTCAAGAAAGAAGCGACCAGGCGTCCCAGTGCTTACACCAACAATTCGACCTTCAGTCGCTTGTTTTTCAACTACGGCTGGATCAGAAAAAGTTGTTTCAAAATAGTCTTCACCATGCAGAATGAATTCTGTAGAGAACGGTGAATAAAATATAAACCCGAATCCTGCCACGTCCAGACATATCTTTTTTATTGCGTTTGCCAATATTTCCCTCGCTCTTTTTTGTTACCCAATATTGCCGCCACAATCCCAATTAACCTGACAGTCGCGGAATTGGTCTAAGCGTTTTTCACGCCACAGACAAACCACGCAAGGCCGATAACACCGCAGCCCATAGATACGAGCAGTCCGCGTAATCGTAGGTATGTTATACGTCGAATGCCCTCATTGTCATTTGATAGGTTTCAAAAAAGTCCGGCGCATTGCCCTGCTGAATTCAACAAAATAAGTATCACGCTTTTCAAAGTATCTGAGATAAATAGACATGCGTACGATTACGCTTGCGCTAATCGCACCTACGCGAGTTGACAATCGCCGTCTTCAAATCGGGTAACTGTCAGATCAGGTCGCGACTACTACACTTTATGGTTTTGCGTCTAAAATTTCTATTTTGAAATTTCGTCCATTAGACGCTACGCCCCATCCGATTTTGCTTGCATCTGAAATGTCTTTAAGCGGCGTACGCTCCTGTTTATATATTCTTGCTTCAAATGTACCAACTGGCAAAGGGACTTTAATGATGGGTGAGAATTCCAAATAATCACTTCTAATCTTGCTATTAAGATCTATAGTTCTTTGGGGTGTCCTTATATACATGTTGAAAATAGTTGTATCAACTGCTGGTACAGCATATTTTAATGGAACCTTAATTGTTTCATAAGGAGTATAACTTTTTGGATAATCTAAAATATCTAATGTCGGTAATTTAAAACTATGCTCCATAGTCTTATTTGGATTTCGAACTAGCTTGAACGTCAATATCCCTTCTGTTACAGGAATATTTCCAACGTAAGAGTAAGCACCCGTTGAACCCTGCTCCGCTTTCAACTCAATACCATTTACAGCGATTACACCTGCTGAAGACAACTTGACAGATTTTTTTGTCTCTGGAAACCAAAAACCCGCCCGAACAAAGGTAAATTCTTGCCCATCAGTATGCGTCATGACATAGACGGGCATGATCTCGGATTCAGCGTCATCAATCACCCAGGCTTGAGCATTTGAATTACTCATAATCGCCAAAGAGCCCGTTAAAACCATTCCAATGTAGATACCAATATCTCGTCGTTTCATTTATCTAATCATCTCTATCTGAGCTTTTCAGTTCTGTACATGCAAACTCTATTTCACCGGTTTCGATTAAGCTCGCAACTGTTTTATGAATAGTCTCTTCATCGATGGACTCAACGACTATCATGTCAGCTGCCCATACATAGGTGCCTTTTGCGCACTCTCCAGTTGTGCGAAATTTCTCTAAAAGATACTTCAGATTGCGAAGCGAAAAAAAAGTCGCCGTAAATTTTCTGCCATCAAGCAAATCAATTTGAACGTCAATATTCTCATCTGCTGCAGATAATACTTCATCGATTGCATGTATTGTTATAGAAAAATTCTTCATCGGTTTTTCTCAAATCAAGCCAGGCATCGCAGCATTAATCAGACAAGCCAAGCAAGGCCGACAAGACTGCAGGCCAGGCATTACTTTGTGGATCAATCACAGCAAAATGCCCTGCTTCTGGCAGCAATACCAATTGCGTTTTGGGAAAAGCCTGACAGTAAGCTTCAGGCACAGCAGGGGGCACGACCTTATCAAGGCTACCTTGTAGCACGGTCACCGGCACTGCAGGCGCAGGTAATTGCATGGGATCGACATCTGCGCGTTCCAGCGGGTTCTTGCCTAGAAACTTCAACACGGCACCATCACCCAGTTTCAAATCATGGGCCATGCGCAGGTCTGCGGCGGGTGCCAGGGCAAGTACACCGGCGAGTGCGGGCGTTGTACATTTGACTGCTGCCCACAGCACCAGATGTCCACCAGCAGAATGCCCGACCAATACTATCTTGCCGTTGTGTCGCGCCACTTGGTGTGGCAGCATTTCTATCGCGCTGGCGATATCTTCCAGGCTGGCGTCAGGCTTGCCGGGGATGCGGCGATACTCTGGTGTGACAACCGTCCAGCCTTCAGCGGCCAGTGCACTGGACATCGCTTCGGTATGCTGCCTGTCATATTCTGGTTTCCAAAAACCGCCGTGTATCAACATCACCAGTGGACGTCGTGCACCGTCACTGCCAAACCGTATATCGGCTACCTGGTCTGCATGACTGCCATAAATCAGACTGTGGTCAGGTGGATTGCCCTTGCGGGTCAGGATGGAGAGGTCTTCTGTCATATTTTTTCCAGCAATGATTTACGTAGAACGGGAGAAGTACAATGCGCTCATTGTAACTGGCTCGACGATGATTCCCCCGTAGGAGCGGCTTCAGCCGCGAACAATGGACACTATCCGTCATTTGTTCGCGGCTGAAGCCGCTCCTACGTGAATGCTACAAGCTATCTATTTTTTTCTTTGCGCCCCAGTACAAACGCCAGCAAGATTCCCAGTACAGACAAGCCCAATGCACCAAAGTTACCGATGAGGATGTAAGGCGTCATCCCAGTATAACCATGCACATTCGCCGCCAGCACAGCGCGGGTATTCTCGGGCAATAACTGCTCAACCACACCACCCGGCACGATGACGGCTGTGGCCCCGGTATTGGTGGCCCGCAGCATGGGGCGGCCTGTTTCGAGTACGCGCATCTGGGATATTTGCAAATGCTGGGGGATGGCGAATGAATTGCCATACCAGGCCAGGTTGGATGCATTCAGCAAGATACTGGCAACGGGTTGGCCCGCTGTATGTTGGGCAGATAGTTGCGCAGCAATTTCTTCGCCAAACAAATCTTCGTAACAGATATTCGGCATCACCCACTGGCCTGCCACTTTCATGGCTGGCTGTATAGGGCCGGAGGTAGAAAACTCGCCCATGGGGATGGACATCATATTCACAAACCAGCGGAAACCCGGCGGGATGAATTCGCCAAAAGGCACCAGATGATGTTTGTCGTAGCGGTAAGGCTGGGCGTACTGGCGCGACATGCCGAGTACGCTGTTGGAATATTTGTCAGCACCATCATGTACCCCCACACCAAGGATGACGGTGCTGGCGCTGTCTTGGGCAAAACTGTTCAACAGCGGCAGATAATCTGGCGGCAGTTGTGAAGTCAACATGGGTAGTGCCGTCTCTGGCGTGACGATGAGGTCAGCCGGGGTTTGCGTGATCATGTCGTGGTACAGGGTCAGCGAGTCGTTCAGATGTTCCTGGCTGAACTTCATGTCTTGTGCGACATTACCTTGCAACAAGCGCACCTGTATGGCCTGGCCTTGCGGCTTGGTCCAGTTGATTTGTTGCAAGCCAAAGCCCGCGACAAATACGACAAGGACCAGAGCAGGCAATGCCAGATTTTGCTTGCGATTGCCCACAGTTCCTACATTCACCAGCAACAAAGCCAGCGCCGCAGCCAGCAAGGCATTCAGCCAGCCCAGGCCCAGCACACCGATGACAGGCGCAAAACCAGCCAGCGGACTATGGGTATGGGCATAACCGGAAATAGTCCAGGGGAAGCCTGTCAAAAAGCAGATGCGCAGCCATTCAGCCACAGTAAACAAACCGGGCAAGACCAGCAGGCCAGCGACGGTGGAAGAAATTTTCCAGCGCTGCTGCAGCCAGCGTGTGCCCCAGGCAGCCGCGGCTACATAGATGGACAAAGCGCCGGTCAGGAACATCAAGGCCAGCAAAGACAGTACGCCGGGCAAACCACCAAATACGGTCATGGCATATACCAGCCAGCTTGTGCTGGCCGTCAGCCACCCCAGGCCATATGCCCAGGCCAGCCAGCCTGCCCGTTTGCGGCTGATGGCGTCATCACCCTCACGCAAAATCTGGCTGAACAATAACGCCAGACTCAGGATTTGCACAGGCCAGAAATGGAAAGGGGCAAACGACAGTACATTCAGCCCCCCTGCCACCAGCGCAAGCAGGAAGGATGAACGTGCAGACAAGGAGGACAACATGGACCGCAAAGACATTGCAGCCTTAATCATCAGACCGCACAGTTGGTCTTTGTTCCACCAGCAGCATTTGCACTTCACGCGCATCGGCACGCAAGACTTCGAAGTACAGGTTGCCTATCGAGAATTCATCACCCATATGCGGTACCTGCCCCATATAGTCGGCGACATAGGCACCTATGGTCTCGGCATGCTCAGACCCCAGCGTCGTGCCCAGGGTGTTATTGAATTGTTCAAGATCAGTCAAACCCTTGATGCGCCAGCGCTTGCCGTTGCCCTTGCTTTCCAGCGCCAGGATATTGTCTTCTTCTTCCTCGAAATCATATTCATCTTCGATGTCGCCGACGATTTGTTCGAGCACGTCTTCAATCGTGATCAGGCCAGAGACACCGCCGTATTCATCCACCACCATGGCAATATGATTGCGGTTGGCACGGAAGTCGCGCAGCAAGATGTTGAGGCGCTTGGATTCAGGGATATAGATCACCGGGCGCAGCATGTCACGCACATCAAATGCATCAGAGGCGTAGTAGCGCAGCAAATCCTTGGCCAGCAAGATACCAACGACCTTGTCACGGTCACCATCAACAGCAGGGAAACGGGAATGCGCTGTCTCCAGCACTTCTGGCATCCATTCTTGTATGGGATTGGAAATGTCGATGACATCCATTTGCGCGCGCGGCACCATGATATCGCGTGCGCACAGGTCAGACACCTGGAACACGCCTTCTATCATTGCCAGTGCATCAGCATCGATGAGATTGCGTTCTTGCGCGTCGTGCAAAACTTCCAGCAGTTCGGCGCGGTTTTCAGGTTCAGGAGAAATCAGGGCGGTCAATCGTTCAAACAATGACCTATGGGGTTTAAGGTCAGATGGTCTGACCTTACTAGAATGCTCTTGCATAATAGGCGTAACGCCGTTGTTTCAATCCTACAGAATACAACAAATGGCAGCGGTTTCCCAAATTTTGACATGAACAGATACAAAAACTATCGCAAAACATGCTCAACAGAACATCAAAACCAGCGAAAAGCAGCATTTGTCATTCGCCTGTCATAAATCAAGCCAGGTAAATTGCATTGCATCCCGCATTGCATCCCGCATTGCATCCTTTTCTGGCTTGCCTGTCCAATTTGCTCCACTAGCATCGCTAACACAGTGGGGATAGTGGTATAAAAACGTCAATTAATTTTTACGAAATAAAAGATTAAAAAAACAATTGCCTTTAATTTTTCGACAACTTATGCTGACGAAAGAACATCCCAAACTGCCATCTGGCGTCAGGAATACCCCTCCTGTCGACACTAGCACTGACATTGAAATAGCGGTGGAAGTAGCAGAAGTAACAGCAGCAGCGGCAACTTTACAAATGGAGGTTCATCCATGTCAGCAATCATCCAGGCCATCTTTATCAATCCACCGATGGCAATTGCCCGTCTAGGCGGCAGTAGTACGCCGCAAGAGGCTTTCCAGTGGATACAAAATCCAGCACCGCGCGCCAATGCAGAAACGGTTATTGCACCTGACTGGTCGCTGCGCATCTTGCCTGACAGTTCAGTCGAACCTTTTATGCCAACAGAACTCAGCTTGCGCGATGGCGAGCTGATACGGCCAGTGGCACCCTTCTTTGAAATCTGGGCAAAAATGGGCGAACCCGGTTCGGCAGAAAGCAGCTGGACAGATGCGCCGCTGACCCCGGCCTTGTTGAAGCGCTTCAAAATCCCGCTCGCCAATCTGACCCTGGAAGTGAACGCACAAAACCACAAGGCAGCCCGCCGTGCTGCCAACCCGCTTTTGCGTTTTGGCACCAATCCACCTGTAGTAGTGGCGGCTGACAATCATGCGAACACCCCGCTATTGGGTGTCAGCCCGCCAGCCGCTACCGCACCCATGATACCGGCGGGACGCAATATTCCTCTTGGCAGCATACAGTTCTTGCTCAGCAAACCCCAGCCCGCCACTGGCCAGCCCTGGCTGGCAGCAGTCAATGTCGAAGTATTGCGCTTCCGCTTTACCCCGGCGCGTGGGCGCGTGTATGGCCCGCCAGATACCAGCCAGGACCATCCGCC
Source organism: Undibacterium sp. Ji83W (assembly GCF_049340385.1). NCBI lineage: Bacteria > Pseudomonadati > Pseudomonadota > Betaproteobacteria > Burkholderiales > Oxalobacteraceae > Undibacterium > Undibacterium sp. Ji83W. The sequence goes on along the minus strand of NZ_JBMPOZ010000021.1, from coordinate 27,514 downwards.
ACCAGTGGGTACCCCAGCACCCCCGGTACTGGAACCTTTTAACTTCCTCAATCCAGATGCAGGCTGGCGTGGCATCACCGGCACCCAGGCAGAAGTAGTCAGCCCCTGGGACACCTATGATGGCGCTGATGTTGGTGGTGGCAACATATCACTGGGTGTCGTGGACGATACCTGCGAAGCCAGGGTCAAAGCCACTTTGCGCTTCCCCGGCGCGACCGGGAGAACTCTCAACACAACGGCCAATGTCTTTGTTGCACCACCCGACTTTGCCCCGGACCGCCGACCTTTCCTGTCCATGGCTGACGAGATCAATGACCGCAGTGGCGATATGGCCAGACGCAACGCCGCCATGACCACAGCCGAGCGCGAACGCTGGGTAGAAGACTTGTTCGAGCGCGTTTATGAAACCCTGAGCCTGTTCAACGTCGATCACTACCGCGACCTGCGCGCCATGGATTTGCCCGCCAATGCACGGCTACCCAGAAAAATTACCGGTGACGGCATGCTTGAGCCTCTACGGGCATTCGGTGGACGTGACCCTTTGCGTAATCAAAATTTCACCATACCCAATGGCAATGCTGCCGATCCCTTGCCACTGACCACCCATGCACGTTCGCGCCACCGCTATTTATCTGATTTACAGGCCTTGCATGATTTTGTGCAATTGCATCCCACCCGGCTTAAGGAGCTGATACGCCAGAGTTTCCATTTGAGGTCACCTGAATCTGCCGATGCCACCAGCATGCAGATGCCACCGCTGATGCGCAACTCCAATGCCCAGCCGCTGACTCTCAGCACCTGGCAATATGATCTGCTGCTGAGCTGGGTAGACGATATAGTGCAGACACCTGTCGCTGCACCACTGGGTCGTTCGGCCATTGTCGCCAATCGCGCCAATGAAAGGCGGGATGAAATCCTGGCAGGCATGGGCACCAGCACAAACCCTGCTGGTGGCCAGACATGAGTTTGCTGCCACTCCCCTCTGCTGTGCATGCACCAGGCAGTTACCGCTTCAGGTCTAGCCTCGGTCAGCATTTGCTGGTAGTGCCGCATAGCCAGATCTATGACCTGCCCGAACAGGAAACTGACGTTGATGCTGATGTTAATGCTGATGTTAATACCGAAGCTGATGTCAACCTGGATCATGTGCTCAGCCAGATGCTGGCGCGCACCCTGAACAATGAAGCCAGTCTCGACGCACTGAGCCTGCCAACAGTACAAAGCCTGTCGCTGAATGTAAGTTCCAGTTGCAACCTGGGCTGCAGCTATTGCTATGCCAGCCAGGGTAATTTTGAGGGCAAACAAAGCAAGGGCATGGACTGGGAACAGGCGCGCGGCAGCATAGACCGTTTGCTGGCAGAAGCCGATCCACAAGCGCCGCTGACCCTGGGTTTCATAGGCGGAGAACCCTTTGTCAATCGCGCCCTGATACACCAGTGCGTGCACTACAGTGCTGCGCTGGCCCGCGAGCAGCGCCTGGACTTGCGCTATTCCGTCACCACCAATGGCACCTTGTTGCGCCCAGAAGATCACGAACTGCTGCGGCGACACCGCTTTGCAGTCACCGTCAGCATTGATGGCGGCAGTGTCGTCCAGAACCGACAGCGCCCCATGCTCAATGGCAAGCGCGATTCCTTTGCTGCAGTAATTGAACACTGCCAGCCTTTGCTGGACACACCCGGCATGTGCAAACTGGCGGCCCGTGCTACTGCCAACAGCCTCTCACTTGACCTGGACCAGCAGTTTGACGCCATCGCCGCGCTGGGCTTCCAGGACATAGGCTTCTCGCCCTTGCGCAGCGGTTCAGCACTGGCGCTGCAGGATCAAGACTGGCCAGTCTATGAACAAGCCATGGTCAGCCTGGCCAGCCGTGAACTGCAAGGCGCTTTGCAGGGCCAGCAAATACGCCTGAGCAATTTCGCCACTGCCCTGAAGCAATTGCATGTTGGTGCCAGCAGCCCTTACCCCTGCGGCGCAGGGGGCGGTTATTTTTCTGTTGCCAGCGATGGCGACTGGTATGCCTGCCACCGTGCCATCGGCAATCAAGATTACAAGCTGGGTGACCGGCACGCACTGGATGCACCCAAACGCCTGCAGTTTTTGCAAGAGCGCCATGTACATGCCCAGACCGATTGCCAGGCTTGCTGGGCGCGCTACCTGTGTTCAGGCGGCTGCCACCAGGAAAAAGCCAGCCGCAGTGGGGCTTCTTGCGACTACATCCGTCATTGGCTGACTTTTTGCCTGCAGTCTTATTGTGAACTCAGCCAGGCCAGGCCGGATTATTTTACCCATTGCCTGCCATCCCCACGTGCCAGCGTCTCAGCACAGTCAGGAACATAAGGAACATAAAATGAGCCTTCCCGATATCATCAAACTGATCCCGCGCAATGCTGCCGCCCTGCGCCGCACGCAAACGGCTGACAGCGCCATTACGCCGGTTGCTGGCAATCCCGTTTCTACCCGTCTGGAGTCTGGCGTCGGTAATTGTTATCCCGGACTGGAAGCCGATTTACGTAATCTGGAAAGGCGCTTTTTCCCATTCCTTGAAGTAGACATCGACGATACTGAAATCCGTATCGTGGCTGTCGACAGTAGCGGCATTGATGCAGCCACTACCAATACCACCACTACCACCCCAGGTACGGCAAACACGCCAATGAGCGCAGCAGTAGCAAAGAAATATCGCAACCTGGCGCGGGACATCAGCCAGAACCGGCGCTGCACGATCACCGGGATTAACGGTAACTTTGGTCCCTTCGGCAATCAGGATTTGAGCATTGCCACATTAAGCCCGCCAGGCAATACTGATATCAGCACAGCACCTCCGGATGCCTGGACTGCAATACGCCTGCTACCAGAAAACACTCCCCTTACCCTGACAATACAGACCAGTGCTGGCAGTGTTTCGCTGCAAGGAAAACGTTCCCCCTATTTGAGCAGTACTGGCAGCCTGGCCGCCATGTTTGAACCCGGCGAACTCACGCAATCCCTGTGCAGCCCATGGACCCATGATTTTCGCGATTGCGGTTGCTTTTACTGGGCCAGCAATCATCCTGACATTGCCCAGCCACCGACACCAGACGCCAGCGAACCGGGTGTACCCTGGCTGGCCGCAGTCCCATGGGAAAGGTTGAACAGAAGCATAGGCAACACACCGCCTGTACCCGCCGACATTAATGAACCCGAAGAACTGGGTCATTACGCCATCAACCACCAGTGGCAAACCCTGAACTTCGTGCTGGAAGGCCGCGAAACCATACGCCCCTACAAGCCTGGCAAGTTCACTGCACTCCCGCTGGCATCCAGAGAAGAATTACAACTATACCTGCGCTATGCTGCTGGCCTGGAACTGGCTGCCATTCAGGAATACCTGTCAGCAGCTTATTCGCTGCTGAGCCCGGCCATGCTGGCAGCAGGTGATCTGCGCAATAATGTCACGGTCAGTTTTGCTGAACTCATGCGCATCGCCTATGGAGAAATGCGCCACCTGCGGGCTGTCAACAATGTTCTGTTATCACTTAACGGCCCTGCCTATACACCAGCTTTGCAAGTAGCCAAAACGATTCCTGATGCCGCGGGCAATCAAAGCCCGGTACGTGCGAGGATACTCGACCGGCAAGCCATTTTGGATTTCCTGGCACTGGAACAGGCCAACACAGGTGCCGACAAATTATATGCACGCATCTACGCTACCCTGCGCCAGCCAGGCTTTGGCAGCGATGCCGACTGCCAGAGCATACGTTACATCATGGCCGAGGGTCAGGACCACTTTGAGACTTTTGAGAATATGCAGGTATGGCTGCAAGGCTTCCAGCCCAGCCAGTATCTGCACCAGAATCTGGTACAGGCACCCGCCAGCAACAGCACCTACAAGGCACTGCAAAAAGCTTATCGCAGCCTGCTGGAAAAACTGTACGCCGGTTACCAGGCGGGCATGCCCCAGGGGGCGGTGGATATTAACTCGGCCCGTAGCGACATGGTGGCCGCCAGCGGTTTTGGCAGCGCTGCCAGGGCAGTGATCAACGCGGGTTTCCTGCTGTCTTTCGATACCATCAGCGACGCTCGTTTTACCCCTATAGCCCCGCCACCTGGTTTATGAAGCATTACCGTGTTGCGGTGCTTGGCAATGGCCCGGTTGGCATACTGGCTGCCTTGTGTGCAGCCAGGCAAGGACGTGGCCCGGTGTTGTTACTCGCCGCAGACCCGCCTGCCAGTGTCGATGCAGGAGGAAGCGGCTATCGCATTGAGGCTGTCCCCGTCAGCCTGCTGGCATTACTGCTGGAGTATGGCATCCACCCCCACCTGATCGGGGCTGAGCAGACGCATGATCTCAGGCAGGTACAGTGGGACAGCAAAGCCAGCATGTCCCTGCCCACGCCCAAGACCGTACACATCCACCGCCCCGCGCTGGAGCAGGCCCTGTGGCAAAAGCTATTGCAGGAGCCGCGTATCCACCTGCGCCTTGGCGAACAAAGCCTGCAATTGCATGACGCCGGTGCCGGTGGTACTAATAGTGCAGATAGTGACAATGGCGACGACTGGCACGCCGACCTGCTGATCGACGCCAGTGGCCGTGCCGCCAGGACTGCCAGCAGCATAGACAAATCGCAGCAACCCTGGGTGGCCCGCCTGTTCACGCTGGCTCGCCAAGCCCGGCAGCCAGGACGCTTTCACTCTCATTTTCAGCCCGATTTTCAGCCTCACTTTAAATTGGCCGCGCTGCCGCAAGGCTATGTCTACAGCCTGGCTACACCCCAGGTACAGAATGTCGTTTTTGTCGGGCGTGGCAAGGCAGTCAAAGGCAGTGCAGGAGAGTTGCAGCAACTGTTGCATGGTGCCCAGGCTGGCTGGGTGCTGCAAGGCTTGCCTGATCTGATGGAGTTTCATGGCGGCATGGCTCACCCGGTTTCGCTGCAATGGGCCACATCCGAACGCAGCGTGCTGATCGGCGATGCCGCCCTGGCGCGTGACATCCTTTCTTCCCAGGGCTTGTCCTGCGGCCTGTCCGAAGCCCTGTGCGCACCTGACCTGGGCACGCCACTGGCCAGGGCAAGTTTTCAGGAGAGGCAAAAACAGCAACGGCAGCTGCATGCCACGGCATTACTGAACCAGATCAGGAGCTGTCTGTATGGCATTGAGACTGCCTGGCAAGACTATGCACAGTTTATTCTGACAGCACGCACATAAACCGCCAAGACTGTCACTTTCAACACTGTTTAAATAACCGGGGATCAACTAGTATCAGGGCATGGAAATCAACATTTATAACAAGGAGAAACCGTGTACCTCATCGCCAACATACTGACCGGCATCGTCGCCGCCCTGCATATTTACTTCCTGATACTGGAAATGTTCCTTTGGGATAAGCCCATGGGTTTGCGCACCTTCCGCAACACGCCAGAGAAGGCAGAAACCACCAAGGTGCTGGCAGCAAACCAAGGTTTATACAACGGCTTCCTGGCTGCAGGCCTGGTCTGGGGTTTGCTGATGGGTGGCCATGAAGGCTTTCATGTGAAGATTTTCTTCCTCACTTGCGTCATCATTGCCGGTGCCTATGGCGCATATTCAGTCAGCCGCCGCATCTTGTACATACAGGCAGCACCGGCTTTGCTGGCCCTGGTCTTATTGCATTTCTAAGCCGACTTACTGCGCAGGCACATCGACGATCTCTTCCGAGTCATGGAAGCGTGAATAATGGATGTGCTGGACATTATCTGCATCAAGGCTGTTTTCAAATACGTCCACATAGCGATGGTTCCAGTGTATCTGGCTGCAAGGGTAATAGTGACGCGCCCTTTGCGGCTGGTTGGTAGTGTCATCCACCCCTTCTATACTCAGTATCAGTGAAGCCCTGCAGGCGTGCAGGGCTTCTGCATCCATGCCAAACAGCGGGCTGTTTTCATCAATGACGTGGATGACGGTCCAGCCAAGGATGAAAATGGGGTGCTGTTCACGTTCCAGCTTCATGTCAGTGATCTTGCGAAAACTGCCCATGTTGGCCGTGTTTTCATCACGCATTAGGCGTAGTTTGGCGGTTGCCTCGCTGATGATATTCATGCGCGCATTGGCCAGGCGTATCAGCAAGACCTGCTTGCCATCCATCACGTGACTGACAGGGTGGTGTGCAAAAATAATGCTGGAACGAGGGCGTGAAAAGCGCGCAAACATGACACCTGTAATCAGTGCCACGCTGGCCATACCGATGAAAATCTCCAGCGTGGCTATGCTGTGTCCGTACACGGTTTGCGGGTGCATGTCGCCATAGCCCACGGTCGCCAGCGTCTCTACACTAAAGAAAAACGCACCCAGAAAACCATTCGGATGCAAATTGCCTATGGGGTTATCGCCCATCATGAACAGCGCGGCAAAGCACAGGTTCAGCACCAGGAACACCACCCCCACACCCGCAAAAAACACTGGCCAGCTGGATGTCATCGCATAGTAGTAAATGTCTTGCCAGAACTGCGTGCGCAAACCATAGGCAACGACAGAACGGCCACCCATGCTGATGCTGCGGCCATGTGGTTTTTGTTGGGTCATATGGGAGGGCTTTCGCTTGAAAATTTTTATCCTTGGAGAACCAGGAGGGTTCATGCTGAATATTTTTTTATTTGGCTTATATTGTCGTTTAAATTCGCTGGCATTGCGACGAATTACTGGTACGCAGCGAACGCCGCTGGGTTCCTGCCTGCGCAGGAACGACGGAGTTTAGGTTTTCGGGAGAATACCGCAGCTTCTGTTCTACGAGAGAGGGATTAAGTTTGTATATAGTTAAACTCTGCCTGAATCCGCAATATGACCATCCTCAAATCCGTCGCTCCTGCGCAGGCAGGAGTCCAGCGGCGTTTGTTGTTCACTGAGGAATATGCAACGGGTTAGCGTAAAAATATTTTAGTTTTTCTGAACTAACTACTTGTAAGGATTCCCCAGCCCCATCCCCGCCAGTATCTCTATCTCCAGCGCCTCCATCTCATCAGCCTCGTCATCTTCTTCATGATCATAACCCTGGGCATGCAGGACACCGTGCACGATCAGGTGCTGGGCATGTTCGAGCACGGTTTTCTTTTGCTCTGCAGCTTCCTTCTCCAGCACATCGGTACACAGGATAATATCAGCCTGGGTCACTTCTGCATCTTCATCTTCGGTATAGGCAAAGGTCAGCACATTGGTGGCGTAGTCCTTGCCGCGATAATCATGGTTGAGTAGCTTGCCTTCTTCGGCATCAACAAAACGCAAAGTGATTTCTGCCGGGAAGAACAGCGCCGCCTGCACGGTTTTGCGTATCAGCGGACGGGTCAATACATCTTGCAAACGCTTGTCGGCATATTGCACCGACAAAGTGAGTTTATGCTTGCTGACAGTTTTGGATTCAGCTTTAGGTTTAGCTTTAGATTCAGTTTTACTTTTTGCGACCATGGTGGGCAGAGCTTAAAGGGGTTGCGGGTTTCAGCAAGCCGATAGCGGCGCTGTTGGCGGTGGCGTTGGCATTGGCGCTTTCATAGGCATCGACGATGCGGGCGACCAGCGGGTGACGTACCACATCGACGCTGCCAAAATGAGTGAAGGCGATGCCACGCACGCCATCCAGCACCTGGCAGGCATCAATGAGGCCGCTTTTCACGTTACGCTGCAAGTCAACCTGGGTAGGGTCACCGGTAATCACCGCCTTGCTGCCAAAACCTATGCGTGTCAGGAACATCTTCATTTGTTCCGGCGTGGTGTTTTGCGCTTCATCGAGGATGACGAAAGCATGGTTCAGGGTGCGGCCACGCATGTAAGCCAGCGGCGCAATCTCGATGACCTGTTTTTCAAACATTTTTTGCGTGCGGTCAAAGCCCAGCAAATCATACAGGGCGTCATATAACGGGCGCAGATAAGGGTCAACCTTTTGCGCCAGGTCACCTGGCAAGAAACCCAGACGCTCGCCTGCTTCCACTGCCGGGCGGGTCAACACGATACGTTTGACGGCATCACGCTCCAGCGCATCAACGGCGCAAGCCACTGCCAGATAGGTTTTGCCCGTACCAGCCGGGCCTATGCCAAAGCTGATGTCGTGTTCGAGTATGGCCTTGATGTAATGATTCTGATGCGGCGTGCGTCCGCGCAAATCGCTGCGGCGGGTTTTCAGCATCGGGCTTTCTATATCGGCATCTTCAGGCAAGGGAGCATCAACCGCAACGGCATCCGCCGGAATCACATCATCCTGATCTTTGCCAGCCTTGCCTTTTTTCAGGCTCTTGCTGGCGCGTTGCTCTACCAGTGCTAGTTGCACTTCATCAATGGTGATGATTTTTTTCGCCAGACCATAGAAATGCTCAAGTATCTCTATCGCTTTTTCGGCATTGTGGCCGCTGACGATAAATTTTTCACCACGGCGAAAGATCGTCACATCCAGTGCTGACGAAATCTGCCGCAAGTTCTCATCCAGCGGCCCGCACAGATGTGCCAGACGGGTGTTGTCCAGAGGTTGAGGGATGAAGTGCGCTACCGGCACGGGTGTTTTTGCCATTATGCTGTCACAGCCTCTTCGACTAATTCGCCGCGTAAGGAATAATTATAGGATTCGGTAATGCGGGTATTCACCAGCGTACCGACCAGGTCTTTGGAACCCGCGAAATTGACAACGCGGTTATTCTCGGTGCGACCCTGCAATTCATTGGGGTCTTTTACCGATGGGCCTTCTACCAGAATACGCTGTACCGTACCTATCATGGCATTGCTGTATTTCTTGGTATTGGCATCAATCACAGACTGCAAATGCTGCAGACGGCGCAATTTCAATTCTGCCGGTGTATCGTCAGTCAGGTTAGCTGCTGGCGTACCTGGGCGCGGGCTAAAGATAAAGCTGAAGCTGTTATCAAAACCAATGTCATTGATAAGCTTCATCAGCGCATCAAAATCTTCATCCGTCTCACCAGGGAAGCCGACGATAAAATCAGACGACACTGAAATATCCGGGCGCACGAGTCGCAAACGACGCAGGACGGATTTGTATTCTATGGCAGTGTAGCCGCGCTTCATCGCCGACAGGATGCGGTCAGAGCCATGCTGGGCAGGCAGGTATAAATGATTGACCAGCTTGGGCACCTTGGCATAACAGTCTATCAGGCGCTGGGTAAATTCTTTGGGGTGGCTGGTGACAAAGCGTATGCGTTCTATCTGCGGGAACTCGGCTATGTATTCGATCAGCAGCGCAAAGTCGGCAATCTCGCCATCTTCCATGAGGCCACGGTAGGCATTCACGTTTTGCCCCAACAGGGAGATTTCTTTGACGCCCTGTTCAGCCAGGCCAGCTACTTCTGCCAGCACATCATCAAAAGGGCGCGAGACTTCTTCACCACGGGTATAAGGTACGACGCAATAACTGCAATACTTGCTGCAACCTTCCATGATGGACACATAGGCACTAGCACCTTCAACACGGGCAGGCGGCATGTGGTCAAACTTTTCAATTTCAGGGAAGCTGATATCTACTTGCGAGCGGCCAGAAGTACGGCGCGCATCGATCAACTGCGGCAAACGGTGCAGGGTTTGCGGGCCAAAGACCACGTCCACATAAGGAGCGCGCTTGATGATGGCATCACCTTCTTGTGACGCCACACAACCGCCAACACCAATCAGCAGTTCAGGTTTTTTGCGTTTGAGTTCACGCAGGCGGCCCAGGTCAGAAAACACTTTCTCGGATGCTTTTTCGCGCACGCTGCAGGTATTGAGCAAGATAACGTCGGCATCGTCGGGATTATCGGTCTGCACCATGCCATCATTGGCATTGAGGATATCTGCCATCTTGTCCGAGTCGTACTCGTTCATCTGGCAACCGAAGGTTTTGATAAATACTTTTTTTTGCATAATTTTTTACTTACTCAACTTACTCTACGTACTTTAGGGATTACAGCACTGCGTCAGGCGTGGCTGTTATCCCTGGGCAGATCTCAAAAATTCTTGTTCTGGAAAATCTGTGGTACCCATTCCTTGGCGGCTGGCAATACCCTTTTACGTTCAATCTCGGTCAATACCCAGATTTTTGAGACATCACCAAAATTATCCTCAAGATAATTAACGATGACGTAATTACTCGTAATTTGCGTGGGCGAGATAAACAGGTTCTGGTCATCATAGATACGCAAACCCGGTGCCGTATTCTTGGCTTTACCATCAATCAGGACGTTTGGATATTGCGACATATTCAAGACACCGCGCCTGGTATTTTCCGGGAAATTGCGTTCCTCCGGTATTTGTGCAAAACCTTGCAAACTCGTCATCGTCAGCAGGGCTAACACAGACATCATCATTACACGGCGTAAAATCAGCAGCATAGGCATACCTCAGCACCTCTTAGTGGGAAATTTAGTTCAAGCAAATCAACTACTTAGCTTCAAACCTGGGGAAACCGGCAAGCCTGCAAGTTTAACACAATCAGCGCCACACTTCCTATTGCAGCATAGCAGGCCATGCCGCTGCAATGAGCCAAAATGCCTGAAAATCTGTGATAATGGTAAAAAAAGAACCATGGAACCTCATGCACACCCGCTCACCCCGCTCTGAAAAGCGTGAATTTGATACCCGCCATTTCCGGGATGCCCTGTCACAATTTGCCACTGGCGTCACCGTCATCACCACACGTTTGGCGGATGGACAGTTTTTGGGCTTGACAGCATCGTCCTTCAATTCAGTCTCGCTTGACCCACCGTTGATACTCTGGAGCCTGGGCACTGCCGCCAATAGCCTGCCCGTGTTCAGCGGCAATTCACACTATGTGGTGAATATACTATCGAGTGAACAAGCCTGGCTGGCAGAGCAATTTGCCAGCCGCAAGACTGACCGCTTTGCTGGTGTTGACTACACCCTCTCGCGCACCGGCCACCCCATACTGACAGGTGCATCGGCCTGGTTTGAATGCCACAACCGCAGCCGCTATCCTGAGGGCGACCATGTCATCTTCGTTGGTGAGGTTGAGCATTGCGAATTCACCAAACAGGCGCCGCTGGTGTTCCACTCTGGCCAGTTCCTGCCCCCCAACAAAGAATAAACCTGCCCATGCCCTCTATTTTGCCTGTCGACCTGGTCGGCTATATCGCCGCCTGCCTGACGACCACCGCTTTTGTCCCGCAAGCCTGGCTGACCTGGCGTCGCAAGCGGGCCGAAGGCGTGTCACTGGGCATGTACATCATCCTCGTGGCCGGCATCATGCTGTGGCTGGTGTATGGCCTCATGCTCAGCGCCCTGCCCATCATCATCGCCAATATGATCACCCTGATGCTGGCGCTTTTTATCCTCGTGATGAAGCTGGTGTACAAGTAATTTTAAAAAACCTGGCTCCACCTGGCTCAATCTCGCATGTCTGGAAACTATAACTCAAACACTCACCAGAATAGTAGCGAGAACCAGGATATCTACAAGAAGCCCAGCGCTGGCCCAAATAAAATAGCTATTGCTAAAGCTACAATAATCATTCGCGCATTCTGAATGGGGTCTGGATAATGAAGGACGAAGAAAAGAAGATCACGATACTTGCCTATCTGGCTGCCTATAATCATTTCGACATAGATGGCATGATCAAGTTGCTGCATGCAGATATCATCTTCAAGAATATCGCTGGTGGTGAGATCAATGCCCAGACCAATGGCATGCAAGAATTCCGCAGCCTGGCAGAGCAATCCAAAGGTTTTTTCTCATCCCGCCAGCAACAGGCAAGTAACTTCCAGTTCCAACATGATAGTGCAAGTGTTGACATCAGCTACGAAGGTGTCGCTGTGGATTTATCAAACGGATTGAAAACCGGCGAGACACTGAAACTCGAAGGACGTTCTGAACTTACCGTCAAGGACGACTTGCTGATTGCCATCAGCGATTACAGTTGAATGTCATTATGCCCATCCCCCTTATTCTGCTTATTCTGCTTATTCTGCTTATTCTGCTTATTCTGCTTATTCTGCTTACATTTACCCCTTGTTGCATAAATCAATGGAAATAAGCTACGAAGCGGTAGTTTAGATATAGCAACAGGGCATTACTTGAACTTCGCCTTCGTTTATGAGATGCTGACGCACCCTGTAAAACTCATAGCCAACACCCCGATCTGGAACCGAGGACCGACATCATGAAACTCTCACATCTCCTTACTGCTGCAATACTGATGGCGCTGACGAATATGGCATCTGCGCAAGTGCAGAGATGCGTGGACAATGATGGACGCGTGACGTTTACAGACAATATTTGCCCAAAATCCACTGCCAAGGGAACTTCAGTCAAGGCCGGTCAAAAGTATGTAGGCTCAGGCTCGGAAGGCGGCGCGGACACCAATTGGGCAGCCAAGAATGAAGCCTTCAACCAGCGCCAGGCAGTGCGTGACCGCAATGATGTGCTGGAAAACACCCGTCGCAGCAATGAACGCGCTATCAAAGAATTCATGAGCACACCCATGCCTGAGGGTGTGAAATCCCGCAGACTGACTACTTACTATGACCAGCCCTATAAGTTGGAAAACAAGAAATACAACCAATAAACAAGGCTGACCCTGGCAACACTGCACGCATGCACGAACAGAGCATAAACCCAACGAGCATTGCAGATGAAGTACGGCGATGCATCGCTGACTTTGTCGGCATGCCATTGGACAGGGTAAAAGCCAATGCCAGTCTGTTTCACGACTTGGGCGTGGACGGAGATGATGCCCATGAATTGATGCAAGAATTTGCAAGTCGTTTTCAAATTGACTTGAGCCACTTTGTATTCAGCGACTATTTTGGTCCCGAGCATGCAAGCAATCCACTTGCTCTAGTCAAGGGTATGCTGGGATTGGGACAGCCTGCAATAGATAAACGCCTGGAAACGCGCGACCTGGTGCAAGCTGTAATAGCCGGTAGATTTATTCCACCGGGCTGAGTCTTCCATTTAGATGCCTGGATCAGATTCAGTTTTGACGTTTTTTTTCACAACCGCCTCGACACCACGCTCACCATGCAAATCAGTATCTTGCATACCAGCCTGCAAATCACGCAAGGCCTGCTTCATGACTTTGCGTGGCTTGGTGTTGTCATCTGTCGTTTGATCACGTTCGTGAGGTAGCAAAGCCTCGCTGCTTTTGATAGCAGCACTTCGATCAGCAACATGAGCACCAGAGTGACCTGCAGCTTCGCCCGTATCGCCCTGCTTGCTATTCTTACTGTCCAAATTCACATGTCTAGAGCTCACGGCCAGTTACTCCCTGCTCTGCCGCCTGCTGTTCAACAGGTGTTGAAGTCGATGAACCTGCGGCCGCACTGGCAACTGAGCTGGCAACTGAGCTAGCGACTGCACCAGTAACTGAATTTGTCGATGGCAAACTGGTCGGGATAAAATTAGGTGGCACGCGTGGATCAAAATCTGTCCAGTCGCCTTTGCTGATCGTGCCTTCGCCCATCTCAATCTGGTCTGCCCCCAGGTTTTTCAACACGGTGATGACATGTTGTTCACTCTCAGGCTTGCTGACACTGACAGCCACCATCATGCCGGATCGACGTACAGATGCGGCATTTTCAGCGTCGTCGTCTGTCGTCTCACCTTTGTCCTTCATCTGCGACAAACTGCCGATCAACGCCCCCACATGCGCACCAACCAGTGCGCCCAATGCCGTACTCACAGGACCAGTTACAGGTGCACCGATCATGCCCACGGCAGCACCAACCGCCCCACCTGCAGCAGCACCATTGAGCGCACCACTGCCAGCCTTGGTAGCGCCCGGCGATTCATCGCGGTCACCCCCAACAGGATACATATCATGCTGCCCCGGAGGATTAAGATAAAAAGAACTGATTTGACCTGGCGCAAAACCCAGCACCATCAATTGATAGATAGCCTGCTGCACCTGGTCTTGTTGCTGTAGTCGCCCGGCAATAATATGAGTCATGATAATCTCCATCCTGGTTGCAAAACCCTGCATTGACCTCAGCCAATGAGAATGCTTACAAACAAGATAGACGCATACCGGAAAGTCCTCTGTGCGTTGGCGTACGGAGTTATCTGCATTGGCAATAGGGAAATATTGTCACCGTCTTGCTTTGACCACTTCCAACCGTATCAACAGATACCAGGATACCCACCCACTCGTCATTCCTGCGCAGGCAGGAATCCACGATTGGAATACTGTTACATTACATGTTCGCCATGATGGCACTCCAACAATGCATTCAGTCACTTTTTTGCTGACTGAAAAATCTCTTGATGCAATTTATCAGTGGATAAAAATCAGGATAGACTTTTGTCCCTTTAGGAAAAGGTTTTTCCTGTTCAGCTAAAGGCAAGACAGGTGGCGCGTCAATAAACACAAAGAAGACAGGACCAAAAAAAGGAATCGCAGAAATAAACATGAGCAAACACTTGCCCCAAGGATGACCTTGTCTGCGCAAGACTATGCTCCAAATTTTGATAGTGGCGCAGAGCGATGCAAACATCAATGCCGCGAATAAAATCGGATGGCTGCTCATCAAGGATTTACCAATTCTGTCATATTCTCGGGCCGCATTTTTTTTATTTTTAATAAAATCAAACCTGCGATAGCTTCACACGGCCCGCCAACTCTTGCACCGATACTGTCCATTCCTTAGACAGGCTAGAATCCGCCCAAAGTTCTTTGAGTTCAGATTCATCCCCCAGGATTCTTGCGATTACCTGATGGGCTTTTTCCACCAGTTCCTTGTCCGGTACCAGTTTTGATTTCTTGACCCATTTATCGACACTCTCGCTATAGGCATTGCGCGTACCCCAGTTGCCCTGCAACCTCGCAATCACTTCGATAGCGGCAATGGCTTCCTCTGCATCAGAAGCGTCAATATAGCCATCCCCTTCATGCAATACCTTGTCCAGCGTCTCTTCTACCAGTGACAGGTCATTACAATCTTCGATGGCATAAGCCCAGTCACATGCAGTATCGTTCCCAAAAGAATCGGCAGCCCAGGCACCCATAAAATATCCTCACTATTGAAATATGAATTGGAAGACAAACGCCTCCGCATCAGAAAAATCTCTCAGCAACTGGAAGTAATAAATTCTTAAACCTCATCTGCCTTGCGCACATACACCCCTATTACACCAAGCACACCCAAAAAAACACATAACAGATGCAAATACATTAAAGGAATAATTTCATACAAGGCATTCTCGTCACTGAAAGGATGTAAAGGCTGTATGTCAGCATGCATGATACTGTCGAACACCACATGCGACAAGGCACCGAGTATTGCGCCAAGGCTGACCTGTAACAAGCTCAACTGTTGCCATCGATAAAAATTGGGCAAATAAAAGCGCCTGGCGCACCAGCGCGCCAGCAGGAATAACAAGATCGTAAAACCCGCCATCAAAGGCGCACCAAGATAGGTATGAAAGAAGGCATGCACAGGAAAACGTCCATGCGTCAAGTTATAGAATGACTCCACATCAATGAACACATTCACAGCCGCGAATGACAAGAAACTGAAACGGGCAGGCGCTGCCGCCTTGAGAGCAGCACCAAGGCCAAAATGAAATGGAGTAACTGGCATGGAAGATGCGCGCCTCTGCGAAACTGATGAACATATAGGCAGCATACGATGGCGACGGTTTATGGTCAACAAGGCAATATCACCAGAGCTTACACAAAACCGCCATGATTAATCCGCAACTGAATATCTTAAATGCAGCTGCTATAAAGTTGAATTTCAATCAAGACGCAGGTAAATACCCGCACGTAAAGTCTAGCATTACCAGCAAAGATTCTTGAATGGTAAATCTGCTTAGTGAAAAATATCCAGCGCCAGTGCTGGCTTGAGAATCATGAAAATCGCGATACCAAGAGCAATAAGGCCGCAAAAAATCGCAAGGGTGCCTGTCAGGTGCCCTATAGGCTCCTGCCCTTCCACGCCATAAGGGATACGTCGCACGAACAAGCAATGGCATGCAAATACCAGCATCGACAAGCCCATTGCACGCACACCGGCATTTTTCCCCACCAAGAAAAACACGACCAAGGTCAGGACAAATCCTCCCTGCTCAAGTACACGCCAGATAGCTGAAGACTGTGGTGTTTTTTTATTCAATTTTTTAGCGGATATTGTCATAGCCCGCATTATAAATCTGGGGGCATCGGTCAGATCAATTCTTTTAAGCTTTGATGAGCTCACATTATCCTGTCAAGGTAGGTGGCAACATCTTTGTAGTTTTACCGATGCGTTACAATCTATCTAAAAAATGGCGTTCCCAAGACTAAAGGCAGCAGGTACTTTTACCTTGAACACCTCAGTAACACAGAAAGATTGCAACATGAATGAAATAGCCAAAAGCTTTTTGGATGCCTATGCCAGCGGTGGTGAAATAGAAGGTGGCTGGAAATTTGCCAAAGCCTTGCAGCAAGCCCAGCTCGATTATTCGGACAAGGGTTTACACCGCCTGGACCAATTGTTTGCAGCCATGCGGGAACGTGTAAAGCCATCCCGCGAGGACATGCAAGGGGCGCTGCAAGGTCGCAACTTTTGTGCCCTGATTGCCTATCATGTCATTGAAATCATACGTCGCCGTAGTGGTGCGCATATTGAATGGCATGACAGGGCATCCGCCATTCAGGCACTGCCGGCTGGTGTGCAATTGCCCAACGAAGCGTTCGCACGGTTGATTGCCCTTGCGCCCGATCAGGGCGTCGCATTCATGCCGCTGGATTGGATAGAGGCAGAGATATTCAGTGACAGCCAGCAGTCCAGGGCTGCAGATTATGTCACCAGTCTCATACAGCAGCTTGAGCGTAACGGCCCCGTCGTTTGGTGGACAGGCATGCAAGCCCTGGGGCGAACTGCCTCGTGGCAAATGATGATGGCGGCTGATGGCGGTGCGGTGCTGCCCTTGATGCTGCGGTCAACCGAGCCTATGTCCTGGCGCGCACTCATGTCTGGCCTGCCGGGTGAAAACCCTGAAGAAGCGCTGCAGTATGGTGTTGACTGCCTGGAGAAAAACCCGCACGACACAAGCTGGCAAGTGCTTGCCTACGATGGTTACGCCGATCTCGAAGAAGCTCGTTTCGATGCGGTGATCGTCATTCTTTATACTTACGGCAGATCACCTTTGCAGTTGAAACTGGCATTTCCCTATCGTCCCGCCCAGGCTGGTCAGACGTTTCAAATCCTCAGCCCTACTTTGCGTGGCACGAACGTGGAAGACGAACAAGTCTTGATGTTGGGTAATGCCATGCAACGTGGCATACAGAGTGTCAAGTGGGCGTTCGGAACAACATGGGATCAACTGCGAAAAGCATAGCTCCAGGAACATGCTCTACAGCGCTACACCGACATGCAATACACCGATGCAGCGCACGAGTGATATAGAGTGATATATATACCCGGCGACTCTACTATCGCCCGGCATATGTTTTCAAGCTATTGCGGTTTGACAGTCTCTTTCTTCACCGGTTCTGGCACGCGCATCATCATGCGGCTTGAAGGTGAATCGGTACCCATCAACATGTTCCAGTTCTTGTCGGCATCCTGCCCCGCCTTGTTCAACAGCGGGATGGACAACAACACATCGCCAGATTTTTTTGGTGCTTCTGATTCTTCCTTAGTTGGCTTGGTGGATTTGGCGGGCTCAGCAGTTTCGCCAGGCTTGGCTGGCGCAGCAGGTTTTACCGGCGCGGCCGGGCCTGGGCCATCCCAGACTTTATTGGTCAGGTCTTTATCATACTGCGTCGCATGCGTATCCAGGCGCGTCAGCAATTTATTGTATTCTGCCGGGTTGGTATTCCAAGCCTTGTAGATATCGCCCACATCATCAGAACCGGCGACCTTCTTTTTATCCAGATAAACCGCAATACCAAAAGACACATTGGATGCCGTGTTGAACCTGTCGTACTTGTCAGCCACTTCATAATTGCCTATGCGCTTGCTGCCGCTCAGCCTTTCTGTCGCATCTTTTGCAGTGCTGTCAGTAATGGCGAACACGCCAGATGCAGAAGACTTGCGCGAAGTCGTTGCAGCGTCAGGGTTAAAACCAGACTCTACCTCAGCCAGCGCCAGCAGGTTGGCAGTGTCTTTTTGCGACAGCTTGGCCTTGCCCGCCTGCTGCACGATTTCTTTCTGCACTTCAAACTTCACGTGATCATTGGCGTCACCCCAGGTGCGGCTGTCGCCCTGGGAGTCTGCCGTCAATGGGTCGCCGTTATGGCTAAAGTTCTTGGTTTTATGTTTAGCGCCAGTCATGTTATTTCCCTTCGCGCTGTGTGCGCTTTACTGATACTTTTTCAATTTCAGTGAAACGCCCTTGGTCATTGAGCAAGATGCCATGCTTTTGATAAAAATTGCCGGGTATAGCTTTGGGTTTGCTATTCGTTGCCCCAAATTTTTCACGGGTAGAACCGAGGAAAACACCTGTCTCAGAAAAATAATCATCCCACTCGCAAGACTTGCAGTTACCCAGGTTGGTTGAACTCAGTACGACCTTGCTCTTGTCACCCCCCTTATCCCCTTTCCCTTTCACGCAAGCCAGTTGCGTCACCAGCGACTGGTCTTTCAGGTAATCCTCATACAGATAGAACTTTTCAATGAGCTTGCCGCTGGCAGTCTGGCGCAGCTTTACCTTTTGCAGAAAGCATGCCGCATCGAGACGTTCATTCGGTTCGCAATACGTTTCGACAGTAACATCCAGCTCACCACAGTGCAGGCTGGCTTCAGTAATATAGGTCGCGGATTTGGTCGCCGCTTGCGCACTGGCAACAGCAGGCAACAAGGCTGTCCCAAGGATAAGACCGCTCAACAAACGAAAACTGCCGGGAAAGTAGTTATTCATAGGCATCCACTTCTTGAAGTATGAGGCAAGGGGGAAAAGCATCAACAATACCTATTCTACAACATAATATATTTTACTTTGGTTTTTATATAAAATTAGAAGCGGCAGTAAGAATAGCTTTAGGCACACCATGTAAGCATGGCTTTCGCAGTGCTATCCAACACACGGCAATCTCCACCACCAAGCACTAGCCACCCAACCGTCATGCCAGACTTGATCTGGCATCCAGTGTCGTTAAGCCGTGATGTACGTTTAAGCGCGTCCGCTGACAGAAGCCCTACCCCGCACACACCTCCCACAAACACTGCCGCAACCACCGGTGCCCAGGATCAGCATCCATACGCGGATGCCACAACATGGAGACAGTAATTTCCAGCGCAGGAAACGGCAGCTCAAAACCATGCATGCCCGCACGCAAATTGCCCGTATGCCGCTCAGGCACAGTAGCAATCAAATCAGACGCCCGCGCCAGTGCCAGCGCCGCAGAAAAGCCACCTACGGTCGTCACCACATCCCGCTCCAGCCCATAAGGTTTAAGCGCATCCGCCATCGGCCCCTTGCTCTGCGTACGGCGCGCTACCAGCACATGCTGGCCAGACGCATAGACGGCTGGCGTCATCACAAGCTGACTCAAAGGATGCCCCATGCGTACCACGCCTATGAAACGGTCACGGAACAAAGCACGCGTGCGCACCTCCGGGCTGACGGCATCGCCCACAACGCCAGTTTCCAGATCGACCGTGCCATCACGCAAGAGCGCGCTGTCCTTGTTCAATTTGGGCATGAAAGTCAAACGTACACCTGGCGCATCTGCACTGATACGAGCGATCAGGGCTGGCCCAAAATTCTCGACAAAGCCATCACTGGTACGCAGGGTAAAAGTTTGCGTCAACTGCGCAAGATTGAGCTGCGCTGCCGGGCGCAATACCGCCTGCGCATCCTGCACCAGTCGGCTCACCTGCTCACGCAATTCCAGCGCCCTGGGCGTAGGCACCAGGCCACGCCCTGCCCTGACCAGCAAAGGGTCACCCGTCGTCTCACGCAAACGCGCCAGCGCCCGGCTCATGGCAGACGGGCTAAGCCGCAGCCCGGCAGCAGCACGCGCCACGCTGCCTTCTGCAAGTACAGCATCCAGGGTAATCAACAGGTTCAGATCAGGGATAGACATGCATTTATTTTAACGCGCTTTCACCTGACACAGTTTATGGCATAGCGTCATACGCATGAATAAAGTGCAAACCATGCGCCTTCCGCCATGAATGCTTGAAGCCTATGATCAGGGCATCACCAACCAAGTCAGCCAAAAATGAAAGCCGTGCCAGAATCCATCTCTGCAAATGCAACGAACAGCGCAGGCAACCAGCAAATGCCAGTATCCGTTCGCTGGATACTCACCAGCCTGTCGCTGTCCATGTTGCTGTCCTCACTAGGCACCAGCATCGCCAATGTGGGATTACCAACCCTGACTCATGTATTCAATGCCTCATTCCAGCAAGTTCAGTGGATAGTCGTCGCCTACCTGCTCGCCATTACCACCCTCATCGTCAGCGCGGGACGCCTGGGAGACATGATGGGCCGCAAGCGCCTGTTGCTGGCGGGCATCGCCCTGTTCACGATAGCTTCCGCCCTTTGCGGTGCAGCCCCCACGCTGAATATGCTGATCGCCGCCCGCGCCCTGCAAGGTCTGGGGGCCGCCATCATGATGGCGTTGACCATGGCCTTTGTCAGTGAAACCGTCAGCAAAGAAAAAACCGGCAGCGCCATGGGTTTGCTGGGCACCATGTCTGCTGTTGGCACTGCGCTAGGTCCTTCGCTGGGCGGCATACTCATCGCTGGCATCAACTGGCGCGCTATCTTCCTGATCAATGTCCCGCTAGGTATCCTGAGTTTCATACTCGCGCAACGCCATCTGCCACAAGACCAGCAAGCCAGCAACAAAGCCAATAATAAAGCCAATAACAAAGCCAGCCCGCGCTTTGACCACACAGGCACACTCTTGCTGGCCCTGACCCTGGCAGCCTATGCCCTCGCCATGACATTGGGTCGCGGACATTTTGGCGCGCTCAACCTGGCATTGCTGCTGGCCGCCATTCTTGGCGCAGCTCTGTTCATGCTGGCAGAAACAAAAGTCGCATCACCACTGATACGCCCCGCGCTATTCCGCGACATCACCCTCAGTACCAGCCTGGCCATGAACACCCTGGTCGCCACCGTCATGATGGCTACCCTGGTCGTCGGCCCCTTCTACCTGTCACGCTCACTGGCACTCAGCGACGCCATGGTTGGCCTGCTCATGTCCATAGGCCCCGTCATCTCCGTCTGCAGCGGCGTTGTCGCAGGTCGTATCGTTGATAGCATGGGTGCAACAGCGACTGTTACCATCGGCCTGATCGCCATGACCACAGGCGCATTCGCCCTGGCCCTGCTGCCAGCCATGGTGGGCATCACAGGCTACATTATCGCCATCGCCATCCTCACCCCAGGCTACCAACTCTTCCAGGCCGCCAACAACACCGCCGTCATGCAAGACATCGCCCCCAACCAGCGCGGCCTTATCTCCGGCATGCTCAATCTCTCCCGCAACCTCGGCCTCGTCACCGGTGCAACTTTGATGGGAGCAGTATTTGCCTACGCATCAGCAAGCAGCGACATCAGGACGGCAGCGCCAGCGGCGATTGCGACTGGCATGCAGATGACGTTTATTGTGGCAGGGGTGATGCTGGTAGTGGCGCTGGGGATTGCAGGGATAGGGCGATTGCTCGCAAAGTCGTATCACACAGTTTGAATAAGGCATTCAATCCCAGAACTCATGTCGGGCAACACAGCATTTTCCGCAACACCTGATAAGCATCGTCACCGCCTTGTCATCAAGCAACTTTACAATGCCAGCCCATGCAGGTGGCTAGTACCCCTCATTTTACGTCCCTGCAACAGTCCCGCTATCTATCTCCGCCTGGTACACATGTGCCTGGTGTGCCTCCGAACCTGTGACAGGAATGACCATGAATGTTCGTTTTTTAAACGAAGGCAAAGCCGCAAAGCAATTGCTTTCATTATGCTTGCCGCTGGCACTGATCGCTTGCGGCAACAGCAAGGATGCTGCAACGCCAGCACCAGAACCCGTCGCCGAAACGCCTGCCGTGGCCGTCATGTCTGACGTGCATTTTGAAAACGTCTACGGTGACCTGAAAAATGCCAAATTCTCAGGCATACCGACTGGTGACGGTAAATTTGCCACTATACGCACCATGTATGCGCAACTGACTTCCACCCGCCTGTTCAATGAAAACTACTTCGCCTTCCGTGGCGCACTGGATGACGCTTATGCACGCGGCATCAGGCTGGTGGCCTTGTCTGGCGATTATTCCGACGATGCACAACCCGTCAACATCGATGGCATTGCCGCGATCTTGAAAGAGTATCAGGCCAAAGGCATGCGCTTCTTTATCGCGCCCGGCAATCACGATCCTAATGAGCCTTATGACGATGACGAAGCTGGCAAAAATGATTTCCTGACAGCAGAGGGGAAAGAACAAAAAGTCTATGCCGTCAATTATTCCGGCTGCAAATCACAGGACGCCACTGTCGCCTGTACCAATCAGCTCATGGAACTCGGCTACGAAAAGCTGATCGCCCAACTGGGTGAATTTGGCTATATGCCCAACAAGGCCGACGTGTATTGGGAAACCCCGTTTTCCAGCTACGCCAATTCCACCTACACCTATGACGCAGCACTCAGCAGCGCCGATGTAAAGAACCGCCAGTTTGAAATTTGTGCAGAAGGCGAAGGCGGTAGCTATAAAGCCGAAGGCGAAAAAAACCTGGGCAAGGCATTTACCAAATGCACCAGCATTATCGATTCCAGCTATCTGGTAGAACCGGTCAAGGGTGTCTGGTTGCTCTCGATTGATGCCAATGTCCACATCCCCAACAGCGCATTTGACCCTGTCAATGCCAAGGCATTCAAAGGCTTTGACGGCGCTGGCAATGCGGGCTGGAACAAGGTACTGACGCATAAAAAACACTTGCTGGCATGGATCAAAACTGTCACTGCCCGCGCCAAGTCCCAGGGCAAGCGCCTGATTGCCTTCTCGCATTATCCGACCATGGATTTTTACGCCAACCAGACTGATACCATGAAGGCCGTCTTCAAGTCGGGCGCCTTCCAGGTTACTCGCGTGCCTGATCAGGCAACCACTACGGCACTCGCAGCCACAGGCATGCAATTGCACATGGGCGGCCACATGCACTTCAATGGAACAAATGAT
Organism: Undibacterium sp. Ji83W; assembly: GCF_049340385.1. Classification (NCBI taxonomy): domain Bacteria; kingdom Pseudomonadati; phylum Pseudomonadota; class Betaproteobacteria; order Burkholderiales; family Oxalobacteraceae; genus Undibacterium; species Undibacterium sp. Ji83W. The sequence goes on along the minus strand of NZ_JBMPOZ010000021.1, from coordinate 4,463 downwards.
TACAAGGACGCATCCGGCAATTATTTCGTCAATGTGCAGTCACCCTCACTGGCCGTATTTGGTGCCGCTTATAAGATCGTCAAATACAAGGACCAGGACACAGTCGATATCGAAACCGTTTCCCTCAACAACGTGGGACGCTATAACGAACTCTTCAAGTATTACCAGACAGAGTACGACTACCTGCAAAACAGCAGCCTCGCCGCTGACGTCAGCAAGCGATGGAGCAAAGACATACTCGCCACCAAATCCTATGGCGAATTTACCCGCTTCTATTTTGGTGAACTGTCACGCCTGCGTTTCATGGATGAATACTGGCCTTGCGAAATGAAAGAAGCCGCCACCAGCCTTGACGCCAAACAGATGCTGATCCTCTCGCAATTGCAAACCCAGGTCACGTTCGCGCAATTGAAAGACATCCCCGGCGTCTTGCCCCTGACTGCCGCCTGCATGTCTAAAGGCAGTGTCAGCGGCACGCCTGTCTCTGCCAGCCAATTGACTGCCGACTGGACAGTAGCCACCAACAAGGCAACACAACTCGCCACTGCTGCAGGTTATAAGCTGGATGATTTCGCCAAGATCAGCGCCTATGAATTCTATGGCGACTTCCACCGCACCGTCTATGCAGGCGAACTGGCCTTGCGCGACATGGGCACAGACCGGGTCAAGCAATACAAGGTCCTGATGAACGCCTTCCCGGCCAGCCCGGCTACCATCAGCATGCTTGACGGCAAACCCTCAGACCAGAATGCGGTCAACGTGCTTTTCCAAAACCAGTTCAAGCAAGTCTTCAGCATCCTCAAAGGACTTGGATCTGGCAAACCAAGTGACCGCTTCACAGTCAATTTCAAAACCCAGACTTTGACGAATACTAATACGAGCTCTGCCAGTTTTAACTAGAGTTTTTAGCTAGAGTATCAGATCAGCTTATTCCCGTTTGCCTTTGGGCGAACGGGAATGATTTTTATGAATAATGAATTTACCATTCCTCAGAAATAAATCGATCAATTCTCTCATCTGGAATTTCGCCACTCAACCAGCCTGCCGCAGGTTTCGCTGCCTTTAAAGACATATCAAAAGCAGTTCTAAAATATTCAATGAAATACAAACCTGAAACTATGGGAAGTTCATTTTTCAAATACATTAGCAATGCAGAAGGTGGCTGCCCCAAAGATTTTAGTCTTCGTAGCTCAGCAACTATTCTTTCGTCTGGTATGTAAGGCGAATTTTGCAAGACAGCATTTATTTTCAGATCAATGATGTTTTCTTTGCCTGTCATTCTTACTCCATTGCATACGTTGGCAAACGTTTATCTGGATTATCGTCCCTGACGCTCTTCAAAACGATTTGCAAATGGCAAACTATTTGCTTCCACATACTTCTCGCCCTGCCAGGTATAAACATCAGCTATTTCCAAATTAGAAGGTCTATCTTTTATATATCCATCTTGCTCATTACTGTAACCCGGGAAGCTAAGACGCTCCATGCCGTTCGATTGATAAGTGATTTCTGGCAAGCCCTTTTTTCTTAGGTCCAGTACCTTCCGGATGCCTTTACTGTTTGTATCGTAGACTGTAATCCAGAATGCGCTGCCAGATTCCCAAGTTACCAACAGTCTTGAGTTGACTGGCCAAATAGCCACGGGTGTCTCGGCCATCATCTCGGTATAGACTGTTTGCTTTCTGGATGGGAGTACGGGATTCTTTATTGCCAAACGCCTGACACATGCACCGAGAGAGCTATCAAATTGATTGCTGATACCTACTTGAAGATCATTTGCCTGCGCCCTCCACACAGTTTTCATGCTTTCACCGTTGCAGCGGGAATTGCGCAATGGCTCTGCTAAAGCAAGCTTGGAAAATATGGAGGTGAGTAAAAAGACAAAGATCAATACAAATTTATTCATGATTTAGATTTATTTCGCGTCTGCACGCACACCATTACGCTGCGTTGATCGTATCTATATTGGTTTGTCTTATCATCGTATTTTTATTGACTCCCAACCGCATCCTCCAACAAAGTCATGCTTTTAGCGACCTTGCTTTTCTTTGAACTGAGTATGACTTTGCGATCACGTTTCTCATCATACTGATAGCTTTCACTGATTTGCTGGCCAGTCAGCAAGTTGGTGCTGACGGTAGAACCCTTGCCCACCATGCCATCCGCCTCTTCTTCATCTATCCCTATCATTTGCAGGCGCTGGCTGGCCGCATCCAGGCGGAAGCGCCAGGTGTAGACTGAGTATTCACGCGAACCACTGTATTGGCTAACGACCAGCACGCCGTTTTTGATAGTGACGTTGACACCATCCTTGACACCACCGCAACCCTGGCATTGCAGGAGCTTGCCATTGCTGCCCAATAAACTGTATCCCTTGCCCGCAGCCAATAACACGATCAAGCCACGTTGCCTGTCATCAGCACTACCCTTGCCTTCCACCACGACGGCGGCAATATCTGCCAAGCCGTCACCATTGAGGTCACCGCTGACCTGGTTTTCCACAGCCCAGCCAGGCGGCACAAAATCACGCAGCGCCGGTGCGGTAGCTGGCAGTTTTTTGCCAAAGAGCAGGTTTTGTTGCGCCTGGCTGCTGTTATGCAGCACGGTAGCTAGTAACAGGACGGTGAATTGGATAGATGTGGCAAGCTTCATGGACTTTGATCCTTCTAAGACGGTGGATGCACGTGATGTTGACGCAACTCCGCGACATTGACCTACGCGGAGTGAATATGATTGTGGATATGATACTTGATGTTATCGCTTGCCTCGTCATTGGCATTCACAGGCAGGCGAAGATTTTATTTGGCAATGTGCGCTAGCGCCCAGAAGCATACTGTGTTGGCGACTACACTCAAGCGAGTGACAAGATAAATTGCGGGCTTGATGGCAATGCAATTACGCCTGCCTCCTACCCGCAAATACAGAATCTTTACCATTTCAATGAGGCCATGCCATGAAGCACGATCAAACAAAAGACAGCACCATCAATATTATGCATAGAGAGTCACGCATGCATGCCATCAAAAAAACGCTGGGCTTGATTGTCGGTATCATTTCATCCTTCCTGCTCGTGAATATGTCCGTGGCGGCAGATCGCCCAGATGCCAGCGCCCGCGCACGTTATGAACAGGAGAAAAACACCTGCATCAACGGCCAGTCCAATCAATCAAAAGAAACCTGCTTGCGCGAAGCCGGTGCAGCCAGACAGCAAGCCAAATCAGACAGCCTCACCACAGCAAGCGAAGAACAACTCCAGCGTAACCGCGAACGCCGCTGCGATTCCCACCCACCAGCAGACCGCGAATACTGCCTGCAACGCATGCGCGGAGAAGGAACGCAATCCGGCAACGCACAAAGCGGTGGTATCTCACGTGAACTGGTTGTGCCGGTCAAGCCGCCGCAGTAAGGCTTTATTCACACTGCGCGCAGTAAACTCCGAAGATATGTTTCAACACCAAGCCCGTAGCCTGGTGCTGAACTTGCACTGCCTGACAAGCCGCGGTATACAAAATACTGTCGTTCCGCTCATCAAAAACTTCAGGACGATTCCACAAGCGTCTTCAAACTACCCGGTGCCCCTTCCCACTGTTTATCGATGATATTCAGCATGCACCGGGTCGGCACTTCACTGAAACGGGCTGTTGCTGTAGATGCACATTCGCTCATCTGAATTTCGGGTTTGAATACCTGTTAGATACATAGCGGTTCTGGCCTATTCCGCCAAAGCTGATTGGCTCACTCAATCTGGTACTGACCTTGTCTTTCCAAAAAGGGACATCGGAACAAGTATAGGATTTTCCTTTCCTATCTTCTTCATAGGCAATGATCTGTTCTGAAGTGATCAGGTTCAGGCGGCAATAGGTACTGTCAGCAACTTCCAGAATATAAGGTTGTTGCTGGTCATCGTAGAAACTGACTTGGGTTATAGTATGCAAGCCAGTCGATTGATTGGCATCCATGCGAATTTGTTTGATTTCCTTGCCTTCAAAATTCATGCGTCTGATGACGAACTCTTTTTTATCACTATCATCTTGACAATCAATAAACTGGCCGGGAGAGATGATACGCTCCCAGGCAGAGCAGATATCGATCCCCTTTTTATCCGCCTCCGTGATGAGTTTGACGGTAAAATCGGTTTTTTTCAGTTTTTTGCCAAATAATGATTCAGCATAGTAATACGAGCGGCCTGCCAGTACATGCTGATCGTCAATAACATTCACGACGTCATATTTCAGGTCTTCCCAGGCTGAATAGGAAACAAACCACCATTTTTTTTTTACTTTTATGGTGTGACTGGTATGCACAAGCTCATTCGTCATCGGGAGCGGGATAACTTTAGGGAATGTCTGATTAAGTTCTAATTTTCTTCAATTTCAAAATCATGTTCAGGCAAAAGCATGAAATGCGTTGCAGGAACATGATGATCTTCATAAATTGGGGAACATCTCCCCCATCTGTATCAG
>NZ_JBMPOZ010000020.1:0-132669 GCF_049340385.1 Undibacterium sp. Ji83W | reverse complement strand
TTGGCGTAGCGTTCAAAGCCACCTTCGGCAAAAGTTGTCTGTTTCATGGCATTCGGGATTCAATGAGAATAGGCTTATATTAACGTTTCTAAATCAATACTCGGATACTTAATCAGAGATTCCCTAAACTAAGTCACACTAAGGTTTTCTGCGCAGGGCAGTGAAGCTGGCTGGCTCCCATTCACGCATGGCCAGTAATACCGCTGTGCCACGCCTTTTCTTGAGCGGACTGCTCAAACTCTCGGTATGCAGTTCAGCCAGTTTTTGCCTCAGCTGGCGTATCTCAGCCTGAAATTTTTCAGCGGCGGCATCTGTCAGCATGCCGTGTATGAAATACTGTGATTCATATTCATGACTGAAGGGTGCATCCAGAAAATCTGCCATGCCTGTGTCGTGGAAATATTGGCGTATGGGACCATGCGGCAGCCAGTCAAAGTCCCTGGCGATATTCAAGCGTATGCGATTATTTGGCATCAGACTGATCAGGCATAATTTATCCAGGCGCAAGAGTTTGCTCAGGCATTCCGTTTCACTGAGTTGATAGACATGCAGGATTTCTTCAAATTTCCAGTGATTCAAGGCACAAACTGCCACCAGCAGCAATTTTGTATCAGAGACGAGTTCCTTTTCCTGCGCAGGGCTCAGGCTATGGATGCGGGTGTTGCTGGTATTTGCCTCCTGCGTGATCTCCATCAGGCTAAAGCCCAGAAACTGGCTAATTTGTGCCAGCCTTTCTATACTCATATTGGCACCATTATCGGCACTCAAGAGGCGCTTGATACTGGCCTCGGACAAATCCAGGGCCACAGCCACATCCCTGTATGTTTTGCCTTGCAGCTTCAATTGCTGCTTGATGCTGTTCAATAATTGCCGGATTTCTGTCATGGTTGTGCATGCGCAAGGTTGCGGGATTTAATACTTCGATTATTCTATGGTGCTACTTTACCAGTATTGGTTACATTATTTGCTGCCTGTCTCCACAATTGCCTATCTGTTAAAACATAGGTGAAGAAAATGAAAGCTGGATTGCGTACGCTGCCTTTGCTGATTTCGGCGCTGGCAGCTCTGGCATTATTACTGCATGGGCCAATAGCCCAGCTAGCGCATTATCATGACTTTGCCGATCAGTCGGACTGGGCGGATATACCTCACGCGATTGATGTGCTGACCAATCTTGGCTTTGCGATGGTGGCTATCGTTGGTGGCTGGTTTTTGCTGGAGAAATATCGCAAGGGTGATACGGGTATCGCATTCCCCGCTTATTGCGCCTTTGCTCTCAATATCGCTGCCACTACCGCGGGTTCCAGTTATTACCATCTTGCACCTGACGATGCACGCCTGTTCTGGGACAGACTACCCATTGCCTTTGCCTGTTGTAGTCTGTTGGCGGCAGTCAGGGCAGATAGCCTGCCAGGTATGGATGCGCGCAAAGCCTTTATGGAACTCGTGTTGTTATTGATGGCAGCTTTGATGTCTGTGATTTGGTGGCAGCAGACAGGTGACTTGCGTCCCTATTTGCTGATACAGGGTTTGACTCTGGTATTGATCCCCTTATGGCAATGGATATGGAAAGCAGAACGTGCAGACCGCCTGGCATTTGGTGCAGCGATGTTTTTATACGTGATTGCAAAAATCACTGAAATGCTGGATGGGCAGATTTTGCAGCAACTCCAGTTCATGAGCGGCCACAGTCTCAAGCACCTGCTGGCTGCCCTGGCTGCAGGCCTGATAGTCTGGCGCTGGCGTGCTCGCAAGGAAATGCAAGCAACAGCACCCGTTCAAAACATTGTAGTCCGCAGGCAAACTGCTTCATAATCAGGCTATTAATCAATTAGCCTGGGTTTGAAGCTATGTGTGGACATTATGTGGATAGATAGCCACTGTCATCTGGATGCAAGTGAGTTTGGCGGCACATCGCTGGCCGTTGCCGAAGCTGCTGCGCAGGCAGGCGTTTCGGCCATTGTTGTGCCTGCCGTTCACAAAAGCAATTTTGACACTGTCATCCAGTTGGGCGAGCAGCGTGCCGATTGCTTTTATGCCCTGGGCATACATCCCATGTATGTGCCGACTTCAAAAGAAGAAGACTTGGTGCTATTGCGCGAAAAAGTAAGCGAGTTGATGGCTGGTGCAGATGCGCAAAAAAAGCTGGTAGCCATAGGCGAAATTGGCCTTGACTATTTTGTACCTGCACTGACACAGAGCCCTTTGAAGGAAAAGCAGGAATACTTTTATACCGAACAACTGAAGCTGGCCAGGGATTTTGATTTGCCTGTGCTGCTGCATGTAAGGCGTTCACAAGACATCATACTCAAGCATTTGCGGCGCATCAAAGTCCGGGGCGGCATTGCTCATGCCTTCAACGGCAGCGCACAGCAGGCGCAGACCTTCATTGACATGGGTTTTAAGCTGGGCTTTGGTGGCGCCATGACTTTCACGCGCGCCCTGCAGATACGCAGGCTGGCAACGGACTTGCCCCTGTCCAGCATTGTGCTGGAAACTGATGCGCCAGATATCCCGCCAAGCTGGTTGCCAGAGGGTGCTAACACGCCAGCACAATTACCCAAGATAGGAGCGGTGCTGGCAGAACTGCGTAATCTGAGTCTGGCTGAAGTAGCGCAGGCAACTACCGCCAATGCCATGCACATCATGCCACGCATGCAAAGGGGCTAGTCTGTGCGGGCGGTGATGTTGGGCTTGGTGTTCGGTGTCGCCATCTTGCAGCAACAGGCAGAGCTATTGAGCTACAACTTGTTGGCGCTTTTGGTGGTTTCATCACTAGTCATCATTCTTCTTCTGGTTAAATACAAACCAGCATCCTGGTTGCATCTGCCCGCGCGCTTTGCGGTTGCTGCTCTATTAGGCTTTGTCTGGGCCACAACTTATGCGCATTTTTATATGCGCGAAGAGTTACCCAAAAAATGGGAAAACCAGGATGTGGTATTAACCGGCACCATAGACAGCCTGCCTTTTCAGTTTGAACAAGGGCAAAGATTCAATTTCGCAGTGGAGCAAGTGCGTGCTGATGGTATTGGCGATCTGACTGGCATTGCACATTGGCCATCCAAAGTCGCATTGTCCTGGTATGGTGCCGACCGCGGCAGTGATATGCGACAGGTGACGACAGTCCAGCCAGGTGAACGCTGGCAATTCAAAGTGCGGCTGAAGCGCCCGCATGGCAACGCCAATCCACTCGCTGGCTTTGATTATGAGGCATGGCTGCTGGAGCAGGGCATACGTGCTACTGGCACGGTGAGGCTAGATAAATTTGAACCGGAAGCAGTTATCTATAACCGCAAGCTGGCTGACTTTGTCTGGAGCATCAACAATGTCGTTGAATACAGCCGCGCCAAGTTACGCGACCGCATTCACACTGCTTTGCCCGGCCAGCCCTATGCCGGAGTGCTAGTTGCCTTGGTGGTCGGCGATCAGCGTGAAATTCCTCAGTCTGACTGGACTATATTTAACCGGGTAGGCATAGGTCATCTGATCAGTATCTCTGGCTTGCATATCACCATGGTTGCAGGGCTGTTCGCAGGCCTGGTATTTTACTTCTGGCGGCGCTCTTTTTTCCTCAATCTTTCTTTGCCCCTGCGTTTGCCTGCGCAAAAGGCAGCGGCACTGGCAGGTGCGTTGATGGCACTGGTCTATGTCGCCCTGGCTGGATTTGGTTTGCCTGCGCAAAGAACGCTGATCATGCTCAGCGTCGTGGCGGTGGCTATATGGACAGGGCGCATCAGCAGTTTTTCTGCAGTCTTAAGCCTGGCGCTGGGACTTGTCGTATTGGCAGACCCTTGGGCGGTGTTGTCTGCGGGGTTTTGGTTATCCTTTGCGGCTGTCGGCGTCATTGTTTTTGCGACTGGCGGGCAAGAGCGCGTCAAACCGCAAGAAAGTCGTGCTGCTGGCCTCATGGCCTCTTTGCGTTCGGCATCACTGATGCAATATGCAGTGACCCTGGGCATGATACCGCTGACCATGTTCCTGTTTGGCCAGATATCCCTCATCAGCCCGCTGGCGAATGCAATCGCCATTCCCCTGGTCAGCTTTGTTGTCACGCCTTTGGCTCTGGTCGGCAGCATCCTGCCTGCGCCTTTATCAGTATGGCTGCTGCAAATTGCTCATGTCTTTGTGGACTTTCTGGCGCGTTTCCTGACTTACTTTAGCGCCTTGCCGTATGCAGTGTGGACTGCGCCTATCCCATCATTCTGGCTGTTTTCGCTGGCCATGGCAGGTGTATTGTGGTTGCTGGCACCCAGAGCCTGGCCCTTGCGCTGGCTAGGTCTGGTCTGTTGCTTGCCACTGTTATTCCAGGCTTCGCAAAAGCCAGCAGAGGGAGAGTTGGCCGTGACGGCGCTGGATGTGGGGCAGGGTATGGCTTTATTGCTGGAAACGGCACATCACAGGCTGCTCTATGATAGCGGCCCCAGTTTGGGGCTTGATTCGGACAGCGGCAGCCGCGTGATTTTGCCTTATCTGCATGCTAGGGGCATCAATGAGCTTGATGTCATGATGATTTCTCATAATGATAATGACCATTCTGGCGGAGCCTTAAGCATACTCAAGCATTTGCCTGTAGGCCTGTTAAGTACTTCCCTGAGCCTGGATAGTCCCATCGTTCAAACTGCAAAACAGCACAGGCGTTGTGTGGGCGGCCAATCCTGGGATTGGGATGGCGTGCATTTTGAAGTCTTGCAGCCTGGAACAGCCAGTTATGAAAGTACGAAATGGAAACCGAATGCCCGCAGCTGCGTATTAAAAGTGTCTACCAAACTGCATTCTATCTTGCTGGCAGGTGACATAGAGGCCATACAGGAAGATGAGCTGGTGAACAGCATCCCGCAAAAACTGAAGGCGAATGTGTTGTTGGCGCCGCATCATGGGAGTGGGACATCGTCTACAGAGCCATTCCTGAAAGTGGTGCAGCCAGAGCTGGCAATTTTCCAGGTCGGCTACCTGAATCGCTACCACCATCCCAAGCCAGAAGTTTTCCAGCGTTATGCTGATTTTGGAATAAAACGTCTAAGAACAGATGAATCGGGTGCAATCAGCATACAATTTGGCGCATCATTGAAAACTTCACAATTCAGACAGGAAAACGCGCGTTACTGGTTTGACCGGTAATGCAATGCCTATAGTTATGAACGAGACTACCGTAAAACCCATCATCCATTTTGTCCATGGCAATAGCTTTCCCTCCGGGACATATCGCGTGTTTCTCGATCATTTGCGATCCTCTTATGATGTGCATGCCACCGACATGGTCGGCCACAATCCGGCATATCCTGTGACAGATGGTTGGCGCAACCTGGTGCAAGAGTTGATAGACACTTTGCAGGCAAGTTATCAGCAACCCGTGATATTGCTGGGCCATTCGCTGGGTGGCATCTTGTCCCTGATGGCTGCCAGGGCCAGGCCAGACCTGGTGCGTGGGGTCGTGGTACTGGATTCTCCTGTGGTATCTGGCTGGCGGGCGATGTTATTGCGTTTGTTTAAATTTCTGGGGCTGGACAAAAAGTTTTCACCTGCACGCTTTTCAGAAAGGCGGCGTCATCTCTGGAAAAATGAAGAAGAGGCTTATCAGCACTTTGCATCGAAGGAGATGTTTGCCATCTGGCCGCCAGAAGTCTTGCGTGATTATATGAAGGCCGGGCTTAAACCGCACCCGGAAGGCGTGACCCTGCGCTTTACCCGCGAAGTGGAAACAGCTATCTACCGTACCTTGCCGGATGGTTTGGGTAGATTGAACAAACGGCCGCCCAATGTGCCAGTTGGTTTTGTTGGTGGTACTGAATCCATAGAATGCCGCCAGGCTGGCCCAAAAGCGACAAAGAAATTAATGGGCGATAATTACGTACTTATTCCTGGTGGACATCTGATTCCCATGGAAGTGCCTGAGCAAACTGCCGCAGCCGTGCTGGCAATGCTGGAACGCATGAAACTAAGTGCAGCATAAGCTCCCTATAAACTCTATCTCGACAAATACATGAATCAAATCAAGCCTGCATTGAAATTTGCTTTGCCACTGGCGACATTGCTCTTCACGACCAGCGTCTTTGCACAAGAGGTTTTGCCATCCTGGAATGAATTCACACAGGTGCGGCAGACTGGCAAGACAACCTGGCAAGTGGATATTGATAATGACAGCTTGCTGTTCAAGAAGGATGATGGTTTTTACACCAGCGGTAACAGAATAGGACAAAGTTTTACCAAAGGCGACGCCACGCAGGCTTTGACTTATGGCTGGCGCTTGGGGCAGGAATTGTATACTGCGTCTGACATCAAGCTGGCTCCTAGCCAGATCGCTAAAATTGATCATCCCTACGCTGGCTGGTTGTTTGCAGGCTTGTATCGTGAAAAGAATGAAGCCAATGGCAGTAGCCAGCGATTGGGCCTGGATATAGGGTGCCTGGGACCTTGCGCTGGTGGTGAATGGACACAGACGCATCTGCACAGATTGTTGAAGCAGCCCTTGCCACAAGGCTGGAGTACGCAGCTGCGCAATGAATGGGGTGCAGTCCTGTCAGGTGAATATTCACCGGGCCGCATCGTGGCCATGTCCAATGTAGATATGGCACCACGCCTGAAAGGGCGTCTCGGCAATATCTTCACTGATGCTAGTGCGGAGTTGATGATACGCGCAGGCAGCCTGAATGCACTGCCTGAGCAAGCAGCCAGCTATGGTTTCTTGCGTACCGAGCTCAAGGCGGTTGCCTACAATGCAAGCATACAGGGCGGCTACTTTAATAATCAGGCTACTGCAGTCAAACCCAAAAGCCTGGTGGGTGAGTTTGAAATAGGCTATTTATGGCGCGGTGAAAACTATGGTGCATCAGCATCCTTCATCCGCCGTAGCAATGAAATCAAGGAATTAAGCAATGGTCAGGGTGCGCAGAATTTTGCTAGATTGCAATTTATTTATGCAATGTAAACCTGTCGGGTCCTGAAATTTCACAGCAAATGCGAGCGGGAATTCTCGCACATCACGGCTTAGTGATGTATAATTCGAATTTCCCGCTTGTGCCGTTCGGCACCTTCTGCAATGACTAAGTTTGTATTCGTTACGGGGGGCGTAGTCTCCTCTTTAGGCAAGGGTATTGCCGCTGCCTCTCTCGCTGCGATCCTTGAATCGCGCGGTCTCAAAGTCACTATGCTCAAACTTGATCCCTACATCAATGTGGATCCAGGTACCATGAGCCCATTCCAGCATGGCGAAGTTTTCGTGACCGATGACGGTGCTGAAACTGATCTGGATCTGGGGCACTATGAGCGTTTCATCACGGCCAAAATGAAAAAGGTGAATAATTTCACCACTGGCCAGATCTATGAATCCGTTATCCGCAAAGAACGCCGTGGCGAATACCTGGGCAAGACTGTGCAAGTTATCCCACACATCACCAATGAAATCCAGGAGTTCATCCATCGTGGTGCAGCCGGTGCTGACGTTGCACTGGTAGAAATCGGCGGTACAGTCGGTGATATCGAATCCCTGCCTTTCCTCGAAGCTGCCCGTCAACTGAGTTTGCGTGCTGGCCGTAATGCGGCTGCCTTCGTGCATCTGACGCTGGTGCCTTATGTTGCTGCTGCCGGTGAATTGAAGACCAAGCCTACTCAACACAGCGTACAAAAACTGCGTGAAATCGGTATTTTTCCGGACGCCTTGCTGTGCCGTGCTGACCGTCCTATCCCTGATGATGAGCGTGCCAAGATTTCCCTGTTCGCCAATGTGGCTGAAGAAGCAGTGATCTCTGTATGGGATGCCGATACCATCTATAAGATTCCACAGATGTTGCACGACCAGGGCTTGGATAAAATCGTTTGCGATAAACTGGGCTTGTCACCAAAACCAGCTGACTTGGCGATGTGGGATAAATTGATCTATGCGCTGGAAAATCCGAAAGAAGAAGTCACTATCGGTATGGTCGGTAAATATGTCGACCTGACAGAGTCATATAAATCTTTGACAGAAGCCCTGCGTCATGCCGGTATTCACACTGAGAGCCGTGTGAATATTGAATATGTTGATTCTGAAGAAATCGAAGCGCACGGTACCAAGTCGCTGGAAAAATACGATGCCATCCTGGTGCCAGGTGGTTTCGGCAAGCGCGGCGTAGAAGGCAAGATTCTGGCAGCCCGCTATGCTCGTGAAAATAAAATACCTTACCTGGGCATTTGCCTGGGTATGCAAGTTGCCCTGATTGAATATGCCCGTAACAAGGCCGGCCTGAGCATGGCAAACTCGACAGAATTTGATGCAGAGACAGAACAGCCAGTGGTTGCCCTGATCAATGAATGGCAAAACCATGACGGCAAAGTCGAAACGCGGGATGAAAATTCTGACCTTGGCGGCACTATGCGCCTGGGTGCACAAACTTGTGCGGTTATTTCTGGTACGCTGGCTTCAGAAATTTATGGCAATGTCGTGACTGAGCGTCATCGTCATCGCTATGAAGCCAATAACCATTATCTGGGTCGTGTTGAGGCAGCCGGTTTGATTGTATCTGCTCGCACGCCGACAGAAGATTTGTGCGAAATCATGGAATTGTCACGTGATGTGCATCCCTGGTATCTGGGTGTGCAGTATCACCCTGAGTTCAAATCGACACCGCGTGATGGTCATCCTTTGTTTATCTCTTTCGCCAGAGCGGCGATAGCGCATAAAAAGGCGCAAGAAGCTAACTAGGCATGAGATTGTATGGATTTGATGCATGCTTGAACCAGCCTGGATTTTTGATTGCTGGTTTGCTTGTCATTAATAAATCCTGCTAAATCCTGATTGAAAAGGCGAGCCACTATGCGGTTCGCCTTTTTTGCAAAATGACGCCGAGTTGCCTGAAAGAATGTTGTTGCTGTGCTTAAGCTGAGCGTCGACAAGCACGGTGAATGAAGGTTAGGATTCCGGGAATCCGCTTTTGCTTGATTTGTCCTGTAGTGAAACAGGTTTTTTTGCTTACCAGTGCAAAAAAGCGGCAAGAATAAAGTTTTGTTCAGTTCGTCGAACCAGAGTAATGGAGTATTATCTGCACCATTATTTTGAAGTAGCAAATTCATTACTGCTTTATTTATCTGTGACCAAGCCATATCAGAGGCCCGCAGATGCAGACGCAAGTCAGATTCGTTTTATTTTGTTCGATATTTTGATTGTTTAGGAGAATTGAATGAGTGCCATCGTTGATATTATCGGTCGTGAAATCCTGGATTCGCGCGGTAACCCAACTGTTGAATGTGATGTCTTGCTGGAGTCTGGTGTCATGGGCCGTGCTGCTGTGCCTTCAGGCGCATCCACAGGTTCCCGCGAAGCCATAGAGCTGCGTGATGGCGACAAGTCCCGCTATCTGGGCAAGGGCGTCTTGAAAGCCTGCGAGCATATCAATACCGAAATCGCTGAAGCCATCATGGGTCTGGATGCGAATGAGCAGGCCTTCCTTGACCGTACCCTGATTGATCTGGACGGCACTGAAAACAAGAGCCGCCTGGGTGCAAATGCCATGCTGGCCGTGTCCATGGCTGTCGCCAAAGCTGCCGCTGAAGAAGCTGGCTTGCCACTGTACCGTTATTTTGGTGGCTCAGGCGCGATGCAATTGCCAGTACCGATGATGAACGTCATCAACGGTGGTGCGCATGCTGACAATAATCTGGATATTCAAGAGTTCATGATCATCCCGGTCGGTGCTCCATCTTTCCGCGAAGCAGTTCGCTACGGTGCAGAAGTATTCCACGCCCTGAAAAAGATCTTGCATGACAAGGGTTTGACGACAGCGGTTGGTGATGAAGGTGGGTTTGCACCTTCTGTAGACAACCACGAATCTGCCATCAAACTGATTATCCAGGCGATAGAAGCTGCTGGCTACGAGCCAGGCACGCAAATCGCATTGGGCCTGGATTGTGCCGCCAGCGAATTCTACAAAGACGGCAAATACCACCTCGAAGGTGAAGGCCTGACTTTGTCTTCCGCTGACTTCACCAATCTGTTGGCAACATGGGTAGATAAATATCCTATCATCTCCATCGAAGACGGCATGGCTGAAGGCGATTGGGACGGTTGGGCTATCCTGACTGAAAAACTGGGCAAGAAAGTCCAGATCGTTGGCGATGACTTGTTCGTCACCAATACCAAGATCTTGAAAGAAGGCATACAAAAAGGTATCGCCAACTCCATCCTGATCAAGATCAACCAGATCGGCACTTTGACAGAAACTTTTGCTGCGATCGAAATGGCAAAACGTGCAGGTTACACTGCCGTGATTTCCCATCGTTCCGGTGAGACAGAAGATAGCACCATCGCTGATATCGCTGTTGGTACCAATGCCCTGCAAATCAAGACCGGTTCTTTGTCCCGTTCTGACCGTATGGCAAAATACAACCAATTGCTGCGTATAGAAGAAGATTTGGGCGAAATTGCCAGCTATCCTGGTCGCGACGCCTTCTATAATCTGAAGTAATCTGGTATCGTGCAAAGAAAAAGGGGAACTGAGTTCCCCTTTTTCTTGTTACATCCTTTTCGGAAAATATTTTGTTTTAGTTTTTGTATTGGTTCTTGTATTAGCTTTTGCTTTATTTTCGCTGTATTTTTGTTTCATTTACTGTCTTGATATCCCGTGCGTTTGATTGCTCTTTCCTTCCTTGCTTTGCTGATGTTGATCCAATACCCGCTGTGGTTGGGTAAGGGGGGCTGGTTGCGTGTCTGGGAGTTGGACAGGCAGGTAGCGCAGGTAAAAGGAAATAACGAAAAATTAAAAGAACGTAATGGCAAGCTCGAATCCGAAGTACAGGATTTAAAAAACGGCACAGACGCGGTAGAAGAGCGCGCTCGTTTTGAACTGGGCATGATCAAGAAAAATGAAATCTTCGTGCAGATTCTGGATGCAAATTCGCCTGCTTCAACGACTGCACAACCTGACCAGGTCAAGCGCTGATTGTATTCATGGTCAGCCGGATGCGGCTGCGCTACCTCATTTACACCCCATATACATATGGCCACATATTTGTTTTGCCCTATGTGTAGCCAAACAATTTTCTGGTGTTAGAATCACCAGTCTTTTTTGCATTTACATTTCGTAACAAAATTGCAGATATTGCATTTTCTTAGGTGCGAGCTGCATTTTGTACTTTTTATGCACGTGCGCTTTTGCGCTCAAACTTCAATTACTTCATGAAAAATAACAAGTATCAATTTTTTATTCCAGTCTTATTGTCAGCATTGCTCAGCGCTTGTGGTGGAAGTGGAGGCACTAGCACAGCCAGCAATAACGCGAATGGCGCTACAGTCGCTGTCAGTAACGGTGGTCGGCAATTTATCGGCATAGTCGCAAAGGGACGCATCGTCGGCGCGCGCGTGTCGGCCTTTAGTCTTGATCAGTCTGGTAATAAATCCGCCAGTTCTTTTGCGACAGCTACTACCGGCGCTGATGGGAGCTATGCGATATCGGTACCTGGCAGTGTTGCCAGCTTCCTCATCGAAGTAAGTGCGGCACCAAGTGCAATGATGTATGACGAAGCCACCCAGGCAGACTTGCCTTTTCCTGAAGACTTGAAGCTGCGTAGTGTTGTCAAACAGGGCACCAATCCTGAGTCGGTATATTGGGGCAGCGTCACACCACTGACAGAATTGATCGTCCAGGTTACAGAAAAAGCGGGTGGCCTGAGCGCATCCAATATAGACCGGGCCAGGGCAGGTGTGCAGGCTTTATTGGGCTTTGACCCGCAAAGGGTGGCTGTCATCCATACGACGGTAGATACATCGCAAGATACTTATGTTGATGAAAAAATCCAGGGCCTGAGCCTGACAGCCATTTCGCAACTTGCGCTGGACAAGGCACTTTCCTGCGATGCCACAACCCAGGGTAGCCGCGTTGCTTGTGTGGTAAGGCAAATCGCCTCTGCTGGCAAGTTGGACGGCAATGATTTTGTATTGCGCGAAGATGTGCGTGCCGCCTTGCGTGCCAGCCTGGAAAAAGTCGCACAAGATGAAAACCTCAACAAATCAGGCAAAAGCTCGATGGCCGGCATCGGCACCTTTGCCAGCAATACTTTGCCAGCTCCTGCGCCAGAGCCTGACAAAATCGCAGTAACCAAGCAGTTGTTTAGCAGTTTGCGCAATAACATTTATGCGGTATCGAATTCACAGCAAAATGGTGGCCTGGATTTGCGTCTCAATACAGTCAAGGCTGATTTTGAAAAAGCCACGCAGCCGATGGATAAGGATTTGTTGATCTGGTCCAAAACCATCACGGAAGGCATAGACCAATTCAATAAATACAGAAACGGCCAGACCAGTGAAACTGCGGTCAATGGACTGTTCTATGGGCAAACTGCATTGTGGAGTGGGTATCAGAATATAGGTAATCTGGGCGATTGCACGGTCATGCGCGATGCCATGAATGTGGCGACTACACCTGCACAGGCGGCGGGCATAGAATGCCGTTTTTCACGCTTTATACTGCCAGGTACCTATAAGTACGGTTACAAATACCAGGTTGAATGGGTGGAGCTGGTAGACCGTATCTGGCTGGAGCCAGTGGCAAATGATGTTACCCGTTTTAACTATAAATCTGAACTGGTGCAGCAAAAAGCCGTTTTCGTCTGGAATGAAGGACGGAATGATTTCCTAAGAAGGCCAGTTAATCCTGCAGACGTAGTTGCCACATATGGCAATTCAAATGATGCATACACTGGCCAAATGAGTTTTGCCTTGGAGGGTAATAAGCTATATGCCTTTACGGTTGAGGGCAAGATGCCGCCACGCACCAATAGCGCTGGTCAGTTGATTTCAGATTTTGAACGCTGGAGTCTTCGCACGGATCGTAATCAAACCGTCGATGGCAATTTCCGTTATGACTTCAGCGGCGAGCTTAAATCCTATGTCAAGGACCAGGTGAGTTCACGCCTGTCGCTGGACAAAGGTTCTTATGCAATTGTTGCCTTGAATTACAAAGGTAATCTGCAAAAAAATGGCATCAAAGAATTTAACCTGGCGATTACAGCTGAAGCTGGTAACAGTAAAGTGCATGGTGAAATAAAAATCGGCAATGCATCTGCGGACAAAAATGGCCTCGGCTATCAGCCAAACCGTATTGATTTTGTCGGTAGCATCAGCAATGCCACAGGCCTTGCAAATGCGCTGGAGATTTTCAATGGACAACTGACGGCAGAGCGCTTTGCATACAGCAGCTTTGATAGCAGCAAGCCTGAGTCCGCAAATAATTTTTTACGCAAGGCAGTGGCATTGTCAGGTGTCGTGCAGGTACCAGAACGCCCTCCATTGAAACTGAATGTGACAGGCAGTAATGATGCTTTCGGTAGCAATAGTATTTTCGCGCAATACACAGATGGCAGCAGTGTCATTAATGCGCAAATGAGTGAAAGCCCGACCAAGCCAAGAGTAGTGCGCGTCAGTAGCTCGTCTGGTGTTTCGTTCGATGTCTATGGCAAGAATGAAGTTGCTGACATCCTCAAGGATGGCAGCAAACTGGGCTGGCTGGATATCAAAGCAGGCCGTATCAGCTATGTTGATGGTAGCTTTGAAACCATTCGATAATTTGTAAATTGATTGACGGCCCGCTGCATGTCGGCGGGCTATTTTTTTGAGTGCGCCATGTTTTCATCCCGTGTGATACTTTCCTTATTTTGCGCATCGCTGACCCAGCAGGCATATGCTTTGGATGTGCTTGTTCTACAAAAGAGCGATGATGGTTGGCAGGTATTTTCCAATCTGGATTTGTGGGAAGCTTCGGACTTCATGCCCACCCGCAAAATCGAGGGCGACTGGAATACAGATTTCTCGCCCAAAGGTGGTCAGAATGTCAGCCTGCGCCGTTTGCGGGCAGAACTGGGTGTGGGTTATAAAGAGTGGCGCCTGAATCTGGAAGCCCGCCAGGAAGGCATGCTTAAAGCCAGCGCATCTACCCTGGCTTTTGTGAAAGCATATAAGCAAGCTGGTTTGCCACAGCAAGCTGTCAATTATCAACTGGATGCACAACTGGAAAGCTGGTCAGGCTTTGGCCTGAGGGCAGGGCGCTGGTTTGCATTTGGCGGAGAATATCAGCCGCGCTTCTTTGCCAGTGCCGTGTATTACATGAACCCGCAATACCGCACTACCCAGGCAACAGGTGCGGCCAGTTATGTCGATAATCAGCACTACAGTTTTTTTGCAAGCGAGCTGGATGTAAATAGCCGTTACCAATACCTGTTCCAGCAATTTGAACCCGAGGCCAGGGGCTATAGCTCCAGCCTTGCCATGGATTGGCAAATCAATTCGGCATGGCGTTTGCAATATCAACTGGAAGACGCATACAACCGCTTTGCCTGGAAAAATTTGCCAGAGCTGCAGCAAAGCCTGAGCTCTGCCGTTGTGCAATATGACAGCAAAGGATATTTGAACTATCAGCCTTTGCTACAAGGCGTCAATCGTCAAAGGACGCGCTCGGTCTCTGTGCGACAAACGCATACGGCGCGACTCGCTTATCAAAACCAGCAATGGGAATTTGCCGCACAAGTCCGGCATTTTTACGGCGTCAATCTGCCAGTGTTGAGTGTTGCCAATCATTCTGTCTATGGCCGCTTTGATGCCAGCTTTGATACGCGTTATAAATCAGTTGGCTTAGGCTGGAGCAATCAATTCGTGGGTGTGCATTTGCAGACAGATAATCTGAACTTGAGTAGTGCTAAGGTATTAGGGTTGGGTGTGCAGGCGCACTATCAATTCTAAATACCAGTTAAACCCCCACATATTTCTGCCAGGTTTCGGGTGACTGCATCAGACTTTCGCTATTCCCATGCCAGACTATCTTGCCGCGTTCCATGATGCTGTGCTGATCGGCAAGGGGGATGAGTTTTTCTACATATTTATCGATGACAAGTGTGGTTTGCCCCTGGTCGCGCAGCTTTCTGAGACAAGCCCAGATTTCTTCGCGCACCAGCGGCGACAAGCCTTCCGTCGCTTCATCCAGTATCAGCAAATGCGGGTTGGTCATCAAGGCGCGTGAGATGGCCAGCATTTGCTGTTCGCCGCCAGATAGCTGGTTACCCATATTGTCAGCCCGTTCGGCCAGACGCGGGAAGAGTTGGTAAATCTCTTTCAGGCTCCACGGAGTTTTGCTTTGATTACGATTGGCTGCAAAGGCGACCAGGTTTTCTTTGACTGTGAGGTTAGGGAAAATCTGCCTGCCTTCCGGTACCAGGGCTATGCCCATCCTGGCGATTTTATCCGTCGTCATTTTTTCTATGCGCTGACCCATGAAGCTGATATGGCCGCTATGTGCCGGTGTCAGGCCCAATATGGAACGCAAAGTCGTTGTTTTGCCAGCGCCATTGCGTCCCAGCAGGCTGGCAACTTCACCCTGGCGTATCTGCAGGTCTATGCCAAACAAGACCTGGCTATGGCCATAGGCGGTAGCGATATGCTCGACTTCCAGTATGGTCTTCATGCGACTTCCTTGAGTGCGATGTCCGCTTCATCGCCTAGATAGGCTTTCTTGACTTCCGGGTTCTGGCGTATCTGTTCTGCCGTGCCAGTGGCGATGATGGAACCTGCCACCAAGACAGAAATACGGTCAGCCAGTTTGAAGACGGCGTCCATATCATGTTCAATCAAGATCACGGCAGCCTTGCCACGCAGGGCGGCGATCAGTTCCAGCATCTTGCCCGATTCTTCATGCCCTGTGCCTGCCATGGGTTCATCCAGCAAGAACAGCTTAGGTTGTGTCGCCAGTGTTAATCCCAGTTCCAGTTGACGTTGTTCGCCATGCGCGAGTTCACAGGCTTTGCTATTGCAGTGTTCAGCCAGACCTATGTCGCTGGCGAGTTGCCTTGCTTGCTCAAAAAGTGCCTGCTCATCTATCGCCTTGCGCCAGAAACGCATGCTGCTACCTGAACGTGCCTGTATTGCCAGGCTCAGATTATCGATGACAGTATATGACGGGAAGATATTTGTGATCTGGTAAGAGCGTGCCAGTCCAAGTTTGACGCGTTCATGCATGCTGGTGGCAGTAACATCCACGTCATTGAAAATGATCTGACCCTGGTTTGGCGCAATGGCGCCGGATATCTGATGTATCAGTGTAGTCTTGCCCGCACCATTCGGACCTATGATGGCGTGGATTTCGCCAGGTAATATATCCAGGCTCAGATTATTTGTTGCGATCAGGCCACCATAGCGTTTGACCAGACCTTTTAGCTGTAACACGCTCATGCCTGATCCCCCTGAGGTTTTTTCGCCGACATGAATTTTTGTGGCAGGCTGGCCAGGCCATTTGGCAAAAGCATGACGACCAGCAACAGGATAATGCCCAGATACAATTGCCAATGTATGGTGTAGCCAGACAGGATTTCTTCCAACATCAACATGACTACCGCACCCAGTATGCCGCCCGACAGATAGCCAACACCGCCGAGTATCACCATCACCATCAGGCTGCCGGATTGTGTCCAGTGTAAAAGGTTGGGGCTGACCAGCATGTTCTGATTTGCCAGCAAGGCACCTGCCAGGCTTGCGACGCTGCCAGCAATCGCGAAGCACAGCAGCTTGTAGCGAAACACCGGGTAGCCTATGGCTTCCATACGAGTTTCGTTTTCCTTGATAGCTTGTATCACACGTCCAAAACGAGAATTGATAAGCCGGTAAAGAATGAAGAGAAATATGGTGCAAATAACCAGCACCAGATAATAAAAATTGCTGTCATTGCCCATGTCCAGTCCGGTTGCCGAGCGTTGCGCCAGACTCAGGCCATCATCGCCGCCATAATTCTTCAATGACACAAACAGGAAGTACAACATCTGCGCGAATGCCAGCGTGATCATGATGAAATATACGCCGCGCGTTCTGAGTGAGACACTGCCTATTGCCAGTGCCAGCAAAAAGCCAGACAGCATCGCCACCGGCCAACTAATCCAGGCGGATGTGACGCCATGCTGCATCAATATACCCACCACATAAGCACCGCTACCAAAGAAAGCAGCGTGCCCGAGACTGATCATGCCGCCAAAACCGAGTATCAGGTTCAGGCTGCTGGCTACCAGTGCGAAAATCATCAAGCGGCTTAACAAGCCTATATAAAATTCCTGGGCGAAGTAAGTCGCCAGTAGGGGAAAGGCAATCAGCAGGCACAGGATGCCTAAGCTGGACTTGAGCGAGATAGTGTGATGTAGACTGCTCTGCATAATTGCTCTCTTAGCCTCGCGCAGGGAACAGGCCCTGGGGTTTGTAAAACAGCACGGCTGCCATCAATACATAAATCAGTATCGATGCCAGGGCAGGGCCAAGATTGGCTGCCATCTCCAGTGGCATCAATAGTTTCAGTGCGCCAGGCAGCAAGGTTTTACTCAGAGTATCAACCAGTCCCACCAGCAATGCACCTACCAGTGCACCGCGTATCGAGCCTATGCCGCCAATGACGATGACCACAAATGCCAGTATCAAGATGCTTTCACCCATGCCCACCTGTACTGCGAGTATCGAGCCCAACAGCGCACCGGCGATGGCGCACAGGGCTGCACCAAAGGCAAACAGCAGCGTGAACACCAGCTTGATATTAATGCCCATGGTGACTGCCATTTCACGGTTCGATGCTCCGGCCCGCACCAGCATGCCTATGCGGGTTTTAGTGACGACAAAATACAGCAGGCCAGCCACTGCCAAACCGGTGGCAATGATGAACAGACGGAAGGAGGAGTAAAAGAAGTCAGGCAATAATTCTACCGGCTGTGCCAACTGTGGCGGAATATTCAGCATCAGCGGCTGCGCACCCCAGATCATGCGCGCACCTTCATTGAAGATCAGTATCAATGCAAAAGTCGCCAGCACATGCGACAAATGATCGCGCTGGTATAAATGCCGGAAGACCACTACTTCCAGTATCACGCCCAGCAGTGCAGTCGCTATCACCGCTGCCAGCAGGCCCAGCCAGAAAGAACCTGTCATACCGGTAAAGCTGGCCGCGAAATAAGCACCTGCCATGTAGAGGGAGCCGTGGGCCAGGTTGATGAAATCCATGATGCCAAAGATCAGTGTCAGCCCTGCTGCCAGCAGGAAAAGCATAAGGCCAAATTGCAAGCCGTTTAAACCGTGCTCCAGTAGTAACGTGATATTCATCCCCTGATCCCTAAAAGCTGATGGTGGTGCAGATGTGAAATTACTTTAGGCCTAAAATATACTATAAGCGACGCAGTTGGACATATTTTCTTTGTGAAAAACTGAAATTTGATGTGAAAAAACACTTTACCAAAAAATAGTTTAGGTTTAAAGTAGTTTGGTGTTTTCAGGGTTTGCCGTATCAAGCTATATCAAGCTGAGTCTATATTGAGTACCAAAGCCGGAGAAGAAATGAATTCAACTGTGCTACCAGGGTCTGCCCATCTGGATACCTTTGCTTTTGATCACTTGCCGCCACGCGAGCAATGGCCGGAACTGATTTTTTCTTTGCCTGAGTTGCAATACCCTGAACGCCTGAATTGTGTCGCCGACTTGCTCGACAAGATGTGTGCAACTGGTCATGCAGACAGTATCGCCATCCGTAGCCAGACGGAAAGCTGGACTTATTCCCATCTGCTGGCAACCGTCAATCGTATTGCCCATGTCTTGCTGGAAGATATGCATTTGCAGCCTGGTAACAGGGTGCTGTTGCGCGGTGCCAATAACCCGATGATGGCTGCCAGTGTGCTGGCCGTGATCAAGGCAGGTTGCATAGCCGTGCCCACCATGCCATTGTTGCGCGCCAAGGAATTGGGCGTGATCGCCAATAAAGCTGAAATTGCCGCTGCACTCTGTTCGGAAAATTTGCGTGAAGAGATGGAGTTGGCCGTGCAAGCCAATCCCATATTGACGCAGCTTATCTATTTCAATCATCAGGGCGATGATGGTCTGGAAGCCCTGATGGCTGGCAAGTCGCCTGAATTTGCTGCTGTTGATACTTTGGCCGAAGATGTCTGCCTCATCAGTTTTACATCCGGTACGACCGGCATGCCCAAGGGCACCATGCATTTCCACAGGGATGTATTGGCGATCTGCGATTGTTTCCCACGTTCCATCTTGCAGTCTGCACAAAGCGATATTTTCATAGGTACGCCACCACTGGCATTTACTTTTGGCCTTGGCGGTTTGCTGCTATTCCCTTTGCGCGTGGGGGCAACGGCTGTCTTGCTGGAAAAACTGACGCCAGAATCCCTGCTGAAAGCCATAGACGAATTCAAGGCTACCGTGTGTTTTACTGCGCCCACCTTTTATCGTCAGATGGCCACGCTGGCAAAGAATTTTGATTTGTCCAGCCTCAAGAAGACCGTTTCTGCCGGAGAAGCTCTGCCTGCCGCAACCCGTGAAGCCTGGCGTCAGGCGACGGACCTGGTCATGATAGATGGCATAGGAGCGACCGAGATGCTGCATATCTTTATTTCTGCAGCAGGAGATGAGGCACGGGCAGGGGCAACCGGCAAGCCTATTGCTGGCTACCAGGCATGCATCTTTGATGAGCATGGCAACATGGCTGGCCCCGGCGTAGTTGGTCGTCTGGCAGTCAAGGGGCCGACAGGTTGTCGTTATCTTGCAGATGACAGGCAAAAAAATTATGTCCATCAAGGCTGGAACTTGACTGGCGATGCTTATGAGATGGATGCCGACGGTTATTTTTGGTACCGCGCCCGCACTGATGACATGATTATTTCTGCAGGCTATAACATCGCAGGGCCTGAGGTGGAAGAAGCCTTGCTAAAGCACCCCGCAGTGTCTGAATGCGCAGTCATAGGTCTGGCTGATGAAGAACGCGGCCAGATCGTCAAAGCCTTTGTGGTCTTGAAAGCCGGTGCGCAGGCATCAGCAGAACTGAGCAAGGAAATCCAGGATTTCGTCAAGAATAGCATCGCCCCTTACAAGTACCCGCGTGCCATAGAATTCATGACGAGTTTGCCGAGAACTGAGACTGGCAAACTGCAGCGCTATAAATTGCGTACGCCTGTTGCCAGCTAAAATAACGTTTGAAAATATTCGCCCATGCCCATTAACCCGAAGGAGACGTTCGTGAAAAAGACCTTGCTGTGTTTATTGTTGTCCAGTATTGCCGCGACCAATGCGAACTGTGCTTTTGCTGCGGACAAAGTCAAAGTAGGCATGGTCACCACCTTGTCTGGTGCGGGTGCTGGCCTGGGTGTTGATATACGCGATGGCTTTTCCCTGGCGATGAAGCATCTGGATAATAAATTTGGTAATTTACCAGTCGAAGTCATCACGGGTGATGACCAGCAAAACCCTGACGCGACCAAGCAACTGGTGGACAAGCTCATCAAAAAAGACAAGGTTGATTTAATGACCGGCATCGTGTTTTCCAATCTGATGCTGGCAGTGGGGCCAACAATTTTCGGTGCCAAGGTGCATTACATCAGTGCCAATGCGGGCCCTTCGCAATATGCGGGTGAACAATGTAATCCTTACTTTTTTAATGTGGCCTGGCAGAACGACAGCCTGCATGAAGCTGTTGGCAAACAGGTCAATGACAAGGGCTTTAAGAATGTCGCGCTGGTGGCGCCCAATTATCCGGCAGGCAAAGACGCACTGACTGGCTTCAAGCGCTACTACAAGGGCAAGGTTGCCGAAGAAATCTACACCAAACTGGGGCAGCTTGATTATGCGACTGAACTGGCACAGATACGTGGCCTGAAGCCTGATGCGGTCTATATCTTCCTGCCAGGCGGTATGGGCATCAATTTCATCAAGCAGTTTGTGGATGCCGGTTTATCCAAGAATGCCCAACTCTTCGGACCAGGCTTTTCTGCTGATGAAGACATTATCAAGGCAGTAGGTGCACCCATGCTGGGCATGTTCAATGCATCGCAGTGGGGGCATGATATGGATAACCCTCAAAACAAACGTTTCGTTGGCGACTTCCAGAAAGAATATGGCCGCTTGCCATCGCTGTACGCATCGCAAGGTTATGACGCTGCCATGCTGATGGATAGCGCCGTGCGTGGTGTCAAGGGCAAAATAGAAGACAAGGATGCTTTGGGCAAGGCCATCAAGGCAGCCAACTTCAAATCCGTGCGCGGTGACTTCAAGTTCAACAGCAATCACTATCCTGTACAAAATTATTATGCACGCATTATCAGCAAGGATGCACAGGGCAGGGTGACCAATAAAATTTTGAGCCCCGTATTTACCAATCATCCCGATGCCTATGTGGCTTCCTGCAAAATGCAGTAATGCACAAATTGGCTAAGCAAAGAAATTAATCTTCAAGGTAATTTAATGAACATCCTATGCATAGGCGGTGGTCCGGCTGGCCTGTACTTCAGCCTGCTGATGAAAAAGCAAAACCCGGCACACCAGATCACCATTGTCGAACGCAATCGTGCTTACGATACCTTTGGCTGGGGCGTGGTGTTTTCTGACCAGACCCTGGGTAACCTGGTGAATGCAGACGAACAGACTGCCCGTTCCATCTTGCAATCTTTTAATCACTGGGATGATATTGACACCCATTTCAAGGGGCAGGTTGTTACCTCCGGTGGTCACGGTTTTTGCGGCATAGGCCGAAAACGTTTGCTGAATATTTTGCAAGAACGTTGCGAAGAGCTGGATGTCAGGCTGGTCTTTGAAACCGATGTGACAGACGACCAGGCACTGGCGCTGGAATATGATGCCGATCTTGTTATCGCCTGCGATGGCTTGAACAGCCGTGTGCGCACCCGTTACGAACAAAGCTATCAGCCCGATATCGACACGCGTAAATGCCGCTTTGTCTGGCTCGGTACCAAAAAGCTGTTCTCGGCTTTTACCTTTGCCTTTGAAGAAACCGAGCATGGCTGGTTCCAGGCGCATGCCTATCAGTACGATGGCGATACGGCGACCTTTATTGTCGAGACTCCGGAAGAAACCTGGCTCAAGGCTGGCATAGATAAAATGAGCCAGGAGGAAGCCGTCGCTTTTTGTGAAAACCTGTTTGCCAAATATCTGGATGGCAATGCCCTGATGTCAAACGCCACGCATTTGCGTGGCTCTGCCAACTGGATCAAGTTCCCGCGCATTATCTGCAAGAACTGGGTGCACTGGAACCAGTTGCCTAAGTTGAATAATAAACGCGTGCCTGTGGTTTTGATGGGCGACGCTGCCCACACTGCACATTTCTCCATAGGCTCAGGCACCAAGCTGGCATTGGAAGATGCCATAGAACTGGCACGCAGTTTCGAGAAACATGGCGAGCAAGGCATGGATGCCGTGCTGGAAGCCTATCAGGATTTGCGTTCCATAGAAGTCTTGAAGATACAAAGTGCTGCCCGCAATTCCATGGAATGGTTTGAAAACGTCCAGCGCTATACCGCCATGGAAGCGCCTCAGTTTGCCTATTCCATGCTGACGCGCAGCCAGCGTCTTTCGCATGAAAACCTGCGCGTAAGGGATACGGCTTATGTACGCAGTTTTGAGCACTGGATAGCTGAGCAGGCTTATGCCAAAGTTGGCTTGCCTGTGCCCAAAACAAAAACAGCGATCCCACCCATGCTGACACCCTACAAGCTGCGCGATGTGGTGTTGAAAAATCGCATAGTCGTCTCACCCATGGCGCAATACTCTGCGGTAGATGGCGTAGCCGGAGACTATCATCTCGTGCATCTGGGTAGCCGTGCCATGGGCGGTGCCGGCCTGGTGTTTGCCGAGATGACCTGTGTCTCTGCCGATGCACGTATCACGCCAGCTTGCCCCGGCCTGTATGCACCTGAGCATACGCAAGCCTGGAAGCGCGTCGTCGATTTCGTTCATGCCAATACTGATGCAAAGATTGCCGTGCAGCTCGGCCATGCCGGAGCCAAAGGTTCCACCTGCGTGGCCTGGGAAGGGACAGATCAGCCATTGAAAGAAAGCAACTGGCCGCTGGTGTCAGCTTCTGAGCAACAATACCTGCCCGGCATTTCGCAAGTTGCGCGTGCTGCCACTGCGGCAGACATGCAGCGCATACAGGAAGACTTTGTGCAGGCGACCAGGGCAGCGGCAGAAGCAGGCTTTGACTGGCTGGAACTGCATTGCGCCCATGGTTACTTGCTATCAAGTTTCATTTCGCCACTGACCAATCAGCGTGAAGATGAATACGGTGGTTCGCTGGAAAACCGCTGTCGTTATCCGCTGGAAGTGTTTGCTGCCATACGTGCTGTCTGGCCTGCGGATAAACCCATTTCCGTGCGTATCTCTGCGCATGACTGGGTAGAGGGCGGTATTACGCCAGACGATGCAGTCGCCATTGCTCGCCTGTTCAAGGCAGCGGGTGCAGACATGATAGATTGCTCGTCCGGTCAGGTCAGCAAACAGGAGAAACCTGTCTATGGCCGCATGTTCCAGACGCCGTTTGCTGACCGCATACGCAACGAAGCGCAAATACCCACCATCGCTGTTGGTGCGATTTTTGAAGCGGATCATGCAAACAGCATTATTGCCGCTGGCCGTGCTGATTTGTGCGCCATCGCCAGACCGCACCTGGCTGACCCTGCCTGGACTTTGCATGAAGCAGCCAAACTGGGCTTCAATGATATGCCATGGCCCAGGCAATATGTCGCTGGGAAAATGCAGCTGGAACGCAATCTCGAACGTGATCGACAAGTTGCCGCAGCCAGCGCTGGCCTGACGCCGCAGCAAGTTGCCGCCAAGTTGTTGGAAGGATGAACATGGCAGCCTATCAGGGAAAATTACAAGGCAGGCATGCATTGGTTACCGGTGGTGGCAAAGGTATCGGCCTGGCGATAGCGCAAGCCTTGCTCAGCGAAGGTGCGACAGTGACACTGGCAGGTCGTAGTGAGGCGACTTTGCAGGAGGCTGTGGCCTCCTTGGAATATGCCAAAGTGCAGTACGTCGTCATGGATGTCAGCGATGTGGAGTCTGTGCAGGCAGCTTTTGAATTATCGCACGGCAGGGATGGTCGCATCGACATCCTCATCAATAATGCCGGGCAAGCCAGTTCAGCTTCTTTTCTGAAAACCGATGCCAAACTGTGGCAAAACATGCTGGATGTGAACCTGAACGGCAGCTTCATTTGCATGCAACAGGCTTTGCCTGCGATGCTGGAAGCGGGCTGGGGACGTATCGTCAATGTGGTCAGTACCGCAGGGCTGAAGGGCTATGCCTACGTCTCTGCCTATTGTGCTGCCAAGCATGGCGTGATAGGTCTGACGCGCGCAGTGGCGCTGGAAGTTGCAGCCAAAGGCGTGACTGTGAATGCGGTTTGCCCTGGCTATACCGAAACCGATATCGTCAAGGATGCAATTGCCAATATCGTTGCCAAAACCGGTCGTACTGAAGAACAGGCGAAAGTTGAACTGGCGGCTGGCAATCCGCAAAAACGCCTGGTACAACCTCAAGAAGTCGCAGATGCCGTCCTGTGGTTGTGCATGGATGGTGCATCGGCAATGAATGGGCAATCCATTGCGGTGGCTGGTGGCGAAGTGATGTGATGAAATCTGAAGAGCAGACAAAATCAGGTATGAAAGAAGACAGTAACCCCGTGTTCGATATGGAAACCCGCCTGACGCAAGATGACCATCAGTCCTTGCGTCTGTGGTTGCGCATGCTGTCTTGCACCGTGATGATAGAAGGTGAAATCCGCAGCCGCCTGCGCAGCGAATTTGGTATCACCTTGCCGCGCTTTGATCTCATGGCGCAACTGGAACGACATCCAGAAGGCTTGCGTATGGGTGAACTATCCAAGCGCATGATGGTCACTGGTGGCAACATCACCGGCATTACCGATCAACTGGAGCAGGAAAAACTGGTGACCCGCGTCGCTGATCTCAAAGACAGACGTGCTTACAGCGTCAAGCTGACACCCGCTGGCCGCCGTGCCTTCAAACGCATGGCTGCGGTGCATGAAGCATGGATAGCCGATATGTTTTCCGGTTTGCAGACTGAGCAGAAAAGTAAATTATTTGAATTATTGTCGCAAGTGAAAACGCATTTGCATGAGCCGGGCGCTGATAGCGACTTGGACAACAAACCTTCGCAGGAACAATCTATATGAAATATCTACCCGGACAAGCCCAGGATTTGCCTGGCAATCGCCAGCAACTGGCAAACTATGCAGCTCAGCATTTTACCTATGCCGTCGATGCTGGCGTTGCCACCATCACACTGAACCGGCCAGAGCGTAAAAACCCGCTGACCTTTGATTCTTATGCAGAGTTGCGCGACTTGTTCCGCACTTTATCGTATGGTGATGATGTCAAGGCCATCGTCATTACTGGCGCGGGCGAGAATTTTTGTTCTGGTGGTGATGTGCATGAAATCATCGGCCCGTTGACCAAACTCGACATGCCGGGCTTGTTAAGCTTTACCCGCATGACGGGTGATCTCGTCAAAGCCATGCGCGCTTGTCCACAACCGATTATTGCGGCGATTGATGGCGTCTGCGCTGGCGCAGGTGCGATTCTGGCGCTGGCCTCTGATATTCGCATAGGCACAGCACGTAGCAAGACTGCCTTCCTGTTCACCCGCGTTGGTCTGGCAGGTTGCGACATGGGTGCCTGCTCCATTTTGCCGCGCATCATAGGGCAGGGGCGTGCTTCGGATTTGTTGTATACCGGACGCTCCATGTCAGGTGAAGAGGCAGAACGCTGGGGGTTTTTCAATCGCCTGGCGGCACCTGAAGATGTTTTGGCAGAAGCGCAGGCCTATGCAAAAAATCTGGCCGAAGGCCCCAATTTTGCGCATGGCATGACCAAGAAAATGCTGCAACAGGAATGGAATATGGGTGTCGATGAAGCCATAGAAGCAGAAGCACAGGCCCAAGCCATTTGCATGATGACTAACGATTTTCATCGTGCCTACCATGCTTTTGTTGCCAAGCAAAAACCTGTCTTTGAAGGGGATTGAGCATGACGCATATGATGCATGACACCAGCTACCTGGACTGGCCCTTCTTTGATAATAAACACCGTGAATTGCAACGCGCGCTGGATGCCTGGTCTGCGGAGAATTTGCCTGATCATCATGCAGCAGATGTCGATCAGGCTTGCCGCGATCTTGTCAAGCAACTCGGTGCGGCGGGCTGGCTCAAGAATGCCATAGGCGGTAGTGCCTATGGCGGCAATGCTGACGTCATCGACACCCGTGCCATTTGCCTGATACGCGAAACCCTGGCCCGTCATTCTGGTCTGGCAGATTTTGCCTTCGCCATGCAAGGGCTAGGTTCTGGCGCGATCAGCCTGCATGGTACAGAAGCGCAAAAGCAAAACTATTTGACCAAGGTAGCCCAAGGTGAGGCGATTGCCGCTTTTGCATTGTCCGAACCTGAAGCTGGTTCGGATGTAGCCGCCATGCAATGCGCGGCAGAATTTGTCGCTGATGCAGATGGCGGTCACTATGTATTGAATGGTGAGAAAACCTGGATTTCCAATGGCGGCATTGCTGACTTCTATGTATTGTTTGCCCGCACTGGCGAAGCACCTGGTGCGCGTGGCATCACGGCATTTATCGTCGATGCTGGTCTGCCTGGCTTTGAAATTGCCGAACGCATCGATGTGATAGCCCCGCATCCGCTGGCACGCCTGAAGTTCAGCAATTGCCGCATCCCGGCCACGCAGCGTCTGGGTGAGGCTGGGCAGGGCTTCAAGGTGGCTATGGCAACGCTGGATATCTTCCGCACGTCCGTCGCTGGTGCTGCCCTTGGCTTTGCCCGTCGCGCCATGGATGAAGCCATGCACAGAGTGACGACACGCAAAATGTTTGGCCAGACTCTGGCTGATTTTCAATTGACGCAGGCCAAGCTGGCTCAGATGGCTACTACGATAGATAGCTCAGCACTGCTGATTTACCGCGCAGCCTGGCAAAAAGACCAGGGTAGGAAAGTCACCAAAGAAGCTGCCATGGCCAAACTGACTGCGACTGAGGGCGCGCAGCAAGTGATAGATGCAGCGGTACAGATGTTTGGTGGTCTGGGTGTCGTCAGTGAAGTGCCGGTAGAGCGTCTGTACCGTGAAATCCGTTCCCTGCGTATTTATGAAGGGGCGACGGAAGTGCAGCAACTGATCATAGGCCGTGAATTGCTGAAAGAGTTTTCTGCGGCATGATCTTTACGGCTGAATTACCGATACGATTTGCCCATTGCGACCCGGCTGGTATCGTGTTTTATCCGCGCTATTTCGAAATGATGAATAGCGTTGTGGAAGACTGGTGTTCACAAGGTTTGGAATGCAGTTTCCATGAAATGCATATTAAGTGCGGCATAGGTTTGCCCACCGTGCATCTGGAAACGGATTTCATCAAGCCCGCTGAACTGGGTGAAAGCTTGCTGGCAGAATTGGTCGTGACGAAACTCGGCAAGACTTCCGTGGAACTGCAAATTTACTTTAACGGCCCGCAACAGGATATGCGTCTGAAAGCGAAGTTGGTGT
This sequence comes from Undibacterium sp. Ji83W, assembly GCF_049340385.1. NCBI lineage: Bacteria > Pseudomonadati > Pseudomonadota > Betaproteobacteria > Burkholderiales > Oxalobacteraceae > Undibacterium > Undibacterium sp. Ji83W. The sequence goes on along the minus strand of NZ_JBMPOZ010000020.1, from coordinate 105,327 downwards.
TGGTCATGATGGATTTGAAAACACGCAAGGCGATAGCCATATCAGATGAACTGCGCACTGCCATGCTGAAGTACTGCAATATATAAGATAGATATAATGGACTTTTCAGGCTCAAGGCTGTGAAAAGTCATCAATGAAAGGATAGATGATGGACATTTTGCAACCTCCTGGCTGGGCCAGACCACGTGGCTATTCAAATGGCATTTCTGCCAGTGGTCGCACTGTGTGCGTCAGCGGCATGGTGGGCTGGGATGCGCAATGCAGCTTTCAGACCGACGATTTTGCAGGCCAGGTAAGGCAAGCCTTGCAGAATATCGTTGAAGTATTGACAGAGGCAAATGCTAAACCTGAGCATATCGTGCGCATGACCTGGTATGTCATCGATAAAAAAGAATATGTAGGGGCCTATAAAGAAGTGGGCGAAGCTTACCGCGATATCATAGGCCGCCATTACCCAACCATGACTGCCGTGCAGGTGGCAGGTTTGATAGAAGACAGAGCCAGGGTGGAGATAGAAGTCACCGCCATCGTACCGGAGTAAATATGAAGACCAGTATTGCTGTTGTTGGCATTGTCGGTGCGGGTGCCATGGGGCGCGGCATTGCCCAGATTGCTGCACAGGCAGGTTTTACTGTGCTCTTGTTTGATGTACAGGCAGATGCCGCCAGCAAAGCCAGTCAGCTCATTGCCGAACAATGGCAAAAAATGCTGAGCAAGGAAAAACTCAGCGCAGAACAATATCAGCGTGCTGTAGAAAACCTGCGAGTCGTCAATAGCATGCAGGAGCTGGCTAAATGCGATCTGGTAGTAGAGGCAATTGTTGAAAAGCTGGACGTCAAACGTGCTTTGTTTCAGCAGCTTGATGGTATTGTCAGCGACACTTGCATACTGGCGACCAATACTTCGTCACTGTCAGTCACCGCCATTGCGGCGGGCACAAAAATACCTGAGCGTGTCGCAGGTCTGCATTTCTTTAACCCTGTCCCCTTGATGAAGGTGGTTGAGGTCATCGATGGTTTGCTGACCGATACTGCGGTCGCAGAGCAGCTCATGGCATTTTCCACGCAAACGGGGCATTTGCCGGTGCGTGCCAAGGATACGCCGGGCTTTATCGTCAACCATGCAGGTCGCGGTTATGGCACGGAAGCCCTGCGGATATTGCAAGAGAATGTCGCCAGCTTCCGCCAGATAGACCAGATCATGCGCGAAGCGGCGGGCTTCAAGCTGGGGCCATTTGAATTGCTGGACCTGACCGGGCTGGATGTATCTCATCCAGTCATGGAAGCGATTTATCATCAGTATTATGAAGAGCCACGCTATCGCCCCAGTGTTATCACTGCGCAGCGGGTACATGCGGGTGTGCTGGGTCGCAAGACCGGGCGCGGTTTTTATTCTTATAGTGGCAACCAGGATGTACCGGCGCTTCCTGAGCAGCAGCCTGCCTGGGCAGGGCCAGTATGGATCAGTCAGGAAAATCCAGACGCAGTTCCGGCATTGCTTGCGCTGTTTGAGCGTTGCGGCCTGACCGTCGAAAGTGGCGGGCTGCCATCTGCAGATGCAATATGCATAGTCAGCCCTTATGGCGAAGATGTCAGCACCTGTGTGGCGAGAACAGGCCTGGATGCCAGTTGCACCCTTGGCATAGATGCACTGAATGCTTGCCAGGGGCAACTGAGCCTGATGATGAATCCCGCTACAGATGCAAACCTGGCAGCACAATGCCAGTCTCTGCTGCAAAAAAGTGGGCAGGGTGTCAGTTTGATACAGGACAGTGTCGGTTTTGTGGTTCAGCGCATACTGGCGACCATCATCAATATCGCTAGCGACATAGCCCAACAAGGTATTTGCAGCCCGCAAGACCTTGATAAGGCAGTGGTATTAGGCCTTGCTTATCCAGCAGGCCCCTTGGCTTGGGGCGACAAACTCGGCACTTCGCGTATACTATTGGTTTTGCGGAACTTGTATGTCAGCACTGGCGACCCGCGCTATCGCCCCAGCCCCTGGCTGGTACGCAGGGCGCAACTGGGTTTGTCCTTGTTGCATTTGCCAAATCAGGCTGGTAGTTAAGGCTGCATAAAAATACATGCCACTTCTTGTGTTTTGGGAACTGGCATTTAAATAAATATATAACGGTACATAATTCAAATCAGGAGAAACAAAAATGGCCAAGGCTGTATTTAGTTGGGAAGATCCCTTGTTATTGTCCTCGCAACTCAGCGATGAAGAGCGCATGGTGCAGGATGCTGCGCGTGTCTATTGCGAAGAAAAGCTGACACCGCGGGTACTGGAAGCTTTCCGTCATGAAAAAACAGATCCAGCCATTTTCCGTGAGATGGGTGAGCTTGGTTTGCTGGGTTCCATGATCCCTACGCAATACGGTGGTGCTGGTTTGAACTATGTTTGCTATGGCCTGGTGGCGCGCGAAGTGGAGCGTGTTGATTCTGGTTACCGTTCCATGATGAGCGTACAAAGTTCGCTGGTCATGGTGCCTATCAATGAATTTGGCAGTGAAGCACAAAAACAAAAATACCTGCCCAAGCTGGCAACGGGTGAATGGATAGGCTGCTTTGGCCTGACCGAACCTAATCATGGCTCTGACCCAGGCAGCATGGTAACCCGTGCCAGGACTGTGCCGGGCGGTTATTCTCTCAGTGGCGCGAAGATGTGGATCACTAACAGTCCTATCGCAGATGTTTTCGTGGTCTGGGCAAAGACAGATGATGGCCGTATCCGTGGCTTTATCCTGGAAAAAGGCTGGAAAGGCCTGACCGCGCCTGCGATTCATGGCAAAGTAGGCTTGCGTGCTTCCATCACTGGCGAAATCGTCATGGATGAAGTATTCGTGCCAGAAGAAAACCTGATGCCGAATGTAGAAGGCCTGAAAGGCCCGTTCACTTGCCTGAACTCTGCCCGTTACGGTATCGCCTGGGGTGCTTTGGGTGCGGCAGAATTCTGCTGGCATACAGCACGTCAATACACCATGGACCGCCTGCAATTTGGCCGCCCACTGGCAGCAAATCAGCTGGTGCAGAAAAAATTGGCTGACATGCAGACAGAAATCACGCTGGCACTGCAAGGTTGTTTGCGTCTGGGCCGTATGAAGGATGAAGGTACTGCTGCCGTTGAAATTACATCCATCATGAAGCGTAATTCCTGCGGCAAGTCCCTGGATATCGCCCGCACTGCACGCGATATGCTGGGCGGTAATGGTATTTCTGACGAATTTGGTATTGCCCGTCATCTGGTGAATCTGGAGGTCGTCAATACCTATGAAGGCACGCATGATATTCATGCCTTGATACTGGGTCGTGCACAGACTGGGATTGCGGCGTTCTAAGAACCTGCTCACGATCTTACTGCGCGAGCGCGGGTTGTGCTTTATGCGGGCCTCATGCGCTGCTCAAAATGCTCATGTACTTAAGTACATTCCGCTTTTTGCGCTGCGCTTTTGTTACCCTTAACCCGCTGACGCTCGCTCGCTACAGATCGTGAACAGGTTCTAGTTGCCACAATAACGCTGCCCGGTCTTTTGACAGGGCAGCAGTTTAGAAATTAATTCGTCTTCAGATTGTAAATGCGCGGGTAATAATGCGCTCTTGTAAATCTCCGGTCGTGGCAGCTTCCAGTGTGCCCAGAGTACCATACACGCGACCACATCCTGCATCTGTGCGGCTTTGTATAAATGTCCTGGCGATATCAGCCTCTGCATATTCTGCCATCAGGAAAGACTGGGCCGTCAGTACCAGTTTCTGGGTAATACGGCGGGCATTCATTTCCCTGAATTCTGTTGATGCCAGGTCTGACTTTAATTCTTCCACCATTTGCCTGACTTGTTCCGATGCTGAATTGCTCCATAGTCGCAGCAGCAATTGCAGGCCTTCCGGGTCTCTTTCCATGGCACGCAGTACATCCAGGCACATAACATTACCTGAGCCTTCCCAGATGGAGTTGACAGGTGCTTCTCGATATAACCTCGCCATGGGGCCGGTTTCTACATAGCCATTGCCACCCCAGACTTCCATGCATTCGCCAGTAAATTCCAGCGCACGCTTGCATATCCAGAATTTTGCGGCCGGTGTCATGATGCGTTTCCAGGCGCGGTGCAATGCATCATCTGGTGCATCCAGCGCGCATGCGAGATGCAGCATGAGGCGAGTTGCTGCTTCACTTTCCAGTGCCAGATCAGCCAGTACATTGCGCATCAAAGGCTGATCTGCCAGCTTCTTGTCGAAAGCCGTGCGGTGGCGTGCATGATGGATGGCTTGCACCAGCGCCTGCCGCATCAGGCCTGCGCTGCCGATGACGCAATCAAGCCGGGTCAGGTTGGCCATTTCTATAATGGTTGGTATGCCCCTGCCTTCACTGCCTATCATGACGCCGTAGGCATCCTGGAATTCGACTTCACTGCTGGAGTTGGATTTGTTGCCCAGTTTGTCTTTCAGCCTTTGTACCAGGATTGCATTCTTGCTGCCATCAGGACGCCAGCGCGGTACAAAGAAACAGGATAGACCAGTCTCAGTTTTGGCTAAGACGAGATGGGCATCGCACATGGGGGCAGAAAAAAACCATTTATGGCCGGTCAGTGCGTAGGCCTGGCCTCGTCCCTCAGCACCCAGTGCGACGGCCTTGGTGGTATTGGTGCGCACATCCGAGCCGCCCTGTTTTTCCGTCATGCCCATGCCTATCAGGATGGATTTTTTCTGGGCTATGGGCAGGTCACGCGAATCATGTTCCAGCGAGTACAGCTTGTCTTTGAGTTCAGCGAACAGCACAGTTTCGTCTTGCAGCACGGGGATTGATGCAAAAGTCATGGTGCTGGGGCATAAGGAGCCTGATTCCACTTGTGATTGCATGAAATAGCCAGCAGCACGGGCAACATGTGCACCTTTGCGCGGCTGGCTCCAAGGGCTGGCGTGCAGGCCTTGCTTGCGTAGTATTGCCAGCAGTTGATGCCAGCTGGGATGGAAATCCACCTTGTCTATGCGCTTGCCCTGTCTGTCATGGGTATGCAATTCTGGCAAGTGCTTATTGGCCAGTGCAGCAGCTTCCAGTACTTCGCCACTACCTAACTCTCGTCCAGACTCAGTCAATGCCGCTTGATACCAGTCTGCCTGATATTGCGCCAGGCTAGTCATTAGAACGGTATCACTAGTGAAAATATTGTAATCTTGCAGGTCTGTGACCTGATTGCTTATTTCATGGGTTTGCCACTGCATATGGGCCTCATTGATATGGGGTACTCTAAATAAGTGAGCCAGGTGAATAGTGTAGTCTGATGAAGTAAGCAACATGTTCGCTTTTCAGCGAGCAATTTAGTCTCCGACCTTAATCGACAAGAAAGACCATGAGCGAGTCTGCCAGCCCTTTGAAATTACGCCGCAAGCCAGTGCAGCAACGCTCGAAAATGACACAATTGGCAATCCTGGATGCCTTTGTTCGGCTTTTGGTCGAAAAAAACTATGCCGATCTGACCATGCGCGATATTGCTTTAGTCGCCGGGGTGGGGCTGGGTACGCTGTATGAATACTTTCCTGGCAAGAAATCGATAGCGGCGCATTGCATCCATGAGCGCATGAAGAATATCGGCGCGCAGATGCGCATCTGGGTAGAGTTCCAGCACGGCCAGCCCTTGCAAGACATCGTCACGGATCTGCTGGAACGCATCATTCTTTTACATGCTGACAAGACTGAAGAATGGTCTGCCCTGATTTTCCTCGAGCGGCAGATTTCCAATATCGAAGCCTATAGCGCCCTGTATGGACAGGTTGTTGATATCTGGGAATCTGCTTTTGCGGCAAGTTCAGACCGTGCAGATTACCCAAATACCAGTCCCGCGATAGTCCATGCGGCTGTCTATGGTGTCTTGTACCAGACCCTGATGTTGTCCCCGCAAAGCCTGCAAGAGCCTGAATTTCTTGCTCAGATGAAAAACTTGGTGTTGGGATATCTGCAAATCACTGATCAGAGCGCCCGAATAAGGTAAAATCGCGGGATGTCCTATCAAGTCCTCGCCCGAAAATATCGCCCCAAGAGTTTTGAAACTCTGGTGGGGCAAGAGCACGTGGTCCGTGCCTTATCGCATGCGCTAGAGCAGCAGCGGCTGCATCACGCCTATTTGTTTACCGGTACCCGTGGTGTCGGCAAGACGACGCTGTCACGCATACTGGCCAAATCCTTTAACTGCGAGACCGGCATTACAGCCCATCTTTGTGGAGTTTGTGAGGCCTGTACGGCGATTGATGCCGGACGCTTTGTTGACTATATAGAAATGGATGCCGCTTCGAACCGTGGCGTCGATGAAATGGCCTCGCTGCTGGAGCAGGCAATTTATGCGCCGTCCAATGCACGCTTTAAGGTCTATATGATAGACGAGGTGCACATGCTGACCAACCACGCTTTCAACGCCATGTTGAAAACGCTGGAAGAGCCGCCTGAACACGTCAAATTCATTCTGGCAACGACAGACCCGCAAAAAATTCCAGTCACGGTCTTGTCACGCTGCCTGCAATTCAATCTCAAGCAAATGCCGCCTGGCCATATTGTTGGTCATCTGGAAAACATCCTGGGGCAAGAGCAAATCGATTTCGAATTGCCTGCCTTGCGTTTGCTGGCGCAAGGTGCCCATGGCTCCATGCGCGATGCCTTGTCGCTGACTGACCAGGCAATTGCCTATGCCGCTGGCAAAGTCAGCCTTGATGCGGTACAAGGCATGTTGGGGGCGCTGGATCAGTCTTATCTGATACGCCTGCTGGATGCCTTGCTGGCGCAGGATGGCAAAGCTTTGCTGGATGTTGCCGACGAAATGGCGGCACGCAGCCTGTCGTATAAAGCGGCGTTGCAAGATCTGGGCAGTTTGCTGCACCAGATCGCCGTGGCGCAAATGGTGCCTGCCGCAGTGGCAGAAGATATTCCCGAGCGCGAACAGGTTTTGCGTCTGGCGCAGAGTTTTGCTAAAGAAGAAGTACAACTGTTTTATCAAATTGCCGTGCATGGCCGCAATGAGCTGGCGCTGGCACCTGATGAATATGCAGGTTTTAGCATGACGTTGTTGCGTATGCTGGCGTTCAAGCCTGTCAGTGGTGAGCAATGGGCACAGCCGCCTGCCAGTACGCCACCGGCTGGTGGCCGACCTGCATTGCCAGTTAATACTGTGAACAATGCACCGCCTGCACAAAGTCCTGTGCGGTCCGCCCCTGTTTCCAGTTCTGTTGCTTCCAGCAGTAGTGTTAGCGTTGCACCTGTTGCAAATACAACGCAGGCCGTGATGCCTGTTCGCACTCCAGCAGAAACACCGAAACCAGTTGTTCAGGATAATATTGAGGCACCAGCCAGCACACCTGTTGCTGGCACACGTGTCAGCCCGGTCCTGGCTGCCCTGGCTGCAGCACGCGCAAATACCAAGAATGGCACGCCAGCAGGAAAGCCCGCTGCTGCCGAAGTTGCGCCAGTAGCCAAAGCTGCAATTGCACCAGTTGCCCCTGTAGCTCCGGTCACACCTGTTGTGCCTATTCGTCCTGTTACTCCCGTTAACTCGCCAGCAGTCAAAGTAGCACCTCCATCGCCGCAACCAGTAATCAAGCCTGCCCAGCCAGTGTCTGCACCCGCACCTTTGATCGCCGAACAGGACATGCAATCCATGGGCATGGATGATATGCCGCCGCCATGGGATGAAGAAATGTTCTTCGATGCAGAGCCTGCAAAACCGGCGATGTCACCAAGAGTGATGAATCCTGCTTCTGCCCCTAACCTGCCGCAGGAGCAAGCCGCGCCAGTTGAAGTGGCCGTGCTAGCTGATACTGCGGTAACTGTTGACCTGGAACCGCAAGCTTCCGCTGCAGAAGTGATCAAGCCCAGAGAATCAATTACCCTGAATGCCGATCGCCTGATCGCGAATGCACCAGTACCCGAGTTGAACTGGGATGGTCATTGGCCTGCGCTGGCTGCCAGTTTGCCAGTACGCGGCGTAGCCCAGCAAATGACGCAGCAAAGTGAATTGGTCAGTTGCAAGCAAGATGGCAATGCCCATGTATTCCGCCTGCGCCTGCCTTTGTCTACACTCTTGTCTTCGGGTAGTGTGGAGAAACTCAGTACTGCCTTGTCCGAGCGTTTTGAAAAAACCATACGGGTAGAAACCGAGATAGGTGCGGTTGAGCATACAGCCAACGCGCAAGCGGTGGCTGAGCGGGGAGTACGCCAGCAACAGGCAGAAAAATCCATACAAGGCGACAGTTTCGTGCAGACTTTAATGCGCGAATTTGGTGCCACTATCGTCACGGGTAGCATACGGCCGGTCTGATGCCAGCGGCGTGCAAGATATATGCAAATACGCGTGACCATCTTTTAATCAATATTCCATTTTTATTTTCGGAGAAATTTTTATGATGAAGAATCAATTAGCCGGTCTGATGAAGCAAGCCCAGGCAATGCAGGACAATATGAAAAAAGCCCAGGATCAATTGGGACTGGTAGAAGTAGAAGGTCAGGCTGGTGCTGGCTTGGTCAAGGTTGTCATGACCTGCAAGAACGATGTCAAGCGCGTTACTATTGACCCATCTTTGCTGGCGGATGACAAAGACATGCTGGAAGACCTGGTCGCTGCCGCATTCAATGATGCAGTACGCAAGGCAGAAGCCACTTCACAAGAGAAAATGTCGGCACTGACCGCTGGCATGCCATTGCCACCTGGCTTCAAGATGCCATTCTGAGTGTGAAAAAACTAGGTAGTCTGGAAGCCTTGTCTGAGGCCCTGCGTCGCTTACCCGGCGTCGGGCCAAAGTCTGCCCAGCGCATGGCTTATCATTTGCTGCAACATGACAGGGAAGGCGCGTCCATCCTTGGCATGGCCTTGACCCATGCGGTCGAGCGTATACAGCATTGCACGTCCTGCAATACCTTCAGCGAAAGCGAAGTCTGCGAGACCTGTCTGGATGCAGTGCGCGATACCAGTCTGCTATGCGTGGTAGAAACGCCATCAGACCAGATGATGATAGAGCAGACCATGACTTACAAAGGGCTGTACTTCGTTCTCATGGGACGGCTTTCGCCACTCGATGGCATAGGCCCGAAAGATATCCATCTGGAAAAGCTCGTCGCCAGAGCTACTGACGGTAAAGTGCAGGAAGTGGTACTGGCCACCAATTTCACCAATGAAGGTGAGGCAACCGCGCATTACATCAGTGAGACACTGAAGGCGCGCGGCTTGCGGGTCAGCCGCCTTGCCCGTGGTGTGCCGGTTGGTGGTGAACTCGAATATGTGGATGCTGGCACTATTGCCCGCGCCATGCTGGATAGACGGACTACTTGATACAGTAACTGAGAAATAATATAAGCCACCATGTTTCTGATCCCAGCCGAACAAAAAAGCAAATTGCACTTGCAATGGTCAGACCTGATAAGGGGATTGGCTGGGAGTGCCAGGCATGCAATGGAAGTCTGGACTTTGCTGGATAAGCATTACTCCGAACCTCAACGCAGTTTTCATAATCTCACGCATATCCAGTCCATGCTCAAGCATGCTGAAGAACGGCGGGCGGACATACAGAATTTTTCTGTAGTGTCCCTGGCTATCTGGTTTCACGACATGGTGTATGACACCCATGCCAACAATAATGAGCTGAAAAGTGCAGAGTTGGCAGGTGAATTGATGATGCGTATGGAAATTAATCCCACCATCATCATGCATGTGCAGCAATGCATACTTGCCACTGCCAGGCATGAAGTGGCTGATTTTAAAAATCGCGCTGCTGACATTCCCTTGTTCCTTGATATTGCCCTGACTATCCTGGGTGCACCCAAGGACGTTTATCAGCAATATAGCCGCGCCATACGCAACGAATTCCGCTGGCTGGAAGCGCCAGCCTACAGGGCAGGGCGCTTAAAAGTGCTGAAGCGTTTTGCCGACCGTGAAAACTTATATTTCCATCCCATCATGGCTGCGCAATTCGACGCTCAGGCACGTGCCAATATCGCATGGGAAATCAAGAAACTCACTTTTGTCTGAGCTGACCCTGTAACCTTTTCTGGACGTATTTTTACTCTTATGCAGTCACAAGCTAAAGCACACGGCCCTTTGGTGGGCATCAAGGTCCTGGAGTTGGGTACGCTGATTGCGGGGCCATTTTGCTCGCGCATGCTGGCTGAATTTGGTGCTGAAGTGATCAAGGTAGAGTCACCCGATGGCGGTGACCCCCTGCGTCAGTGGCGCGTATTGAAAGATGGTACGTCCTTGTGGTGGAGTGTGCAGGCGCGTAATAAAAAAAGCATTACCCTGAACATGAAGCAGGAGCAGGCGCGTGAAATCGCCAAACGCCTGGCCCTCGATGCCGACATCATCATAGAAAATTATCGTCCAGGTGTATTGGAAAAATGGGAACTGGGATTTGATGATTTAAAGGCGATTAACCCCGCCACCATCATGGTGCGCCTGTCTGGCTATGGCCAGACAGGGCCTTTGAAAGACTTGCCCGGTTTTGGTGCCATTGGTGAATCCATGGGCGGTTTGCGTTATGTGTCGGGGCATGCCGACCGTCCACCTGTGCGGGTAGGAATATCAATAGGTGATTCTGTCGCCGCCCTGCATGGTGTTATCGGTGCCATGATGGCCTTGCGTCATCGCGATGTGACTGGCGGGCGCTGGAATGGCAAGCAGGGTGAAGCATGTGTCGCCGGTCAGGGGCAAATGGTGGATGTGGCGCTATATGAGTCAGTATTCAATCTGATGGAATCGCTGGTACCAGAATTTGATCATGCCGGTGTCGTGCGTGAGCGTACTGGCGGTGCCTTGCCGGGTATTGTGCCATCGAATACTTATACTACGGCCGAGGGTGAGAATATCGTCATCGCTGGTAACGGTGATGCGATTTTTCACAGGCTCATGAAAGCCATAGACCGGGATGATCTGGCGCAAGACCCAGGCCTGGTACGCAATGATGGCCGCGTCCCGCGTACGGCAGAGATTGACGCAGCAATTCAAACCTGGTGTTCTGGCCGTGATATAGAAACTGCCTTGCAAATACTCAAGGCAGCAGATGTGCCAGTTGGTAAGATCTACTCGGTGCGCGACATGATGAGTGATCCGCAATTTCTGGCACGCCAGATGTTTGAGCAGCATGCGTTTGAAGATGGTACGCCAGTCAAGTTGCCTGCCATTACACCCAAGATGTCAGAAACGCCAGGCCAGACACAATGGCTGGGTCCACGTTTGGGGCAACATAATCAGGAAGTGTTGAGTGCGCTGGGTTATAGTGATGCAGAGATCGCGCAAATGACTGCGAATAAGGTAATTTAGGTAGGATAATTTTAAGGTGAACTATGAATCGTCAGGCGCTTAAACAATTCTTGATAGCTTTAGCTTTGTTCCTGCTCGGCTATTTCACCTTCAATCACTGAAGTTGCTTGATATGTCGCTTGATAAGTCGTCTGATATGGCTGACCAAGTACTCAATGCGTGGCCAGCCATGTATGATCAGTTCAGGGTTTTCAGATAATCCCTGATTCCTGCCAGCAGCATTTCTACCGACATGGCTGTCAGTATCAAGCCCATCAGGCGCTCAAATGCGGTCATGGCACGAATGCCCAAGACTTTTTGCATGCGTTCCGCACTCAATAGCACAATCAGCCAGACCACGGCAACGGCAGTCAATGCCGCTAGATGCACCACCATGTCTTGTCGGCTGTCTGATGAAAACAGCAGTACTGTCGCCAGGGCAGACGGGCCGGCCAGGGCTGGTATTGCCAGTGGCACGATGAAGGGTTCATGACCATCTTCCACATCCCCAAAAATACCGCCTTCTTGCGGGAAAACCATGCGCAAGGCAATCAGGAACAGGATTACGCCGCCACCTATGCGCAAAGATACTTCAGTCAATTGCAGCGCGGTCAGGAAGTGTTTGCCAAAAAACATGAACAGCAAAAGCAGGCCAAACGCAATCGCGCATTCGCGTACCACCACGCGCCAGCGCCTTTCAGGTGCGACATGGGACAGGGCGCTGACAAAGATGGGGACGTTGCCAAACGGGTCGGTAACCAATATCAGCAACATCAGGGATTGAAAAAAATCTTGAGTCATGAAGACCTTGTTTAAAAATTCGCGCTTTGAAAGAGCCGTCTTAAATTAATGCCAGCGTGGCTTTGACGGCAGCTTCTATACCTGTCGCTGCATCAGCAATATTTTCTGCCAGCATGTAAGCGGGTGTGCTGACAACTTTTCTTTGCTTGTCGATGACAAATTCTTTTACCGGGCAATTGATGTGTTGCCCGCCCATGGCAGTTACTGCTGCGGCAGTGTCTGCATCTGTGCCTATGGTGACAGCAACACCGCTGCCATATACTTGCGGCATGATAGCCGGGGCTATACAGATATAACAGGCTGGTTTGCCCGCGTCGGCTATGGCTTTGGCGAAGCGCAAGACATCCGGCTGTATCTGGCAGTCAGCCCCTTTGCTGGCAAAGTCAGACAGGTTTTTTGCGGCCCCAAAACCACCGGGGAAAAATACTGCGGCATAATCGTCGACATTAGCCTGGGCAATGTCCTTGATTTTGCCACGGGCAATGCGGGCAGACTCTACCAGGACATTACGGCTTTCACCTTCAGCGACCTGGCCTGTAAGGTGATTGACGACATGGGCTTGCGGAATATCAGGTGCCAGGAATTCCGGTTCTGCACCGGCTTTGACCAGCGCCAGCATGGTCAGGACACTCTCGTGAATTTCAGCGCCATCGAAGACGCCACAACCGGAAAGAACGACGGCTACTTTCATGATGTACCTTTATATTTGTGGGGGAAGGACAGAAAGCACGTAATTTTCCTGCCGAAGCCTGTAGCCTGTCAACAAAGTCCCTCTTTTTCTGGAAAAATAGAGGGCAAAATAGAGTAAGGCCACCAACGCAGTAATCAAAAAAACATTTACTATTAGTCGGGGAAAGGCGAACGCTCGTTTTATTATAAGAGCGCAAAGTCCTCTGGCAAGATTTCCCTGAAAACAAGAGTACAAACTATGTCAGTAATAAAGATGGAAGGTAAGGAACGTCCCGATACCCCTTGTGTTGCGGTTTGCTCAACGACATTTGATGATGTTTGCCGTGGTTGTGGCCGTACTGTGGCCGAAGTGGCGGAGTGGGTGTTCATGACGGCAGAGCAAAAGGATGTAGTCTGGACCCGGATATTGGCAGAGGGCTATCCTAAACGTAATACATAGAACTTAAATAAGAACAGCCAGATAATAGGCACAGAATAAGTGCTAAAGAATAAGAGCTGTAAAAAATATACTTGGAGACCTTGCATGCCGCAAGTAAAAAAATCAGGACGCCGCCGCTTTATTCTTGGTGGCTTGGGTTTGACCGGCGCATTACTGGTGGGTTGGGGCGTCATGCCGCCGCGCCAGCGTCTGAACGCCAGTACGCCCTTGCCCGTGTCAAATGGCGAAGTCGCCATGAATGGCTGGATCAAGATTGCACAAGATGGCACCGTCAGTGTTGCCATGCACAGGAGTGAGATGGGGCAGGGCATACATACTGCCTTGCAAATGCTGGTGGCCGAAGAACTCGATGTGCCCATGAACATGGTCAAACCCATGTATGTGCCCGCAGATAAAATTTACGGCAGCATGGCGGCACTGGCCGATGGCCTGCCTTTTCACCCGGATGATCACGGTAGTGTGAAGCGCGTTGCCCAATGGGTGACCTTGAAATTCGCTCGCGAACTGGGTTTGCAGATGACAGGTGGCTCATCCAGTGTCAAAGATGCCTGGCAACCCATGCGCGAAGCTGGAGCTACAGCCCGCGCCATGCTGGTCGCTGCAGCAGCAAAGAAATGGAATGTGGCTGCGGCAGAATGTACGACCAAGGACGGCATGGTCAGCCATTCATCCGGCAAGCATGCCAGCTATGGTGAGCTGGCTGCCGATGCTGTCAACAGCAAGCCTGGTGAGATACAACTGAAACGTCCGCAAGATTTTAAAATCATAGGCCAGCCGCAGCCACGTACTGACGCTGCGCCCAAAGGTGATGGTAGCGCCCAGTTTGGTATTGATGCCAGGCCAGAAGGCCTGCTCTATGCCGCCATCAAACAAAGCCCGACCATAGGTGGTCGCATCAAGTCTTTCGATGCTGCGGCAGTCAAATCCTTGCCGGGTGTCATGCAAGTCATTGATTTTTCCATGGAAGGGGCGGTGGCCGGTGTTGCCGTGGTCGCTCAGTCTTATTGGCAAGCCAAACAGGCGCTGGAAAAATTGCCCATCAACTGGGATGCGGGCGAGCATGCGCAACTTTCGACTGAAAGCATTTTTAAGGACTTTGCCAGCAAGCTCGATAGCGAATCAGGTTTTGCCTATCACAAGGCAGGGGATGTCGAAGCCACGTTGACTGGCAAGGACATAAGCAAAACCATAGAAGCTGAATATCGCGCGCCGTTCCTGGCGCACGCTGCGATGGAACCCATCAATTGCACTGCACAACTCAAGGATGGCAAGCTGCAAATCTGGGTTTCTACCCAGGTGCCCGGCGTTGCCGCAGATGTGGCTGCCAAAGTTGCCAAGCTTAAACCTGAAGATGTCACTTTGCACATGGCCTATCTGGGTGGTGGCTTTGGTCGCAGGCTGGAAGTGGATATGGTCGCGCAAGCGGCGCGTATTGCCATGGAAGCCAAGGGCGCTCCCGTCAAACTGATTTGGAGCCGGGAAGAAGATACTACGCATGATATGTACCGGCCAGCGGCCCTGGCGCGTTTCAAGGCTGGGCTGGATAGTGCGGGAAAATTGCTGGCTTACGACAATAAGTCTGTGTCAGGTTCGATTACACATCAGGTCTTGAAGCGCACTTTTGGTCTGGCCGGAGCAGGCCCGGACAAAACTACAGCGGAAGGCGAGTTTGACATGCCTTATGAAATCCCGCACCAGCGCATCAGGCATGTCATTGCCCCCAGTCCTGTGGCGCTAGGTTTCTGGCGCTCAGTCGGTCATTCGCATAATGCCTTTTTCAAAGAGAGTTTTATTGATGAAATTGCCCATGCGGCAAATCAGGACAGTCTGACGTTTCGCCGTGGTTTGCTGAAAGATCATCCACGTCATCTGGCAGTGCTGGATGCAGCGGTACAAAAAGCAGGCAAACCAGCAGAAGGCAGGGCGCATGGCCTGGCATTGCATGAATCTTTTGGCAGTATCGTCGCCCAGATCGCTGAAGTCTCAGTGCAGGAAGGGCAGATCCGGGTGCATAAAGTAATTTGCGCTGTGGATTGCGGCATAGCGGTTAACCCCAACATCATTGCCCAGCAAATGGAGTCTGCGGTGGTCTTTGGCCTGAGTGCTGCCTTGTATGGGGAAATTACTATCAAGGATGGCAAAGTCATGCAGAGTAACTTCAACGATTACCAGGTCTTGCGCATCAATGAAGCGCCTGAGGTCGAAACTGTCATTATCAAAAGTGCAGAACCGCCCCAGGGTATAGGTGAGCCAGGCGTGCCGCCCATTGCCCCGGCGGTTGCCAATGCCATCTTTACCCTGACCGGCAAGCGCCTGCGCAGCCTGCCCCTGAAATTGAGTTGACACATACTGGTGGTAGTATGAAATGCAATTCAACAGAATTCATACATATTAATTTCCAATTTTGTGTTTAAATATTGTCTTCAAGGCATTTTTTGTTACTATTCGATACAGAAAGTGGCCCCAGGGATAATCTCAGGATTTATACTGCGTCAGCGTGCTGATAGTATGCACGCCACGCATTTTTTTATTTTTAGAGTTTTCATTTTTAGAATTACGCCATGCTTAATTTTTCAGTTCCTTCAGTTTCATTGCGTGCAGGCAAGGCCCGGAATTCCGAGCGCGGCTTTACCCTGATCGAGATCATGGTCGTTGTGACCATCATCGCCATTCTGGGTGCCTTTATGGTGCCCAAGCTCACTGGCTTCACTCATGAAGCCAGGGTGACTGCAGCCAAACAGGATATTTCTACCATCATGGGTGCACTGAAGATGTACCGTTTGCATAACCAGCGTTACCCCACCACAGAACAAGGTTTGCAAGCCCTGATAGAAAAACCGACATCCGGCCCGGCGGCAAATGCCTGGGCAACTGGTGGTTATATAGAAAAATTACGCAATGACCCCTGGGGCAAACCATATCAATATCTTTCACCCGGTATCAGGGGGGATGTCGATGTATTTTCACTGGGTGCCGATGGTCAGCCTGGCGGCAGTGGTGAAGATGCAGACATAGGTTCCTGGGATTTATAAGAAGCACACATGAAGATGAAGCATGGGCAGCGGGGCTTTACCTTGCTGGAATTATTGGTGGTGTTAGTCATTTTTGGTCTCATTCTGGGTGCCATCAGTATTAACGCCATGCCAGGCGAGCAGCAGCGCCTGGAAAATGATGCCAAGCGTATTTCCCTGCTTTTACAACTTGCTCGTGATGAAGCCATCGTGCGCAATTTGCCCGTGGCTTTTGAAGTCGACCAGAACGGTTATCGCTTTCTGGTCAGGGAAGACAGAATCTGGTCGCCCATCAAGGACGACATGCTGCGCGAACGGTTTTTTCAAACTGCGCCAGTAGAATTATCCTTGCAACCGCAGGCGGCAGATACTTCGGTCATACGCATACTGTTTGGCCGTGAACCCGTCGATAAACCCTTTGTGCTTACCATCAAGTCCAATGACAAACATGTCAGTGTACGGGCCGATGGCATAGGTCATTTTTCAGTGGAATAAGATGCATAAAATGCCACAATTGCGCTCGCAATCCGGGTTTACCCTGCTGGAAGTACTGGTGGCGCTGGTTATCGTCGGTACTGCCCTGGGTGCAAGCTTGCGCGCAGTTGGCAGCCTGACGCAAAACAGCAGCAGCTTGCGCGCTTCCATGATGGCGACCTGGTCGGCTGAAAATCGTCTCGCGCAAATACGTCTGGCGCATGAGTGGCCAGCCTTCGGTGAGCGTACCTTTGCCTGCCCGCAGGGAGATTTACACCTGATGTGCGAAGAGCATGTTATCGCCACCCCCAATCCTTCTTTCAGAAGGGTTGAAGTTTTTGTATATGAAGCAGATAGCCCTGAGCGTCGCATCATCAAGCTGACCCAGGTGGTGCCGAATGCACTTTAAGCGCCAACTACTTCGCCAAGACCGTCCAGCCAAATTATCGCAGTCCGGTTTTACTCTCATCGAGTTATTGGTGGCGATCACCATACTGGCGATTATTGCCGTGCTCGGCTGGCGTGGGCTCGACAGCATAGTCCGTGCCCGTGTGGTCCTGACTGCCGAGATGGAACAAACGCGTGGCATACAGCTGGCATTTGCCCAGTTGGAGAACGACTGCGCCCACCTGGTGGATGCCAGCAATTTACCTGGACGCGAAGTATTCAGCGCCATAGGCCCAAGACTGGCCCTGGTGCGCAGCGTATTTGAAGAAAACCAGCCCACACGTTTGCAAGTCGTGGTGTATAGCGTACGCGGTGGCGTACTGGGGCGGCGCGAAATGCTGCCTACCCGCGAACTGGCCGTGCTGGAACATGATTGGCAAGATGCCTTGTCAGACACAGAAAGCAGTCCCTCAATCGCGCTGCAGACTATGGTGACTGGTTTTGAAATGCGCACCTGGAAAGCGGGCGAGAATGGCTGGCGCGCAGGTGGCAGTGAAGCTGCCGGGGCCAATCCCGTACCGGCAGCCCCTGGTATTCCAACGAGATCTGGTAAATTGACTGGTCTGGAAATCGCCGTGCAGTTGTCTGGCCGTGAACTGCCTATTACCAAAGTATTTTTGCTGGGTGCAGTATGAGGAAGAAAAATATTCCTCAGCAGCGTGGTGTGGCGGTCATTACTGCCTTGTTGTTAACGACATTGGCCATCACGATCGTTGCCAGCCTGTTCTGGCAACAGCAGGTGCAGGTCAGGTCGATAGAAAACCAGCGCATGCAGTTGCAAAAGAAATGGATTTTACGAGGGGCAATAGATTGGGCGAGATTGATTTTACGTGAAGACAGTAAGCAATCTGCCAATGTTGATCATCTCGGTGAGCCATGGGCTGTCAAACTGGCAGATACCCGCCTGGATCAATATGTAGAAAATGCCAAGACCGACAATGAAGATAGCGATGCAACGCTGTCTGGCCAGGTCATTGATGCACAAGCCATGTATAACCTGAATAATCTGGCAACCGATGGCAATGTGGATGCGCGTGAGATGGCCGCATTCGGCCGTTTGCTGGTGAACCTGCACATTGATGGGCAATTGGCAGAAGCCGTGGCCGATATGGTAGCCAGGACACAGTCCAGAGCAATTGCAGGACCAGGTTCTTCAGCCGCCGAAACGGGCGCTGGAAAAAGCCCATCCGATTCCACGCTACCTGAAGTACAATTCCTGCGCTTTACGCAGGTAGATGATTTGCTGGCAATAAATGGATTTACGCCAGATATGGTGGAAAAGCTTAAAACTTTTGTGACGGTATTGCCTGGCAAGACCAGCATTAATGTGAATACGACCTTTGCAGAAGTGCTGGCAGCCAGGATAGATGGGCTCAGTGTCGGAGATGCCGCAGCGATGATAGCCAGCCGCGACCGCGCCTACTTCCGTACAGTGGGCGAATTCAAGACGCGTTTTGAAGACAGGTTGAAAACATTGACAGACAAAGATGTAGACGTGGCGACCAAGTACTTTATCGTCAATGGTAAGGTCAAAATGAACCGCTCGGCGCTGGATGTCAGCGCATTGATAGAGCGCGCCGATAGTATAGGATCAACGGCGATGACAACAACGGTGCTTTGGGTACGGGAAAATTAAATAAAAATGGCAAGCACACTGTATATCTCTTTGCCCTCCAGAGTGGCGGCACAACACAGGCCAGATTGGTCGGCGCAAGCATTGGCTTTCGCCTTGATATCGGCAGAAGGACGTTTGCAACAGCAAGGGCATTCCAGCCTGGCTGAATTGAAAGCCCTGGCGATTAGTGCAAAGCAGGTTGCTTTTATTCTGGCTGCCAGCGACACCAGTTTGCTGAGAACCAAAGTGCCGCCCATGTCGGCTGCCAAGCTGAAGCAGGCATTACCCAATTTGCTGGAAGACCAATTGATTACTGATCCATCTGACCTGGTCCTGGTCAGTGGCGATGTGCTTGATGGCGAAATCATTGTTGCCGTTACAGATAAAGCCTGGCTGGAAGGTTTGGCCAAGAAGGTAAAAGACTGGCCGAGCAGAAAGTTTTCTGCCTATCCGGCACAGTTGGCTCTGGCTTTTGATGTGCCAAGCCAGACTGCCTCGGCCTTGATAGAAGAAAAAGATGAAGGGCTGGAACTGAGCCTGCGTGACGGTGTTCAGCATGGTCTGGGCCTGAGTCTGGAAAGTGCTGGCATGAGCGATGCACTTTCCATGTTGGCACAATTAAGTGCCAGCCCTAAAGTTGCTGCGTACGTTCCGGCCACTGCTATTGAAGCTAGTCAGCTTGCGCTTAAAACCCTGGAACTGGAAGACAAGATAGAAGTCATGCCCGTAAGCTGGGTTAACAGAGTGGCAGGTATCAATTCAGATACGCCTGATCTGATGACGGGTGTAGCGGCAGAACACATGGCCAGTTTTGACTGGAGCAAATGGCGCTGGCCAGTGCGTTTGGCGATAGCCTTGGTGGTTATCAATTTACTGGCGCTGAACATCGAATGGTTCAACCTCAAGCGCGAAGAAAAAGACCAGAAAAACGCCTTGTTGCAGGTGTACCGGAATGCCTATCCAAAAGAGACGGTTATTTCAGATAGCCCACTGAAACAGATGCAACAAAAAGTCAATATTGCCAAACGAGCCGCAGGTCAATTTGCAGCCAATGATTTTGCTGTTATTGCGGCGCAATTTTCGCAGGTCTGGGACAGGGTGGGTGTACCCGGTGGTGTGGCATCGGTAGAGTATAAGGACAGATCGCTATTCGTCAGGATCAAGCCCAATGTACAAGTGCCCATGGATGCCTTGCGCTCGGCCCTGGCTGAACAGTCCATGAAAATCAGTACCTCGTCAGATGGTGCTTTGCGTATTTCTACCGGAGGTAAGGACTGATGTTCAGCGCAATTAAAGAGCAGTTCAATTTCTTTTGGCAAGCCCGGGTAGAGCGTGAGCGCAAGATGCTGCTCATTTGTGCTGCATTTATTCTTGCCGCAATCACTTATGGTTTTTTCCTGGCACCTGCTTTGAATGGACGCAAGCAGTTAAACATTGCGCTACCAGTCTTGAATCAGCAATTGGCAGAAATCACTGAGTTGAGCAAGCAGCAAGCCGGTCTGACCGCCAATTTGTCTGAATTTGTCGCCCCCGTCACTCGCGAGCAATTAGAGGCAGTCCTGGGAAGACGTGGCATCAAGGTACAAACTATTGCCGTCAGTGATGATTTGGTCCGTTTGCAAATTCCCAGTGCTTCTTATGCAAATTTGATGGAATGCCTGGTGGAAATGCAGAAGGCCTCAAGATTGACGGTGGAAGAAGCAAAACTCGTGTCCTTGCTGGAAAGCGGGCTGGTAAGTGCGACTTTGACTTTGCGACAACAAAGAAGTTCTTCCTGAGGCCGGATTAAAGCGATGTTAATTACCCGACGTTTGACGTGGATACTGGCTGCAATTCTTAGCGTCATCTTGACTGTCGTCGTGTTTTTGCCTGCCAGTTGGCTGGGCTTTGTCCTGGAAAGGCAAAGCCAGGGCAGGTTGAGTCTGGGGGATGTGCAGGGCAGTTTTTGGCAGGGGTCAGCATTTATAGGTGTGGCTGCGGGCAAAAGCGGGCCAGTGACGCCCTTGTTTCCTGGGCGGTTTCAGTGGCGTATTTCACCGCTGTTGATGTTCGGGCAAATCAAGGCTGAGTTGGAAAACTCTGCGGCTTTGTCGGCACCAGTCAAGATTGCTGGCAACTTCAGTCAGTGGCAAGTCAGCCCTTCGGTCTTGTTGTTGCCACCAGAACGTCTGGAAGGTCTGGGCGCACCCTTGAATACCGTGGGGCCAACAGGTTTATTGCATTTGTCCTGGAATGAGTTACTGTTTTCGCGCAAGAACGCGCAACTGAGTATGACCGGGCATATGCAGTTGGAATTGGCAGAAATGGCGTCTCGCCTGTCGCCTATCAAACCCTTGGGTAGTTATCAGATGGCTTTTGATTTGCGCGGGACCGAGGCAGACATGCAGTTGTTGACGATGAAGGGCCCGATGATGCTGGCAGGAAGCGGGAAAATGACAAATGGTCGTTTCCAGTTTTCTGGCAAGGCATGGGCAGAGGCAGGACAGGAAGCAAGGCTGGCAAATTTATTGAATTTGCTTGGGCAGCGTCGTAATGACGGTGAAAAAGATGTAATTGCGTTAGAGTTCAAATGAAAACATTTCCATTAAAGCACAGGGTCGCCATGACAAGAAATTCGCTACGCCAACCTATCCAGCAATTGTCTGCATTGACTGGTGCAGCAGTATTGACTGCTGGTTTCTTGATGGCACCCATGGCCATGGCCCAAGACCCGTCAAAAAATACGGTAGACATCAATCTGGTGGGCGCGGACATTGAGTCGGCCATCAAGGCGATAGGTCACTACACTGGCGTGACTTTCATCATTGATCCACGGGTCAAGGGGCAGATCAATCTGGTATCAGAAACACCTTTGACCAAGGACCAGGCTTATAAATTACTGACTTCCACTTTGCGCCTGCAAGGTTTTTCAGTGGTGGCAGCTGACGGTTATTCCAAGGTGGTACCAGAATCAGATGCCAAGTTGCAACCAGGGCCTACCCAAAATACCAGTTCGGAAAGATCTGAAACTGCCAAAGGCGATCAGGTTGTCACCCAGATTTATAAGCTGAATTATGAGTCTTCCGCCAATATCGTCACTATATTGCGTCCGCTGATTTCACCGAATAATACGATCAATGGCAACCCCAGCAATAACACCGTTGTAATCACCGATTATGCTGACAATATCAAGCGCCTGAACAAGATCATCGCTGCGCTGGATGTGCCAGCCACGACAGATATGGACGTGATATTGGTCAAGCATGCGATTGCTTCTGACATCGCTGCCATGGTCTCCAAGGTCATCGACTCAGGTGGCAGTGGTGCTGATCCAACCAAGCCAGTATTGCTGGCCGACCCACGTTCCAATGCCATCCTGGTACGTGCTTCATCAGTTGCCAAGGCAAACCAGATCAAGTCCCTGATCGCCAAGCTTGATCAGCCTACATCGCAACCTGGCAATGTACACGTGGTTTATTTAAAGAATGCCGAAGCTGAAAAACTGGCGCAGACCTTGCGTTCCATCGTGACAGGTGACACATCTTCTTCACGTAGCTCCAGCAGCAATATTTCGAATGCTGGCAGTGCTGCCAATGGCACGAATGCGCCTGTTGCTGCAAACACGACTGGCAGCACACAAACCAGTATGCCCTCATTCAGTAATAACAGCACCAGCGGCAGTTCCAGTGGCGGCGGTGCAGCCGGTTATATCCAGGCTGATGCGGCCACGAATACTTTGATCATCACCGCCAGTGAGCCTGTCTATCGCAACTTGCGCACTGTCATTGAACAGCTTGATGCACGTCGTGCGCAGGTATATGTCGAAGCCCTGATTGTCGAGATTAGCGCTGACAAGTCGAATGAGCTGGGTGTGCAATGGATGGGTTTGTCGGGTGACAGCACCAGTAATTATCGTGTTGGCGGTGGTACCTCATTCTCTACCAAAGGCAATAATCTGCTTAATCTTGCCGCAGGTAATGCAGCAACAGTAGGTTCTGTGTTGCCAGGTGCTGGTTTATCCCTTGGTATATTCAAGCAGGTCAATGGCCAATTGGGCCTGGGTGCCTTGGCACGTGTACTGCAGACAGATGGCAATGCCAATGTCTTGTCGATACCAAATATCGTCACGCTGGATAATGAAGAGGCAAATATTATCGTCGGTAAAAATGTGCCATTGATTACCGGCCAGTTCACGACTGCGTCCAGTGGCACAGCGGGCGTCAATCCTTTCCAGACCATAGATCGCAAACAGGTTGGTTTGAAACTGAAGATCAAGCCGCAGATTTCTGAAGGTGGCACAGTCAAACTGGCGATTTATCAGGAAGTATCGAGTGTCGATGATACGACCAATGCTGCGGGTATTATTACCAAGGAACGTTCCATCACCACCAATGTGCTGGTGGATGACGGCCAAATCATTGCACTGGGCGGCTTGATTGAAGACAGTACGACTGATGGCGGGGAGAAAGTACCTGGCCTGGGTGATTTGCCCTTCATCGGTAATCTGTTTAAATACCAGACCAGCAAACGCTCCAAGACGAACTTGATGGTATTCCTGCGTCCTACGGTGATACGCAGTGCAGAGCAAAGCAATAATATTTCTGTAGACCGCTACGACTATATGCGTACCCAGATCGTACCTTCCAAGGACGGCGTTGCCGAGAATTTATGGCCTACTGCGGAAAAAGGAAAATTATTGACTACGCCTTTGCTGATCTCTCCTGAGAAAACAACGACAACAGGCCAGGAAGGCAAATAAACCATGCTTGATCATCGTTTATTGCCTTATGGTTTTGCCAGGGACTTCTCTGTACTGGCCGTCAGGGACCATGCTGTTGTCAATGGTGTCGTTGAAATCCAGATTTCCAAGATGACGCCATCTGCAGCGATATCTGAAGTCGGGCGCAAGTTTGGCAAGGTCAAACTGCTCATGTTGCCCCATACAGAATTGTCTGAGGCGATTGCCAAGGCCTATGCCGGTTCTGGTGGCGATGCCGCCGACGTCGTGGGCGAAGTTGAGTCTGACCTGGACCTGGCCAAGCTCATGCTGGATATGCCAGCCATTGAAGACTTGCTTGAGTCGGCTGATGATGCGCCCGTGATACGCATGATCAATGCGCTACTGACGCAGGCTTTACGCGATGGTGCATCGGATATACACATAGAGCCGTTTGAGCAGATTTCCGTAGTACGCTTCCGCGTCGATGGTGCCTTGCGTGATGTGGTGCGACCCAAGAAAGCAATTCATGCATCTTTGATTTCGCGTATCAAGATCATGGCGCAACTGGATATTGCTGAGAAACGCTTGCCACAAGATGGCCGTATTACCTTGCGCATCGGTGGCAAGCCCGTCGATGTGCGGGTATCCACTTTGCCAACTGGTCACGGCGAACGTGCCGTACTACGCTTATTGGATAAAGAAGCAGGGCGTCTGGATCTCAGTCATCTGGGCATGAGTGCCGATGTGCTGACGCAATTCGATAAACTGATCGCACAACCGCATGGCATCGTGCTGGTGACAGGGCCAACAGGATCAGGCAAAACCACCACTTTGTACGCAGCCTTATCCAGGGTAAATGCCGGTACCACGAATATTCTGACGGTAGAAGATCCTATTGAATATGAGTTGGCAGGTGTTGGGCAGACGCAGGTGAATGCAAAAATCGAAATGACTTTTGCCAAGGCCTTGCGGGCAATTTTGCGGCAAGATCCTGATGTTATCATGATCGGAGAGATACGCGATCTGGAAACTGCGCAGATTGCCGTGCAGGCATCCTTGACAGGTCACCTGGTGCTGGCAACCCTGCATACCAATGACTCTGCTGCGGCAGTCACGCGTTTGCTGGACATGGGGATAGAACCCTTCCTGTTGTCTTCATCCTTGCTTGGCGTCGTCGCACAACGGCTGGTGCGCAAACTGTGTACTCATTGCCGTGTTGAAAAAGAAGGTACCTGGCATTCAGTCGGTTGCGAGCATTGCGGCCATACTGGTTATCAGGGACGTGTTGGCGTCTATGAATTATTGCAAACCACCGATGCGATTCGTGCCCAGATACATCATGAAGCAGCAGAAGCTGAAGTGCGCAAGGCAGCACAGGCCGATGGCATGAAAACCATGCGTGAAGATGGTGAGCGCTGGTTGAAAACTGGTGTCACTACGCCTGAAGAGTTGTTGCGCGTGACGAAGGAATAAGTACATGCCAGCATTTCGATATGAGGCTGTTGATACCACAGGCCATACCAGCAAAGGGGTATTGAATGCTGATAGTGCCAGGTCGGCACGCAGTGACTTGCGTGCCCAGGGTCTGGTGCCTGTCAGTGTTGAATCCATTGCCAGTCAGATGGATGCCGGTGGCAAGCGCAAAACCAGCTTGTTTGGCGACCACTTGTCGACGGTGGAAAATGCCTTGTTTACCCGGCAGTTGTCGAGTTTGCTGGAAGCCGGTTTGCCGCTGGAGCAGTCTTTGTCGGCCTTGCTCGAACAGTCTGAGCGCACTTATGTGCGCGACCTGGTTGGCTCGATACGCTCTGAAGTCATGGCAGGTAATTCATTGTCGGATGCCTTGAAGCAGCACCCCAATGATTTTGCAGACATCTATTGTGCCTTGGTGGCATCCGGTGAGCACATCGGGCATTTGTCGCGCGTACTGTCGCGCTTGGCCGATTACATAGAAAGACGCAATGCACTGGTGCAAAAAGTCAGGCTGGCGTTTACTTATCCGGCAATCGTGACTGTCGTGGCTTTTGCCATCGTAATTTTCTTATTGACTTATGTGGTGCCGCAAATCGTTTCTGTATTTGCCAATACCAAGCAGAAACTACCTTTTCTGACGCTGGTGATGCTGGCGATTTCTGACTTTGTACGTGCTTATGGCTGGATAGTAGCGATACTGGCTGCTGCTGCTTTTTCTTTATGGCGACTGGCGTTGCGTAATCCTGACTTCAAGATGCGCTGGCACCGCTGGTTATTGAATGCGCCCTTGTATGGCAAATTTGAACGCAGCCTGAACACGGCCAGGTTTGCCAGCACGCTGGCCATCACCACAGGGTCTGGCGTGCCGATCTTGCAAGCCTTGCAAACCAGCCGTGAAACGCTATCGAATGTGGCCATGCGTGCCCAGGTTGAAGAAGCAACTGCCAGCGTCAGGGAAGGTGTGGGCCTGGCGCGTGCCTTGTCAGCACACAAGCATTTCCCGCCCATGCTGATACACATGATACGTGCGGGTGAAGTGACTGGTGAGTTACCGGCTATGCTGGAGCGTGCTTCGAATACACAAGAACAAGACCTGGAACGCCGGGCAATGACCATGGCAGGTTTGCTGGAGCCGGTGTTGATTTTGACCATGGGTATTGTGGTCTTGCTCATCGTACTCGCAGTATTGATGCCTATCATAGAAATAAATCAATTGGTACGCTAAAAGGATAAAAATGAAACGCTTACCTGTCCTTGTGACGTTTATTATATTTATCGCACTTTGTGCATCTCTGAGCTTTTGGGCTCTGCGTTTGTTCAAGCCCCAGGCCAGGGCAGTTGCTGCAGGGTTTCAGCAAAACAGTTATGAGCCGGGAACCGGGCAGTGGGGTGGCATTTTCGGTAATAGCCAGGCCATGCAGGCTGCCGCTACCAACTATCAGTTAAAAGGTATTGTTTTGGCGAAGCGGGCTGAAAAGAGCCTTGCCATCATCAGTGCCAATGGCAAGCCAGCACTGGCTGTGGCCATGGACAAAGAAGTTGCCCCTGGCGTGATTTTGAAAGAAGTGCATGAACAATACGTGATGGTTTCTGAATCGGGAATCATGCGCCGTGTTGAAATGCCGCAAATGCCCGATATGAATCGTGGGCCGGTACAGATACCGCCTTTGAATCAGGCAAATACCGTGCCGCCACAAGTGGCACCAGTAGCTTTCCCTTCAGCCAGGCATAATGATGCGCCAGGTGGGCCGATAAGCAGCCCGCCACCGCCAATGGTGACACCAGGCCTGCCTACCGCTTCTCTGCCGTCTGCCATGCCGGGTGGGCAGCAATGACTTCATGGCAAGATGCCTGTCCTGAAGATATACGTTTAGCTATTGGGAAGGCGCATTCATCCTGGCGACCTGTGATAGAGGCAGGATTGCAAAGAGTGCATGTGGCCAGTCCAAACTATTTTTCAGGTTTGATGTCTTCCGTCTATCTGCCCAGTCAAGCCAGATTATTTGCTGCTTTCTCCATGCCTATGGATGACGTGCGCTATATCCTGATGGGCGAAGGACCATATCCACGCGCAGACAGTGCAACAGGCTATTGTTTTATGGACGGCGCAGTAAAAAGCCTGTGGTCAGATGAAGTGGGCGGTGGCTTATCCAAGAAAGTCAATCGCGCCACGTCTTTGCGTAATTTCATGAAGATGTTGCTGGTGACCTCGGCTCATTTGCAGCAAGAGGCAACCGCAGGGGATGCCATGGCTGCTGTCGCAAGTCTGGCGCGCAAGCCAGAGAGCGGTTTTGTGCAGACACTGGATGATTTGCAGCAAAACCTCATCGGGCAGGGATTCTTGTTATTGAATGCCAGCCTGGTGTTTCGTGAAGATACTGCCCCGGTAAAAGATGCGAAAGCATGGCAGCCATTTTTGCAAACAGTTTTATCCGCTCTGCATCAACATCAGAAAGCACATGCAGTCCAGTTAGCAGTACTGGTTTTATGGGGCAAGATTGCCGAGCAGTTGCGTGCCATGCCTGAAGCTGCGCTTTATGAGCAAATTTGTGCGGAACATCCATATAACCTGAGTTTCATTGGCAATAAAACCATGCAGGATTTTTTCCGGCCCATGAATTTGCTGAGCAACTTGCCTGAAAGAAAAATTTTGTAATATGCTGCTTTAACTGCTGGCTTGTAGGCGGGCTTTGTAGAATAATTGGATGACATATCTTGAAGCTTTATTTGCTTATCCAATCTACAACTTTTCCCGCCTATGTTGAAGAAAATTGAAATTGCTCAACTGAGGGTTGGCATGTATGTGCAGGAACTATGCAGTTCCTGGATAGACACACCATTTTGGCAAAAGTCTTTTATCCTGGCAGAAGCAGAAGAATTAAAAAAAATTCAAGCCACCAGAATTCGTCATGCCTGGATAGATGTCAGTAAGGGGCTGGACGTTTTGTCTGAAGCGGTAGAAAAACCGCCAGTCAAACCACAGGCTGAGCCACAAGCCGAGCCACAAGCTGAACCCACTCCAGAGCCTCTTCCTGCTTCAATAGCTCCTCCCCGTCAAATTAGCACTGTCTCCATGGATGATGAATTGGGACGCGCTTCAGCCATAGTCAGTAAATCCAAGCAAGCCGTGTTTACCATGTTTAATGAAGCGCGCATGGGTAAGGTGGTTGATGTTGGCAATGCGCAGACCATGGTGGAAGAGATCGCTGATTCTGTCATGCGTAATCCCGGTGCCCTGATCGGTTTGGCCAGATTGAAAACCAAGGACGATTACACCTACATGCATTCGATTGCCGTATGCGCTCTGATGGTGGCATTGGCAAAGCAACTGGGTTTGTCTGAAGAAGCAACCAGGGAAGCTGGCCTGGCAGGTTTGCTGCATGACATAGGCAAGATGATGGTGGATGCCGACATTTTGAATAAGCCGGGCAAGCTGACTGACGCTGAATTCGTCTCAGTCAAGGAACATCCCGTAGCCGGTTACAAAATGTTGAAAGAAGCCAAGGGCGTCAGTGCTATTGCCCTTGATGTATGCCTGCATCATCACGAAAAAATAGATGGCAGTGGTTACCCCAGACGTTTGAAGGGGGAAGAAATAAGCTTGTATGCGCGCATGGGTGCGGTATGCGATGTGTATGACGCAATTACCTCTGATCGTCCCTATAAGCAAGGCTGGTGTCCTGCAGAATCTCTACGCAAAATGGCAGAATGGAGTAGTGGTCATTTTGATGAGAAAATATTCCAGGCTTTCGTCAAAAGCATAGGTATTTTCCCTGTTGGTACGCTGGTAAAACTGGAATCTGGTCGTCTGGCCGTCGTGGTCGAGCAACAAGTGGGCAAGTCGCTATTGCTACCCAAGGTAAGAATCTTTTTTTCAGTCAAATCCATGGCTTACATTACGCCGGAACTGATCGATCTATCCCGGCTGGGAAGCAATGACAAGATAGCTTCGCGTGAAGATGCAGCCAAATGGGGTATAAAGGATATCAATCGTTACTGGTTGGGTGATACCGCCAATAACCGTTCATAAGCAGGTTTTTGCAAAAAAAACCTCACGGTCAAGTGAGGTCTGAACAATCTTGTACTACTTGTTCTACGTCATTTTTCAGGTTGTATGACTATCTTGCCAGTGACCTTGCGTGCCGCCAGGTCATTCAAGGCTGCTGGTGTATCTTTAAGTGCATAGCGGCCAGAAATATGTGGTTTGATTTTTCCTTCATGCAGCCAGCCCATCAATTCACGCATGGCAGCAAGATTCGCTTTGGGCTCGCGCTTGGCGAACTCGCCCCAAAACACGCCAACCAGCGAAGCCCCTTTCAGTAAGGTCAGGTTTAAAGGCAGCTTGGGTATTTCACCATTGGCAAAACCCACTACCAGATAGCGGCCACGCCAGCCTATCGAGCGGAAAGCCGGTTCTGCATAAATTCCGCCTACCGGATCATAAATAACGTCCGGGCCTTTACCTTCAGTGGCTGCTTTGATGGCTTCGCGCAAGTCCTGGTTGCTGTAATTGATGGTGACATCGGCACCATGTTGTTTGCAAACTTCCAGTTTTTCATCGGTGGATGCAGCGGCAATGACACGTGCGCCCAGGGCTTTGCCAATTTCTATGGCCGCCAGACCGACACCACCCGCAGCACCCAGCACCAGCATGGTTTCTCCAGCTTTCAATTGGGCGCGATCAACTACTGCATGGTGGGACGTGCCGTAGGTCAGGGTAATCGCTGCTGCAATATCAAAGTCCATGCCAGGTGGCATAGGCATGACGGCGTTGGCAGGGGCAACTACCTGTTGTGCAAATGCACCATTACCGATAAAGGCAATCACCTTGTCGCCAACTTTGACATGGCTGACACCTTCACCAACGGCATACACGATGCCAGACAATTCACTGCCGGGGGTAAATGGCAGCTCAGGTTTGAACTGATACTTGTTTTGTATGATCAACACGTCCGGGAAGTTGACACCGGCCGCCTTGACGTTGATGGCAACCTGGCCGGATGCCGGTACCAAATCTGGTAAGTCTACTATCGCCAAAGTGTCTGGCAATCCCCATTCCTTGCAAACAACAGCTTTCATTTTAGTGTCTCCATAAAATAGTACGACCGTTTGATTTTGTGATTATGCCGTAAAAATCTGTTCTCTGTAGAAATTTATATTTCAGCATCAGGTAGAATACAAAGCATGAAAATTCTGATCAGTAATGATGATGGTTATCTGGCTCCAGGTATCTTGGCGCTGGCTGAAGCCATGGCATCGATAGCCGAGGTAACCGTAGTGGCACCCGACAGTAATCGTTCCGGGGCGTCGAATGCATTGACGCTGGACAGACCATTGAGTGTGCAGCGTGCCAGCAACGGTTTTTACTTCGTGAATGGTACTCCTTCTGACTGCGTGCACATTGCCCTGACCGCCATCATGAAGGATAAACCTGATCTGATCGTCTCGGGCATCAATCAGGGACAGAATATGGGTGACGATACTTTGTATTCAGGTACTGTTGCTGCAGCGACTGAAGGATTTTTATTCGGGATTCCTGCAATTGCTTTTTCACAAACCGAAAAAGCCTGGACGCATCTGGACGCAGCTGCCCGTATTGCGCTTGACATGGTGAAGCGCGGTTTCCCGGGGCTGGCTAGCCCATACTTGTTGAATGTGAATATACCGAATCTGCCGTTTGATGAGATCAAGGGCGTGCGCAAGGCGCGTCTGGGCAAGCGTCATACATCTGAGCCCGTCATCCACATGACGGACCCGCATGGCAGGGATATTTACTGGATAGGGCCGCCAGGTGCGGCACGAGACGCCAGTGCAGGAACAGACTTTGATACAACATCCAGACATTTTGTATCAGTGACACCTTTGCAGATAGATTTGACGAATACCCGGCAGTTGGCTGATCTGGATATGGATTTTGCATGACGACCAAGGATAAGCGTTTCCCTTTAACCTTGTCTTCCGTGGTTAACCAAAAAGACAAAGTTGGTGGTGGGGCAGTGCGGCATACAGCCATGCCGCAAACTGCCATGCGTAATGCTGCACATCATTTGAGTGGTGTTGCTGCAGCGAAAGCGGCAAAGTCGCAGCAGTTGCATGTGCCGCAGGGCGCTGCGGGTTCTTCATCAGGATTGTCACCATCTCTGTTGTCCGGTCCCTTGGTCTCTGAAGGAGTAAGGCGGGCCATGGTTGCGCGCGTTGCGCAACAAGGGGTTAAAGATGCTACCGTGCTGGCAGCCCTGCAAGCAGTACCCAGGCACTTGTTTTTGGAGTCTGGCATGGCCAGTCAGGCCTATATTGATGCCTCTTTGCCCATAGGTCATCATCAAACCATTTCGCAACCCTATATTGTTGCCCGCATGCTGGAGATAATGCGCAATGGTGGCAAGCTTGAGCGCGTACTCGAAATTGGTACTGGTTGCGGCTACCAGGCTGCTGTCTTGTCAGTCATGGTCAAAGAAGTATATTCAATAGAGCGCATCAAGGCTCTGCATGAACTGGCTAAAAGTAATTTGCGCCCTATGCGCATCGCCAATATCAGACTTTTATATGGTGATGGCATGCTGGGTTTGCCGGGTGAGGCACCGTTTGACGGTATCATATTGGCAGCAGCGGGAATGGAAGTGCCGCAGACCTTGCTGAAACAGTTGCGGGTGGGCGGTCGACTGGTTGCACCAGTGGGTGGGCGCAATCAGGTATTGCAATTGATTGAACGTGTATCCACTTACGAATGGAATAGCTCTGTGATGGAATCCTGCCATTTTGTACCCTTGCATCCTGGTGTAATTTAGCCTTGCTCCCGGTGACAATGAATTTGATAGATTAAAAAAGAAATGAAGAAAATACAGAAAATATTACAAGCTGGCATGGCAATAACGGTACTTGCAGCCATGACCGCGTGTACTACCGGCATACAGAATAAAGCGCCCGTGGTAGAGCGAGGGTTTGATCCGCGGCCTTTTGATCCGCCTCCTGTTGAAGTCGTCAAGCCTGTCGTAAAAACCCCGGATAATACGCGCGGTACTTATGTGGTCAAACGTGGTGATGGCCTGTACAGGATCGCCCTCGACCATGGTCAAAGTTATAGCGACCTGGTTGCTTGGAATGACTTGAAAAACCCGAATGATATCAAGGTAGGGCAGGTTTTGCGGGTAGCGCCACCAGATGGTACTCAGGGGGCGCAGACGACGGGAGTGGCATCGAACGCTGGGATTGAAGTCAAGCCTCTGCCAGTGAATGCTGCTACCAACAAAACAAGCCCGCGTGGCGATAAGCGGCCGTTTTCGGAGGCTAACCTTGCTGAGTTGCAGAAAACAGATGCGACGGCAGTGGCATCTGTTACACCGGCAGTGCCTGTAATTAAATCTGAAACCACTGCGCCAACCAAGGCAGCAGAGCCAGTATCTGCCGAATCTGAAAATGTTGAGTGGATATGGCCTGCTGACGGTAAAGTCCTGGCGACATTTGACGATGTTAAGAACAAGGGCTTCGATATTGCTGGCAAGATGGGGCAGGATGTTCTGTCAGCAGGTGCCGGCAAAGTTTTATATGCAGGCAGTGGCATTCGTGGTTATGGTAATCTGGTGATTATTAAACACACCAGCACCTTGCTGTCAGCTTATGCGCATAATAAGTCCATACTCGTTAAAGAGGGGCAAAGCATAGGTAAGGGGCAAAAAATTGCTGAAATGGGAAATTCTGACAGTGACACTGTGAAGCTGCATTTTGAAATCCGGGTGCAGGGTAAGCCAGTTGATCCGGCGAGATATCTGCCTGCTCGCTAGCTCATTTGCGAAGTCATCGTGCTAAGTCATTGCGCTGGTTTGTTGTGAAGATGCAGCAAGTGTAGATGTTTTGTCTAAATTGACAGCTTTTTGTGTAGGTATTTTCAGAAAAACTGTATTGGTAAATTAATATTGGCGTTTTTAGAAATAATTTGTTCAAGCAAGACTCACTTACCGGACTCGCAAACTAGCACAGATCATGCATAACAATTTAAGCACTTATAAGCTGGAAAATTCTGCCGCTAGCGATGAATCGGACATGTCTGCCGATGCTGCTGATGGAGACGCGCATCCTGCTTCTGATGCTGCGGATATTGATGATGCAGCAGATCTGACGCAGGAGGGGCAAGACGAGCAAAGTGAAGATCCGGCTGCGCTGATTGTTGCCCCTATTGACGAGCTAAAAAATGTTCTTGCTGCCGAACTTTCTACAGATACCACTCAATACTATTTGAATCAGATAGGTACGCGGCCCTTGTTTGCCTCGGCTGAAGAATTGCATTACGCAACGCTGGCCAAGCAAGGTAATTTTGAAGCCAGGCAAAAAATGATAGAGCACAACCTGCGCCTGGTTGTGTCTATTGCCAAACACTATATCAATCGTGGCGTTGCCTTGCTCGATATGATAGAAGAAGGCAATCTGGGCTTGATGCATGCGATAGACAAGTTTGAGCCTGAACGGGGCTTTCGCTTTTCAACATATGCAACCTGGTGGATACGTCAAAGTATAGAGCGCGCCATCATGAATCAGGCCAGGACCATACGCCTGCCAGTGCACATGGTGCGTGAGTTGAATCAGATATTGCGGGCCAAGTACCACCTTGAATCACAAAGGCGCGATGGCAGGGACGCAGCGCTGGAAGATATTGCCCTGTTGGTCGACCGGCCGGTAGATGAAGTCCAGGATATCCTGACCTTATCGGAGCATGCAACTTCGCTTGATACGCCGCTTGACAATGATCCTCAATCAAGTCTCATGGATATGTTGCCCGGCGATAGCGATGATGCGCCAGACATACGGGCAGAGCAACACGAAATGACCATCCTTGTCAGAGATTGGTTGTCAAAATTACCTGATAAGCAACGCATCGTCATCGTCCGCCGCTTTGGTCTGGATAATGATGATCCGGCAACGCTGGAAACCCTGGCGGATGAAATGGGGATTACCCGCGAGCGCGTTCGTCAGATACAGCAAGAGGCGTTGATTAAGCTCAAACGTTCATTTGCCTCACGTGGTGTAGGGCGTGACTCTGTACTTTAAAGCGCATTCCTTGGTCAATTCGAATATTTCTTGAGATGCGCATCCGCGCATCTCTTATAATTCCGTCTTTTAAATCTCACTTCCTACCGGCGTGATATGTTTTGCGCCGCCAATTTCCATGAATACAATAGAAATTCGCTCTTTAGATATGGACGCGCGTGGCGTCGGTAATTTGCAAAATGAAGATGGCACCACGGGTAAGGTAGTCTTTGTTGATGGCGCACTGCCGGGTGAATTGGTGGAGTTCAGCACCTACAAGAAGAAAGCCAGTTGGGAAGCGGCGACCATGATGAGTGTGGTACGCGAGTCATCCCAGCGTGTTGAACCTAAATGTGAATTTTTTGGCACCTGTGGCGGTTGCTCCATGCAACATCTGGATGCCAGTGCACAGGTGGCCATGAAGCAGCGCGTGCTGGAAGATAATCTCTGGCATATCAGTAAGATCAAATCCGACATCATGCTGCGCCCCATCATAGGTCCAACCTGGGGTTACCGCTACCGTGCCCGTCTGTCAGTGCGTCATGTGATCAAAAAAGGCACGGTATTGGTCGGTTTTCATGAGAAAAAATCGCGCTATGTCGCGAATATGGAAACCTGTGAGATATTACCTGCGCATGTTTCTGCAATGCTCATGCCTTTGCGTGGTTTGGTCGCGTCTTTGTCTATCGTTGAGGCTTTGCCGCAAATTGAGTTGGCGATAGGTGAGGGTGTCACTGCCATGGTCTTGCGCATCATGGCGCCATTGACCAAGGATGATGAAGTTAAATTGAAGGCATTTGCAGATCAGTATCAGGTGCAATGGTGGTTGCAAACCAAGGGGCCGGATACTGCCGAGCCTTATTATCCCGCGACCAGTGATTTGCATTATTTGCTGCCAGAATTTGGCGTAAAAATGCCTTTCAAGCCTACTGATTTCACACAGGTGAATCATCATATCAACCGTGTGCTGGTGGCACGCGCCTTGCGCATGCTGGATGTGCAAAAAGATGAACGTATTGCCGACCTGTTCTGCGGTCTGGGCAATTTTACTTTGCCCATTGCCACCCTGGCGAAGGAAGTGGTTGGTATTGAGGGTAGTGATGCCCTGACCGAGCGTGCTTTGGAAAATGCCAAACACAATGGTCTGGCTGGCAAAACATCATTTAGTACGCGCAATTTGTTTGAAATAACTGCGCAAGATTTCGTCAAGTTGGGCAAATTTGACCGCTTTTTGATCGATCCACCGCGTGATGGTGCCATGGCTGTTTGCCAGGCGCTGATTGATCTGGGCGAAATTGCACCTGAATTAAAGCCCAAGCGCCTGGTCTATGTCTCATGCAGTCCCTCCACCTTGGCCAGGGATGCTGGTATGCTGGTCAATCAGGCTGGTTACCGCCTCAGCAGTGCTGGTGTCATCAATATGTTCCCTCATACATCCCATGTGGAATCCATGGCAGTTTTTGATCTGATCTAGATTTTACGGCGGCAAATTCACCAATACTGCTAACAATTGACAGTGGATTTGCCTTGATGCAATGAAATCCTTATTTCAGATAATAAAAGTTTAATTGATCCAGCCTGCGACCAATTGTATTTCTTGAAAGACATATCTGGGATGGTGGTTTCATGTTAAAATCTAAGGTTAGATGAATTCTTGAAATTTTTCTTAACCCTTTCTTTTTATTGGAGTTTTTAGATGGCTATCGAACGTACATTGTCTATTATTAAGCCTGATGCAGTTGCAAAAAACGTCATCGGTCAAATTTACAGCCGCTTTGAAGGCGCTGGCCTGAAAGTAGTTGCTGCCCGTATGGCGCAGTTGTCCCGTGCTGAAGCTGAAGGTTTCTACGCTGTTCACAGCGCACGTCCTTTCTTCAAGGATCTGGTTGATTTCATGATCTCCGGTCCTGTGATGATCCAGGTTCTGGAAGGCGAAGGCGCAATTTTGAAAAACCGTGACCTGATGGGCGCGACAGATCCTAAGAAAGCAGATGCTGGCACTATCCGTGCTGACTTCGCTGATTCTATCGATGCTAACGCTGTTCATGGTTCTGATGCTCCAGAAACAGCTGCTGTGGAAATCGCTTACTACTTCCCAGCGTTGAACGTTTATTCCCGTTAATTCAGACTTTGTCTGCATGTAACAGAATAAAGAATTAAGATATACACCTCATGCGGTCTGGTGCTGTATGAGGTGCGAAAGAGAAGATCATGACGGTACTCACAAATTTATTGGATCTGGATCCAGCACAGCTCGTTGCGTATTGCGGCGACTTGGGTGAGAAGCCGTTTCGTGCCAAGCAATTGCAGCGCTGGATACACCAGTTTGGCGCCAGTTCGTTTGATGAAATGACAGACCTCGCGAAATCCCTGCGCGAGAAGCTCGCTACGCGGGCGATGATTGCCGCTCCCGCTGTGATCAGTGACCATACTTCTACAGATGGCACTAGAAAATGGCTGGTCGATGTCGGTCAGGGTAATGCTGTAGAGACTGTATTTATTCCTGAAGAAAACCGTGGCACCCTGTGTATTTCTACTCAGGCAGGCTGCGCTGTGAATTGCCGCTTTTGTTCTACTGGCAAACAAGGTTTTAACCGTAACCTGAGTGTGGGCGAAATCATCGGCCAGCTCTGGATGGCAGAATTTGAATTGCGCAAGACCAAAGGTATTGCTCCCGGCCACAAGGGCGAACGTCAGATCACCAATGTGGTCATGATGGGCATGGGTGAGCCTTTGCTGAATTTTGAACCAACTGTGACTGCTTTGCGTCTCATGCTCGATGATAATGCCTATGGCTTGTCGCGCCGCCGTGTGACACTGTCTACCAGTGGTGTGGTCCCCATGATAGACAAGCTGTCGCAGGAATGTCCGGTGGCACTGGCGGTGTCCCTGCATGCGTCGAATGATACTTTGCGTGACAGCCTGATACCCCTGAACAAGAAGCATCCCTTGCAGGAGTTGATGGCGGCTTGTAAGCGCTATCTGGAATTTGCACCACGCGATTTCGTGACGTTTGAATATTGCATGCTGGATGGTGTCAATGATACTGATGCGCATGCGAGAGAATTGATAGAACTGGTGCGCGATGTGCCGTGCAAGTTTAACCTGATTCCTTTTAATCCTTTTCCGGAATCTGGGCTGAAACGATCGGCCAACCCGCGCATTAAAGCTTTTGCGCAGATTTTGCTGGATGCAGGCTTGGTAACAACAACACGTAAAACCCGTGGTGATGATATTGACGCGGCTTGTGGTCAGTTGGCTGGAGAAGTGCAAGACAGAACACGCGTGCAAGAGCGCATGCAAAAGATGGCGGAATATCAAAAGAAGTTTGGCGAAAATTTTGGCAAGATCGTGGAGATCACTCAGTGAAAATTTTTCAAATGCGTCAGTGTTTTTTTACCGGGGTGCTGTTGGTCGTGGCGCTCTCCTTGTCTGCATGTGCATCCAGGCGCCTGGAGGGTGACAGGCCAGAGGAAAACATGTCTGCCGAAAAGCAGGATGCACAAAAACGTGCATCCATACGCATGCAGTTGGCTGTGGGCTATTATCAGCAGGGGCAACTGAAAGTCGCCCTGGAGGAGATACGTCAAGTCCTGGTGATTGCACCTGATCTGGTTGATGCTTTCAGTCTGCGCGCACTGATTTTTATGGATATGGGCGAAAAGCAATTGTCTGAAGATAATTTTCTGCATGCACTGAAGCTGGCACCAGGCAATAGTGATATTGGTAATAATTATGGCTGGTTTTTGTGCCTGAACGGGCGTGAAAAGCAAGGCCTGGTATATCTGGATAGTGCAATTAAGGACCCTGCGTATACCGCACCAGGCAAGGCATTGAATAATGCTGGTCTGTGCAGCTTGCGTATGAAAGATTCAATTGGTGCTGAACGCTATTTTATGCAAGGCTTGCGCGAAGACCCGGGCAATCCGGCGATTAATGCCAATTTGGCTGATGTATTGTATAAGCGCGGGGAATACAAGCAAGCGCGGTTTTATATCGGTCGAGTGCTTAAGTTTGAAGTGTTGGCTGCAGATGTCTTGTGGCTGGCCATGAAAATTGAAAAAAAACTGGGTGATGAGGCTGCACTGAATAGCCTGGGCACGCAATTGCGTCGTCGTCATCCAAATTCAAAAGAATTTTCCCTGTACCAACGTGGAGTGTTTGATGAGTGATGCGGGCGCGAATTTACCTGTAGAACCTTTGGCCTCGGAGATAGTTGAGAACAAAGCTATTTTGTCTGTGGTGCAGACTGCTGGTGCGCAACTGTCTGCTGCGCGTGTTCAATTGGGTTTGAGTCTGCAGCAGGTTGCAGATCAACTCAAGTTGTCTCAGCGACAAATACTTGCGCTGGAAAATAATCAGTTCGACGATTTGCCCAAGATGGTGATAGTGCGTGGTTTTGTGCGCTCTTATGCCAAGCTTCTCAAGCTTGACCCAGTACCAATTATCGATTCGCTGCCGGCAGAAAAAGGCTTGGGCGGTTTGGATGCGGATTTGCGTCCCACCCTGGCAACGCCGTTCATGGAGTCGCGCACGCCTTTCCTGGGGCGGCAAGATGCCAATAATAATCGCAAGTATGTGATTGGCGCTGTTGTGCTTGCAGTTTGTGCCCTGGTTTTTGTTGCTGTGCAAAAGCTGGAGCAGAATGATTATTTCAAGAATTTGATATCTACCCAGCCCGCAAAAAAAACTCCTGATGCCGAACTTGAAAAGCCACTGGAAAGTACTCCGCCTGCTACCGTAAAGCCGGAAGCTGAAA
Organism: Undibacterium sp. Ji83W; assembly: GCF_049340385.1. Taxonomy (NCBI): domain Bacteria; kingdom Pseudomonadati; phylum Pseudomonadota; class Betaproteobacteria; order Burkholderiales; family Oxalobacteraceae; genus Undibacterium; species Undibacterium sp. Ji83W. The sequence continues at coordinate 66,632 of NZ_JBMPOZ010000020.1, read as the reverse complement.
AATCCCCTGCGTCGACTATTCCTACCGTGCTTGGTACTGCCAATGAGGCAAAGCCGGAAGCTCAGGATGCTGTCGCTCCACCTAAGTTGAATCAGGAAGTGCCGGGCGCGTCAGCGTCGGCAGTTGTTCAGCAAAGCCCTGCACCTGCGACCATATCTGCTCCCGTTTTGGCCCCAGCCCCAGCCCCAGTTTCTATCCCTGCGGTAGCGTCAACTCAGCCAGTTGCCGATGCAGCTAATAATCAGCTGAAATTGAAATTCCGGCAGGATTCATGGATACAGGTAAAACGTGAAAACGGCACCGTCGTAACTTCTCATCTCGCTAAAGCTGGTACTGAAGAAGTATTTGACATGAAAGAAGCATTACAGTTAAGGATAGGCAATGCTGCCGGTGTGGATGGCTGGTTGCGTGGCAAGTCCATGGGGATTGCACCGGGCAAAGATAGTAATGTCATTAATATGAATGTGAAGTAAAGATGACGGATTTTTTATCAGAAATTGGTTCTGGTCCCAAGCTTAGACGCGCTTCCCGTTCTGCCAAGGTTGTTTATGGTGCCCGCGAAGTTCTTGTTGGTGGCGGTGCTCCTGTCGTAGTGCAGTCCATGACGAATACCGACACAGCAGACGTGATCGGCACTGCGATACAAATCAAGGAATTGGCCAGGGCCGGTTCTGAGTTGGTGCGTATCACAGTCAATAATGCTGAGGCCGCAGCGGCGGTGCCGGCGATACGTGAGCAGCTCGATAGAATGGATATCGATGTGCCTCTGGTAGGTGATTTTCACTACAATGGCCACACTCTGCTGAATGATTTTCCTGACTGTGCCAGGGCTTTATCCAAGTACAGAATTAATCCCGGCAATGTAGGGCAGGGTGCCAAGCGCGATACCCAGTTTGCCCAGATGATAGAAATGGCTTGCCGCTACGATAAGCCAGTACGTATAGGTGTTAACTGGGGTAGCCTGGACCAGGCTTTGCTGGCGCGCATCATGGACGACAATGCCAAACGTGCTACGCCATGGAGTGTGCAGGCAGTCATGTATCAAGCCCTGATCACCTCTGCCATTGAGAGTGCGCAAAAAGCAGAAGAATTGGGTCTGGCTGGTGACAAGATTATTCTGTCTTGCAAAGTATCTGGAGTGCAAGATTTGATCGCGGTTTACCGCGAGCTGGCGGCGCGTTGTGATTATCCCTTGCACCTTGGCCTGACCGAGGCGGGCATGGGCAGCAAGGGCATCGTTGCTTCCACCGCAGCGCTGTCTGTGCTGATGCAAGAAGGCATAGGAGACACCATACGCATATCACTGACGCCAGAGCCAGGTGGCGATCGCTGCAGAGAAGTTATTGTCGGGCAAGAGATTTTGCAGACCATGGGTCTGCGTAAATTCACACCTATGGTCATTGCCTGCCCTGGTTGCGGCAGAACCACCTCTACTGTATTCCAGGAGTTGGCTGATGATATCCAGAGCTTCTTGCGTAATCAGATGCCAGTCTGGAAAAGTCAGTACCCAGGTGTTGAAAATATGAACGTCGCCGTCATGGGCTGTATCGTTAATGGTCCCGGTGAATCCAAACATGCCAATATCGGTATCAGTTTGCCAGGCACGGGCGAGTCACCTGCCGCGCCAGTCTTTATTGATGGTGCCAAGGCGCTTACCTTGCGTGGCGACCGCATTGCAGAAGAGTTTCAGGACATCGTGCTGGAATATGTCAAGAGTCACTATGCCCCAGTGCATGGCGTAATAAATAATTAAATCAGGTAGCAAGCATGTCGGAAATAAAAAAAGCAGAAAAAATCGCCGGGGTGAAAGGGATGAACGACCTTTTGCCGGACGACGCCCCGTTGTGGGAGTTGTTTGAAAATACTGTGCAATCCGTGTTGAAGAGTTACGGCTTTCAGCAAGTCCGTACCCCCATCGTTGAACCTACCAATTTGTTTGCGCGTGGTTTGGGTGAAGTAACTGATGTCGTTGAAAAGGAAATGTATTCCTTTGAAGACTCCATGAATGGCGACAAGCTGACTTTGCGTCCTGAAGGTACGGCTGGTGTCGTACGTTCTGCGATTGAACATAATCTTGTCTATGATGGCCCAAGGCGCTTGTGGTATACCGGCCCCATGTTCCGCCACGAAAGACCGCAGCGTGGCCGTTATCGTCAATTTCATCAAGTTGGTGCTGAAGCGCTGGGCTTTACCGGCCCCGATATTGATGCGGAACTGATTATGATGTGCCAGCGTTTTTGGGATGACCTGGGCTTGGATAAGGTGCGCCTGGAATTGAATTCCATAGGCGATGCAGAAGAAAGAAATCAGCACAAGGCTGCATTGATCGCTTATTTTGAACAACATCAGGATATCCTCGATGCGGAAGCAAAAAGGCGTTTGTTGACCAATCCTTTGCGTATTCTGGACACCAAAAACCCAGCCATGCAAGAGATGGTTAATGCAGCGCCAAAATTGCTCGACTATCTGGGTGCAGAATCCCTGGCACATTTTGAAGGTGTGCAAAAGATTTTGCGTCACAACAGCATTCCATTCACGATCAACCCCCGTCTGGTGCGCGGCCTTGATTACTACAACCGTACCGTATTTGAATGGATTACTGACGAATTGGGTTCGCAGGGCACGGTGTGCGCTGGTGGTCGTTATGATGCCTTGTTTGGTATTTTTGGTGGCAAGCCAACACCAGCCTGTGGTTTTGCCATGGGTATAGAGCGTTTGCTGGAATTGATGAAAGCCAATGGTGACGTGCATCAACCTGCAATGTGCGATGCATATCTGGTCCATCAGGGGGCGGAGGCGCAAATGCAAGCCATGGTATTAAGTGAGCGTTTGCGTGATGCAGGTCTGGATGTTGTGTTACATTGCGCAACTGCCAACGGTGTGGGTAGTTTCAAGTCGCAAATGAAGAAGGCTGACGGCAGCGGTGCTGCTTACGCGGTCATCATTGGTGAAGATGAGGCAAATAATAATACGGTGAGTATCAAGGAATTGCGTGCTGGCGATACTGAAAATAATCAGGTCAACGTACCCTTCGATACAGCAGTGGATTATCTGGTCGATCAAATCGCCGGTAGTGCAGACGCGGATTGCTGTGATGATCCAAATCATCACCATGTGCACCATTAATCCATATTGAACATATTAATAACATAGATAGACGAAGACGCTATGGCATACAATTTAGAAGAACAAGAGCAGTTAGATAATCTCAAGGCAATCTGGAAAAAATACGGCAATATGGCGACCTGGGTGCTTATCGCCGCCCTGGCCACCTACGCTGGCTGGACTGCCTGGTCCTCGCGTCAAAACAATCAGGCATTGCAAGCTTCCCAGTTATATGAGGAGATGCAAAAATCTGTTGTTGCCAAAGATAATGCCAAAGTACAGGCAGTAGCAGAAGATCTGAAAACCAAATTTGCTTCTACTTCGTATGCGCCTATGGCTGCATTGGTGGCTGCCAAGAGTGCGTTTGATGCAAATGATCTGAAAGCAGCCAAGAGCCAGTTGCAATGGGTTGCTGATACTTCCAAGGCAGATGACTATAAGGCGTTGGCAAAAATACGCCTGGCAGGTATCTCTCTGGATGAAAAAGCCTATGACGAAGCCTTGAAGCAATTGTCGGGCACTTTCCCTGAGCAATTTGACGCTGATGTGCTTGATGCTAAAGGTGATATTTACATCGCGCAAAATAAGATTGAAGAGGCACGTACAGCTTACAAGTCAGCTTTGGAAAAAATGTCGGATAAAAGTCCAGGTCGCCAGGCTCTGCAAATGAAGCTGGATGTGATCGGTGGCGTGACAGATGCTAAAGTTGTCAGTAAATAAGGGGAATCATACATGCAATTTTCTGCCAAGCTACTCGTAGCGTCATCTGCATTTCTGGCTTTGACTGGTTGTTCTACGCTGTCGTCATTGAATCCGTTCTCATCAAAATCCGATGCAAAAAATCAGCCAGCTGTTTTGACTGACATCAAGGCCACAATGGCGATCAAGCCTAGCTGGACTGTTGCCATTGGTGCTGCAGGCAATTATGTTTTTTCTCCTGCTGTATATGCGCAGAATGTCTATGTGGCCGCAGCTGATGGCGCACTGGCACGTATAGAAGTGGCGACTGGTCGTACTGTCTGGCGCATCAATGCTGGCATGCGCCTGACTGCCGGTGTTGGTGTCGATGGCACAACCGTTGCTGTTGCAGGTGAAAAAGGTCAGGTACTGGCATTCGACCTGGATGGTAAATTGCGTTGGAAAGTGCAAAGCACAAACGAGATTTTATCAGCCCCGGCCGTTGGTCAGGGCCTGGTTGTCGTGCGCAGCATTGATAACAAGGTCAGTGCTTATGATCTTACTACTGGTGAGCGTAAATGGTCGATAGAGCGTCCATTGCCACCTTTGACTCTGCGTCTCGCCCCTGGCATTGTGATACATGAGCAGCAGGCAATTGTTGCCATGCCTGGTGGTCGTATGTCTGCGCTGGCATTGAATAATGGTGGTTTGCGCTGGGAAGCAACAGTAGGCGAGCCTAAGGGAGCTACTGAGCTCGAACGCGTTGCCGATGTTTCCGGCGCGCCCGTGATCATGGGTAGCGATATCTGTGCCAGTTCTTATCAGGGCAGGGTAGCCTGTTTTGATGTCGGTACTGGTGCTCTGCGCTGGGGTAAGGCATTGTCCAGTGAAGTTGGTGTCAGTGTCGACGAGCGCTTTGTCTTTGCAGCAGACGTAGCTGGTGCAGTAAATGCCTTTGCGCGTAATGGCGGTGCAAGTGCCTGGCGTAATGATAAACTCAGTTATCGTCGTCTTTCCGCCCCAATTTCATATGACCGCGCAGTGGCGGTTGGTGATTTCGCAGGTTATGTCCACTTCCTTTCCAGGGAAGATGGTTCTTTCATCGGACGTGTTACTACCGATGGTAGTCAGATTTTAGCGGCGCCTTTAGTGGTCGATGCTAAACTGATCGTTCAAACAAAATCAGGATCAGTGGTTGCTCTTGCAACCGAGTAATAATAATGAAGCCGGTTATCGCACTTATAGGCCGACCTAACGTCGGCAAATCCACGCTGTTCAATCGGCTCACACGTTCACGCGACGCTTTGGTCGCAGATTTACCTGGCTTGACCAGGGACAGGCATTACGGCGAAGGCCGTGTTGGTGAACGCCCCTTTTTGGTGATTGATACAGGTGGTTTCGAGCCTGTCGCCAAAGAAGGCATCATGCATGAAATGGCCAAGCAGACTAAACAGGCTGTGGCTGAAGCAGATGTTGTTGTTTTTATCGTCGATGGCCGTCAAGGTCTGACGCCGCATGACAAAACCATCACAGATTTCCTGCGCAAATCAGGTCGCTCCGTCATGTTGGTGGTGAATAAGGCTGAAGGTATGAAATATACCTCGGTTACTGCAGACTTTTATGAGCTGGGCCTGGGAGATCCTTATGTGATCTCATCTGCTCATGGTGATGGCGTGTCGGATCTGGTCGAAGAAATGCTTGATATCGCTTTTGCCCAGCGACCGCCAGAAGTGGAAGAGCCTGAACCTAATGTAAGAGGTATCAAGATTGCCATCGTTGGCCGACCTAACGTTGGTAAATCGACTTTGGTGAATACCTTGTTGGGTGAAGAAAGGGTGATTGCCTTTGACATGCCTGGTACTACCCGTGATTCCATAGAAATACCTTTCGAGCGTGATGGCGTTCATTACTCCTTGATCGATACTGCAGGTATCCGTCGTCGCGGTAAGGTTTTTGAAGCGATAGAGAAATTTTCTGTCGTTAAAACCCTTCAGTCTGTATCGGAAGCCAATGTCGTGCTGCTGCTGCTTGATGCGCAGCAGGATATTTCGGAGCAGGATGCGCATATCGCCGGTTTTATCCTGGAATCTGGCCGTGCCCTGGTTGTTGGTGTCAATAAATGGGATGGTTTGCAAAGTGACAGGCGTGATGAAATCAAATTGGATATTGAGCGCAAACTTAATTTCCTGACATTTGCCAAATTCCACTTCATTTCAGCACTCAAATCGACTGGTATCGCTCCTTTGATGAAGTCCATCGATGCTGCGTATGCTGCTGCGATGGTCAACCTGTCTACGCCCAAGCTTACGCGTGCCTTGATTGAGGCTGTAGAGCATCAGCAACCCAAGCGCAAGGGCTCCATCCGTCCCAAGTTGCGTTACGCCCATCAGGGTGGACAAAATCCACCTATTATCGTCATTCATGGCAATGCACTGGAAGCAGTGGGCGATGTATATAAACGCTATCTTGAAAAACACTTCCGTGAGACTTTCTCGCTGACTGGCACTCCCCTGAGAATTGAAATGCGTTCTGGCAAGAATCCGTTTGATAAGACATCCAAATAAGGTCGTCCAAGTAAATTTACTGGCAAGTATCAAAATGTAAAAAAAGCTTGGTTCATATCCTTTTGCAGTGAAATTTAAGCAAGGGATATGCAATTAAGATAAAAATAGATTACATTACTTTGTAATCAACTTCTGGGAATACTTGTATTCTGATAAGTAGTCCCCAACTCCTAATCACAACAACACAATGGAGCTGTTATGAGCAATAAAGGGCAATTATTACAAGACCCATTTCTGAACGCTTTGCGTAAAGAACATATTCCTGTATCAATTTATCTGGTCAATGGCATCAAGTTACAAGGCCATATCGAATCTTTCGATCAGTATGTGGTTTTGCTGCGCAATACTGTGACGCAAATGGTTTACAAGCATGCTATCTCCACCGTCGTGCCAGCGCGCGCTGTCAGCATCAACACTGAGCCAGAGGCAGAGTAATTTTTGAGTACTGAATTAAAGAAGTCGTCTATGCGCGCCGCTTTAGTCGGTGTTGATTTCGGTAAGGACGACTTTGCCGCCAGTCTGGAAGAACTATCTTTGCTCTCGCAATCTGCGGGGGCGGAGCCCGTCACAACCATCACTTGCAAACGATCCAGTCCTGATGCTGCTTTTTTTGTTGGTAGTGGTAAGGCCGATGAGATTGCGCATGCTGTCGCCGATGCTGCGCTGGATATAGTCATATTCAATCATGCACTTTCTCCAGCGCAACAAAGAAATCTGGAACGCCACCTGAAGGTCAGAGTGGTGGACCGCACCAGTTTGATACTGGATATTTTTGCCCAGCGCGCCCAAAGTCACGAGGGTAAGGTGCAAGTAGAATTGGCCCAGTTGCAACATCTGGCCACGCGTTTGATACGCGGCTGGACGCATCTGGAAAGGCAAAAGGGTGGTATAGGCTTGCGTGGTCCAGGTGAAACCCAGCTGGAAACTGACCGTCGTTTATTGGGCGATCGGGTCAAAATGCTCAAGCAAAAGCTCGACAAGCTGCATAAACAAAGAGAAACCCAAAGACGGTCCCGTGGGCGTAGCAATACCTTATCGGTTTCTCTGGTTGGTTACACCAATGCTGGTAAGTCAAGTTTGTTCAATGCAATGACAAAAGCGGGAGCTTATGCCGCCGACCAATTGTTTGCAACGCTGGATACCACTTCACGCCGACTTTATCTTGGTGATGCAGGGAGTGTTGTAATTTCTGATACGGTAGGTTTCATTAGGGAATTGCCGCATCAACTGGTTGCTGCATTTCGGGCTACATTGGAAGAAACAATACACGCGGACTTGTTATTGCATGTAGTGGACGCAAGTAGTCCTGTGCGCTTCGACCAGATTCAACAAGTCAATCAAGTGCTGCAGGAAATTGGTGCTGATCATATTCCACAGATACTTGTATGGAATAAGATAGATCTTGCTGGCCTGGAACCATCGGTCGAGGTGGATGAGTGTGATAAAATCCAAAGGGTTTTTTTGAGCGCTCGCACTGGGGCAGGTATAGGTTTATTACGCGAATCCATAGCCGAGTTCGCATTGGCAAAAATGTCTGGCATTGTGCAATCAGCAACCCCAGAGGCAGTTGATGCCCGCTTTGATTTTCAGTAGTCCAACCCACTATTCATTGGATAGCGACAGAATGCTTGTTTCACTTCTCAAAAGAATTGGTTTGACCATGTCCATAAATGATCCGCAATGGGGGCGTGGTTCGCAGAACAATAACCAAAACAATAATAAACCAGACAATAAAAAACCGCCTGAAGGCCCGCCTGATCTTGATCAGTTGTGGAAAGACTTCACCCAAAAACTGGGGCGTTTGCTGGGACAAAATGGTGGCGATAACGGCGGCAATGGTGGTAATTTTTCACCAGACTCAGCAGGCGCTAAAATCGGTGCTTCCCTGATAGTTGCCGTGATTGCCCTGATGTGGTTATCCAGCGGCTTCTTCATCGTGCAAGAAGGTCAGACAGCTGTCATTACCACGTTTGGTAAATTCAGCCATCAGACGGCTGCTGGTTTTAACTGGCGTTGGCCTTACCCTATTCAGGGGCATGAGATAGTCAATCTGTCACAGGTCAGGACAGTAGAAATCGGCTACAAAAAGGGTTCCAAGGAACGCGAATCTTTGATGTTGACTGATGATGAAAATATCGTCGATATTCAATTTGCCGTTCAATATAAATTAAATAATGCTGCTGACTGGTTGTATAACAACCGCGATCAGGAAGAGATGATACGCCAGGTGGCTGAAGCCGTTGTCCGTGAGATTGTCGGCAAAAGCTCTATGGATTTTGTGTTGTATGAAGGCCGTGAAAAAATCGCCTTGGATGTGAATGCAGGAATGCAGAAAATTCTGGATGCTTATCGTTCGGGCGTGCAAGTCGCTCAGGTAACTATGCAAAATGTGCAAGCGCCTGAGCAAGTTCAGGCTGTTTTTGAAGATGCGCAAAAAGCCAAGCAAGATAAAGAGCGCCTGAAAAACGAAGGTATAGCTTACGCCAATGATGTGATTCCCAAGGCGCGAGGTGAAGCGTCTCGCATGATACAAGAGGCAGAAGGCTATAAAGCCAGTGTAGTTGCCAACGCTCAGGGTAGTGCATCGCGTTTCCAGCAAGTGCTGACCGAATATCAAAAAGCGCCGGCAATTACCAGAGACAGGTTGTATATGGAGGCTATGCAGCAAATATTCTCCAGCACCAGCAAAGTGATGGTGGACACCAAGACTGGCAATAACATGATTTATTTGCCTTTGGATAAGATGATTAATCAAGCTGATCAATCTGTAGTCAAGCCCGCTGCGCCAGCCCAATTGGCAGCACCTGCTGCGGAACAGATTCCTACTGTGGAAATGCGTTATGGTAAGGATGGAAGATCAAAAGATAATCGCGACACACGTGACAGGGAGGGCAGATAATGAATAAGTTAGCTACCTTCATCATTGCACTGTGTGCAGCAATTTTAGTTGCATACTCGACTATTTTTGTCGTTGATCAACGTTCACATGCCATCGTATTTGCTTTGGGTGAAGTCAAGTCTGTGATCAGCGAACCTGGTTTGCATTTCAAGTTGCCGCCACCATTCCAGAATGTGTTGTTTTTGGATAAGCGCATTTTGACTATTGACACCAATTCAGCAGATCGCTTCGTGACTTCTGAAAAGAAAAATATTCTGGTTGATTCTTATGTCAAATGGAGTATTAAAGACCCACGTCTGTATTACGTTAGTTTCAATGGCGAAGAACGCAGGGCGCAGGATAGAATGTCGCAAATCATCAAAGCTGCCTTGAATGATGAAATAACCAAGCGTAAAGTGGGTGAAGTAATCTCCACTCAGCGCGGTAAGGTCATGGATGCCATCAAGAAAAAAGTGTCTGATGAAACCAAGCATATTGGCGTTGAGATTATTGACGTTCGTCTCAAGCGTGTAGATTATGTCGAGCAGATAAATAACTCGGTTTATGATCGTATGAAGGCAGAACGTACCCGCGAAGCAAATGGCTTGCGTTCTACTGGCGCGGCAGAATCCGAAGAAATTCGTGCAGATGCTGACAAGCAAAGACTGGTGATCAAGGCAGAAGCTAACCGTGATGCGCAAAAAATACGCGGTGCGGGTGATGCAGAGGCATCGCAAATCTATGCACAAGCGTATAGTCAAAACCCAGAATTTTATAAATTCTATCGCAGTCTGGACGCGTATACGGCATCATTCAAGAGTAAGAATGATGTTTTGGTAGTAGACCCAAATTCTGAGTTCTTTAAATATTTTAAGGGGCCGTCCTCAGTAAGTGGTAATAGCCCGGCAGTAAAGGGTAAGTAGTACCCCACTATATGTTGTGATTGTAGCGACGACAGCGATCTGCACAAATTTTGTGCAGATCGCTGTTTGTCGGATAGACTAAATTAATTTCTTGTTTTTTTTGATTGTTCTTCATGCCGAATTGGCTTTTACCTGAAAATATTGCTGACATCTTGCCATCGGAAGCACGCAAGATAGAAGAGTTGCGCCGTGTATTGCTGGATAATTTTAGATTGTATGGCTACGAGCTGGTTATGCCTCCCATGCTGGAATACATAGAATCCCTGCTGACTGGAGCTGGTCAGGACATGGATTTGCGTACCTTCAAACTGGTGGATCAACTCTCTGGGCGCACCATGGGTCTGCGTGCTGATATGACCACGCAAGTGGCCCGTATTGATGCCCATCTGTTAAACCGCCGTACAGTGACCCGTCTTTGCTACGCAGGTAGCGTCTTGCATACCAAGCCATCTGGCTTGCATGCGACGCGTGAGCCCTTGCAAATCGGCGCGGAAATCTATGGCCATGCTGGCCTGGAAGCAGATGCTGAAATTCAAGAGCTGGTATTGGCTTGCCTGGCCCTGGCGCATGTCAAAGATGTCAGGCTCGATATGTGCCACGTTGGTGTTTTACGTGCCTTATTGGCGGCTGACCCATTGGCCAAGGCGGAAGAAAATACCCTGTATGCCTTGCTTGAAGCGAAAGACTTGCCTAGCATCGACAAGCTCAGCCAGGATTTTTCTCCTGAAGTGCGAGCGGCATTGATGGCTTTGCCAGGTTTATATGGTGATATTTCTATTATTCAAAAAGCGCGTACTGTATTGCCGGCATTCGAAGGCATACAAACAGCGCTGGATGAGCTTGAGCATCTGGTGCGTTTGACAGGCACGGCCCATGTCACGATAGACCTCGCTGATTTGCGTGGCTACCACTATCATAGCGGTGTGATGTTCAATGTATTTGTACCTGGTTTGCCAAATGCGGTTGCACGGGGTGGTCGTTATGATCATGTGGGTGAGGCTTTTGGCCGCTCACGCCCGGCGACCGGATTTTCTCTGGATTTGCGTGAACTGGCGCGTCTGCTACCTTCTGCCGAGAGAAAAGACGCAATCCGCGCTCCCTGGGGCAGTGATCCCGCCTTACGGGAAAAAATCGCCGCATTGCGTGGCGAAGGCGAAATTGTGATTCAAAGTCTGCCAGGACACGAGAACGAACAAGACGAATTTGACTGCAATCGCGCACTCATTTTCGATGCGGGTAAATGGATTCTTCAAAATGTAGGTTGAGTGATGACACAAACTAAAATTGCAAAAAACGTGGTCGTAATCGGTACCCAGTGGGGCGATGAAGGCAAGGGGAAAATCGTTGACTGGTTGACGGATCACGCTCAAGGCGTCGTGCGCTTTCAGGGTGGACACAATGCTGGTCATACGCTGGTTATTGGTGGGCAGAAGACAGCCTTGCAACTGATACCATCAGGCATCATGCGTGCTGGTACGGCATGCTATATCGGTAATGGCGTGGTCTTGTCTGTGCCTGATCTCTTGCGTGAAATTGACAAGCTGCAAGCAAATGGCGTTGAAGTTGCTTCCCGTCTCAAGATTTCAGAAGCCTGCCCGGTCATTTTGCCGTATCACACTGCCCTTGATGCGGCGCGCGAAATAGCCCGTGGCGCTGCCAAGATCGGCACTACCGGTAAAGGTATAGGCCCGGCCTATGAAGACAAAGTTGCCCGTCGCGCGATCCGTGTAGCTGATTTGCTCAATGAAGAGCGTTTTGCTGAAAAGCTGCGTGATAATCTGGATTACCACAATTTTGTGCTCACCAATTATCTGAAAGCGCCAGCAGTTGAATTCCAAAAAACCCTGGATGACACGCTAGCCAATGTGCCGCGTATCCGTCCTATGGTGGCAGACGTTTCCAGCGCCTTGTATGCTGCGCATAAGGCAGGTGCCAGCCTTTTGTTTGAAGGTGCACAAGGCAGTTTGCTGGACGTCGATCATGGTACTTACCCATTCGTTACTTCCAGTAATTGCGTAGCTGGCAATGCAGCTGCAGGCTCTGGTGTTGGTCCGAATATGTTGCATTACATTCTGGGTATCACCAAGGCTTACACAACGCGTGTGGGTTCTGGTCCATTCCCGTCTGAATTGCCAACTGATGCAGGAGTAGGCAAGCATCTGGCCAGTGTTGGTCATGAGTTTGGTACAGTCACCGGCCGTGCCCGTCGTTGCGGCTGGTTTGATGCCGCCTTGTTGAAGCGCTCTGTGCAAATCAATGGCGTGTCTGGCATGTGCCTGACCAAACTGGACGTGCTGGATGGTCTGGAAACATTGAAGCTGTGTACCGGTTATAAAGTTGATGGCAAAGTTGTTGATATCTTCCCGGTCGGCGCTGAAGAAGCGGCTCGCTGTGAAGCCATCTATGAAGAAATGCCAGGCTGGTCTGATAGTACAGTCGGCGCGCAAAGCATGGATGCCTTGCCAGTCAATGCCCGCAATTACATCATGCGTATTCAGGAGCTGGTTGGTGTTCCTGTCGATATGGTCTCAACCGGACCAGATCGCGAAGAAACCATCGTGTTAAGGCACCCGTTTATCTAAGAAGGAAAAATAAAAATATGAATATGCCTGCATCTACAGACAAGGACTTATGGGTTTCCTGGGAAGCCTATCATCGTTCCATCGAGCAGCTTGCATTGAAAGTGCATGAGTCTGGCTGGAAGTTTGACCAAGTGCTTTGCCTCGCCCGTGGCGGCTTACGTCCTGGCGATATTTTCTCCAGAATTTTTGATGTGCCTCTGGCGATTTTGTCGACCAGCTCATATCGCGAAGAATCAGGCACAGTGCAGGGTTCTCTGGACATAGGAAAGTATATTTCCATGACCAAGGGCGCACTGCAAGGTAAAGTCCTGGTGGTTGATGACCTGGTTGACTCTGGTGTCACACTGGAAAAAGTGCTCGTGCATTTGCGTGAAAACTTCCCTGCGGTGACTGAAGTAAAGTCAGCAGTGATCTGGTACAAGGCATGTTCATCAGTAGCTCCAGACTATTATCTGGACTATCTGGCAAACAATCCCTGGATACATCAGCCTTTCGAAGAATACGACAGTATCAGACCGCATCAGTTGAATGCCTGGTTGAAAAAGGGCGCAGCATAATTGCTAGTCAAAAAACGGAAGCTATTTGCTTCCGTTTTTTTTGGCGGTGGTGTGCCAGCATGGCACCACTGGCAGCTTTTTATCGGTCCGTGTATCGTGCTTACTCTGGCCTTGCAAGCGACCCTCGAATGAGAATGCAGTACTATGATACGGAGCGTGATGCAGAGCGTGCGAATGAGAAAATCTGAAGTGGAATTGAAAAAGCCCGCTGATTTTCATCAGCGGGCTCTCAAATTTGTGGTGCCCACGGAGGGACTCGAACCCCCACACCCGAAGGCACATGGACCTGAACCATGCGCGTCTACCAATTCCGCCACGTGGGCAACGGAAGGCGTAATTATAGAGTATCTGACTGGTTTTGGGGAAATATTTTTGAATGCGATTGGAGTGGGGCAGGGGTGTGCAGCAGTATCATTACAACAAACAAGTGATGATATGGAAAGGAGTGGTTTCTTGCATATACTTGCAAAAGTGAATCCGGAATTGAAAAAGCCCGCTGATTTTCATCAGCGGGCTCTCAAATTTGTGGTGCCCACGGAGGGACTCGAACCCCCACACCCGAAGGCACATGGACCTGAACCATGCGCGTCTACCAATTCCGCCACGTGGGCAACGAAGAACAAGATTATAAATTAATCCAGGCATTTGTCAAGATGAGCTACCTAGCCAATACAAGAATTGTTAGGCGAAAGAGGTTTGCTACAGTAAACTATGGCCTGATAAGATTTTGGCGTAAGCCAAATTAACTTTTTTAAGAAAAAATACAAAATTTGAACAAGCATTCATACCCCATCCCCAGTCGCGAAGAGATACTGGGTGTTCTACGTACTAACACGGCAAAAATGACAGCGACTGCGATTGCAGAGGTGCTGTCAGTGAAACCTGAGGAGTTAGATGGCATGACACGACGATTAAACGCGATGGAAAGAGATGGGCAAGTCAAAGTAGATAAAGGTGGAAATTATTCCATCGCCAATCAAGATAATTTCATCAGCGGCAAAGTCAGCAGTCATCGCGAAGGCTATGGTTTCCTGATTCCTGATGATGGCAGTGAAGACCTGTTTCTGCCTGAGCGCGAAATGCAAAAGGTCTTGCATGGTGACCGCGTCATGGCCCGTGTAGTCGGTACTGACAGACGTGGCCGGTTGGAAGGTGGCATTCTTGAGATACTGGACAGAGCCAATACCCATGTTATTGGCCGCCTTCTCAATGAAAACGGCGTCTGGATAGTCGCGCCTGAAGACAAGCGCTTCAGCCAGGATATCTTACTCACTGGTGCACCAGGCAAAGCCAAGGCTGGCCAGGTTGTCAGCGTCGAATTGACTGAGCAGCCAACCCGTTATGCTCAGCCAGTCGGCAAGATCGTTGAAATACTGGGTGATGTTGATGACCCTGGTATGGAAATCGAAATCGCCGTCAGAAAATTTGGCGTGCCACATGAATTTTCTGAAGCAGTAAAAAAAGCTGCGGCCAAATTACCTTCAGAAGTCAGGGATAGTGATCTGACAGATCGCGTAGATCTGCGCGATATCCCGCTGGTGACGATAGATGGCGAAGACGCCCGCGATTTTGATGATGCCGTTTACTGTGAGCCGGTCAAGATAGGCCGCAGCAAAGGCCACAGGCTGATCGTTGCGATTGCCGACGTCAGTCATTATGTCAGCCCCAATGATGCGCTCGATGAAGAGGCATTGTTGCGCAGTACTTCGGTGTATTTCCCACGCCGGGTCATACCTATGCTGCCAGAACGTCTGTCGAATGGCCTGTGCTCGCTTAATCCTGATGTCGATCGCCTGACGCTGGTTTGCGATATGGTGATTACGCAGGATGGCGAAGTCACGGCTTACCAGTTTTATCCAGCAGTTATCCATTCTGCCGCGCGTTTCACCTACACCGAAGTGGCAGCCATACTCGGCAATACCAAAGGGCCGGAAGCTGCCAAGCGCCTGACTCTGGTGCCGCATCTCTTGCATTTGTATGAGGTATTCCAGTCTTTATTGAAGGCCCGCCAGGTGCGTGGTGCCATCGACTTTGAAACGACAGAAACTTATATCGTTTGCAACCCTGCTGGCAAGATAGAAAAGATATTGCCGCGTACACGCAATGATGCGCATAAGCTGATTGAAGAATGCATGCTGGCAGCCAATGTCTGTGCAGCAAATTTGCTGGAAACTTATAAACATCCAGGCACTTACCGCATCCATGCCGGCCCGACCAAAGAGAAGCTGACCCAGGTCAGAAATTTCCTGAAGCAAGTTGGTCTGTTCCTTGGTGGTGGTGATAAGCCAGCAGCATCTGACTATGCCGAGTTGATGAAGAAGGTCAAAGGCAGGCCAGACGCAACGCTCTTGCAAACCATGTTATTGCGCTCCATGCAGCAAGCGGTTTACAGCCCGGACAATATCGGCCATTTTGGTTTGTCTTACGACGCCTATGCCCACTTTACCAGCCCGATACGCCGTTATCCCGATTTGCTGACGCATAGAGCCATCAAGGCTATTTTGCAGGGTCGCAAATACGAGCCCAAGGGTATAGATCTGACGCTCTTGAATACTTCAGTATCGAATGCCACCAGAAAACAGCAGATTGCTGACAAGGCAGCTGGCAAGAAAAAAGAAGAAAAAGAACAGACAATCTGGGATGCGCTCGGTGTCCACTGTTCTGCCAATGAGCGTCGTGCTGACGAAGCATCACGTGATGTGGAAGCCTGGCTCAAGTGCTATTTCATACGCAACAAGGTCGGCGAAGAATTCACAGGCATGATCACCGGTGTGACACAGTTTGGTATCTTTGTTCAGCTGGATGAAATTTTCATCGAAGGGCTGGTGCATGTGACTGAATTGGGCGCGGATTACTTCCAGTATGACGAGGCACGCCATGAGTTGCGCGGCGAACGTACCGGCAAACGCTATCAGTTGACAGACAAAGTTACAGTGCAAGTCAGCCGTGTTGACCTGGACGCCCGCAAGATAGATTTGGCCATAGTCCAGGCCGTGTCGCCACGCTCTGCAGGTTTGGTGGATGCTCGTGGTGCAGCTACGAATGAGAAAAATCGCAAGGGTGCTGCCAGTGCCAAGAAAGCGCTGCTGGTTCCTGAAGAAAAAGCCGTGGCAAATTATGACAGAGGCGGTAAAGCCGCCCCGGCCAAGAAAGTGAAAGAAGAAAGTTTTTCTGGTGGACGTCGCCAGAAATCTTCGCCTGCTGCTGTCAGTGCAAAGAAAAAAGCACCAGCTGCTGCCGGTAAGTCAGCGAAGAAAAGACGTTAGTACCTTAAAGAAAAGCATGTAAAGAAAAGAATGAAATGAAAAGTAAAATGATTTTTGGTTTCCATGCGGTGACCTCCCGGATCCGTCATGAAGCCTCTTCCGTCGAAGAAATCTATGTAGATTCTTCCCGCGTTGATGGTCGTATGAAAGACCTGTTGCAGGCAGCAAAAGCTGCTGGTGTGCGCATCATCCCGGCGGATGATCAGCGCCTCAGCAACATCGTCGGCACGCGTCGCCATCAGGGCGTAGTAGCGAAGGCCAGTGAATTGTCACTGGCACGCAATCTTGATGAATTGCTGGATGCGATTGATGGCCCGCCTTTGTTGCTGGTGCTGGATGGTATTACTGATCCGCATAATCTCGGAGCCTGCCTGCGGGTGGCTGACGGCGCGGGTGCGCATGCAGTTATCGCGCCTAAGGACAGGGCAGTGGGCTTGAATGCAACAGCCGCCAAGGTCGCAAGTGGTGCTGCTGAAACAGTGCCATATATCACCGTCACCAATCTGGCGCGTACTCTGCGTGAATTGAAGGATCGGGATATCTGGCTGGTCGGTACTACAGATGAAGTGGAAAAAAATATCTACGATGTCGATTTCAAAGTTGGTTGCGCCATCGTCATGGGCTCTGAAGGTGAGGGCATGCGCCGCCTGACCCGCGAAACCTGCGATATGCTGGTCAGTGTCCCCATGTTCGGTTCTGTAGAAAGCCTGAATGTCTCCGTGGCTTCGGGTGTTTGTCTATACGAAGCCCGCCGTCAACGTCTGTAAGCCATAGTTTCTGTAAGCCTGTAGCGTCCGGTGCCCGGTGATTTGGGTAGCGGACGCAGCTTTTTCAGAAATGCGCTACTATCTTATTCCCCTCCGTCATAACCATATAAATTCCATGTTTGACCGCCTGAGAGAAGATATAGCCAGTATTATCAAGAAAGATCCTGCCGCCCGTAATGCCTGGGAGGTGATCACTTGTTATCCTGGCTTTCAGGCTATCCTCATGCATGGCTGGGCGCAATGGTGCTGGAAACGTGGCTTGAAATGGCTAGGCCGCTTCATCTCCCATATTGCCCGCGTACTGACCGGCATAGAAATTCATCCTGGTGCGACCATAGGCCGCAGGGTGTTCATTGACCATGGCTTTGGTGTGGTGATTGGTGAAACGGCAGAAATCGGTGATGACTGTACCATCTACCAGGGCGTGACTCTGGGTGGTACTTCCTTGTCGCGAGGCGCAAAACGTCACCCTACACTGGAAGCAGGTGTTATTGTCGGTGCTGGTGCCAAGGTGCTGGGTGGTTTTACGATAGGCGCTGGTGCCAAGATAGGTTCAAATTCTGTCGTGCTCAAACCTGTGCCTGCTGGTGGTACGGCAGTTGGTAATCCTGCTCACGTCATCAAAAAAGAAGTCGCCTCGGCAGATTCAGAAACCGCGCATTTATTCACTGCTTATGGCGTGACTCAAAACAGTGACGACCCGATTTCCAAAGTCTTGCATAAGCTGATTGATCATGCTGCTGCACAGCAAGAGCAGATAGAAAAACTGTCCGCAGCTTTGGCGCAATCCGGCATCGTCTGTGATGCGTCATCGGAAGTGGAAAAACTGATTCCTGAGCAGATTAATAGCCTGGTTGATTAAGTCTCGAATGGGAGACTGGATCAGTTGCTGGTGATCGCTTGATAGGCCAATTGATTAATACTGGATCTGATCTCTGGTAATAACTCGCTGGCGGTCAAACCTATCGGACCTGTTCCGCGTGCAACCAGTTCGTCAGCTGCATGACCGTGTACCCATGCAGCAATCCTGGCAGCATCCATGCTGTTGCAAGCCTGCGCTAGCAAAGCACCTGCCACACCTGCCAGTACATCACCCGTGCCACCGCTGGCCAGGGCTGGGTTGCCCGTCGTATTGACGAGCAGACTCCCATCTGGATTACAAATAATACTGCCAGAACCCTTGAGTATGATCACCGCATTGAATTGCTGCGCCAGTGCATGTGCTGCCTGCGGGCGATTGTTTTGTATATCAGCCACGTTCTTGTTTAGCAATCTGGCCGCTTCCAGTGGATGTGGCGTGAGTATGCATGGGGTATTTCTGCTGAATAATAAGGCCTGCAATTTAGTGTCTGCGGCGATCAGGTTCAAGGCATCGGCATCGATGACGAGCGCCTGCGCAGTTTGAATCGCACTGACGAGTAAAGCATAGGCACTGGCCGATGTTCCCAAGCCAGGACCAATGACGACAGTTGCACCTGTCAAACTTTCTTCGCCAAGCTTGCGAAACATTATTTCCGGATGCAGACTGTCGTAAGCGGGTGCTTCTGCCAACATGCTGCAATAAGTCCGTCCCGCACCTGAGTATTGCGCAGCCCTGGCAGCGAGTATGGCGGCACCGGCCATTCCCATGGCACCTCCAAGTATCACGACATCGCCAAAACTGCCTTTGTGGCTGTTTTGCTTGCGTGGTGTCAGTGCGCGTAACAGGGACGTGCATTCATTCAAATGGCTGCGGCATTTTGGGAAAAAATCTTCAGGAATATCCAGTTGATTGACAGTGACCTTGCCCGTATAGTCTTTACCTGATCCTGTATGCAGACCAGTTTTATTGGCTATGAAAGTGATGGTGTGAGTGGCTTTAATAACCGCGCTGTTGGGGCTAACAGGCTGCCCAGTATCGGCATTCAAGCCACTGGGTACATCAATTGCCAGGACCGGGATTGCCTGTTCAACTGCGAGATTGTTGATTAGTTCTATCAGTCTGGCGATTTCGGACTCAGGTGTCCGCTTCAAACCTATGCCGAACAAACCGTCGATGACCAGACTCCAGTCTCGTGACGTAGCTGACGTATCATTGATCAACGCGCCCGGTTCTATAAACTCCAGCCCTGTATCTTTCGCTCTTTGCAGTGCCGCTTGCGCATCTTGAGAGTATTTCTCAATTTTCCCGCACATGATGCAAGCAACTTTATACCCTTGCCTGGCTAACTGATATCCCGCTTCATAAGCATCTCCGCCATTATTGCCAGGACCAGCCAAAATCAGTATTGGGACTTGTTTGCTCGCGCCAATTTTGATCGCCAACTCTGCAGCGGCCAGGCCAGCTATTTGCATGAGCGTGGCCTCACTCTGATGGGCAAGTCCGAGAGCCTCTATTTCACGTATCTGTTCTACGCTATACAGTCTGGCTTCATGAGTAAATGCCTGATGCAACATGGATTTTATCTCTTGACCGGGATGGGTAATGAGGCAGGCTGGCCTAGTGACTGCATCATTTCTATGCCACTCTGAAACAGATTTTGTAGCGGTAATAGCAGATAAGGCATGATCAGGGCCAGCATCAAAAAACCTACGCCTATCGTAATAGGGAAGCCGATACCAAACAAATTCAATTGCGGTGCAGCCCGCGTCAATATACCCAGGGCGACGTTGGTTACCAGCAGGGCGGCGACGATGGGTAATGAAAGATGCATGCCTACACTGAATATTTGTTCACCCCAAATCGCCAATTTTTGATAATTGAGACCAGACTGATAAGTGGTGGTGATCGGGATCGTATGAAAACTTTCAACTAAAGCCGCCAGCATGGAAAGATGCACATTCAACGTCAGCATCAGCAAGGTAGAAGTCAGTACCAGGAATTGTGCTACAGCCGAAGAGCGACCTTGAGTTTGTGGATCAAAGAAAGTGGCAAAACCCAGACCCATGGTCAGGCCAGAAACCTCGCCGGCCATTTCTATGGCTGAAAAAACCACGCGCATCACAAAGCCCATCCCCAATCCTATGATGAGCTGTTGCGCCAGCACCAAAACGCCATTCAGAGAAACGGGATCAAGATCAGAGATGGCAGGCAGGGTAGGGGCGACAATCAATGATAAAACCACGCCCAGGGCGATTTTGATTTGCACCGGAACAGTATTATTTCCAAACGGTGGTGCCACCGCGATCAGGCCCAGTATCCTGGTCAGGGGCCAGATAAAGGAATTGATCAGCGCAATCAGCTCATTGCTGGAAAAGGAAATCATAGAATTGCGATGTAACGCAAATCAGGCTGCCATGGTGGCGATGCTGGAAAACATTTGACGCATATAGTCCATCAAGATGGAAAGCATCCACGGCCCTGCAATGATGAGGGTGACAAAGATGCCTATCAACTTTGGAATAAAGGACAGGGTGGTTTCATTAATCTGTGTTGCTGCCTGAAAGATACTGACTATCAAGCCGATTCCCAGCGCCACCAGCAATAAGGGGGCAGACACCATTAAGGTGACTTCCATGGCCTGGCGGCCTAATGTCATTACGCTATCTGGTGTCATGGTGAACCTCAGTAAAAACTTTGTGCAAGTGAACCTATCAATAATTGCCAGCCATCCACCAATACGAATAGCATGAGCTTGAATGGCAGCGACACAATCGCAGGTGACACCATCATCATACCCATGGACATCAGCACGCTGGCAACCACCATATCGATGATGAGGAAGGGAATAAAGATGGCAAAACTGATTTGAAAAGCGGTTTTCAATTCACTGGTAATAAAGGCCGGTATCAAAATCCGCAAAGGCACATCCTCTGGCCCTTGCAGCTCAGGGGTATTGGATAATTTGACATACAGGGCCAGATCTGTTTGCCGGGTTTGTTTCATCATGAATTGTTTCAGGGGTGTCGCCCCTTTATCCATGGCAACCTGCATGGTGATCTTGTTTTCAGTGAAGGGTTGATAGGCTTCAGCGTAAATTTTGTCAAACACCGGCCCCATGACAAATAGGGTCAAAAACAGTGACAGGCCTATCATCACCTGATTTGGCGGGGCAGACTGGGTACCCAGAGCTTGCCTGAGTAAAGACAAGACGATAATGATGCGGGTAAAGCTGGTCATCATCAGCAGGGCTGCAGGCAAAAAACTTAATGCTGTCAGGAACAGCAGCGTCTGTATGCTGAGTGAGTAGTTTTGACCGCCACCGGGTGCTGGTGTACTGGTAATGGCTTGCAAGCCACCGTTGGCCTGGGCCATGGCTGCTTCAGGCAGGGCCAGTCCACACAGTAAAATTGCCAGGCAGGTGAATGGCAGATGAGAGCGCAAAATTTTCATGCAATGTATTAGCTGTTGTCAGATCGCTCGGTAGACCGGTCAGTGGCTTGCTCAGAAGTTCGCACATTAGTTCGTTTATCCAGCGTGCGTTTGAGCCAGGCAGAAAAGGGATCATTTGCTGCTGCGTGTGCTGACTGATTCAGCAATTCATCCTGTTTGGGCATGCTGCCCAGGTTGTTGATATTGCTGGCTGTTACACCAAGAATCAGCCATTGGTCGCCGACTTCCACCACCATCACCCGCTCGCGATTACCTACACTGATGCCACCAATGATTTTGACCGGGATTTTATTCCCCGCATTCATAGGGCCAAGGCGACGCATGAGCCAGGCCGCCATGACAACCAGTCCCAGCACCAGAAGCAGTGCTGTGGCAATTTGCATTAAGCCACCGCTGGGCGAAATCGGTGCATTCTCTGCGGCAAATACAGAGGTACTCAAGACTGCCATCACTGCCAGTACAAAATAAGGCAATTTCGTCCTCATTTGTTGAGTTTGCGTATGCGTTCTGCAGGCGTCACGATATCGGTCAGGCGTATACCAAACTTATCATTGACCACAACTACTTCACCTTGAGCAATCAGGCAGCCATTGACCAATACATCCATAGGTTCGCCAGCCAGACCATCGAGCTCTACAACAGAACCTTGAGCCAGTTGCAGCAAGTTTTTGATGGCAATCTTGGTACGCCCCAGTTCTACAGTAAGTTGTACCGGGATATCCAGGATGAAGTCAATGTCATTATGGGTTTCAGGCGCAGTACTGCTTTTGCCACTAAATTCTTTGAAAATCGCAGCCGTCGCCGGTGGTGCTTCAGGCTTTTCAGCCGCCGCAGCTTCTGCACGTTCCTGTTCTGCAATCGCAGCACCCCAATCATCTTCGCTGATAGGGGATTCGCCGTTGTCATCCATGATTTTCTCCTTGTGCTACTTCCTGTACGCTGGAGCTGATCAGCTTCTCCACACGCAAGGCATACTGTCCGTTAAATACACCATATTTGCACTCCATCACAGGAGTGCCATCAACTTTTGCTGAAATAATTTCTGGTATTGAAAGAGGGATGATATCGCCTTCCTTCATATTCAGTATATCGCCCAGGGTGACACGTGTGGTCCCCAAATCAGCAACTATTTCGACTTCTGCTATCTGTATCTGTTGCGTCATCAGACGCACCCAGCGTTTATCCACTTCCAGTGTTTCACCTTGCAGGCTACTGGTGAGTATGTCGCGTATAGGTTCTATGGTGGAGTAGGGCATGCATAAATGCATTTCGCCACTGACTGGGCCCAGCTCTATCGTGAAGGTGGTTGAAACTACAACTTCATTTGGTGTTGCAATATTGGCGAACTGGGTGTTCATTTCTGAACGTATATATTCAAATTCTATGGGGTACACCGGCTCCCAGGATTTTGAATAAGTCTCAAAAATGATTTCCAAAATACGATGAATGATACGTTGTTCAGTCTGGGTAAAATCGCGACCCTCGACCCGGGTGTGGAAACGTCCATCACCACCAAACAGATTATCCACCAGCAAGAACACCAGTCCCGGATCAAGCACAATCAGGGAGGTGCCGCGCAAAGGCTTCATGTGGACCAGGTTCAAATTCGTAGGCACCACCAGGTTGCGAATGAATTCGCTGTATTTCGATACTCTGACCGTACCTACCGAGACCTCGGCACTGCGGCGCAGGAAATTGAACAAACCTATGCGCAATAAACGGGCAAAACGCTCATTGATAATTTCCAGCGTAGGCATGCGACCACGGACAATACGCTCTTGCGTGGCAAGATTGTATGGCCTGACACCGGAGGTATCCTCCAGTGACTGAGAATCGTCCTGATCTCCCGTGACGCCCTTTAAAAGAGCATCGACTTCTTCCTGGGAGAGGAAATTATCTGACATGGTTTTATTGAACTACAAAAGAGGTAAAGAAAACGCCACTGATTTTTTGCGGCTCGCCTTTGGGAGTGAAAGGCTGGGCAACTTTTTCTATGATTTCATTGACCAGTTTTTCCTTGCCTTCAGACGACAGAATTTCAGTCGAATCCTTACTGGACAGCAGCAGCAACAAACGGCTGCGCACTTGCGGCATATTGGCCTTGATGAGAGTGACCTGTTCTTCATCCTGCACTTGCAGGGTCATGCTGATTTGCAGGTATTTATCACCGTTTTCTGATTGCAGATTGACTGTAAATGCTTCCAGCGCCAGAAATACAGGTGCTTTTGCAGGTTCAGCTTTATGTTCTTTTTCTTTTGAGGAGGAAGCCTTTTTAGACAGGAAAATAGCGGCACCACCGCCAACGGCGACCAATAAAAATACGACGGCGGCGATGATGATCAAGAGCTTTTTCTTTGATTTTCCTGCTGCTGGAGCATCACTTACTTCCGCTGCTTTGGCCGGTGCTTTCGCCATGGTTTTCCTCTCTGTAGGCATTAAATGCCATAATTTTTAAGTATTATGCTTGATAGCAGGCATTTAATATCCAAGAAAAAGAGGGCGTATTTCAGCTTATCTCTAATGTTTGCAAAGCGATGTGAGCCTGCTTTGTCGCCTGGATCAGCCTTTCACGACCATTCTACATGCATGTGCAGGCTTTTTTCCAGAGAGTAGGGCTGATCGCGATGCGCCTGAGCAATTCTTGTGTGTCAGAAAGTGAAATAAGCGCTTGCTGCAATGGCAGCTGGATGTCAATCCAACTGCCATTGCAGGTCATTAGACAGTGCGGTAATTTGGGCTAGCAGGGCTGGGCGAGATTTACCTCAGGCAAAGGTATCTACCAGGCCATTATTTGTCTGTATCCTGGTGGGCGTAGTGTTTGCCGTACTGATGGTATTGTCTGGCACATCTGTGCCAATTCTTGATGAATTAATGTTGCGCGGCTGTTGTTGTGTGAAATTTTGCCCCTGACCTGCAGCCTGTGAATTCACAGAGAAGCCTGTCAATTGAACCCCGGCATCACTGAGCATTTGTTTTAAGCGTGGTAAGGCGGCTTCCAGCGCTTCCCTGACTTCAGGCTGGGCAGAAGAAAAACTGGCGCTAGCCTGCTCGTTGCTGACCTTCAGCACGACCTGCAAAGGGCCCAGATCTGGTGGATTCAATGTCAGTTCTGCTGATTGCAAGCCTTCACCCACCATCCAGACGACTTTTTGACCTACTGCCTTGTCCCAGCCATTGCTGCCAACGCGCGGTGCGATTTGTTCTGCTGCCAGAACTGCCGCATTGAATTGCGTGCTGCCGACAGCATTTGCTGCAACTGCGGGTGGAGCCATGACTTGCTGACTATCTTTCGCGGCTGAGCCGGTTTTGATGTCGGATATCCGTTCTGCCATGGCGTCTTTTGCCTGAGAAATATCGCTGGCGAACGATTTAGGCGTCTCTGTTGCCACTGCCGGCCGCGTGTCACCAGTCTTGTCACTTATTGTTTTGCTCAAACTCAGATCATCAACTTTAGTTTCGCTAACAGTTGTTTCTGCAGGTTTCTCTGCGCCAGTAGTAGTCGTACTCTTAGCTGCCAGAGCATCCTTTGGTGCAGGAGTGGCGAGTTCAGCGGGGCGGATGATGGCCTCAGTCAGTTTGCCAACATCTTTGTCAATAGGCGATGTGGCTGCATTTGAGCCGTTTTCAGTCAGTTTGGCGGTGGCTTTACTATCTGCCTTACTCGCGATCATTTGCGCGGCAATTGCTGCTATATCCGCCTGAGTAGCTGGGGTTTCTGGCTTGATTTGTTCCTTGCCAGTAGCATTACTATCTGATTGTCCTGCTACCTTGCCCTGATTTTCAATTGCAGATTTCGCGAGCGATGCGACTGTATTGCTATCGATCAGGTCGGTAGTGGCAGCAGTATCAGTGCTGGAGATAGCGGCAAGACTATCGCTTTTGCTTGTATCAATGTCGTTCGCGACAGGTTTTTTTACTGCCTCTGTGGTAACTGCTGCCGCATTGAGGTTGCCTACCAGAGCCAGAATTTGTTCGCTGATATCATCGTCTTTTTTGACATCAAGCTCATCTTCTTTGACTACAGTGCCGTCAGTATTCGACTCATCTGCTTTTGTTGCATTTGATGGTGCAGGCGCAGTATTTTCATTATTTGCCAGCTTGTTGCCGGAGTTGGCCGCATTATTATTGTTTGCGTTGACGTTGTTATTATTTTTTGCAGGCGGGGCAGGCTTATTGACAGGGCGCGCAACATCCATCTCCGGTTTTTTAGTACTGGAGATTTCTTTGTTCAACATTTGGTTGAAGCTGATTTCAGGGTTGCCAGATGTGCTGTTTTTACCTGACTTGGTGGTTGTGCCTGATTTGTCTAACGCTGTCAGTATGGGATTAGCTTGCATTTGCGGTACCTGTAAATAAATTAGCGCTTGTAGAAGAGGGCGCGAGCAGCCATTTCATCGGTTTGCTTCTGATCTCGTTTCGCTTCCTTTTTTTGCAGTACCGTTTGTGCGCGATTTTGCAAAGTGTCATAAGAAAGTCGTTTTTTTTCAGTGGCTTGCCATTCAGTCTTCGCCATCACTATACGATGCGCTGCATCCATGACGACTTGTTTTTGCCCATCGATAGCCGAGTCCAGCTTGGCCAGAAATGACAAAAAATTCGTATATTGCGATACGGTCAAACCTTTTGCCGCACCATCTTGCAATCTTTGCGCGTAATCATCGCGGTATTGTTGCAATAAATTCAGTTTTTTCTCAGTATCTTCATGTGCACGTATGGCTTTACCCAGAAGTTTGGCGGCATCGTCAACTTCTTTCTCCGTAATTTCTATCAGCGTGCTAATGGGTGATTTCAATGCCATGGTGATTTAAGTATAGTCTCTGGCAGAATTTTCTATCCGTTGAATAGAGCCTGAAGTTGCCCCAAGCTTTCAGGAATGCTGCATTTTTCATTAATATCTTGTTGTAAAAATGAAACGATTCTTCCATGTAGCCGGATTGCCTCATCCAGCAGTGGGTCAGATCCTGGCGAATAGGCACCAACGCTGATCAAATCACGGCTGCGTTCATAGCGGGAATACAATTGTTTCAGTTTTCTGGATAAGGCCTGATGTTCTGGTGATGTAATGCTATGCATGGCCCGGCTGATCGATTGTTCTATATCGATGGCGGGGTAATGTCCGCTTTCCGCCAAAGTTCTGTCCAGGACGATATGACCATCCAGAATAGCCCTGGCGGCATCTGCAATCGGGTCTTGTTGATCATCACCCTCAGTCAGGACAGTATAAAACGCAGTAATTGAACCGCCGCCTGACTTGCCGTTACCAGCTCTTTCCACCAGCACTGGCAGCTTGGCAAATACGGATGGTGGATAACCCTTGGTTGCCGGTGGTTCACCTATGGCCAGGGCAATTTCCCTTTGCGCCATGGCATAACGCGTCAATGAATCCATGATCAGCAATACACTGCGTCCCTGATCCCTGAAATATTCCGCAATGGTGGTCGCATAGGCAGCGCCTTGCAAGCGCATCAATGGTGGGGCGTCGGCCGGCGCAGCTACCACGACAGAACGGGCCAGGCCTTCAGTGCCGAGAATTTGCTCAATAAATTCTTTAACTTCTCGCCCCCGCTCACCAATCAGGCCAACCACAATAATGTCAGCAGCGGTATAGCGCGCCATCATGCCCAGCAAGACGCTCTTACCTACGCCTGAACCGGCAAACAGCCCGAGACGCTGGCCCTTACCTACGCTCAACATGCTGTTGATGGCACGGACACCCACATCCAGCGTTTCAACGATAGGGGCGCGTTCCAGTGGGTTATAAATGCGGGCACCCAAAGGGGCGGATTCGTGGGTGCCGAGAGGGCCCAGAGTATCAAGAGGGCGGCCATTGCCATCCAGGACGCGTCCCAATAATTCATAGCCTACGGGCAGGTGACGGCTTCTGTCGCTGGGACGTCTGCGTGGGTGATTAACGACTTCATGTGCTTCTGGCTCTGCGGGGAATACCGGTGCGCCTGGCGTGACGCCGTCAAGATCGCTGTGCGGCATCAGAAACAATCTGTCGCCATCGAAACCAACGACTTCGGCATCTATTTTTGCGCCACTTTGCAAATGTATGCTGCAGGCGCTACCTACTGGCAATCTTAAACCGACGGCTTCCATGACCAGGCCGGTGACCCGGGTGACTCTGCCAGACACGGTGGTGGTTTGCACATGTGAAATCTGCTCACGGCTTAAGTTGAGCTTGGATTTCCAGTCATTGATAAAGGTATCCTGCATGAACATCAACCTGCTTTAAAGTCACTGATTTGCATGCTGTCCAGCAGCTTTTTCCAGCGCGTAGAATAACTGGCATCAACCAGATTGTGCTGGGTTACCAGCTTGCAGCCACCGCGCTCCATATGGCTATCGGGCACAATCCGCCAACCATCTGCAGCCAGGGTCTCACCCAATTGATTTTTCACCATCGCCACATCTTCAGGATTTAGAAGGATTTGCGCTGGCTGTTGTACGCTGGCCAACTGCGCAATCGCGTCTTCAACGATGGGCAAGATCACGGTAGGGTCAGCATCAAGCTTGGCCTTTAGTATGGCTTGGGCCATATCCAATGCCAGGTGCATCAATTCATTACCCATTTGCTCAGATGCAGAATGCAATTGCCCTGAAAATGCCTGCGCCATTTGTTGCAGAGCGTGGATTTCTACCTGCACCTGTTCCATGGTTTCTGCATAGGCAGTTTCCTGTCCGTCTTTCAGGCCACGTTCATAGGCCTCTTTATAACCTGCGGCAAATCCTTCTTGCTTGGCAGCTTCACGGGCAGTTTCTGTTTCCACGCGTTGCTGGGCAGCGACCTGAGCATTCGCTGCTCTGACTTCTTCCACCTGGGCGGGCCGGTTATCGCCAAACGAAGCCATTTCCCAACGCTGGAAAGCAGTCATGTCACCACTGCGCGTGGCATTAGACATACGCGTCCTCACCTTTTGCACCTAGCATGATCTGACCTTCATCGGCCAGACGTCTGACGATGAGCAGTATTTGTTTTTGCTGTGCTTCGACTTCGGACAGGCGTACCGGACCTTTGGATTCCAGATCTTCGCGCATCATTTCTGCTGCACGCTGCGACATATTCTTGAAGATTTTTTCGCGCATGTCCTGGTTGGCACCTTTCAGGGCGACGATCAGGGAGTCTGATTGTACTTCCCTCAGCAGCAACTGTATGCCCTTGTCATCAATTTCAAGGATGTTGTCAAAGACGAACATCTCATCCATGATTTTTTCGGCCATGTCGCCATCATATTTGCGCAGATTATCCATGACCGAGGCTTCGTTCTCGCCACTCATGAAGTTCAGGATTTCTGCCGCAGCACGCACGCCGCCTATGGATTTTTTCTTTAGGCTTTCATTGCCGGTAAGGAGCTTGGTCAATACATCATTCAGTTCGCGCAGCGCAGTAGGCTGGATGCCGTCAAGAGTGGCGATACGCAAGACGATATCGTTGCGCAGGCGCTCGGTAAACTGATTCAGAATTTCGCAGGCCTGGTCACTTTCCAGATGGACCAGGATGGTGGCAATAATTTGTGGATGCTCATTTTTGATCAGTTCTGCAACTGAGGGAGAATCCATCCATTTCAGGCTTTCGATACCGCTTGCATCCTTGCCACCCAAAATACGGTTCAGCAGCGAGGCAGCCTTGTCATCACCGAGGGCCTTGGTCAGCACATTACGTATATACTCATCAGAGTCCAGACCAACAGAGGAGCTCAGGTCGGCCGCTGTCTTGAAGTCTTCCAGCACCTTTGCGATGGCTTCATGCGGGATAGCGCCAATCGCAGCCATGGCTGCGCCTATCTTTTGCACTTCGCGTGGTCCAAGATATTTCATGACCTCAGCGGCCCCGTCTTCACCCAGTGCCAACATCAGGGTGGCGGCTTTTTGTACTCCGTCTTCACTCATTGCTGACCCATGCCTTTACTACGTTAGCGACAATACGTGGATCGTCTTTTGCCAATTGTTTTGCCATTTCCAGATTCATTTCGTAGGTGGAACCATGTCTGGTATTTTGCAGCTCAGCTTCTTTCGACAGGTTCACAATGGCGGCTTCTTCTTCCTCTTTTTCTGCCTCTTCTTGCGCTAGTTTTTCAGCTTCGATTGCTTCCAGGGTTTCTTTGTCTTTACCCATCATCTTAAGTAACATGGGTTTCAGGAAGCCAAAAAACAAGTAGGCAAGGACAAGGGCAACACCTATGTATTTGGCGATTTCCTTAGCCATTTGCAATACATCTGGCTGTTTCCACAGTGGTAAGTCCACTATAGGCTCTTTTTCAGGGCTGGCAAAGGGGCTGTTGACGACGTTCAGTGTGTCACCTCTGTCCTTGTTGAAGCCCATGGCTTCTCTGGTCAGATCAGTAATCTGGGTTTTTTCTATGTCAGTCAAAGGACGTGTCGTGGTTTTGCCATTTTTGTCTGTTTCTGTTTTGTAATTGATGACAACGGCAACAGAGAGACGTTTTACACCACCCATAGGCTGCTGGGTATAGCGTATGGTTTTGTCCACTTCAAAATTCATGGTCGAATCTTTTTGCATCAAGCCCGCATTTGAGGCTGCAGTTTGTGTATTGGCTGCGCCGCTGGCGACGATAGGCGCAGTCGCCGGGACAGGTGGCTGATTGCTCAGGGCACCCGGTATGCCAGATGGATTGACGCCTTTATTGTAAGACTCGCTGGTTTGCTGGCTGCGGATGGCAGATGCTTCTGGCGGAGAATTTGGCTTGTAGGTTTCTGCTGCTTGTTCGGTGCGGGAGAAATCGATATCTGCCGTGGCTTCTGCACGCACATTATTCGCCCCAACGATAGGGGAGATAATCGATTCTATGCGTTTGATAATGTTTTGCTGATATTCCTGCACGTATTTAAGTTGTGAAGGGTCAAGACTATTGTTCGCCATCTGCTTGGATGTGTCAGACAGCAAATTACCATTTTGATCGACGATAGTGACGTTCTTGGCGGACAACTCAGGTACGCTGCTGGCCACCAGATGCACAATGGCGCTGACTTGTTGCTGGTCCAGCACGCGGCTGGGATAAAGATTCAATAAGACTGAGGCTGTAGGTTTTTGCTGGTCGCGGATAAAGACTTGTGATTTAGGTATGGCTAAATGCACGCGAGCGGTCTGGACTGCCGACACTGCCTGAATAGAGCGTGCCAGTTCACCTTCCAGCGCACGTTGAAAATTCACTTGCTCTAAAAACTGAGAGATACCCAGTTTTTGATTTTCCATCAGCTCAAACCCTACATTGCCGCCTTTGGGCAAGCCTTGGGAAGCCAGTTTCAGACGCGCATCATGCACTTGATTGGCTGGGACAAGGATGGCGTTACCACCTTCAGAGTATTTGTAAGGAATGTTTAATTGTTGCAATGAGGCAACAATAGCGCCACCATCCCTGTCATTAAAATTGGAAAACAAGACTTTGTAATCAGGCGTCTGACTCCAAAGCCAGACACCAACCATGATGGCCAAGGTAATGGCAGCACCGACCGCCAGCAAGATATTGCGCGTGACAGGGGTTTGCGGCAAGCCAAATATGCCCGGCAGGGCAGGTCCAGGCGGGGCAATTGCTATATTGTCTGCGGTTGCCATAGTTCACCTTGTACGATTAATGTGTCAGTGGATTGCATGCTTGCTATTCCAGATATGGTTTTTTCCTTGATAGCGATTGTCCACTTAAATACTAAAATCAAACGAGGGAAAAACGATGCCTTTACTGTTCTTTTCCACGCTCCCATTTGCTTTCTGACTGTTAATGTAGCAAATGTGAAAGTCGACATTAGAGGTGATCAAAATGAAAGTGGGAGGCATAGACGCAAGCCGCATTGAGGCCATGGTTGCGCAATTAAAAGCGACAGCCGCCAGAATGGAGGCCAGCTCTGGTTTGGGTGTGAGTCCGACAGACAATACTGCCCCCCCTGGCAGGCTGGACTTTGCAGAGGCTTTGAAGGCTTCTCTGGAAAGTGTGAATCAGTCGCAAGTGAGTTCGCAACAATTGGGACAAAAATTTGCCATGGGTGATGATAAAGTCAGCTTGTCTGATGTAATGATCTCGATGCAAAAAGCCAATATCTCATTTCAGACCACGGTGCAGGTCAGGAACAAGCTGGTATCCGCTTACCATGACATCATGAATATGCAGATATAGCTTGCTCATTCATGAAGTGCTGGCAAATGCCTGGAATCTGCATTTTGCGATAGCCAAAAACAAATGCCCGGTTATTGAAAACCGGGCATTTGTTTTTTTAGCGTATGCCAGTCAGTTTGGCATTGCGTTCTCGTTCCAGTTTCATGATGTAACGCTGGATACTGGCGAGTACGCCGTTGGACATATTGATGAATTGGCAGCCTAGTCGCCGGTTTGATTTGCCATTGAGCAAAACCAGATCCTGCGAGTTGCGTATTTGCAGTATCACGTCCACCAGGCCTATGGTTGGTAAATCCAGTTTGCAATGCTCGTAGATGACAGCGATGGTGCTATCGAGAACTTTTCTTTCATCCAGTATGGCAATGCCACCGCAACTGATATCTACCAAAGCGAGCTTCAGTGTTTCCTGTCTGTCTTCCAGTTGCACAGGTATCAGCGCACGGATAGGATTCGAGAGTGGGGTATTGATACGATAATATTCGCGCCTTTGCAGACGTATCATATTGGTCGGTATCTCGAACTGCAGTGCAGGACGGTCTTCGAAATCTATGCGCTCCAGATTGGATGCAGAAAATTGTATGCTGATTCTGTCCAATAAACCTTCAAACGATACTCTGGGCGCCTCAATAATGCGCTGATTTGCCAATTGACCAGGTGCGCTATCGATAATAATCAGATTGGTGTCGTCATCAACATCCAGTATTGAAGTAATGAATACTTCTGAGCCATTATTGATCAGCATGCTGATCAATTGCTTGCTTTCTTTCAGGCCGCGCAAGAGACTGATGATTTCCCGGCGGGAATCAACTTGAAATGGGCTTTGATTTTCTGTACCCAGACTCGGAGGTGTCAATGGCATATTCTTATAATAACATTTAAAGATAAGGGCTGTTTAATTTATTGTCGCCCTGAAGTCTCCGAAATTGTCTCAGACTTTTCCGTATCAATATGGTAAAGCCAAGCGAGCAGTTCTGCAACTGCGCGATACAAGGCCGGAGGAATATCCCGGTCAAGATCGACTTTCATCAGCAGGGAAACCAGCTCTTTGGACTGATGTACATGTACCCCGTGCTCTTTGGCTCTGGCAATAATTTCTTCGGCGATCAAACCTTTGCCCTTGGCAACTACCTTAGGCGCTGCATCGCCATTCTGGTAAGCCAGCGCAACAGCATTTTGTACTGGTTTGACAGGAGGGTTAGTTGCGCTCATTTTTATTCACCACAAAAGACATCAGTGGTGAACCAGCCACCTGCATTGCAGCAGCCAGTTCACTCGCATGATCCTTAAGGGCAGAGACAGTAGTGCTTTGCTCAGCCCGCAAGGACAAGCCCAGATTACTCGATTGCAGATTGATGATAGCCGTGACTGGCCCTAGATTAGGCAAATCAAAACGAACCACCGATTGCCAGTTTGCACTTTCAATTTCTTGTTGATTGCGATCACCCGGGCTTTCTTTTTTAATCTCCCATTCGATTTTTTGTCCGGGGAAAAGCTCTCCTTGCCATCGTACAATATTTTGCTCCAGAACATTTAATTGCTGGTGAATTATTTGTCCCATTTCTTTATTGACCGTGCTTAAAGCTGTAGCAGAGTTGCTGGAAGCCATATCAGACAAGCCAATTTGCGATTGAGGCTCTGCCTTGATGTCATTGATAGGACGTTTTCCTTGTGCCCATTCTGCAACATGCGATTCATAAAACAAGCCGCTGGTACTGATTTGATGTTGGAGTTTGCTCGCTGTCGCACTCGTGTCCTTTAATTCTACAGCTGTCGCCACTATCGGCGTCTGACTGGCAATGCTGAGTTTTTCGCCCTGATTTGGGGCAGTCTGCAAAATTTGGGTGATGAATTTACCTGTACTGCTCAGGGATGTTGGCGCGCTACTCAGGCGATCTGGCGTCGTATCAACGATATTGGTATTGTTGAGGATGTTCTTGCTGTTGACTTCAGTCGATTTGGTCGCCGCAACTTCCTGTGCGTTGATTTTAGGTGAATTGATGCCAGCATCATTGCTGATTTTCTTACCGGCTTCATTGACCGATAAATTGACTATGCTGGAAGTATCGGCTTTGACTCCAGACTCTGGAATGCTTGCTCTGGCGGTGGTTTGAGGGCCTGGTGCCTCAACTTCGTCAGCAACAGCACCCAGATAATTACTGGCAGGTAGTTGCGGGCGCTTTTCTGTGCCTGTCGCGTAATTTTGTGGTAATGGGGTAGGGAAGTGAGCGTCGCCATCATGTTCCAGCAGGAATGTGGGACGAGGCTCGGTTGCTATAAGGCGCAATGGAATTTGATCGCCCGTCTTGCTGCCTTCGGGTAACATCATTTTGGCAGTAATGCCTGCCACTCTGACGGTAAAGCTGCCATCCATCAATTTTGACAGGATCTCGCCCTTGAGTAATTGCCCGGTAACAAGCTGCGCCAGTTTCGGGGTGATGTCCTGCCTGGTTTCGCTAATCGATAATGTAGCTGCTGGTGCCTCGATATTGGCAACTGGTTTGGACAGGATATCGAGTCGGGTAGCCATAAGAATCAGGCCGTATTACCTGCACCATAAGTATTGGATAATTTTCTGTTGGTGCTGGAATTTTTCATTAAATCAGACAGCTGCGCCATCCATGGCTCGGTAATGTCACGAATTTCCTTGTCGTCAGCAAGAATTTTCTTGATGATGCGGACTTTTTTGTCGCGCATTTCTGCAGGCAGATCAAAAGGGATTTCGCTCTCGCGTATGGTTTGTACGCGACTGGAACAATCATTTTCCAGTTGTTCCAGCAATTCCCAATTTCCTGAACGTGCAGCTTCCAGCATGTTGCCTGTAATCGCAGCAACATTTTCATACAATGAGATCAGTTCCAGATTATTCATCTTGATTCAAGCCTCAACAAAGTTGGCAGGGCGAGGTGACAATGGGTCAATATTCATTTTTGGGGCTTCAGTGATGACCTCTTTGGTGGGGGCGATGGCTTCCCAGGAAGTTTTCAGATCGCGCAATAAATTCTGGACTTCAGTAAGCATAAGATCGTTATTTTCCAGATTGGCTTGTAATAGCCTGGCCGTCATGTACTCATACAATGAGTCAAGACTGACGGCAATTTCGCCACCAGCTTTTTTATCCAGACTGGCACGCAATCCGTTTTCAATAATTGCTATTGCTTTTGAAACAGCCTGGCCTTTTGATGCGACATCTCCAGTTCCCAAATGCTGCAGGGCATTTGAAATGGCGACTATGGCTCCATCAAACAGCATGACAATTAATTTGTGGGGACTGGCAGCGACAACGCCAGTCTCAATGCCAACTTTTGCATAGGCATTTGCGCCGCGCACTTGAGATGAGCCAAACATAGCGATTTATCCTCTTTGGTATTTTCTGATCTGCTTACTGAATTTATTTCGTACTGGCAGTTAATGCAGCTAATTGCTGGGTAAGAAACGAACTTGTATTATTCAAGCTGCTCACAATTGAGTCCAGGGCTGTAAATTGTGCTCTGTAGCGCGCTTCGGTATCGAACAGGCGGCTATTTAAAATATCCCTCTGCTTACCTATTTCCTTGATGCTGCGATTGATACCATCTGTGGCACCGGATATCGAACCCGAAGTACCTACCACAGTAGACAAAAGGGATGACACCTGAGACGCATAACCTCTGGAGAAATTCACAGTGCCGCGGGCTCCTAGTGAGCCACCGCTGATCAATATTTTCAAGCCCTCGGCATCTGAGCCAGTAGCACCTGTCAGATACTGCCCTGTGCCGGTAGCGGTAATGCCATTCAGCTTGCCTGCCACATCTATCCCGGCAGTACCATTGAGCACGGTACCCGTAAAGCTGGCGGCGCCCGTACCAGTGCCATCAGCCAGATTCACATTGGATGCACTGCCATAACGGGTAGATTGCAATTGCAGCTGACCACTGCCGTTGATGGTGGCCGTAACTGCTGAGCCATTGTCTTTGAATGTGGAATTGCCGTTAATCGAAGTCTGCAACAAGGTTGCCAGTGAAGATGCTGTATAGGTTCCAGCAGCCAGCGAAACCAGGGAAGTTTTCCCGTCCAGTGTAACGTTGAGCGTAGTACTTGCCGCAATCGTTGTATTGCCAGTAGTGAGATCCAGATTGCCCAGCAATCCACCCTGGGTGGCAATGGCAGAGATGTCTAAACCGTAAGCACCTTGTTTGGTCGCACTGGTAGAACTAGTGTAACTGACCAGGCTGTCCGTTGCTTTGCCGACTGAGGCAAACAGACCGCTGATGTCGCTGTAGTTAGTGGATAACGCAGTACTTAGTTTCGACGAATCTACAGAGAGTGTGCCGTCTTTTTGAAAGCTGATGCCTATGCTCGCCAGGGTAGTGATATTCCCACCCAAGCCATTTACCGCGGTGCTCAGTGTTGACCTGATCTGACTTTGTACATTCCTGGCCGTAGAGTCACCTATCAGGATGCCGCCTTTTTGGGTACTGGCATCATAGCCGGTCAAAGATTTTAATGTGGCTTGAAAATCATTGAAACCTTTTACAAAACCATTAATGGCCGATTGGATGCCACTGGTATTGGCGCTCAGTGACAGACTGGTTGTACCGACCTTGCTCAAATTCAGGGTTGTGCCCTGTATGGCACCCGCTACTGCATTGGATGTGCTTGAAATTGCTATGCCATTGACTGTCAATGCGGCGTTTTGTGCTGTTGTTGTTTCTGTCAAATTTTGCGTGCCGGCCGGGTCATAATTGACCAGGCTTTGGATCGCGGCATCACCCGTTGCAGTAATTTTCAGGCTGGAAGTAGCACCAGTTTTTGCGGAAGTAAGTACCAGATGGTAAGGCGTGGCGCTACCATCACCAACGATGGCGGCAGTTGCACCGACTTTTGCCGCATTAATTGCGTCACGTATGCCTTGCAGGGAATTGTTGGCGCCATCAATAGTGACAGTGCCGATTGCCTGCGTCGCATCCTGGGTAAAAGTGGAGCCTGTATAGGTACCGTTGGCCAATGCACCGCCTGTAATGGTGCCAAACTCAAAGTTGATGGTGGTGCTGGTGCCGCTGCCTATGCTGGCTGTAGAGCTGAGCTGACCTGCGCTGGAAATGGTCTGTGCCTGTGCCAGCTTGGTCACATTGATGTTATAGCTGCCC
Organism: Undibacterium sp. Ji83W; assembly: GCF_049340385.1. Taxonomy (NCBI): domain Bacteria; kingdom Pseudomonadati; phylum Pseudomonadota; class Betaproteobacteria; order Burkholderiales; family Oxalobacteraceae; genus Undibacterium; species Undibacterium sp. Ji83W. The sequence continues at coordinate 29,741 of NZ_JBMPOZ010000020.1, read as the reverse complement.
TGGGTTGAAACACTGGTGGTGGTAGCAGACAGGATAGAGCTGTCGCCTGCAGAGGCAGTTAGCGACTGAAAAGTGCCCAGATTGCTGAGACCGGTAACATTGGACTGAAAAACGCTGAGAGCACTGTTAAGCGTGCCATAAGCAGATAGCTTTGCCTGAAAACTGGCTTCTTTCTTAGCCAATGTCGTCAGGGGCTGACTTTCCACCTGCATTAATTTAGTAATGAGACCGTTGACGTCCAGATTGGCGCCTAAGCCTGTCGATTGTATGCCCACATTGTTCCCCTTGTCAGACCGTACTGTACTAAATTATCGGCAAAGACAAACCAGACTTTAGAGGGGAATTTACATGCCAATTTAAAATTTAGCCCAAAAAGGCCGTATTTGTGAATTACGCTTGCTGTTTAATTAATAGCCCCTGCAATTTATCGAGCGAACGAGAAATTTCAATGGCTTCTTCTGATGGAATCTGACGCAATACCTCTTTGGTTTGCTGGTCAATAACTTTGACCACCACCCGATTGCTGTGCTCTTCAACACTAAATTCCAGATTTTGGGATAGTGCTTGAATTGTTTTATTGATATCGTTGACGGCTTTTGTCACTTTTTCTACTTCAGGTGGAGAAGTAGCAGACGAAGTCGCCTTGACGGCATCAATAGTCTGGGTGGCAGCAGCAGATGACTTGTGTACGGAAGCGCCAGTATCTGAGGCAGGTATGCGGTCATTGATCAGTTGTCCTGATTGAGAAGCACTCCCTATCGATCGGATGTCCATGATCTGTTCCTTCAAGAAAAATACCCCTGACCAAAAATTTGGTCAGGGGGACATGCTTTATGCTTTAAGTATAAACCTAATTTACATAAGCCTACTGTTATTAACCACGCAACAGGGCCAGAACACCGTTAGGCAAGGCATTTGCTTGAGCCAAAATCGCAGTACCGGCTTGTTGCAGAACCTGACCGCGTGTCAGAGTCGCAGTTTCTTGGGCGAAGTCTGCATCACGGATACGGCTGCGGGATGCTGTCAAGTTTTCAGAGTTAGTCTGCAAACTTTCAATCGCGGAAGAGAAGCGATTTTGATACGCACCCAGAGAAGCGCGGGAACTATTGATTGACTGCAGCGCCGCATCAATGGTCGTCAACGCGGCGGTGGCCCCGGCAGCGGTACCCAGATTCAGTGAAGATACACCTGCACCTACTGTGACCGACGCAGAGGTGAAGCCACCTGTCAGGTTGGCAGCTGTCAAACCAGTACCTGTACCGTTAGCCAGGGTGATACCTGCAGAACTGGTAGAGGTCAGGGACAGTGTCGATGTGCTGACGTCAGTTGCGCCAGTTGCCGATACAGTAATACCTGTGTTGGCAGCAGCTGCGGCAGCATTGGTGCTTGCTGTTACAGTGATGTTGCGGCCATCAGCAGCAGCCAGTGCAACAGCACCAGTTGTTGTATTGAATGTAGCTGTAACGCCTGTTTGTGTACTGATCGCATTAACAGCTGCTGCAACTTGAGCACCACGTTGTGCGCCAGAGGTGGAAGCGTTCAAGGCACCCAGATTTACGCCGTTAATGGTGATGTCGCCTGAGGCAATCGCTGTAGCAGATGTGCTGGCTGTACCTGCAATAGCGGTGGAGCCTACAGTTGCTGTAACGCCTGTGCTGCCGCTAATTGCATTGATTGCTGCTGCTTTAGAGATACCACTGCCTGTAGAGTTGGAGAAAGATACGCCGTCAGCAGCGGATGCGCCTACTTGGAAACCGTTGATGGACAAGTCACCAGCAGCCAGAGCTGTTGTGGTAACGGCACCGGCACCGGCTACTGTAGTAGCGTAGCTGGAAGATGCACCAACACCCAGGGCGCTCGATTTTGCGCTGGAGATGGAAGCGATACTGATTTGATCGTTGGATGTGCCGTTAGCACCAACTTGGAAAGTTTGTGCAGAGAAGCTACCGTCAAGCAGGTTCACGCCGTTGAAGTTAGTACTGCTGGCAACGCGGTTGATCTCAGAAATCAGCTGACTTGCTTCGTTGTTCAGAGCGGCGCGATCAGAAACGCTGTTAGAGCCGTTGGCAGATTGGACGGCCAGATCACGAATACGTTGCAAGTTGGAACCGATTTGTTGTAACGCGCCCTCAGCGGTTTGCGCCAGAGAGATACCGTCGTTCGCATTACGTGCAGCTTGATTCAAGCCGCCGATTTGAGAAGACAGACGTTCGGAAATAGCCAGACCAGCAGCATCATCTTTAGCGCTATTAATACGCAGACCGGAAGACAGACGTTGCAGGGAAGTGTTCAGAGCAGATTGGGATGTGCTCAGGTTACGTTGTGCATTCAGCGATGCAATATTGGTATTAATAACAGCCATGGTAATTCTCCCTAAGTTATACAAATTGGCGTAGTAGCCTGAAACTTTGGTCTTTCGTGCTGACTATTGGACCGCCGTTGTAAAGGGTATCGGTACAGACTAAAAAAGTTTTAGCGTGTTTCTGAAAATAAATCTTATTTTTTTCGCTCAAGTTTTTTTAGTCATTCCGCTTGTCGGCGTTTTTTTTAAATACTTTAGGGTCTAATTTGATTTAGTTTTGAGGCTTTATTTAACACATGGAAACAAATTCATTGGTTATAAAATAAGCCTGAGCTGGGTTGTTTCTGGTATTTTCCAGTCTATGCATGCAGTTTTACTCATTTTGCTTAAATAATTTGTAGGCAGACTGAGGCATTTGTAAAAATAATTAATGATAAAAAATCTTACTTAGGAACTGGTCATGGCAAAAACAGGTTTTGATGCCCGAAAAGCAATGCGTGAAGTTCATAAGTTTTTCGATGCTGGTGCACTGCCTGAGGCAAAACAGGTCAGCCTCAGTATCATCAGGCATTTTCCGCGTCATGCCGAGGCTTTATATGCCCTTGCCAGAATCAGCGGTGACACCAATGAGCCCGATGAAGCCATGGCTTATATCAAACTGGCCTTTGACGTCATGCCGCATTTTCCTGACAACAGGAAGATCGCTTTCGGCATATTTAACAAATACTTGTTGGCCAGGCAGTATGCACAATTGGAGGAGGGTAGTTTGTGGCTGTCCTCTTATTTGCCACGTGATGGCATTGTCTGGGATTATCTTGGCCTTGCCAGAATAGAGCAGGGCAAATTTCCACAGGCTTTGGACGCATTGAGCAAAGCAGTTAGCTTGCTACCCAATAATCCCCATGTTCTTGTGAATATGGGCAATGTGCTGATTTCTCTGGAGCGTTGTGCCGACGCTATTGTTTACCTGGAAAAAGCACTGGCGATACAGCCTGATATGGTGGTCGGTCTTAATAACCTTGGGAATGCACTGCGTTTTATTGGTAAAACGGAAGAAGCAATTGCAAACATATCGAAAGCTGTTAAATTAAATCCCAATTTAGCCTATCTGTTTAATAATCTTGGGTTGGCTTATCGCGAGCACAGCATGTACAGCGTAGCGATTGAGCAATACCATCATGCCTTGCAGTTACAACCTGACCTGGTACAGGTTTATCCTAATCTGATTGATGCGCTAAGGCAGAATGGGCAAGTGCAGGAATCCATAGAATGCGGTCAGCATGCATTGGCGATCACACAGGATATACCTGAAATCTGGGGTGCCTATGGGGATACTTTGCGTGAAGCCAATCATCTGGATGCTGCGATTGAAGCTTATATCAAGGCCCTTTCCTTCAAGCAGGATGCGCAATCATCGTTCAACCGGAAAATTTACACTAACCTGTTATTTTGCCTGAATTACCATCCTGATTTGACGCCAGAAGTGATTTATAACGCCTACCACGAGTTTAACTTGCGCTTTGCCGCTCCGCTTAAAACGACATGGAGGGAATTTGAAAATGCCCGTGTGCCAGGCAAGCGCCTCAAAGTGGGGTACGTGACTCAAGCTTTTTATAATCATGTTTGCAAGTATTTCCTCTTGCCATTGATAGAGGCGCATGACAAAGCGCAGGTTGAAATATATGCCTATGCAAATCCACCTTTCGAGGACGAGGTTACTACCTATTATAAAAAACAGGTAGACCATTGGGTTCCGACCCGGGATATGACAGATGACATGCTTGCAGAGCGCATTCGTGCCGACGGTATCGATATTTTGGTAGATGTGGCAGGGCATACCAATGGCAATCGCCTGCCGGTTTTTGCACGCAAACCTGCCCCCGTTTCTTTACACTGGCTGGAATACGGTTACACAACTGGTTTAAGTGCCATTGATTATTACTTGACTGACAAACCTACAATTACGGACAATTGCGCACATTTATTTTCTGAGAAAGTCTGGTGCCTGGATGGACCTGCCTATGTTTACAGACCTGATACAAGAAGGGCAGAACTGACGCCGTCACCTTTCGAGGCAACCGGTTTGATTACCTTTGGTAGTTTGTCGCGTTCTACCAGGATAAATCATCGTGTTGTGCGCGTCTGGGCGACGATACTGGATGCAATGCCAAATTCACAACTAATTATTAATAGCGGTGACTTTAAAGATCCACAAGTACAAGAAGAAATGGCATCACGTTTCATGCGCTATGGTATAGACAGATCGCGTTTGCATATAGGATTCAGCACGCCATCCTGGGAGGTGCTGAAACATGTGGATATCAGTCTGGATTGCTTCCCTCATAATTCGGGAACAACCCTGCTGGAGTCTTTATATATGGGTATTCCCTTCATTTCGCTGGCGGACAGGCCCTCAGTCGGCCGTATAGGTGCGAGTATTCTGACTGCAATAGGGCATGAAGAGTGGCAGGCTTATACCGAAGATGAATATGCGCAAAAAGCGATTATTCTTGCACATGATCTGGATGGCTTGCGTAGTTTAAGGGCGGGTCTGCGTCAGGAAATGGAACAGTCATTACTCATGAACGAACCAGCTTTTGCTCGTTCGGTAGAAAAAGCTTACCGCCAGATGTGGCAAATTTATTGTGAAGGACCTCAAGAGTGAAGGCAGTTATTTTAGCTGGTGGCCTGGGTACCCGTATTTCTGAGGAGACCCACCTCAAGCCTAAACCCATGATAGAGATTGGGGGGCATCCCATACTCTGGCACATCATGAAGTCGTACTCGGCGCATGGCGTGAATGAATTCGTTATTTGTTGTGGTTATAAGGGCTACTTGATCAAAGAATATTTTGCTAATTATTTCTTGCATATGTCGGACGTAACATTCGATATGCAAAATAATAGTATGGAAGTGCACGAGCACCATGCCGAACCCTGGAAAGTAACCTTGGTAGACACCGGAGAAGACACCATGACAGGGGGGCGCCTGAAACGCGTTGCCCGTTACTTGCAAGGTGAGGAAGCATTTTGTTTCACCTATGGTGACGGGGTTGCAGATCTGGATATCGCTGCCTCTATCGCTTTCCATAAACAGCATGGGAAACTGGCTACTGTTACAGCGGTACTCCCACCTGGACGTTATGGTGCACTTGAGCGTGATGGTAACCAGGTGGCGGGCTTTATCGAAAAACCTCGTGGTGATGGTGGTTGGATCAATGGCGGATATTTTGTGCTATCTCCCAAAGTGCTGGATTTCATCGAGAATGATGGCATTAGTTGGGAAGCTGCCCCTCTTGCCGAGTTGGCACTACGTCAGGAGTTAATGGCCTTTGAGCATGGAGGATTCTGGCAGCCCATGGATACTTTGCGCGAGAAAAATCTGCTGGAAGATTTGTGGCAATCCGGGAATGCACCATGGCGAGTATGGTGAATCACATTCCAAAAACAGATATGGTCGACACCGCATTCTGGAGTGGGAGGCGAGTCTTGCTAACCGGGCATACCGGTTTCAAGGGAGCCTGGCTGGCACATTGGCTGGCTGGTATGGGCGCGGTCGTGCATGGTCTGGCATTGGCACCGACGACTCAACCCAACCTGTTTGATTTGCTGAAGATTAAAGACAAGATTCACAGCCACATTGGGGATATACGTGACTTTCATGCCGTTGCGGCAGCGGTGGATGCATGTCAGCCAGAGTTTGTATTCCATCTGGCAGCACAGGCATTGGTACGTGCAAGTTATCGTGAGCCTTTGACGACGTTTGCCAGCAATATCATGGGTACGGCAAATATACTGGAGGCAATCCGGGGCCGTAGTGACGTAAAGATTGCACTGATTGTGACGACAGATAAAGTCTATCGTAATCTCGAACAGATGGCACCCTATCCAGAAACAGCTGAATTGGGTGGACATGATCCCTACAGTGCCAGCAAAGCTGCAGCAGAATTGGTATTGGCAAGCTATCGTGCTTCATTTTTAACCGGGCAGGGCACTGCAGTGCTGGCTGCCAGAGCCGGTAATGTGATTGGCGGCGGTGACTGGTCCGAAGATCGTTTATTGCCCGACGCAGTAAGGGCATGGCATAGTGGGCAAACTTTGCAGATTCGCCGTCCTGATTCTGTCAGACCATGGCAACATGTACTTGAACCGCTTTCAGCATATCTTTGCCTTGCACAATATGCTTATGCAAATCCTCAGGCCAGCCAAGCCAGTCAAGCGTGGAATATCGGCCCCGATGATGCCGCCAGTGTCAGAACCGTTGTTGAACTCGCACAGGCAGCCTATGGTCGTGGGCTGACTGAGTTTGCCACCGCTATTACAGGTCCGCATGAAGCAGGGCTATTGGCTTTGGATGTCAGCAAATTGAAGCAGACCCTGGGAATAACACCACGCTGGAATCTGGGGCAGGCGGTCAGTCGCAGCATGCACTGGTACCGTGATTTTGCGCTGGGGCAGCAAGCTGAGATATTGTGTGATCGTGATATTGCATCTTTCACGACAGGTAATGCATGATGCAAAGCTCCGCTTCTGGTCGATTTGATTTTTTACCTACGCCTGTCGATAGCTTGCATTTATTGCAAAGAAAAGTTTTGGGTGATCAGCGAGGTTATTTTCAGCGCATGTTTTGTGCAGAGGATTTGGCTGAATTGGGTTGGCATGAGCCAATAGCGCAAATTAATCATACGTACACATCATCAAAAGGATCAATTCGCGGCATGCACCTGCAACTACCTCCCAGTGCAGAAATGAAGTTGATCACCTGCATGAAGGGCGAGGTGTGGGATGTTGCAGTTGATTTGCGCGCTGAATCGGCCACTTTTTTACAGTGGCACGCCGTATTGCTCTCGCAAGCGAATCAACGCTCGTTTTTAATACCTGCCGGTTTTGCCCATGGGTTTCAAACCATGTCGGATGAAGTTGAGATGCTATATTGTCATAGTAAGCCCTATGCGCCTGCGAGTGAAATGGGATTAAATCCCTTTGATGCTAGATTGGCAATAGACTGGCCTTTGGATTTGACCGGGATATCGGATAAAGATCGCAACTGGCCCATGTTAAGCAAAGAATTTCAAGGAGTTATTGTATGAAATGCCGGCATTGCGCTCATGAATTGACGCAAACCTTTCTCGATCTGGGCTCAGCCCCGCCATCAAATGCGTATTTGAAACCCGAAGCGCTGAGCCAGGCTGAAACCTGGCTGCCCTTGAAATTGATGGTTTGTGACGCTTGCTGGCTGGCACAAACACTGGATTTCACAGGACGTGAAAATCTATTTGACGCTGACTATGCCTATTTCAGTTCATGTTCTTCAAGCTGGTTGGCTCATGCGAAGAAATTTGTTGATGCGATGCGCCAGAATTTTGCCTTGGGTTCGCAAAGCCTGGTGATGGAAGTGGCAGCGAATGATGGATATTTATTGCAGTACATTCAGGAAGCAGGCATCCCTTGTTTCGGCGTGGAGCCAACTGCCAGTACGGCTGCGGCTGCCAGAGCAAAAGGCATCCACGTCATAGAGCGCTTCTTCGGTGTTGAGCTGGCGCAGGAGATTCTGGCTCGCGGTCAGCGTGTCGACTTATCAGTGGCAAATAATGTGTTGGCGCATGTCCCTGACATCAATGATTTTGTTGCAGGTTTTAGCCTGGTCTTGAGTGAACAAGGTGTTGCCAGTTTTGAGTTTCCCCATTTGCTGAATATGGTGGAGCAAAACCAGTTTGATACTGCCTACCATGAACATTATTCTTATCTGTCGCTACATGCCGTAAAGACTGTTTTTGCAAAAAATGGTTTGCATGTATTTGATGTGCAGGAGTGGCCAACGCACGGGGGGAGCTTGCGTGTGCTTGCACAGAGAATGGATATAAGATATCGCGAAGAAAACGCTAGTGTAGTGCAAATACTGCAAGCAGAACAGGCAGCAGGTATTCTCAGTGCCGACTTTTATGAGGCGGCACAGGCTAAGGCAGAATCTGCCAAGTTTGCATTATTGGAGTTTTTGCTCAATGCAAAACGCAATGGCAAGCGCGTAGCAGCTTATGGCGCAGCTGCCAAAGGCAATACCTTGCTGAACTTTTCTGGTGTGCGGCCTGATCTCTTGCCGTATGTGGTGGACATCAACACCCATAAGCAAGGTAAATTCATGCCGGGCAGCCATATACCTGTTGTTGATATTCATCATTTGCTGGCAGATAAACCAGATTTCATCCTTATTTTGCCCTGGAATTTGCAGACTGAAATCATGCAGGATCTGGCGCAGGCAAAAAACTGGGGGGCGCAATTCGTCGTTGCGATCCCTCAATTAACGGTGTTGTAAGAGATCAGCATGATAGAGATACATCCAGATGCGCGAATTTCCAAACTAGCTGATATTGAAGATTCAGTCAAAGGGACGCGCATTATCATAGGTGCCTTTTCCAGCATAGACAGCTTTGTCAAATTCAAGCCTGCTGGCGGCGTGGCCGATGTTGTGATTGGTGAGCGTAGCGTTATCAATTCTGGCTGCGTTCTCTATACAGGAAATGGCATCGTGATAGGAAATGATGTTGCGATTGCTGCCAATTGTACGTTTGCTCCAGTCAATCATGCCTACCATGACAAAAACCGGCGCATCAATCAGCAAGGTTTTTTGCCAGGCAAGGGTGGCATAGTCATTGAAGATGATGTCTGGATAGGGGCAAATTGCGTGATACTTGATGGAGCAGTCTTAAGGCAGGGTTGCGTCATAGGTGCTGGTTCTATCGTGCGTTGTGAAGTAGCTGCGTATTCCATCAATGTCGGGAATCCTTTGCAACAAATCGGGATGCGTAAATGAGTCAGGTTTTGCGTGCAACGCTGATCGGTGGCAAAGGTTTTGTCGGGCAACACCTGCATCAGGCTTTGCAGCTAGGCGGGTGGAATAGCTATGTTGCAGAAAGAGATGATTCGCGTCTGATGACAGATGATCTGGGCCATGTTTTTTATTGTGCAGGCCTGACTGCTGATTTTCGTCAACGCCCATACGCCACGGTAGATGCACATGTACACTTGTTATCGACAATTTTGCAACGCAGCCAATTTGCCAGTCTGACTTATCTGTCCAGCACCCGTGTGTATGCAGACGCATTGAATACGAGCGAAAATGCTGCTTTAACCGTCCGTGCCCATTTGTCTGGCGATTTATATAATATTTCCAAACTCATGGGTGAAAGCCTGTGTTTGCATGGCGGTCGCAATGTGCGTGTCGTCCGTCTGTCGAATGTGTATGGGCAAGGTATGCCAGAACAGAATTTTCTGGCAGATATCCTGAATACTGCAGCAAAAACAAAAAAAGTAATATTTCGCAGTAGCCCTGACTCAGAAAAAGATTATATTTCCATAGCAGATGTAGTTCGTTTTTTACCCATTATTGCCACACAAGGTGAAATTGGCATATACAATTTAGCCAGGGGCCGGAATACTACCCATGCCAGTCTGGCCGCATTGCTGGAACAATCCGGTGTCAGTTGTGAATTCGAAAATCATGCACCATGCATCAGTTTTCCGTCTATTTGTACAATAAAGCTGGAGTCTTCGTTCGGGCAACCGGGTTTGGATATAGCGAATGAATTACCTGCACTTTTTAATTATTACACTAAAAAACCATGAATCCGATTAAACAATTTGAAGCAGAACGCGATGCCCGCATAGAAGAATTGGGCAAAGATCTTGAATTCCAGGCGCAATCTCGCAATTGGCTGGAGCAAAGCATGCGTCGTCAGTATGTTTATAACTTCTCATGGTTAGGGCGACCCATCATACAAAATCCTATCGACATGATGGCGATGCAAGAGCTGATCTGGACGGTACAGCCAGACCTGATCATAGAAACAGGTATTGCCCACGGTGGCTCTATTATTTACTCCGCTTCACTGCTGGAGTTAAATGCTGCCTGCGGTGGTAACCCTGATGCTAAAGTCATTGGTATTGATATTGATATTCGTGAGCATAACAAGGAAGCGATTTTGCAGCATCCCATGTCCCGCCGTATCCAGATGTTGCAGGGTTCCAGTGTTGCTACAGAAATCGTAGATCAGGTGAAGGCGATTGCGCAAGGCAAGCAGAAAATCCTGGTTTTTCTTGACTCTAACCACACCTATGAACACGTGCTGGCAGAACTGCAGGCTTACGCGCCTCTGGTAACCAAAGACAGCTATTGCGTGGTTTTTGATACTTTTGTAGAAGATGTGCCTGCGGACGTTTTTGACAATCGCCCATGGCAGCCAGGAAATAGCCCCAAGACTGCAGTTTTTGAATACTTGAAAACCCATCCAGAATTCGTGATCGACAAGAGCATGGATTATAAATTGCAGATTACCGTAGCACCCGATGGTTTCCTGAAGCGGGTGAGCTAGAAGGAGAGGGCTGGTAAAACATGCCTGGTCTGCCAGGCATGTTGGTTGGATAGGAACTTTGATCGTATCTTTATCAGGCAGCCTTGATTACCCGGTTTTTCCCGGATTGTTTCGCTTCATACATAGCCTTGTCTGCACGCTTGATTGTTTCTTCCTGTGGTTCGCGTGAATTGCGCAAGGCAACGCCAGCGCTAAAGGTGATGAATAATCGCTGATCGTTGGCCGTGAAGAAGTGTTTCGTTAGTTCTCTCTGCACGCGCATCATCGCCTGCGCAGCTTCTTCCAACTGCGTCTCTGGCATGATGATGACGAATTCCTCGCCACCGTAGCGTGCCACGACGTCAATTGACCTCAGGGTTTGCTTGACAATGCGTACCAGGTGAACCAGTGCTTCATCACCTGCAGCATGACCATGGGTGTCATTGAGTTTCTTGAAATTGTCGAGATCCAGCAAAGCTACACAAAGAGGCGTATTGCGGCGGTCGGCTCGATCGGCTTCGCGTTCAAATACATCGTCCATGCCGCGGCGGTTCAGGCTGCCTGTAAGCTGATCTTCCCTGACCAGTTCGCTCATGTGGGCAAGCTTGTTTTCCAGTTCCTTGATACGGGCTTCAGCTTCGCTGACTTCTTTTTGTGCAGCAACGATCATGTCACGTGAGCGCAAGGTTTCAGACTGTACTTCCTTGGTTTCATTGAGGATATTGCGTATCAAATCGTTGACTTCTGCAACATTCTTGGCTGAACTCAGTTGCTGCGAATAGGTTCCCATCTTGTGCTGATAAACACCAGTGCTGTCAGCCATGGCATTCAATCTGTCGATAAACGCTGTCATCATGTTTTTGACTGAGGTTTTCGACTCGGCGATACTGTTTTTCAGCACACCTTGCTTGTAGATGACATCCTTCAGGCTGCGCGTGGCTTCTTGCAAGGCACGGTGATCTATAGGACCGGCAATGAGATTTTGTACAACTTCGATTTGACCACGCAACCAGTTGTCGTTATCCAGCAGATCATGGATATTGGTCAGCAATAAATCAAACAGGCGCAGTAACAATTCCTGTTGTTCTGCGCTATCACCACTTTGCAATTCAATTTGAAAGCACAACTGCTTCAAGCGGCCAGCAATTTGATTCAGTTCCCCTTCATTGACGGCTGTTTTGACCGACATGCCCAGGCTTTCCGATTCGCCAGCCAGTTGCGGCGTCGGTTTCAGCAATGAGGTGAGGGCGAGTGTCAAGGTACGGTACAGCAAATCCTTGAGGATGCGCAGTCGTGGGTCTTCAACCGGACCATCATCGACCAGAGAAATATTTTTACTGGCGGCAGGCGCGGGAACTGGATCATCAACCAGGCTGATATTGTTACCTGGTGCTGCTGGTGGCGCAGTAATGCGCTCTGCCAGTTGCGTCAAGCCGCGGCCATAGTCTTGCCAGTTGCCGGTCTTGATCGCGCGGCTGAAGCGTTGGCCATAGCTGGACATGTCGCCAGTCGAAAGTTGCAGGTTGTTGGCAAAATTGGCCAGTAAAATTTCCGCTTCTGAAATTTTGGCTGCTGTTTCTGGTGGAGGCGTGGCCTCAACAGGGACATCCGGAACATCGGGGACGCCAGCGATGTCATTATAAAGTTTACGATAGGCTTCTGGCGTTGGCGCAATTCGCTGTATCGCCAATTGCCTGAATGTCTCGCGCGCAATATCCGTTGGGCTTTTGAATTGCGAAGTATTTGGAGTTTTTGACATTTTGCTTTGCCAATGACCTTGCTAACAAGAGTAGTGCTGACGACATCAATATTGCCGTTTAATCTACAAGCTGATTTTTAATGGCATAGTGCGTTAATTCAGCATTGTGCCGCAATTTCATCTTCAATAGAATTCTGGACCGGTATTCGCTAATGGTTTTTACAGAAAGTGACAATTCTTTTGCGATATCACTGACCGACTTCCCCGATGCGATCAAGGTCATGGTTTGAAACTCACGGTCAGACAAGGTTTTGTGCAGTGCATCTTCATGCTCCTGGTTCAGATTATTGGCTAACTCTTGTGCCAGTTGCGTGCTGATGTATTTCAAACCACGGGCCACCTGGCGTATGGCTTCCAGAATTTGGGTGCTGCTGCATTGCTTGTTCAGGAAGCCTGAAGCGCCAGCCTTCAGCGCGCGCACGGCATACTGGTCTTCCCTGTGTATGGAGAACATCAGGACGGCAATAGCGGGCTTTTCTGACTTGATTTGCTTCAAGACCTCAATACCGTTCTTGTCCGGCAGGGCAATGTCCAGCAGCATGACTTCAAAATCCAGTTGGCGGCTCAGGCGTATCGCCTCCAGTCCGGCTTCTGCCTCTGCAATAACCGCGATATCCGTTGTAGTCGAGATAATGCTTTTTATCCCTTCCCTGACCACGGCATGATCATCGACGATGAGTACATTAATTGCTGCTTTTTCTGTCATGCAAAATCCATTTTCTTGTTCAGGCAAGCTGACATTAGCTAGCAAGCTATCGGTAGTGATATTGAATGCTAATGGCAAGCGAAGTATTCGTCTATTTTATAAGCTAAGTGTGGGCTTTCGGTGTCACAAAGAAAATTAATTTGATCAAGTCCGCTACAATGTAGAAATGAGCAAAGCATTTATCAAAGAATCAGATCCGGACGACGAAGAAGAATTCGGCGCGCCCGCCATTCCTGCGGGTGTAAAAAACTACATGACGCCACAAGGGCATCAACGCATGAAGGATGAGTTTTTGCAGCTCATGGATGTAGATCGGCCTGAAGTAGTCAATATCGTGCATTGGGCCGCCTCGAATGGCGACCGTTCAGAAAATGGCGATTATATCTACGGTAAGAAGCGTTTGCGCGAAATCGACAGGCGCATACGCTTTTTGACCAAGCGCCTCGATATTGCGGAAGTATTTGATCCCCGAATTCATCATGGTTCTGATCAAATCTATTTTGGGGCCACGGTCACCTATGAAAACCAGCATGGTGAAGCGCATACTGTCACCATTGTCGGTGTTGATGAATTTGACCCTCTGCAAGGCAAGATCAGCTGGATTTCCCCAGTGGCCAGAGCACTTATCAAGGCCAGGGTTGACGATACAGTGACACTGCGTACACCAGGAGGAGTAGAGGAATTGACCATACTTGAAGTCAATTACCCGGCATAAGATTTCCAATTTCCTGATTAATCCACATGTCTATTGCTTATTCCAAACTCAATCATCCCCTGCGCGTACCACTGGCGGCCGAAGTCCATTCTCGCCCCTCATTGCGTCTGCATGCACCTGAGACGCTGACACACCTGGCCATTTTTGCCAGGAACGACGCCCATCTCGGCGGCGATAATTTACTGACCCAGCAAGTCATACTGGGTGATTTTTGCCGACACTTTGCAGTCGCCAGCCCATCAGGTGATGCCAAGTATTTCTTCCATGATTTTGGCCGTTTCCGCCTTAAATGGGAGTGCCATACAGAATTTGCTACTTATACCTTTGTAGAAAACCAGGCTGAGCAGCAAGACGAGACCCCGCCTGAGACGGAGTTGGCGCAGGTATTTGCAAATGCACCGATTCGCCATCTGCCACAACAATGGTTGTTTGAGTTGCAAGAGAAGGTCATGGTGGCGACCCATGTGGCACTTGTTCCTGCCACACAGGAATTTCATCCTCCCTTGCCGGTAAAACAGATATTTGAGGGCGGAGTGGTCGTTGGTAGTGAAGTCCTGAGCCGTGGTGAAGTGTGGACAGATTTCCTGATACAGGCTGACGGCTTCAGCCGCTTCGTCGTCAAGGATAATGGCTTTCTCGATCAGCAAGCAGGACGTACTGTGCAGCGACTGTTAGAGATAGAAACCTACAGAATGATGGCTTTGCTGGGTTTGCCACATGCGCAAAATGCTTCTTTTGTGTTGAATGACATAGAAAGTGAGCTGGTAACCCTGACAGCAGCGATGACCATGGCAAGCAACGGTCACGGTGAAGCAAATTCCACCGATGCAGAGCAAAGCTTGCTCCGTCAAATCATAGACCTGGCCGCCCGCACAGAAAAACTGGCGCTGGAAAACAGTTACCGCTTTGCCGCATCCAAGGCGTATTTCAAGCTGGTGCAGTCACGAATAGCGGAGCTGCGCGAGTTCAGGATAGAGGGCGTACCTACCATAGGTGAATTCATGGACAGGCGTCTGGCACCCGCCATGAATACCTGTGAGGCAATCGTGCGTCGCCAGGAAACGCTGGCAGAGCGTATCGCCAATACCAATGATTTGTTGCGCACCAGGGTAGGTATAGTTCAGGAGCAGCAAAACCGCAAGATACTGCAAAGCATGAATGCCCGTGCTGGCCAGCAATTGCGTTTGCAGCAGGCGGTAGAGGGCTTGTCTGTCGTGGCGATCAGCTATTACATGACGGGTTTGGTCTATTATGCGGGCAAGGGTCTCAAGGCAATGGGTTTGCCCATCAATCCAGATATTCTGGCTGGCTTGTCGCTACCGGTAATTGCGGGCGTGGTTTGGTGGGGTTTGCGCAAAATGCACAAGACCATACACTAGCTAGTTATCAGAGGCTGTTCCAGGTAAGATGGCCAGGTGGCGTTGTTGCAGGCAGTACTTTAGTGCAAGGTGGTAAGACTAGACCACAACGCCTCTTTAGCCGTGCTCTCTAACTATGCGCGTAACACCAGTCAAATGCTTGATGTTGCGCATGATTTTTGCGAGGTGGGTGCGATCTTCTATCTGTATGGTGAAGTGAATATTGGTCATGTCATTGGCATCGCCATCTTCCATATTGACATGGCTGATATTTGCGTCTGACTCACCTATCTCTGCCGCGATACGGGCGAGGGCGCCGCGTTCATTCGTCACTGTTACAGCAATGCGGCAATCAAAGCGACGGTTAAGGTCTTCACCCCAGTTCACGTCTATCCAGCGGTCTGGTTCCTTGATATGCAGACGCTTGGCGTGCTCGCAATCATCAGTATGCACCACCAGGCCCTGGTCGCGCTTGAGCTGCCCTACGATGCCATCACCAGGTATGGGCAGGCAGCAGGCTGCCAACTGTACCGACAAGCCTTCACTGCCATAAATAATGACAGGGTCGCGCTTGTTATTGATTTTGTCGCCGAATTGCTGGAAGGGGATGGATGGTGAATCATCTTCCACCAAATCCAGTATATGCCTCGCCACCAGCGCTGCCATGCGCTTGCCTATGCCGATGTCGGTATGGATTTCATCCAGGGATTTTGCACTCGATTCATTGAGCAGTTTGTCTACCAATGACGTTGGCAAGTCTGGATTCAAATTCACCGACACCAGGGCCTGTGCCAGCAATTGCTTGCCGAGCTCTGTCGATTCATTCAGGTTGATCGTGCGCAGATAGTGGCGTATGGCCGACCTGGCCTTGCCAGTGCGCACATAAGTTAGCCAGTTTGGTGTAGGGCGTGAATTGGGTGAGGTGATGATCTCGACGATATCGCCATTCTTCAATTCAGAACGCAGCGGCACCGGCTCATGATTGATACGTGTGGCGATCGCCTGGTCACCAATATCAGTATGAATTGTGTAAGCAAAGTCCAAAGCTGTTGCTCCGCGTGGCAGGGCAATAATTTTGGATTTTGGGGTGAAGACATAGACAGAGTCAGGGAACAAGTCGATTTTAACGTGTTCCAGAAATTCAGCAGAATCACCTGTCTGTTTTTGTATGTCCAGCAAAGATTGCAGCCAGGCATGCGTGCGTTGCTGCAAATCAGTCAGGCTGCCTTCTTCATTTTTATATAGCCAGTGCGCAGCGACGCCAGATTCTGCGACATGATGCATGTCGCGTGTGCGTATCTGAAATTCGACCGGCGTACCGTAAGGGCCAATCAAGGTGGTGTGCAATGATTGATAGCCATTGGTCTTGGGTATGGCAATATAGTCCTTGAACTTGCCAGGCATGGGCTTGTACAGGGCATGCAAACTACCCAACGCATAATAGCTATCGCGGAAATCGCTGACCACAATACGGAAACCATACACGTCCAATACCTGGGAAAAACTCAGGTGCTTGTCATGCATCTTGCGGTAAATGCCGTACAGGGTTTTTTCGCGGCCATATACTTCAGCCTTGAGGCCCGCTTCTGCCAGTGCGGTCTTTACCGCGTCCATGATCTTGTTGACGACTTCACGACGGTTGCCGCGTGCTGCCTTGACGGCTTTCGACAGCGTGCGGTAACGCATGGGGTAGAGATGCGAAAACGCCAGATCCTGCAACTCACGATAAATATTATTCAGGCCCAGTCTATGCGCGATAGGCACATACACGTCCATGGTCTCGCGCGAGATACGGCGTTTTTTTTCCGCAGACATGAAGTCCAGGGTGCGCATATTGTGCAGGCGGTCTGCCAGTTTTACCAGGATCACGCGCACGTCCCTGGCCATGGCGAGCAACATCTTGCGGAAGTTTTCTGCCTGGGCCTCTATCTGGCTCTGGAATTCTATTTTTTCCAGCTTGGAAAGGCCATCAACCAGGGTGGCGACTGGTGCGCCAAAGCGCTCGATCAGCTCATCCTTTTTAACGTCCTGATCTTCCATCACATCATGCAAGAGTGCAGCCATAATGGCTTGCACATCCAGCTTCCATTCTGCGCAAATTTCTGCCACGGCAATGGGGTGAGAGATATAGGGTTCGCCAGATTTGCGTACCTGACCCAGATGCATTTCATCAGAAAAGCGATAGGCTTCCTTGACCAGTTTCAATTCACTGGTCGACATGTATTCGCTGATGCGATTGGTTAATGCAGTAATGGAAGCGACACCGGTATTCGTTGAAGATGCACGAATACTGTCTATATCATCTAGAGGGGAGCTGTGTTTATTTATATTGCTGGCTGGGCTGCGCATGGCAGCCAGCGCGACTGAAGCTGAATCGGCCGGTTTGCTTTCCAGAGATGAATGACTGTCATTGAGGTTCATTCTGTGATTCCCGGCCGGATAAAGGCTTAAAGAAGGAGCGGCTAAGAATGCAGGTGCAGCGGTTTATACCGGCACTTTTTTCAACATTTCTATACCGATTTTACCTTCAGCGATTTCACGCAGGGCGATGACCGTAGGTTTGTCCTTGGAGTCAACCTTAGGTGTGTGACCTTGCAGCAATTGGCGCGCACGGTAAGTAGCGCACAGTGTCAACTGGAAGCGATTAGGGATTTGTTTCAATGCATCTTCAATGGTAATACGTGCCATATTTTTTCCTCAATACTAAAAATTCACTAAATTGGGTTTGCGAATTAATTCGCGTTGGCGTGAATGCCAAGTTGGGTGAACAGCTCGTAGTGGCGTGTTGCCTGTTGTGCAAATCGGCAGCGCGTGGCTTTCACGATTGCATTCAATTCTGACAAGGCTGTTGCAAAGTCTTGATTAATAATAACATATTCGAACTCTGGAGAGTGCGCCATTTCACCGCCAGCAGCCAAAATGCGCTTGGTAATGACATGTGGCTCGTCCTGGCCGCGCTTCCTCAGGCGCTCTTCCAGTGCTGGTATTGATGGTGGCAAGATGAAAATGCCAACAGCACCAGAGAACTGCTTTCTGACTTGCTGCGCACCTTGCCAGTCTATTTCCAGCAAAACATCGGTGCCAGAGCGCATCTGGTCTTCTATGATAATGCGTGAAGTGCCATAATAATTACCAAATACTTCTGCGGACTCCAGGAATTCACCTTGTGCTTTACGCTCCAGAAAATCTTCCGGCGTCGTGAAATGATATTCCCGGCCATCTTGTTCGCCTGGACGTGGCGCACGGGTAGTGTAAGAAATCGACAGGTTGATGGCCGGCTCCTGCGCCAGCAAGGCATTCACCAGCGAAGACTTGCCCGCACCAGAGGGGGCGGCGACCACAAAAAGACTGCCAGCAGTCGTATTATTGGTTTGCATGATGTTCCTCCGGTAGGGTTAATTCAGGTCATCTCAGGTCATTAGCAAGATAAAATCGGGCTGCATACTCCAGTCAGCCCTTATCCCGAAACATTTCCCAAGAAAAAGAGTGCGGGAGTATAAGCAAATGCGCCTGTTTATTCAAGGTTTTGCACTTGTTCGCGCATCTGCTCTATGAATAACTTCAATTCCATGGATGCATCTGACAATTCCTTGGACGCTGCCTTAGAGCCCAAAGTATTCGCTTCGCGGTTCAATTCCTGCATCATGAAATCCAGTCGCTTGCCAACCTGGCCGCCTTTTTTCAGGATATGCCTGGTTTCTGTCAGATGGGCTGACAAACGCGCCAACTCTTCTGCCACATCCACCCGTATGCCGTACATGGTCACTTCCTGACGGATGCGGTCCAGCGCTTCTTCGCGGGAGATGGTCTGGCCAGCGTTATTGCCGCTGGATTGCAGAGCCAGTCCCAAGGCCTCTTCCAGCCTGGTAGTGGCTTTTTGCTGGAATTGCTGGACGATTTGCGGCATCAAAGGCGTGATACGGATGACAATCTCTTCCATTGCCGCGATGCGGCTCAGCAGTACTTGCTCCAGCGCTGCACCTTCGCGCTCACGGCTGACGACGAATGCTTCCAGCGTCTTGTTGATCGTGTCATTGATAGCGGACTGCAAGAATTCAGCATTGATTTCGCTTTCTTCTATGACGCCGGGCCAACGCAGGATTTCATTGGTGCTCAGGGGGATAGCATCAGGGAACTGCTGCTTCAGATTGACCTGGAAACTGGCAAGCTGCTCTAGCAAGCTGGCATTGAGGCTTTTATTATGTGTTTCTGTCAGTTTTTTGCCAAAACTGAAGCGGCATTCCACTTTGCCGCGCGCCAGTTTGCGCGTCAGTGCTTCGCGAAACTGCGATTCAACCGAGCGAAACTCGTCATTAATACGAAATTGCAGATCCAAAAAGCGAGAATTGACGCTTTTGATCTCTATGGTAATGGTGCCAGCATCTGTTTCATTGGTGCTGGTGGCATAACCTGTCATGCTGAAAATGCTCAAGGTAATTCCTTAAAAAAGCGTGAACTGTGTACTGGAGTGGCAAAATTGCGCATTAGACACTAGGATATTCTTTACAAATACCGCAATAATCAACACAATCCGTTTTGTATAGTGAATTGGACGATTGATGGCCGCACAAAATAACGCACCTCTGCCAGATGGACTGGAAATTGCCGGATACCGCATTGTAAAGAAAATTGCGTCCGGTGGCTTTAGTATTGTATATCTGGCTTCTGACGAAGATGGCAACGCAGTTGCAATTAAAGAGTATTTACCCAGTTCCCTGGCTTTACGCCAGCAAGGCGAACTGGTGCCGGCAATCTCGAATGAGAACTTGCCGATTTACCGCATAGGATTGAAGTGTTTTTTTGAAGAGGGCCGTGCACTGGCACGCATCTCGCACCCCAATGTAGTCAGCGTTATCAATTTCTTCCGCGCCAATGAGACTGTGTACATGGTCATGGCCTACGAATCTGGCCGCTCATTGCAAGAACACATCCTTCGTCGTCGCGACAAAGGTGAAAAGCCACTGGTGTCAGAACGCTTCATCCGTCGCATGTTCAACCAGGTCATGAATGGCTTGCGAGAGGTGCATACCAATAAGCTGCTGCACCTGGACTTGAAACCAGCGAATATCTACCTGCGTTTGGACGGTACCCCCATCTTGCTGGACTTTGGTGCTGCCCGTCAAACCTTGAAAACTGACATCCCCAAGCTCTACCCAATGTATACTCCGGGTTTTGCTGCGCCAGAGTTGTATTTAAAGAATGGCAATCTGGGTCCGTGGACTGATATTTACAGTATTGGTGCCTCGATTTTTGCTTGTATGGTAGGTGCACCACCACAACCCTCAGACCAGCGCAAGACCAGTGACAAGATGGAAGGGCACTACCGTAAGCTGGAGGGTTTATACTCTACAGAATTGATAGAAGTAGTGCGCTGGTGCCTGCAACTGGACCCGCTGGAGCGCCCGCAAAGCGTGTTTGCCTTGCAAAAAGCCCTGGCTATCCAGGCACAGCCTCAGCGTGAGCTGACTTTCATGGAAAAAGTGACACTGAAGTTCAAGACCCTGATAGGCAGTGCAAAAAGAAAAAAAGTCGAAAGCGATCATACAACCATACAGGAAAGTACCCTGAATTGAGTATGTTGAGTTAGCTGCTGGGCGGGCCTTGGACTAAAGTAGTTTATTAGTAGTTTATTCTTAGGCCTGTTTTTATAAATAATTAATATAAAGTTTTAAAAATCTCATGCGTTTTTCCGTTTATCAAGAAAGTCATATTGGTGGCCGCAAGGTCAACCAGGATCGAATGGGTTACAGCTTTACCCGCGATTCGATTTTGCTTTTGCTGGCGGACGGCATGGGTGGTCACATCATGGGAGAAATGGCAGCTGCCATCGCCATGCAAACCATAGGTAACTTGTTCCAGCAACAAGCTCACCCCATGATAGGCCGGCCAGAGCGCTTCATGGAAGACAGCTTCCTGGCTGCCCATCAAGAGATACATCGTTACCGTGCGATCAATAATTTGCCAGAAACACCACGTACTACCATCGTTGCCTGCCTGATACAAAACGGCTATGCATATTGGGCACACTGTGGTGATTCACGTCTGTACTGGATGCGCCAGGGCCAGATTTTGTTGCGCACCAAGGATCACTCCCGTCTGGAAACCCTGATCGCTCAGGGCAAGGTTGACCCGGCAGAAAGACATACCCATCCTGACCGCAACAAATTGTTCAACTGCCTGGGTGCACCCAATGCACCTATCGTTGAATTATCACGCCGTGCTGTTTTACAACCTGGCGATTTGCTGTTGCTGTGTTCTGATGGATTATGGTCAGTCTTGCCAGATCATATGCTGGCGCAGCGCCTGCATGATCACACCATCGTGCGTGCAATACCAGAGTTGATACGCTCAGCCGTTGATATCGCCGGCAAGCAAAGTGACAATGTCACAGCTCTGGCGATGATGTGGGAAGGCGATGATCGTATGGATAATTCCACCATCATCTCTACCAACACTTTGCCGATAGGCTCGGTCACCACAACGATACAGGCACCAGTCGATGCAGAAATTGAAACCACCGATGGTGACGTATTCAATGATGCAGAAATCGAAAAAGCCATAGCAGAAATTCGCAACGCGATCCATAAATCATCACGCATCACCTCTAAGAACTAAATCATGTCAAACTCATTTCGCCCTAGCGGGCGTTCACCGGACGCATTGCGTCCGGTGGTTATCAGCCGCCATTTCACCAAGCATGCAGAAGGTTCTGTCCTCATCGAGTTTGGTGACACCCGTGTTATTTGTACTGCCAGCATAGAAGACAAAGTCCCAGGCTTTTTAAAAGGCAAAGGGCAGGGCTGGATGACCGCAGAATACGGCATGTTGCCACGCTCCACCCATACCCGTATGGACAGGGAAGCGGCCAAGGGCAAGCAATCTGGCCGCACCCAGGAAATCCAGCGCCTGATAGGCCGTTCGCTACGTTCTGCCTTTGATCTGGAAGCCTTTGGTGAACGTACCCTGCATATCGATTGCGACGTGATCCAGGCTGACGGTGGTACCCGTACAGCATCCATCACTGGTGCCATGGTTGCTGCCTATGATGCGTTTTCCAAACTGGTAGAACGCGAGCTTATTCCACGCGTACCACTAAGGCACTTTGTTGCGGCGATTTCGGTGGGCGTCTACCAATCGCATCCTGTGCTCGATCTTGATTATCCTGAGGATTCTCAATGCGACACAGACATGAATGTCGTCATGACAGAACATGGACACTTCGTTGAAGTGCAGGGCACAGCAGAGGGTGAAGCCTTTGACCGCATGACCATGAACACCTTGCTGAACCTGGCACATGACGGCATCGCCGATTTGATCGCCTTGCAAAAAGAAGTACTGGGTTTGCAGGTAGGCTGATTGTAAGCATGAACATAAGTACAAGCATGAGCAAAAACCAGAAAATAGTCCTGGCCTCGAATAATCAGGGCAAACTCAAAGAGTTTTACCAGATACTGTGGCCGCTGGGCATAGACCTCAGGGCGCAATCTGAATTTGAGGTGCCTGAGGCTGAGGAACCTTACCCCAGCTTCGTCGAAAATGCCCTGACCAAGGCCAGGCATGCATCGCGCCTGACTGGCTTGCCGGCACTGGCTGATGATTCCGGCATCTGCGTCAATGCCTTGCAAGGTGCGCCAGGTGTGTTGTCTGCCCGTTTTGCTGGTGAGCCCAAGTCTGATTTGCGTAACAATCAAAAACTCATTGCAGATTTGGCTGGCATAGCAGACAAGTCGGCCTATTATTACTGTGTACTGGTTTTTGTGCGTTCAGAATTTGATCCGCAGCCTGTGATTGCCGATGGTGTCTGGGCAGGTGAAATTATTGCAGACGCACGTGGTGAAAATGGCTTTGGCTATGATGCACATTTCTTCATCCCCAGTTTGAACAAGACCGTGGCCGAACTCGCAGCAGCAGAAAAGAATCAATTGTCGCACCGTGGGCAAGCCTTGCGCGCCCTTGTTGAAAAACTGAAATGATACCCATCAAGCCCATAGCGGCAAGCCAGCCTGTACAAAAAAAATCACCGGACTTATCGAATATACCCGGTGATGTGGCCAGCCAGTATCTTGCACCAGGCAACCTTAACCTGACGCAATTGCCACCGCTATCGCTATACATCCATTTCCCCTGGTGTGTGCGCAAATGCCCTTACTGCGATTTCAATTCGCATGAGGTCAAAGGCAGCTTTGATGAAGCAGCCTACCTGGATGCCATGCGCGCTGATCTTGAGGCTGCTTTGCCACTGATCTGGGGCCGCAAGATCTACACCATCTTTATCGGTGGCGGTACACCCAGCCTGATGTCGGCAGCAGGCCTGGACAGATTGCTTTCTGACGTGCGCACGCTGTTGCCACTGGACGGCAATGCAGAAATCACCATGGAAGCCAATCCCGGCACCTTTGAAGCAGAAAAATTTCGCTCTTACCGCCAAAGCGGTATCAACCGCTTATCGATAGGTATACAAAGTTTCAACTCCAAGCACCTGGCAGCTTTGGGTCGTATCCATGATGGTGATGAGGCACGCCGCGCCATAGAAATCGCTCAGGTGAATTTTGACAACTTCAATCTGGACCTGATGTTTGCGCTGCCAGGCCAAACCATGGATGAAGTCAGGGAGGATGTGGAAACTGCCATTTCTTTTGCGCCACCACATCTGTCGCTATACCACCTGACGCTTGAACCCAATACCTATTTCGCCAAGTTCCCGCCAGCCATACCCGATGACGATCTCAGCGCAGAAATGCAAGACCTCATTCACGGGCGCATGGCTGCAGCAGGCTATGGCAATTATGAAGTTTCTGCTTATGCGCAAGCTGGCAGGGCATCAAAGCACAATCTCAATTACTGGAACTTTGGTGATTACCTCGGCATAGGTGCCGGTGCACATTCAAAAATATCCTTCCCGCACCGTGTAATACGTCAGGCGCGTTACAAGCAACCCAAGGCCTATATGGATGCCATGGCGAATGGCAATTGCGTGCAGGAATCGCTGGAAATTCCCACAGATGAAATGGGTTTTGAATTCATGCTGAATGCACTGCGCTTGCAGCAGGGCTTCAAGGTCAACCTGTTCCAGGAGCGCACAGGCATGTTGCTCAACTCCATAGAAAAAGAATTATTGATCGCTGAGAATAAGGGCTTGCTCTACCGCGACCACGAAATCATTTGCCCCACGCCGCTGGGCAAACAATTTTTGAATGACCTGCAACAGATTTTTCTGGGCAGCGACTAATTCAACCGCATAGTTCACGCAATAAAGCATGGCATTTTTACCACATGCTTTATTGGTGAAATCTAAAATATCTCCTATCCTGATAGCTGCGTAGCAGTATTTACAACAGCTGCTGCAAAATCAACAATTCGGCGATTTTGCGCTTGTTTTCTGGCAATTGTGTCAGATTAGGCTCACCAAGTATCAAAATACCTCACCTGTCGCTTTAAATTGTGTTGCAATTGGTTAAGTCCCAAACTAATATCTCTACCAATTTTTGTAACATTTGAAGTCTTTCTTTATGACTCTTGCTCGTGGAATCGGCACTTTTTTGCCCGTGATGAATAGCAAGCAGCAATTGCTTGCCTTGCAAGCTGACTTTGGCGCTTTGCCGGTCAGTGATGCCATTGCTTTGCTACAGTTTCTGCATGAAAAAGAAATCTTTTCCAGGCTTTCTGGTATTTCTGTTCTGGTTAAAATCACAGACCCTCTCCTGGTCCCGGCAGACATCGATACACGCCTGCCATTGGCACGCATACTTTTATGTGTGCCAGTAAAAGCTGCAGAAGATAAAGAAGTACAAACCAGGCTCAAATATTTCAGTTCGCATGGTGCCCGCATTGTTGTTGATGACTTGCAAACGCACGACCATGCAATATGGGAAGGTGCGAAAAAAATCAGCGTTGACTGCAGCAAGGACATCCCCGCACATGTCAAACCCTTGCTGATGCGCCTGCATGGTGGCAACCATCTGGCGCAACACCTGCCACATGCAGCCTTGCAAGAGCAGGCCAATGAAGCCGGTTTTAAATGGTTCTCAGGCGATTATGCATTTCATCCACCCATCAGCAACAAAGCCGCAGATGCGACGGCCAGAACGCGGCTATTAAAGCTGCTGGGCCTGGTCGCACGTGATGCCGAATCGCGTGAGCTGGAAGAGTTATTCAAACAAGATGCGACCCTGTCCTTCATGCTGTTCAAGCTCGTCAGTTCTGCCGCCTTTGCGCAAACCGTGCGTGTGTCCAGTTTTGGCCAGGCCATCAATTTGCTGGGCCGCAGGCAGTTGCAGAGATGGTTGCAATTATTGCTGTATGCGCGCCAGCAAGATCATCATGGTGGCTTGAATCCACTGATGCCACGCGCTGCTTTTCGTGCCAGTCTGATGGAGGCAATTTACCTCAAGCGTGGTGGTAACAAGGATGAGCTTGACTGCGCCTTCATGGTCGGCATGTTTTCATTACTCGACAAACTGTTCGGCAATCCTCTGGCTGAAGTTATGCAACCCCTCAACCTGCATACAGAAGTGCTGGATGCCTTGCTGCACAAGTCCGGCGCATTGGGTAAAAGCCTGGATTTGGTGGAAAGGGCAGACCGGCCTCTCAAGGACTTCGATCCAGGTTTGATAGAAGAGCTTGGCCTGACTGCTGATGACTATTACGACTGCATGATCACTGCCTATGCATGGGTGAATCAGGTTTGCCAGGACATGTAGATGACTTCTTTGCCTGCGATAGATGAACTTGAAGTCGGCGCCAGTCTTGGTGAAGCAGTGCTATGCCTGCAAGGTGATGAGCTGGATGCTGCTTTAAATCGCATCGTCAAAGAGGTTTTTCATGATGCCAATGCGGCATTCAAACGCGGCAAGCTGGATGAACAAAAGACGCAAACTGATGTGCTGTGCATGGCTTCACCAGAAACTTATTACATCTTGTCCGGCAAAAAAGGCCAGATCAATGAAGCCGATCTGGCTAAATTAAATACCCTCGCCAGCCTCACCGCCAAACTGTTTTCCAAGCGTGCAAAACTTGATCAGGAGTTACAGGTATCTGCCCAGGCGCAATGGCAACAGACCCAGATCATTGACCAGATACATGAATCCGTTGTCACCATGGACCTGGCAGGTTTTATCCTTAGCTGGAACCGTGGTGCAGAAAAACTCTTTGGCTATGCCGCACAAGAAGTCATCGGGACCAATATCCTGTTCCTGTATGACGATGAAGATGAGTCCGGCGTTCATCTGTATGACAGTTTTCTGGAGCATGGTGGCCGCGAGATGGAAGTGCGCCGCAAAAAAAAATCCGGCGACGTATTCTGGGCCAGCCTCAGTCTGTCACCCTTGTGCGATGCCCATGGCCTGCCCATAGGCATCATCGGCTACCTCAGTGACATTACTGACCGTAAGGAAGCAGAACAAAAAATCAATCACCTTGCTTATTACGATGGCCTGACCAATCTGCCTAACCGCAGCCTGTTCCGTCAACTCGTCGATAATGCACTCTTGCACTCGCAAAGAAATAACACCAGCGCCGCCATCATCTTTCTTGACCTGAACCGCTTCAAGCTCATCAATGACACCTTGGGGCACGACGTAGGCAATGAACTACTGCGCCAGGTGGCAGCCCGCTTCTTGCTGACCCTGCGCGAAAACGACATCGTTGCCCGCCTGGGTAGTGATGAATTCGCTATCGCTGTACTCGACATCAACCAGCATTTTCATGCCAGCCTGGTGGTGCAAAAACTATTGCAGGCGCTAAATGATGCCTTCGTCGTCTCTGGCCACGAATTGCGCGTCGGTGCCAGCATAGGTATCAGCGTTTTCCCGCAAGATGGCAATGACGCCAATGCCTTGCTGCAAAAAGCCGATATTGCCATGTACAAGGCCAAACGCAGCGCAGGTAATGTGTCCGGCAGCTTTGTTTTTTACAGCGACAGCATGAACCAGAGCATTGCTGGCAGGCTGTACCTCGAATCCAGCATGCGCAAGGCCCTGGAAAACCAGGAATTCTATTTACAGTACCAACCCAAGGTCGATATACAAAGCGGCAAAATCATCGGTGCAGAAGCCTTGCTGCGCTGGCAGCACCCAGAAAAAGGCCTGATCTCACCGACAGAATTCATCCCTATCGCCGAAGAAACCGGCCTGATATTGCAAATCGACGCCTGGGTGCTGGAAACCGCCTGCGCTCAGGCCAAAGAATGGCAAGACAGCGGCATAGCGCCGTTTCGCATCGCAGTCAATGTCACAGCGAGAGAATTCACCAACAGCCTGCCACTGCGCGTTAAAGGGGCCTTGCATCGCTATCAGATTTCCCCACTATGGCTGGAGCTGGAAATCACCGAAAGCATGCTCATGCACAGCACAGAAAGCGTAATCGCCATCATGGAGCAAATCACCGCCCAGGACGTCGTGCTGGCCCTTGACGATTTTGGAACCGGCTATTCCAGCCTCTCATACCTCAAACGTTTCCCGATAGACACGCTTAAGATAGACCGCTCCTTCATCCTCAACATCCCCACAGACCAGAACGACTGCGCCATCGCCAGCGCCATCATCATGATGGCCAAGCAACTCAAGCACAAAGTCATCGCCGAAGGCGTAGAAACCCGCGAGCAACTGGCCTTCCTCATCAACGCCGGTTGCGACGAAGTGCAGGGCTACCTCTACTCCAGACCCGTCAGCCCCCAGCAATTGCTCACTTTGCTGGATAAAAATTTCCATTTCGAAATTTGATCCTTGCCCAAGCCCGCCACTCAGGTTATACTATGCGGCTCGGAAGCTTGGCAGAGCGGTTGAATGCACCAGTCTTGAAAACTGGCGAGGTGTTATAGCCTTCGTGAGTTCGAATCTCACAGCTTCCGCCAATGAATACGAAAAGGCCCTTGATTAATAATCAAGGGCCTTTTTTTGTGCATTTACATTGACTTTATTATAAGAAATAAATAAAAATAGCAAAAAGCGGGCATGGTTACCGAGGCTGCTTCTGCAACTTGAAAAGCGGCACAAAATTTTGCACCAGTTTGCACGCAAATTTGCATTTTCATATTTTGGGTGGGAATGCGATGGGCTATGCGCATCTACGCGGACTAACAATCCCATCGCAGCCCTTTATCTTGGGTAAAAATAAGGAATGGCTTCAATACGTATTCAGAATCGATTTCTATCAGCAGTTTGCTGTCGGTCTGAAAAAATGATTTTCAATATCAAGCATGTAGTTTGATGAAGGCAGGAAACGCAGGTTGGTAATGGCGCAAACAAATGAAATAAGCGGTGATGTAGGCCAGATTGTGATGGGTGATTCAAATGTTGGGCCATCGCTCAGCATTGTCATAAATTTGAACCTGAACAATGATGGAGAAAAACTTCTGACCAAAGTGCAGCGCGACGACATCACAAAAAAAGTAAATGAATTGTCGGCCGTGTCAGATTTGACTGCGCTCGATATTTACCGCGAATTGCTAAATAAATTTGATACTGACAAAATGGATAATTCTCCACGCAGCAAATTTAATGAAGCTTGCGAGTACATCGACAAGAAGTATGCAGAATGTATTGATGATGATTTGCAGGCAGATACAGCACAAATAGAAGCACCAGTTCAGATCAAAGAAATCCCCTGCAAAAATTGCCAGGCAAACAGCGAACTACTCAAAAAGACTAATTTCAAATTGCATGTGCTTTTTGGCTTGATGGTGTTGATGATAATCACAGAAGCAGTGTTCTTAATGTCTGCGTCACCTGCAAAAGCAAGCCAAGAGAGATTAAGTAATGAAAGACCTCCAGATGAAAGCTGTCACTTTGACGGCAAGGTTCACTCTATAGGCAGTACTGTACGTATGGCCGACGGCGTCATACGGCAATGTATGGACGCGCCTGGTGATGCTCCATCTTATTGGGAAATTCCGTTGAAAAATTCATTAAAGACACGCTAAACGTTGCGGGCGCGGGGCAAGGGAGCGGGTCTCAGCGGCGAGGGATCAGGTCTAACATTAAAACATTTTTAAATTCAATACCGGAAATATGAATTCATTGCAAAGTGCGGAATTGTCCGATTTAGTTGTACAAGAGCTGGCATATACAGCCCCGAAAGACTGGCGAAAGCTTGCCTATTATCAGGAACTGCTTGTTCAACCAGGTACTTCGTCGAGAAATAAAGCAACAGCCAGGTGCTGGATCGGTAACGAAATGGTGCAAACTGCTAACAGAAGTATAGGTGCTTCACCTGAAACCTACGATGCGATTTTGGCATTGCATGAAAATGCAATTAAAGGCAGCAACGAATGAACTGGTTTTTATTGGTCATGCATGAAAATGGAGAATTTAACTTCCGATTTTTCTATGACCACACTCCACTGCTTGATGGCAATCGGGCTGAGGTCGAAAGGATATTCAATAGCCTTGATTGAGGGAGGCGAGGGACACAAGGCGCGCAAGGCGCGGGGTCACCCATTAGCCCCCGATAGTCAAGTAGTCGAACCACATACTCGCAACACACCGCGATAAAATTTACCCCGCCACCACACGCTTGTTTCAAAATGCCGTCGTGCCTTTTGCTTCAACGTGTGGTT
>NZ_JBMPOZ010000019.1:0-133211 GCF_049340385.1 Undibacterium sp. Ji83W | reverse complement strand
TCCCGAACAGGACCGTGAAACGATTACGCGCCAATGATAGTGCTGCAACCAGTGTGAAAGTAGGTTATCGTCAGGCTTTTATTCCGCATACCCCCACTCATGAACTTGAGTGGGGGTTTTGCTTTTGCGCGAACGGAAAATGTTCCGGACCGCAGCAAACAAAAACAAGGTCAAGACCTCTCAACACAGAGGCACGGAGGAAGGAAAGGCTGCTTGCAAGCAGCCTTCGTTACGCAGGCGAACAGCATGCCGTTCGAATTTCCTGCCGCACCACAGGGTTCCACTGAGAAAGGCAAGAATAGAGAGAAATCTCTGCTTTTACTCTGGGGCTTTGGTTTTTTATCTGTTTGCAGGCCACACCGCTTCTCCGTCACTGAATCACTACTGTTGCCACGGCTCATCAACCAACGACGCTAGGCTCCAGCCTGCGCTGGAGCGACGATGTTTAGGCTAACTCTCTTGCAATCTGCACAACTGGCTGCCAGCATTACCAGTACTGCTGGTTAAGTGCTGGGGAGTTCAAGACAAGAGGTAGACCAGAACAGTGATTGCCAGTCGGGGATTGCTATGTTGATCCAGAGCTTATGCGTAATATTGATATACCGATTGTCTGATAAATGCCGCCATCCGTCCCTTTAAGAATGTTTGTTGTTCCTAAGCACGCTATTATGCTATTAATCGCTTGAGCAAGTTGCTATAGTGAATCTTATTTCACATACGGTTGCGTTAGTTAAAATCAATATTTATTTGTTATCAAGAGTTTAATATCAAATAATATCAACTAACTTTTAAGACTTGTCGTCACGCAATATTTCAACAGAAAGTTATTATGAAGGCTCTAATGAGCAAGTCAGATATCAATCAATTCAATCACAAAGAGCGGGGATTTACTCTTGTGGAGTTGTTGGTTGCTATTGCGATATTCGCCACCATAATGGCAATTGCCGTGCCAGGTGTCAGAGGATTTATTACTGGTGCTCGCATGAACGCGCAACCAAGTGACATTGTCGGGGCTATTAATTTAGCTCGTTCTGAAGCGGTCAAAAGGAATAGTGGCGTCACAATATGCAAAAGTGCAGATGGTGCTACTTGTGTGGCAGGAGGCAATAATTGGGCTGTTGGATGGATAGTCTTTGCCGATCCTGATTATAACGGGGTTGTAAATGCCGGTGAAACGGTGATCCGTGCTTATCCGATATTAAGCGGTAATACTACTGCTGTGGGCTCTGGTGGTGTTACACAAGGTATTACTTTTTCTGGAATGGGGCGATCGCTACCTACATTCGTTGGTGGGAAAATTACCATGTGCCCTGCGGCGGGTACTGATCAATCATACTGTCGAACTGTGTGTGTAAATTCACAGGGACGTCCCCGGGTTGATACGCCGACGGAATTGGCTGCTGATACTTATTGCGGAAATTAAAGGATCAAGATGTTATCTAAAACAAAATTGATTGCTAATCCAAAGCTAAAGCAGCAATTGGGTATTGCTATGGTTGAGATATTAGTGACTATGGTCATTTTTGCCATAGGTGCATTGGGCGTGGCTTCCATGCAAATAACTGCCTTAAAATTTAATAAAGAATCTTCTGTACGGTCACGAGCAACGCTGCTCTCGTTGGAGTTGTCTGACAGAATGCGCGCAAACATGACTGCCGTAAAAGCGGGTAATTACACCAGAAATTATGGTTACACAGCAGCTGTAGGTAATATACCGACCGCCCCTGGTTGTGGAAGTGGCTCAGAATGTAATTCAACGGACATGGCGACACGTGATTTGTCTGAATGGGTCAATGATGTTGCCAAGAGCTTGCCAGATGGTGCTGGTGCTTTGGTGCCAACGGCAAATAATGCGACAGCCTTCAATATAGTTGTTATGTGGAAAGAAAAGACTTTGGTTGATTCAAGTGCAACAGACCCATTGTGTCCTGCTCCAGCGGTTGTTGGTGTGCGTTGTTTGAACACGCCGTTTATTCCATAAATTAAAGGATAACAAATGACTCGTTCTGCCGTACACCGGGAATTTGGCTTCAGTATTTTGGAGCTGATGATTGCATTGACTATCGGACTTGTTATGACGGCTGCAGTAACAAGCCTGTATATCGCAAACACACGATCATTCAAATATCAAGATAGTGACTCACGCCAACAAGAAACCATGAGAGCCGCAATGGAAGTGCTCGGTTATCACATTCGCTTAGCTGGATTCGTTGATTCTGTGAATAATCCTGGGACGCGACAAAATTTGTTGCAGCCGGCTAATAAATCCTGGTTGTCGAAAAGCGATCCAGCCAGGACCAATTCAGATTTGTTGACAATGTATTTTGGAAATGCGCCTGAGTATAGTAGTGGAGCAAATAGGGTACATGGGATTATGGGATGCAAGGGGCTTTTTACTGCGAGTGCTGATCCATTGAAAATTGCCAACTGGACTTGTACAACGAGCGGGCCAAGTGCTTTGACGGTAGCGTATCAGGTACTTGATAGTGGCGAAGGTACCGCTGCAGGAATGGTTCAGGCAGCGTCCGCGGCTATTGATACTATGTCCGTTTACGATGCCAATACAGGGCGTGGAGCTGATTGTGGTGGCAATGATGTTAATTCTGCAACAGCGAGCCCGAAAGGACCTTTGGCTATCAATCAATTTTATGTTGATGTGACAAGCAAGCGCTTAATGTGTATTGGTAACGGCGATCCGACCAAACCTAAGCCGATCGCAGAAGGCGTGGAGGATATGTATATCCTTTACGGTATTGCACCTTTAGTTGTCAGTACTACTGTTCCAGGGGACAGTGCTGTAGCGCAATATGTGACAGCAGACAACGTAACCGATTGGTCTCGAGTTTTATCAGTGCGAGTATGCCTGCAAACAGTCTCTACTGCTAAGAATGTATCGCCTGGTGTGACAAATTATGTTAACTGTAAGGGGGTGAATACACCTTTACCTGACTTACTTTACCGTCAAGTGGCACGTACAACCTTTGCGTTGCGCAATAATATACTTACCTCTCCGGATGTGCTGCCATGAGCTCATTAAGCCTGAAATCACGTTCTCGACCAAATCAAATCGTTATTCAACGTCAGCGCGGTATCTCTCTTGTGCTGACCGTGGTATTGCTATTGGGATTGTCTTTATTGAGTCTGTCGGCTATGCAAAGCAGTACTTTGCAAGAACGCATGTCAAATAATTTGCGTGATCGTAATATCGCTTTGCAAGCAGCTGAACTTGCTCTGCGTGATGCCGAACGTGATCTTGCAAGTTTATTGGCTGATAATGCGACTTTTTGTCCAGGTGGCGGGGCTGCTGGTAGTGTAACTTGTCGCCCTGTTTCTGCACGACCTGATGACACTAACCTCAGAGATGGCTTTTGGGTGTGGACAACTACCATGCGCCAGACCTGGACTCCTGATTGTGTTGATGGACAATGCTTGCCTTTGGATAATGCAACAGCTGCCGTACCAGTTTGGGATGACACTGCTGCAAACTGGGCTCCGCAAACTGGGTCAACGGGCACTAACCCAACCACTCCTTACGGCAAATATACTGGCGCGACAGCGATACCAAATGTCGCCGCGCAGCCAAGATATATCATGGAAATTTTCCCGCCTGGTGGACTCATTCCTGATTTTGCCGGGACGACTGGTTCTGCACGTGTAGCTATTCGAATTACCGTGCGTGCAGTTGGACAAAACCCCAATACTGTTGTGATATTGCAGAGCGTAGTTGCTCCTCATTGACTTAAATATTGTCTGGAGAAATGATGAATACCCATTCTTCGCCTAGCGCGCTTCTTAAAAAAGTAGTGCTCGGCTGTTTTATCGGAGCTTTGACAGCGGCATCAAATGCTGCAGGTATAACGCCGTCCAAAATGCCTTTGGAAAATATTGATCGGGCATTATCCAATGTTGTGTTGGCACTGTCTGTGGAATTTCCTACGGGGGATGCGGCAAGTTATGCGGCAGCCAATGCTGCATCATCTTCACCAACATACTCGTCTGCTACGACCTACTATGGCTATTTTGATCCATTAAAATGCTATTCGTACAGTGCGGTTACCTTTTACTTTTCGCCTAGCGCTTGCACAAATGGTACCTTTAAAGGCAATTTGCTGAATTGGGTATCGATGGCCAATCTGGATCAGTTTCGGCAAATTCTGACAGGTGGTAACCGAATTATTGATATACCAGGAACAACAGTATTGCAGCGGGCTTACAACGATACCCAAAGTAACACCTCAAGCTATTTCCCGAACCGGTCGGCAACTACGACTGATGCGAACATAGCAACACAGCAGACCTATCGTAGCGCAAACATGGGGGATAAAATGCTGGTGCAGGCAGGCGCAAACGTGACGGTAACTAATTTGTCAACTGCGCAAATGGCTACTGATACCTGTTCGCAATTGGTAACTGACTATAAGGCAGCTAACAACAACAACAATCCTGCCTGGACTTGTTATCATGTTCGCGTAAAGGTGTGTGACAAGGTTGCCGGGCTCGAGACAAACTGCGCAGACTACACCAAAACCGGCGGGACTTATAAACCTGAAGGTTTGATGCAGCAATATAACCAAAATATGCGTTTTTCCGCATTTGGATATTTAAATGATCCTGCGCAATCAAGACAAGGAGCTGTGCTTCGTGCGCGGATGAAGTCGGTAGGTCCAACAGTTGCTGATCCGATTGCCATCTCAACTGCCAATCCAAAATTGGAATGGAGTGCCACTACAGGTGTGTTCACTAGTAATCCTGATAGTGTTGATCAGGCTGCCACAACGGGTGCCACTAATAGTGGCGTTATCAATTACCTGAATCAGTTTGGCTATGCCAGCGGATATAAAGGCTATGACCCTATGGCTGAATTGTATTATGAGTCACTGCGCTATTTAAGAAAGATAAGCCCGACACCGCAAGCCATCGCGGCCCCAACTGCCGCAATGGCAGATGGATTTCCAGTAATTAATTTTGATGCAACGGTTGCCGCCAATGATCCTGTAACCAGTTCTTGCCAGCAGAATTTCATTGTTACTATTGGTGACGTTAATAATTGGTGTGACACCAGGGTGCCTGGCGGTAGTGCTAACTGTGGAGGTGTAGTACCAGCAGAGAGTCCGCCATCTCCTGGCACGGCAGTTAATTTTGCGACTTGGGCTAATTCAGTGGCAACACTTGAGGCTAATGGCGGCATTACTGCTTCTTCCTCACCTGGTCGATCTGCTGGCTGGTATCTGGGTGGTATGGCTTATTGGGCCCACGTTAACGATATTCGCCCAGACAAGGCTGCGCAGCGTATTTCGGGCAAAAAACAGACGGTCACGAGCTTCTTTGTTGACGTCATGGAACCTTTTAACGGTCAAAATCCAGTGCAGACAGGGGCAACGGTAACACCTATGTTTACTGCTGCCAAATATGGCGGTTTTGATCCAACTCTGACACAAGCGCCTTACACTGATCCCAACCTGCAAGCGACAGGCAGCTTGATAAAATCTTGGGATAAGGATGGTAACGGTACGCCAGATAATTGGTATGCAGGCAATGATCCTGTTGGATTAAAGACTGGTTTGAGCAATGTGTTTCAGCAAATTGTTGCAGCAGGTAGTTTGGGAGATGGTGCTGCACCGGCAACATCCGGTGTATCGATCGCGACAGCCAAAGAAATTTATTATGCAAGCTATTCTTTGATTAATGGCGGTCGTGGCGCAGTAAAAGCATGTGGATTTAATGTTCCTATTGCCACTTGTGATGCTACCCCAACATGGGATGCTGCGGCTTGGCTGGATCCAACGGCGGCTACGGCATATTCCACCTACCAAACTGATACAGCCCGTCAAATTATTAGTCGTTCCGGCGGTGCTGGTGTTGCTTTTAAATATGCTAATTTGTCAGGAACAGACAAAGCAGCAATGGACATCAATACAACGACAGGGCTCACTGATACCCCAACATTATTGGGTGTTGACAGAGTTAATTACATACGAGGTGATTCATCCAAAGAGTCTAACAAGGTCGGGGGCATATTCAGGACCCGTCTTAAAACCAAATTGGGTGACATTGTTGGGTCAGGCCCGGTATATGTAGGTGCACCAAATGCACTTTATGCGGGCGATGCATTCACCGGGTATTCTGCATTTATTGCTGCTAACGTAAACAGGAAACCAGTTATTTATGTAGGGGCAAATGATGGCATGTTGCATGCTTTTGATGCTTCGACGGCAGGTAAAGGTAAGGAACTGTTTGCCTATGTTCCAGGTAAGTTTTTGGAGATCGATCCAGCTACTTCAGCGCCAAAAATTTCAGCTTTGACAACGCTTACTTATACACACGAGTTTTATGTGGATTCGACACCGATGATCGGTGATGTAAAGTTGAGTGGCGGTTGGGCGACATTATTGGTTGGTAGTTATGGCGCTGGTGGCAAAGGTTACTTTGCACTTGATGTTACTGATCCTACTAAATTTACTGAGACATATGCATCTTCGATTTCCAAATGGGAATTCTCTGATAGTGCTGCGCCGACGGATATGGGCTATAGCTATAATCAGCCTGCACAAAGTCCTATCTCTGGACAGGTCTTGCAAATTACCAAGATCCCTGATGGAACGGCAAATGGCAGGTGGGCGGTTATCGTTGGCAATGGCTTTGGTAGCACTAGCGGAAAAGCAGTCTTGTACATGCTTGACCCTAATGACGGTTCGGTAATTAACAAAATAGTGGTTGAAGGATCTTTGGGTGACAATGGCCTGGCAACACCACTGCCAGTCGCTACACAAGGCGGTGGTTGGGTAGACACTATCTGGGCAGGGGATTTGAAGGGGAATATGTGGCGTGTGCGGTGGGATACCAGCGACAACACATGGAAAACTTCCAAGGTATTTGCAGGTAGTGCTACGCAACCTATCACGGCTGCACCTGCAGTGGCACCGCATGCTTTGGTACCTGGCGCATGGGCAGTTGTTTTTGGCACAGGAAAATATATGGAAAGGGCAGATTACAATACAACTGTTCAGCAGACAGTATTTGGATTCGCCGATACTTTCTCAGCAACACCAATTACAAAAGCTGACTTGGTGGCACAAACGGTCACTTCCACAACTGCGGCAGATGTCAATACCGGAGATTTTTTCAGAACTACCTCGTCTAATGCTGTCAACTTCGCGAGCAAGAAAGGCTGGTATTTTGATATGCCAAATACGAACGGCGAGCGCAGTATCGTGAACTCGATTATGCCTGCAGATACGGGTATTGTACTGGTCAGCTCGTTTACACCTGCAACCGCTTGCTTGCCAGGCACTGGATATGTGAATATCTTTAATGCATACAGTGGCGCTGCTGTAGTAGATAATACTTCAGGTACTCCCGTCACGATCAGCAGTTGGGGAGGCTTGGGAATGGGGATACCATACTTCAGTTCTGTGGTGTCAAGCGGCAAGAAAACCATTGTAAAAGTTGGTGGCGCAAGGGTTGGTTACACTGGCGGACTCGCAGGGGTTGAATTAAACAAATCTGCTGTAACAGGTGTAAGGTTTTCTTGGCGGCAAATTCGCTAAGCCTTTATGCAAGCCCCCGGATGCTTCGGGGGCATTTAATTTTGGAATAGATCATGTACAAAAAATCGAGTGGTTTTACCCTGATAGAATTGTTAATCGTTGTAGTTATTATTGGCCTTATTACTGCTGTCGCACTTCCTAACTATAGAGAATATGTTATGGCCGGCAATAGAAACGCCGCTAAAGGTGACTTGCTTGAGTTGCAGCAATGGATGGAGCGAAATTACTCACTCACAAACAGTTATGCAGTCTTGCCAGCAGGCACGGCGTTGACTACAGCGCAGCTCCCTTTCAATACAACGCCAAGATCATCAGCAAAGACAAACTATAATTTATCCTTTACTGCCAATCCCACATCAACGGCCTTTACTTTGCAAGCTGTGCCTGTAAATGGACAAGTCAACGATACGACTTGCAGCACCTTGACCTTGACTAGTGCTGGCGTCCGTGGAGCAACTGGATCTGGTGGTGCTTCAACGTGCTGGAATAAATAAGACAGTGATCAATGCGTATTTATGTGCCTTGGAACTAACCTTTAGAATGAAGGAGTCAATGAGAGGTAAGTAAGTGGTATCGCAATTCAAATCCATGCGTTATATTTTTAAAAGAAACGAGGTTTTGCGCCCCGCCATCGCATTCGGACTTTCATTGGTAATGCATGGCTTATTGGTTTTTCTCATCATGGGTAAAAACCCTCAGAATGGTGGTGCTGATAGGGTGATGGCAAACTTGGATGTTGCCAAGCCCTTGGAAGTTAGCATCATAAGTTCTGACACTTCGCAATCAGATACACCGCAAGTCGCCAATAAGACTCCTTCTGATGCAAATCTGCAATACAAAAATCAACTGGATAGATTTAGAAAGGTGCAAGTTCAGCGCAATAGTGTTCCGATTTTGGTACAAAATGCGAATTTGCGAACCTATTATCATCATATTGAAGAGTTGACCACCCCTCCAATTGTGCAGGATAACGTGGAACCTAGCGTTAATCTTACTTTGACCATGGATGAGGTTCCAGAAAAACCCCTGCAACTACGTCTGCTAGTCAACGAAAATGGTGATATTGACGACATCGAAATTGAGGAGAGCAAATTATCAGAAGAAGCCACACGAATTGTGAAGGAGCAATTTTTAAAAATGAAATTTGCGCCGGGTTTGATTGGCGACTTTGCTGTAAAGAGTCAATTTGTAATTGAGGTATCACTCAGCGCTGCAGCTCGCCGACCTGAATTTATTGAAGTGTCCAGAAAAGTCCTTCGATAATCGATTTCCCCTTAATCGTATTTCAATAATTGAAAATGACATTCTGCATGGGTTTACTGTAGATACATTCCGGTATAAATAGATATAACTATTTGCAGGTCAGCTCTTCCTGACCTCTTGTATCGCCTCGGCGAATTCCGATACATCTTCGAAGCTTTTGTACACAGAAGCGAAGCGGATGTAGGCGATTTTGTCGAGGCGTTTCAATTCGCGCATGACCAGTTCACCCAGGTGACCGGACATGACTTCGCGCTCTCCGCTGGATAATAATTTTTCTTCTATTCTTTGTATGGCTGTTTCGACAGCTTCGGCTGATACCGGGCGCTTGCGCAGGGCCAGCATCAGGCTGGCGCGCAGTTTGGCGGTTTCGTATTCTGTGCGGCTGCCGTTTTTCTTGACGATGACGGGCATCACCAGTTCTATACGCTCATAGGTGGTAAAGCGCTTGTCACAGTCGGCGCAACGGCGACGACGGCGGATGACATTACCTTCTTCTGAAACGCGGGTGTCGATGACCTGGGTGTCATCGTGGTGGCAAAATGGGCATTTCATGGCGTATAGAGATCCGTTAATTTACTGGCTTACTTACTTATAGGCTTAGTGCTTGCTTATTCTATTGCTTTTATAAAAAAGCCACTCGTCTGAGTGGCTTTTTATTGTGCTTCCAGAGCCTGCTTATTTCAGTTTGCTTGGTTCAGCCTGATTTTAAGCCTGATGAATTAAGCTTGATATTAAACTTGATGAATTAAGCTTGATACACCGGGAATGCATCAGTCAATTGTTTGACCTCAGCCTTCACACGTTCTATCGTCGCTGCATCATGTGGATTATCGAGTACATCCGCAATTAAATTACCTACTTTAACGGCTTGTTCTTCCTTGAAACCACGGGTAGTGAAAGCTGGGCTACCCAAACGGATACCAGAAGTGACCATAGGCTTTTGCGGATCATTAGGAATGCCGTTCTTGTTGCAAGTCATGTGAGCAGAACCCAGGATGGCTTCCGCTTCTTTGCCCGTCAGACCTTTAGGACGCAGGTCAACCAGCATCACATGAGATTCAGTACGGCCAGAAACGATACGCAGGCCACGTTCAGTCAAAGTGTTTGCCAGTGCAGCAGCATTCTTGACGACTTGTTCCTGATATGCCTTGAACTCTGGCGTCAGCGCTTCTTTGAATGCAACTGCTTTACCAGCGATAACGTGCATTAACGGGCCACCTTGCAAACCAGGGAAGATCGCAGAATTGATCTTCTTGGCAATCGCTTCGTCATTCGTCAAAATGATACCGCCACGTGGGCCGCGCAGGCTCTTATGAGTCGTGGATGTGACTACATCAGCGAAAGGCACAGGATTAGGATACGCACCCGCAGCGATCAGGCCAGCATAATGCGCCATGTCGACCATGAAGTAAGCGCCGATTTCTTTGGCGATTTTGGAGAAGCGCTCAAAGTCTATGCGTAGCGCAAATGCGGAAGCACCGGCGATGATCAGTTTTGGTTTGGCTTCGCGTGCCAGTTTTTCCATGGCATCGTAGTCAATATCTTCTTGCTCATTGAGGCCATAAGACACGACATTGAACCATTTGCCGGACATATTCAAAGGCATGCCGTGGGTCAAGTGACCGCCTTCAGCCAGGCTCATGCCCATGATGGTATCGCCTGGGTTCAGCAAGGCAAAGAATACGCCCTGGTTGGCCTGTGAGCCAGAGTTAGGTTGTACATTGGCAAAATTGGCGTTGAACAATTGCTTGAGGCGGTCAATAGCCAGTTGCTCGACTACATCCACATGTTCGCAACCGCCGTAATAGCGTTTGCCTGGATAGCCTTCAGCATATTTGTTGGTCAACTGGGAGCCCTGGGCTTCCATGACGGCTGGGGAGCAATAGTTTTCAGAGGCGATCAACTCGATATGCTCTTGTTGACGGACGTTTTCTTTTTGTATCGTAGCAAACAGTTCTGGATCTACGTTGGCGAGGGTATGATTTTTTGCAAACATGGCGGTTCCTGATTATTCCTGTAAATAAACAATGATTGTTGTTAATGAGGTGTCTGAAACGGATATGGGGCAGCCTCATTGCTTTTACCATCAGGCTACCCAGGCGCACGGCTGGAGTCAGATTGACTCCGAAATCTCACGCTTCCCGATGGATCTCCATCTTTGGCCAGAATTCTTGCTCGTCGGAATTACAAAAGAGAGCAGAGTTGGCCGTTTCGCCAGTCACGTGAAATGAAATGGTGACTAGATTTTACGTGATGGTGTTTGAATGGGCAAGTGTCAGAGTTGCTATTGGAAAAATTAATTTTCACACAAGTATGTATCTCGAAATTTTAGGCGCTCAAGTATTGGATGAGTATTGGATGACAAAAGCACTTAAAATAGTATGTATTGAGGCTGATAAGTCAGCTAGACAAATTACCTACAAAAACTTAAGGAATTCAGCATGATCGTATTAATCACAGGCGCAAGTTCAGGTTTTGGTGAGGAAATGGCGCGTAAGTTTGTCCGCGAAGGGCATAAAGTCATCGCCGCCGCCCGTCGCACTGACAGACTGGACGCCTTGAAAGCTGAAC
Source organism: Undibacterium sp. Ji83W (assembly GCF_049340385.1). Classification (NCBI taxonomy): domain Bacteria; kingdom Pseudomonadati; phylum Pseudomonadota; class Betaproteobacteria; order Burkholderiales; family Oxalobacteraceae; genus Undibacterium; species Undibacterium sp. Ji83W. The sequence continues at coordinate 121,830 of NZ_JBMPOZ010000019.1, read as the reverse complement.
TCGGTTCAGCCTTGTTACCAGTCACACTGGATGTGACCAGCAAAGATTCCATCAAGCAGGCTTTGGCAGGTTTGAGCGCTGAATGGAAAAATATTGATGTGCTGGTCAATAATGCCGGTCTTGCCTTGGGGACTGAGCCTGCCCATCTGGCTTCCCAGGATGAATGGGATACCATGATAGATACCAATACCAAAGGTCTGGTGACAGTCACCAGAGCAGTCTTGCCAGACATGGTGGCACGTGGTACTGGTACGGTCATCAATATAGGCTCAGTGGCTGGTGAAACTCCTTACCCGGGCGGTAATGTGTATGGTGCCACCAAAGCCTTTGTAGACCAGTTCACCCGCAATTTGCGTGCTGACCTGGTTGGTACAGGAGTGCGTGCCACTAATATTGCGCCTGGCCTCTGTGGCGGCACTGAATTTTCCAATGTACGCTTCCGTGGCAACGACGATGCTGCGGCCAAGGTGTATGAAGGCACAGTACCACTGACCGCTGTTGATATCGCTGAAACAGCCTACTGGATAGCAACTTTGCCTGCGCATGTGAATATCAATCACATAGAGATGATGCCTGCTTGCCAGGGTTATGGGCCACTGGTCATCAAGCGCACGACGGCGTGATCTTCAAACAGTTCTTGAGAAGCTGACTTGCTCTGCTTGCTGCCAACTATGATGGCAGCAAGCTTTTCTCGAACGCCGCGCGCGCTTTATCCTGCTGGCTTTGAGTGACAAAGAGTAAATATACGCACCTGATAGCTGGTAAAGTTTATACTATGAAAACAGAATTTGTATGGTCGGTCAGGGTCTACTATGAAGACACTGACGCAGGTGGTATCGTTTTTTATGCGAATTACCTGAAGTTTTTTGAACGAGCCCGCACTGAGTGGCTCAGGGCAGCAGGCGTCAACCAGCAGCAAATGGCCGACGAGCATGGCCTGATGTTTGTCGTCAAAGCGACCGCAGTCGAGTATCATGCACCCGCCAGGCTTGACGATGAACTAAGACTGACGGTTGTGGTCGAAAAGCTGGGCAGGGCATCTGTACAGTTTGTACAAGAAGCCTGGTGTGGCCAGCGTTTGCTGGCCTCAGGCAAGATCAAGGTGGGCTGTGTCAGCAAGGCTGAAGTCAAACCGGCTGCTATTCCTGCTGAAGTGCTGGCAAAGATAGGCTGAGATTTAGGCTGAAATTATTTATTTTAGGGCTGCAAAAATCTGCCCGGTGTTTTGTTTTTGAATTGATTCAATATGACTGTTACCCAAGACCTCTCATTTTTAAGTCTGATCACGAATGCCTCTATTCTGGTGCAACTGGTCATGGCGCTGTTATTAGGCGTCTCACTGACGAGCTGGACTTACATCTTCAGCAAAATGTTCGCCATCAAAAAAGCCCGTGGACAAACTGAAGAGTTTGAACGCAATTTCTGGTCTGGCGGCAACCTGGTTGATCTGTATGCAGCGGCGACCAATAGCCGTCGTACTGGCCGCGACACCAGTGGCGCGCTTGAGCGCATATTTGAAGCGGGCATGAGTGAATACCACAAAGTAAAGACAGCCAATAAAACCACGCTGGATGCCACAGCCATGCTGGATGGTGCCCGTCGTGCCATGCGCGCGTCTTACCAGCGTGAAATGGATTTGCTGGAGTCGCACCTGTCCTTTCTCGCTTCCGTTGGTTCTGTCTCACCGTATATTGGCTTGTTCGGCACCGTCTGGGGCATCATGAACTCTTTCCGTGGTCTGGCGAATGTGCAGCAAGCAACACTGGCTGCCGTAGCACCAGGTATTGCCGAGGCACTGATTGCTACCGCGATAGGCTTGTTTGCCGCTATCCCTGCTGTGCTGGCCTATAACCGCTATTCCCATGATATAGACAGGCTGGCGATACGCTTTGAAACCTTTATCGAGGAATTCTCCAACATTCTCCAGCGTCAGTCACGCTAGGAAGAATGAAATAGCATGAGTACCCTGCGTGGCGAACGTAAACGCAAATTCAAGGCAGAGATCAACGTCGTTCCGTATATCGACGTGATGCTGGTGCTGCTGGTGATTTTCATGGTGTGCGCACCGATGACCAATCCCAGCGTCATCAACCTGCCCACCGCCGGACAATCGACCCAGCCGCCGTCTGATTACATAGAAATCACTTTGCGACCCGATGCAGCTTCAACCATCAGCATCAATAGCAAAGCCGGCAGCAATGGCAATAACCGCCAGGAAAGCAAGGAAGAAGCAAAAGACCGCAAGCAACTGATGCAAAAACTGCGCGAGTATCATGATGCCAAACCCGAATTGTCCGTCTTGGTATCTGCTGATAAAGGCATGATTTATGACGAGGTCATACAAGTGATTTCAGAAGCAAAAAAATTGGGTATTAATCGCGTTGGTCTGGCGACCAAGTGAGTTTCTTCAGATGCAGATAAGACTGCGCCCGCAATTGATATTGTTTTGTGCTGCTGGTTTATGTAGCGCGGGTTTGGTGAGGGCGCAGCAGCCAGCACAAGCGGTGCAAATTGAAGTGCCAGCCGCCGTCGTGCCTGCAGCACCAGATACAGATAACGAAGCCAGCACCAGTGGTGCTACTGGTGCCAGCAGTGGCCGCCTGCAACTGGCTGCAGCCAAATCACATTGGGCTGATTTGCTGAGGGAGCATATCCCGGAATTTTCCAGCAATGCCGAAGCGCAAAATATTACTCCGGCACTGATCAAAAGATTGCGTCTGGATATCAGCAATATCCTTGCCACCGAAGGTTATTTCTCGCCGCAAATCCAGTTTGAAAATCCCGATCAGACTGCAGCTACAGCTACAAGCACGGCCAATAAAATCATCCACGTCACCGTGGAAGCAGGTCAGCGCACCCTCATAGAGAATGTATCGCTAAAAGTGCTTGGACCCATGGCTGATGCCATAGATGCCGGTGATAAGGCAGTCATCAAAAGACGGCGTGCCCTGCAAGAAGACTGGGGTCTGGCCGTAGGCCAGCCATTCCGTGATGCTGACTGGAGCGACTCCAAAACGCATCTGTTGGAAAGCCTGCGTGCAGATGCTTATGCATCGGCCAGTATGACTTCCAGCGAGGCAAAAATCGATGCTGACCAGCATAGCGGCATCCTGCAAGTGGAAGTCGATAGTGGCCCGGTATTTACTCTGGGTGAAGTGCGCGTTACTGGTTTGCAGCGTTATCCATCCTGGCTGATAGAGCGTTATCAGGCTCCGCAAAAAGGCGAAGTATATTCTCGTTCGCGCTTGCTGGATTTTCAGCGCTCTTTGCAAAACTCTGCCTACTTTGCGACCGTAGCTGTAGGTATAGACCCTGACCCGGCAAAAGCCGATGCCATACCTGTAGATGTGACTGTGGTTGAACGCCAGGCACGTGACCTGAGCTTTGGCCTGGGTTATAGCACCAACACCGGTTACCGTAGTGAGATTGCCTACCGTGACCGCAATATCTTCGACCAGGCCTGGGATTTGCGCAGCGCTGTCAGGCTGGAACAACGCCGCCAACTTGGTTACGTCGATATATACCTTCCACCCAGGGAGAGCAAATTCCTCGATTCTTTTGGCGTTCTGGTGGAGCGTGAAGATATCGCTGGTGTGCGCTCCAGTCGCAGTGCCCTGGGCGTAAAACGCACCAGTACGCGCGGTCATCTGGAACAGCGCCTGGGCTTGAATATCGTCAGGGAAAAAATTTCTCCAGATGGTGAGGCAGAAGAAGTCAACAAGGCACTGGTTGCCAGCATAGGCTGGACCTGGCGTGATGTTGATCAGCCTTTCGATCCCCGTAAAGGCCAGATTTTGCAATTTGATCTTGCTGCCTCTGAAAAGGCATTGTTTTCTGATCAGCGCTTCATCCGCAGCTACGCCAAATACCAACGCTGGATACCTGTGCGCAAAACAGATACCGTGATCTTGCGCGCAGAACTTGGCGCCGTTTTTTCCAAAGATGAAGAGGGTATCCCTGAAGACTACCTGTTCCGCACCGGTGGCAGCACTACTGTGCGCGGCTATGGCTATCAAACCCTGGGCATACAGCACATAGGCAGCACCCGTGGTGGCCGCGTGATGGCAACTGCCAGTGCAGAATATGTGCACTGGCTGAACTCTTCATGGGGCGCTGCGACTTTTCTCGATGTGGGCAATGCCGCTGACAACTTTCGTGAGTTGAGTTTGAAGCAGGGCGTGGGTGTGGGTGCGCGCTACAAAACCCCCGCAGGGCCGATTGCACTTGATCTGGCTTATGGTCGCCAGACAAAAAAAGTCAGGCTGGATTTTTCTATTGCCATTGCGTTCTGATATGAGTGCAAACGAAAAAAATCAGACGGAGAAAAATCTGCCCGCTAAAAAAAAGCGCAGTCATGTGCGCCGACTAAGTTGGTTGACGCTCAAGCTGCTTCTGATATTGCTCGTGGTGAGTACTCTCGCTTTCGTCTGGATGTACAAAACTGAAAGTGGCACCAGAACCGCACTGGCCCTGATAGAAAATATCAGCCTCGGCAGCCTTAAATTCAGTGGCGTGCAAGGTACTTTGGATGGCGAACTCAAGCTCGATGAATTCAGCTTCATCTCACAGGATCTGCATATCAACGGTAGCGCTATTTCTTTGCAGTGGCGGCCAATTGCCTTATGGCGACGCCACGTCGATATCACCGGCCTGCAATTAAGTGCTTTGACGGTCGCCAGCAGGCCCAGTAAAAAAGCCGTCAGCGTCCCCGTTGATATTGGCCTGCCCTTTAGCCTGAGTGCGCCAAAGCTGGCACTGGGGCGCTTGCATATCGCTACCCTGGCTGACGGTGGCAAACAAATAGAAACCCTGAAGCTCAGCGCACTGACTGGCAGTTTTTCGTATCAGGACAAGCAGTACAAAGCACAAACTGCACTGAGCAGCCCCTGGGGTAATTTGAAAGGCGACGCTGATTTGGCCAGCCTAGCGCCTTTCAAACTGAATAGTCGTCTGAGCCTGCAAGGCCAGGTTCAGGAAGGCATACCGCCTGTCATCTTGCAAGGTGCAGTCTCGGGCAGCTTGCAGGATATGCACGTTGCAGTGGATGCAGCGCTGGACAGCGTAGCTGATAAGAATATCCAGAATAAAAATCTTCAAGGGCATGCCAAGGGGCGTATTAGCGCATTTACAGCGCCGTATATACGTGAACTGGACATTGATGTCCAGCATTTTGACCCGTCTGCATGGCAGACGAATGCGCCGCATGCAGACTTGCGCATACTCACGCAATTGACGCCAGTCACAGATGAAAAAAATACTGAAAAAAACGCGAAAAAAAATACTGTATTTGGTTTGACTGGTCCAATCAATATTCAAAATAGCCAGGCTGCCAGCATCAATAAGCAAGGCTTGCCAGTGCAATCCTTGAGCACAAAACTATTCTGGCAAGGCCAGCATCTGAGTCTGACAGACCTGGCGGTGCAACTCGCTGGCAAGGGCAAGTTGCAAGGTGAGGCCGATGTCAATTGGCAGGCGGCACAACTTCAGGCTGACCTGAAGCTCAACCTGGCCAATATCGACCTGAATCAAATCGACCAGCGCCTGCATGTCAGCAATATACAAGGCAAGTTTTCTGCACAGACTGCAAAAGATAAAAGCGTCAAGCTGCAAGCAAAGTTGCAGGATGCGCGCGCCAGCCTGAATGCAGATGCCACTTATCAGCACGAAAAACTGCTCTTGAACCTGGATAAGTTTGATTTGCAGGCACAAGACGCACACTTGCAAGGCGCTGGTGATATCAGCTTCGCTGGCAAGCAGGTATTCAATGTAAAAGCGAGCCTCAAAGATTTTGATCCGGCACGCTGGATGGCGACACCAGCAGGCCGTTTGCAGGCAGATTTCAGTGCCCATGGCCAACTCTCACCTCGCCTGGATGTACAAGTCAATCTGCAGCAATTGCAGGGACAATATGCAGGCCAGGCTGTGCAGGCGGGCATGGATATGCGCTGGCTGCAAGACCAACAGCTACAAGTCAAACAGCTTGATCTGCGCTTTGGTAAAAATATCCTGACCGGGCAAGGCAACTGGGGTGGAGCAGACGATGTATTGAAATTGAATATTGATGCCCAGGATTTAAGTCACCTCAACCCCTTGCTCAGTAATTGGGAGCTGGCACTCGGTGGTAACCTGAAAGCAGATGCCGTATTGCGCGGCCGCTTCAATGAGCCTGCAGGCAGCCTGGATGCCTTGGCACAGCAAGTCAGCATCAAGCGCGGCAAGCAGCAATTCAGCATTGCGGAATTGAAGTCGCGCCTGAATCTGGCAAATGGTATCAAAGGACAATTTGATGGTGAAATTGTAGCCAGGCATGTAGGTGGTGATTTGCCGGCATGGGGTGCAACAGCCAACAACCCGGACAAGCTGGAACAATTGAGCCTGAAATTACAGGGAAGGCGCGATGCCCATAAGCTGAGCCTGGAAACCATCTTCCCTAACAAACAAACACTCAATCTGGTCGCCAATGGCAGCATGCAAGCCGATTCAAAAAGTGATACTGCCTGGTCATGGAATGGTCAATTGCAGGCATTGAACTTGAATGGCAGACCAGATGTGCGTCTGCAAAGCTCAGCACCCCTGCAAGTATCTGCGCAAGCAGTACGACTGGGGAGCTTAACACTGCAAAGTGCACTTGGTAGCTTGCAATTGGACGAATTGGAATGGACGCCAGCGGCACTTAAAACCAAAGGACAAGTCAGTGATGTACATGTGTTAGACATCGCCAATCTCTTGTACCCACAAAATGCGGTTACAGGTAATCTACGCTTGAACGCACAATGGAAGCTGCAATTAACTGAGCATGCGCTGGGCGAAATTAAACTGCAACGCCAGAGTGGTGATTTGCGGTTTAATGACCCTGAAGGAACTGGTACCTCAGTCGCGCTGGGCATACGCGATGTGCAATTGCAAATGAAGCTGGGCGGTCTGGTCGCTGGCACGGATGGTGAAAGCCTGAACCTTGATCTGGTCGCTGATGGTAGCCGCCTGGGGCAGTGGCAAGTCAAGGCGAATACACAGTTAAGCAAACAAAACGATGCCTGGACAATATTGGCAAGCGCGCCACTCGGCGGGCAAATCACGGCAGCCGTGCCTGATCTGCAATGGCTGGGGCCTTTCATCAATCCAGGTGTGGTGCTCAAAGGCAAACTGAATGCGGATGCACGCCTGTCTGGCAGCATAGGCAAGCCAGGCTATCGTGCCACTCTGGCCGGGCGTGAAATGGAAATCGCCTTTGCGTCCGAAGGCTTGCTCTTGCCCAATGGTAGCTTTGATGCGCAGATAGAAGACAAGCATCTGAAAGTGAGTAATCTGCAATTCTCCAACACAGTCACCAATATGCCGCGCCATGCGCAATTCCGTGATGAAAACTGGATAGGCAAGAAGGGGGAATTCAAAGCCAGTGGCGATATAGATATAGGCAAGGAAACTGGTAGCATACAGGCGCAATGGACTCAGTTTCCACTCTTGCAGCGCAAGGACAGGTGGTTGGTAGTCTCTGGTCAGGCAAATATCGTCGAAGCCAATAATATCTGGAGCCTGACCGGCAAAGTGCTGGCTGATGGTGCTTACTTCAGGTTGCCAAAATTACCGCCCCCCAGTCTGTCCAGTGATGTCGTCGTCATACGCAAGACTGACAAGGCTGTAGCGAAGGCGGCAGAAGCAGACAGTAATCGAAAAAGCTTGAAAACCCGCGTCGATGTCAGTTTCGATATGGGCCCACGCTTTGTCTTCGTTGGCCGTGGTCTTGATACCGGCCTGGAAGGCAGCCTGCGCCTGCGTTCCAGTGATGGCAGCCCGTTGCAGGCAAATGGCTCCATACGCACTGTGAAGGGTGTTTATGAAGGCTACGGCCAGCAATTGGCGATAGAGCGCGGTATATTGAATTTCCAGGGGCCACCTGCCAATCCAGGTCTGAATATCCGCGCCCTGCGCAAAGGTTTGCCTGTTGAAGCCGGGGTAGAAGTGGTAGGCACGGTCAGCGCGCCGCAAGTCAGACTGGTGTCTGAGCCGGACGTGCCTGATGCAGAAAAACTCTCGTGGCTGGTATTGGGACGAGGCTCAGATCAACTTGCCAGTGGTGATGCATCGTTACTGATGTCGGCAGCCACCGCGATATTTGGTGGTGATGGCAGTCGCAATGTGCCTCGCGACATTGTGCAAGGACTGGGTTTTGATGAGTTCTCGATAGGCTCATCCTCAAACGGTTCAACCAGCCGCTTGCCAATACAGACCATTGCGGGTTCCACCGGCACCAGCAATGCCAGCACGGATCAGGTAGTCAGCGTCGGCAAACGCATCATGCCGGGGCTGGTATTGTCAGTAGAGCGTGGCTTGTCAGATGCCAGTGGCGGCATCAAGCTGAGCTGGCAACTGACCAGACGCATCAGTATCACGGGCCGCACCGGCACTGAGTCTGCGGTGGATGTGAATTACACCTTCTCCTTCAATTAAAGCAAGCTGAAAAAGAGGCGGGGAGGCAATCTTGATGGATTGCCTCCCCGCGTTTTATGTTGCCGATGCTGCCAATATTGCCGACGTCGCTGCCGATATTACTTATTACTTGGCTTCTTTTTTCTGCTCAGGATACATCACGATCTGCGCATAATTCTGGAAGTTGAAATAACGCTGCGCTGCCTCTTTGATCTGCAATGGTGTAAGAGCGCGTATGCGTTTTTCCACCGTCAATATCGCTTCAGCTTCGGTTTTGTAATAGACGGCATTTTGCAAATGGTTCAGCCAGTTTTCATTACTGCGCAATTCTTGCTGGTGATCTTTCAGCCAGGATTGCTTGACCTTATTCAGGTCTTCCAGTTGCGGGCCAGATTGCTGTATTTTTTTGATCTCAGCAAATAATCCTGCTATGACCTTGTCCACATTCTCAGGACTGCAAGGCAATTCAGCATCTATGCTGTACCTGTTTTGTGGAATACGTTCAAAAGAACCATTCAGGCCACCGCTGTAAATCAAGCCCTGTTTTTCGCGCAGCACATCTATGATCTTCAGGTTCAAGATATCCACCATGGCATGGAAGCGGGCATTTTCTTCGCGTGTATAAGTCGATGGCCCGGTGAAACTCAATACCACCGTACTTTTCTCTTCATTACCGGCCCGGACTTCTTTCTTGACGACGCCTTGTACTGGATTGATATGCAAATCCTGATACTCGGTCTTGATGTCAGTATTAGGTAAGCTGGCCAGATAAGTTGCAATTAGCGGCTTGATCTTGTCCAGTTCAAAACTGCCTACAAAAATAAAATGCAAGTCCTTGGCGCTACCAAAGCGGGATTGATAAATTTCTATACTTCGGTCCAGCGAAATTTTGTCAAAATCTTCAACCTTGGCCAAGTGCGCAACACGTGGATGGTCTTTATAAATAGTCGTCGTAATTGCTTCCGAGAAGATAGCTTCAGGACGTGCCCAGGTATTTCTTGCCAATTCTTTTTGCGAACTGATCAGTGACTGGAACAGGGCTTCATCCCTGCGCGGGCTGGTCATGCGCAGATACAGCAATTGCAGCATGGTTTCCACGTCGTTGCTGCTGGATACCGCACCTATGCTCTCAGAATAATTATCCATGCTGGTTCGGACATTGGCCGACTTGCCAGCAAGGGTTTCCTGCAAGTCTTTCTGGCTGAAATTAGCCATGCCCATGCCCCAGACCACAGGATTACTATAATAAACATTAAAATAATCTGCATCAGCAAACAAGGACATGCCACCAGCACGGCGTGCACTCATCAAGACCTGGTCATTCTTGAAGTCGGTCTTTTTCAAGGTCACTTTCACGCCATTGGATAAAGTCATTTCTACCAGACCCAACAGTTTGTTTTCTTTTTCAGAAACGATCTGGCCGGGTTTGGGAAGTGTCGTCATCAGGCTGGTACTGGCCGCTTTTTCTGTGCGGGCCTGCAATGGTTTTTGCTCTGCCAGCGCTGTCATGCTCAGCAAATCTGCTTCGCTTGGTATGCTCTCGCCAGCCTTGTTGGAACCTACGTAAAACGCCAGCCTGATACTGTCATCCGGTGTTGCTTTTTTTGCGAACTGGTTCATTTCTTCCAGCGAAATACCTTCAGCAAATTCCTTGAAATACAAGTATTCATTCTTGATGCCGGGGATAGGTTCATTGGTCAGGAAATTACGTATGTATTCTGCTGCAAAGGTCGCAGAGTTGGACTTGCTGCGCTCATTGAACATGCTTTCATATTCACGGGCTTCGATTTTCTTGGCACGGTCAAACTCGGCTGCCGTAAAACCAAATTGACGTATGCTGTTTTTCTCTTGCATCAAGGCATCCAGCGCTGGCTGTATGCCTGCCTGTGACAACATCGCTGTCGAGATGAATGAGTCATAGCCCGGCACTACCTGCTCGCTACCGGCAGAGGCACCCAGGAAAGGTGGGGTGGCCTGCTCAATCAATGCTCCCAGACGGCGGTTCAGCATGGATTTGTAAAAACCGGCGATGATATCTTGGCGGTAATCAGCGATGACATCATGGGCGGGCTGTTTTGTCAGCGGGTAGCGCAGCATCAGTAAATTGTTGGTGGCTTCTTTATCCGTAATCACCATCGCCTTGGACACGGTGTTTTTTGGTATGCTGATTTCTGGCCTGACGCGGGCAGGCACGGGATTTTGCAGGCCTGAAAAATACTTGCGTATCATCTTCTCTGCTTCTGCAGGCTGTACATCGCCAATGACGACGACTGCCATCAGGTCTGGCCTGTACCAATCCTTGTAAAAGCGACGCAGGGCATCATGCTTGAATTGCTTGATGATGTCTTCTTTACCTATGGGCAGGCGCTCTGCATATTTTGAACCATTGAATACCTCAGGCAAAAACTGGCGCATCATGCGGTCATTTGCTCCTTTGCCCAGCCGCGCTTCTTCCAGGATAATGCCGCGCTCCTTGTCGATATCGACAGCCTTCATTTCCACGCCTTGCGCCCAGTCAGCCAATACCTGAAAGCCGGTTTTCAAATACGCTGGTTTGTCGGTAGGAATAGGCAGGATATATACGGTCTCATCAAAGCTGGTATAGGCATTCAGGTCGGCACCAAATTTCACGCCTATCGACTGCAGGTAAGAAATCAGCTGATGCTTTTTAAAATGCTTGGAGCCATTGAATGCCATATGCTCAGTAAAATGCGCCAGGCCTTGCTGATCATCATCTTCCAGCACCGAACCGGCTTTTACTACCAGACGCAATTCCACTTTCTTTTGTGGATTATCATTTTTCTGGATATAGTAAGTCAGACCATTGTCCAGCTTGCCCCGCTTTAAATCGGGGTTGATGGGCAGGGGATCATTCAGTTTTATCTCTGCCAGCGCGGGCAGGCTTATCGCCAGCAAGAGCAGGCTGACGACCAGCCTTTTGGCAGGAGTGGATGATTTTGCTACTAAAGTATCAAGGGTATTCGGCATAGATAGCGGCACAGGCTAGACAAAAATGCCAGTGTACCCTGTTGGCGGAAGGCTGGTGGGATGGGCTTTGTATCGATTTGCTACAGAAGCATGTAACTGACCATTTTTTAGCTACCGCCACAACCGCCACCGCAGCCACCACCGCAACTGCTGCCACAGCTTGATCCGCCACTATCGCCGCTACCACTGCCAGAGTCGCAACTACTGCTGCTACAGCTACTTCCAACACTGGCACAAGAAGAGCCGTTATTGGCAGCCTGGGCTTGTTTCTTGATTATTTCCTCATATGCCAGGGTAGAGATCAAGCCTGTGGCCAGCAACTGGGCTGCGTCAAAACTTTCCGGGTAGGTGGATTTGCCGACACCTACGCCGCGTGCACTCATGTTCTGGAAACCGATGCGGGCAGTAGTGCCAAAGTACGAGTAACCCAGTGGCATGTGCAACTTGCGGTCCAGGGCAAACAGGCGGGGTACAGACGAGCTGCCTGGCACACTGCCTTCTGCCAGCTGTGCCATGATCAGGCAGTTAGCCAATGCAGCATCCATTTCGCTGGCCATCTGCTCTGCTTCCACATGCGGTACCGTGCGTTTGAAATGTTTGAGGCAGAAGTTATCCAGGTTGATTGATGACCAGCTATTCCAGGCATGCCAGACCGAATCTGCTGCCTTCGAGGGCAGGGCGCAAGCTTGTTTGTTGCGGCTGACATAATCGAAGAACATCATCAATCCCTCAGCTGCGCGGGCAAAAAAAATGGCATCGCTAGGGATGCCGGGGAATTCATATTTTGCTTTTGCCTGCCAATGCAAGAATACGCCATTTGGAATATCAACTAACTGACGCTTGTAGTCGGAAAATTCAGTGATATTTCTCGCCCGCATCATTTGGTATTTTTGTTTTAATTGACTTAACATCGTCTTTAATCTCCTTTTCTCTTTTGTTTTGGTGATTTCATCTTAGAAGAGATTTATGACAAATGCATGACAAAAATGATGAGGGAAAATACGTATATGGTTTATCTCCTGCTTAACGGAAAATTCTCTTTTATGCTCTGGCGAGAATTGCAGGCGCAATGACTTTATGCGCTGGCCCGACGAAAAACATATACGTTCGCCCCAGATTATTGTGTACATGCACCACGGTGGTGAGAGCGATAAAAGGCTGGCCATCCCTGGTTTGCTTGGAGACTGATACCTTGACATCCAGATGCTTGTCAGAATCGCAGAGTATGACTTCTTCATCTGATTTGTACACCAGAGAAAATATCCCGGCCTTGTCACCGACCTGATAGGCTTCTGCAGGCTTGCTCTTGTTCAGTGCCTTCATCCCACCCACATTCTTTAAACCAAATAAAACCACCACGCGATTACGTATGCCCATCATGGCATTGCACCAGGCTGGTGTTTTGGCAAAGGTATCCATATAGATTTGCATGGCGCTCAAATCTGCATGAGGGAAGGGTGTTTGAAAGCAGTCATAAAAGTAGGCACCAGGCACATCTTCAGCGATTTTGCTGGATGTTGGAATTGCTGTTTCCGTGATCTTGTTTTTCATGCTACCTGCCTTTGGTTTGTACGTATGTTCATCAATGCAATTGCTGCAGGCATGGCCAGCCAAAAGCCGGACGTGGGCATCAGTATCACCGCAAAGATGCAGCAAAGCAGGAGACCCAAACCCAACATAGGAGCTTCAGTAAAATCAGGTTTGCGTTCCAGGCTGTTGATGGCCATACCCAATAGCAGGAACGGACCACCAAACAGCAAGAACCATGTCGCTGCCGACCGTAAAGGGTCACGATTGACGGTATTGAATACTCCTCGCTCCAGCATGCCCAATAAAACTGGACCAAAGAGTAGAAAGGCCGCTATCGTGTGCAAGGCTGCAACGGCGATCAGATAACGGCCTATCCAGATTTTCCGGGTTTTAGTTTGTGCTGACATGCGCTGCTCCTTGCCTGGTCCAGGCTATTTGTGTATTAACGACAGCACCCATCTTCTTGAGCATATTCATCAGCCCCAGGTAGGCACGGTCAAAATAAGGTACGTCCTCATGCCAGCCCGCCAGGATGCCTGACAGCAGCCTGCTATGTTCGGCATTGATGGTTTTGGGGTAGGGCGATTTATTGCTGAAGTCAAACTGCTTGCTTTGAAATGCTTCCATCTTCCAGGCATGCAGGTCGGCAAGTGCAGTCATGACACTGTGATCAAATTCATCTTGCGTGACCGTATCAGAAAACAGACCCAGATTTATATACGCCAGACGCAGGATGCGATTACGCTCAACTACATCGGTCATCAGCAAGGCACGCCAACTGCGCGCCATGGCATCACAAAAACTGAACGAGATTTTATTGGTACAACCAAAATCCAGCACCGCCAAACGGCCACCCGACATGAATAAAAAATTGCCAGGATGCGGGTCTGCATGTATGCGGCCCAGCTCGCAAACGCTGAACCAGAACCAGTCAAACAATAATTGCCCGTAGTGATTGCGCTGTGCCTGGTCAGGCGCTGTCGCCAGCCATGCATCCAGGTGCAGGCCGTCGAGTCTTTCCATCGTCAAGACTCGCTTGCTCGACATCTCGTCCAGGCATCTGGGGATGACAATGCCGGGCAAGTTCACATGTTCATGAAACCAGTTGAGTTGAATTGCCTCATGCTCATAATCAAGTTCCTCTCCCATCTTGACCTCAAGCTCACTCATAAAGCGGTCTATCACCTCTTTACGCGGCAAGATGGTGGTGCCCATGGCCATTGTTTGAAAAATGCCGCGCAGCATGCGCAAATCACTGCCTATGGCAGATGCAATGCCGGGGTACTGTACCTTTACTGCGAGTTGCTGACCATCGGCCAGCTGTGCATGATGCACCTGGCCCAGGCTGGCTGCGGCAAAGGCATGTGCGTCAAACTGCGCATACAGATGTTCTGGCGCTTTGCCAAATTCACGTTGAAAGACTTTATGGATCAGGGCACGGTTCAGTGGCGTGACCTGATGACAGCCTTTGGCCAGTTCACGGCGTATGCCGTCCGGTAAAAAATCGGCTTCCATGCTCAGCAATTGCGATACCTTGAGGGCACTGCCTTTTAGCTGGTTCAGTGCCCTGAACAGTATCCGGCCCAGCTCAGCTTCATGCCGTTCTTGCGCAGCTTGCTTGTCATCGTCACTGCGCAGCATTTGCCGCGCCTTGTGTCCCAGCTTGCTGGCACCAGCCTGCGCCAGTGCCAGGCCAGTGATGGCAGTTCTGCCCAGCTTGCTGGCGGGCGGTGCCTTGTTCATCGTGCATCCCCCAAGCCATTGCGCATGAGTTTGACCATCTCCAGCAAACCAGAACCATTTTGCATGATGCGCGACAACTGGTTGCGCAACATGAAGCTGGCCAGCTCAGATACTTTATTGACGATGCCACTTTTCAAAGCCATCACCAGTATCGCCAGCGTCATGTCCACCAGTTGTGTGGTATTCGAGAATTCTTCTGAATCATCCTTGAGCCAGTAAGCGATGACAGCGAACAGATAATCGCCAAACAAACCGCCGATGAGGTTCTTGAAATCGCAGGGGGAGATGTCGCCCCGCTGTTCTGCCTCTTCCAGCAGGCTGATAATTTCCTGCTTCAGTATTTGCTGACCCGGCATATTGTCACGCATCATCAGCAAGGGCGATTTGCCAAAGATATCACGCGTAATCTCTACAAATTCACGGTCACCCAGCAAGAGTTCCAGCAAGGCATCCACCAGCCTTTGCAATTTCTCTTGCAGGGTAAATTCTTCCCATCCCGGCGTTTCTTGCGCTACTTCCAGGGTGATTTCTATGCACAACTCATAGTAAGCCAGCAGGATTTTTTCCTTGCTGGGGAAGTACTTATAAATCGTCGCATCACCTATGCCCGCCTCGCGGGCAATCTGCTTCATGGTGGCGGCGTCGTAGCCTTTTTCCGTAATCAGATCAACGGCAGTACGTATCAGATTACGCCGGGTTTGCTCTTGCTGGGACTTGGAAGTTTTCATAATCGAGACGAACTTCTATAAAAATGGTGATTGAGTTCCATTAATATATACATTGTTTCGTTAAATAACAAGGTTTACTTGTTTAATGGAGGGTTTGTGTTGATTGTGGGGGGGGTAAGATGTGTAGGTTGGGTTGCGGGGTATCAGCCCAACACTGGGCGTTTAAATGACGTATACGTTTGCTGAGACCCAGTGTTGGGCTGATGAAGCGTAGCCCAACCTACGAAGCTTAGCCTAGCGAGGCCCGGCCCAACCTACGAGATTAGAGTTTGCAATCCCACCACCCAGGCAACAAAGCTCGCACATCCCCCCGCCCGAACCGGTCATCAATCAAATACACCACCCCCTGATCATCCGTCTGCCGTATCACCCGCCCTGCAGCCTGCACCACTTTTTGCAATCCAGGGTAAAGATAAGCATAGTCATACCCCGACCCAAATATCTTATCCATGCGCAGCTTGATCTGTTCATTGATGGGGTTCAGTTGCGGCAGGCCCAGCGTCGCAATAAAAGCACCAATCAGCCGCGCACCAGGCAAATCTATGCCTTCACCAAATGAGCCGCCCAGTACAGCAAAAGCAATCCCCTGGCTATCCTCAGTAAACCGCGCCAGGAACTCTTCACGATCTGCCTCATTCATGCGTCGGGTTTGCAAACGCACCGGTATATCGTGATGCTGATTGATAAAGCTGCTGCTGACCTGCTCAAGATAATCAAAGCTGCTAAAGAACGCCAGATAATTACCAGGCTGTGCATGATACTGCCGTGCCATCAATGCTACGATAGGTGCAACAGAGCGGGCGCGGTCGGCATAACGGGTAGAGACGCTATCCACCACATGCACCTGCAATTGATCAGCAGAGAAGGGCGATTCCACATCCACCCACGCCGTGCCATCTGGCAGGCCAAGAGTATCGCAATAATAATTCCAGGGGCTGAGCGTGGCCGAGAATAGCGCTGTCGTATGGCTGGCAGCAAAACGCGGTGTCAGAAAAGCCGCAGGCACGATATTACGTATGCATAGCGTCGATGTGCCATGCGCTTTGCTGACATCGAATATCGAATGATCAGCAAAGCTTTCTGCCAGGCGGTTGAATAGCAAGGCATCCAGATAAAACTGCTGCAAATCTGGCGCTAACTGGCTGGGGTTGTCAGCAAAGTAAAGACCAATTTCTGTGCATAGTCGCGTCAAAGCTGTCAGCAGTTTTTCTGGTATCTCAGCATGGGGGTGGTAATCAGCTTCCTGCTCTTTTTCCAGTTGCAGCCATGCGCGATACAGACTGTTCAAAGTTTTTTTGAGCGCTGGCGGTGGTGACTTGCGCAAGCGTTTCAGGCTATCACGCTGCAACTCTGCGCTATACATCTGGCGCGCCCGTGTCACCATATTGTGCGCCTCATCCACCAGCACGGCAACACGCCAGTTGTTCACTATTGTCAAGCCATGCAGCAAAGCATAGAGATCAAAATAGTAGTTATAGTCACCAATGATGACGTCGGCCCAACGCGCCATCTCTATGCCCAGATAATAAGGGCAAACCTGGTGTGCCAGGGCAACGCTACGCAAGCCTTCCTTGTCCAGCATTTGCTGTTCAGCAGCGGCAGCACGCGCAGCAGGCAGGCGATCATAGAAACCTTTGGCCAGTGGGCAGGCATCGCCATGACAAGCCGCTTCGGGGTATTCACATGTCTTCGTTTTAGCGACCAGTTCCAGCTTGCGCAAGCCAAGCGCAGGCGTGCTGTTCTGGATATTGCCCAGCGCATGCAAAGCCAGTTGCCGTCCCGATGTTTTTGCCGCCAGATAGAAAATCTTGTCCAGCTTGTGTTCTGCTGCAGCCTTTAACAAGGGGAACAAACTGCCTATGGTCTTGCCTATACCAGTCGGCGCTTGCGCCAGCAGACAGCAACTGCGCGTGCTGGCCTTGTACATGGCTTCAGCCAATTGCCTTTGCCCCGGCCTGAATGTCGCATGCGGAAAAACCATGCCTGTAATAGCCAGATCACGCGCAGAACGATGCGCCACTTCCTGCTCTGCCCAGGCAATAAATCGGCCACACAGCAAGGCAAAAAAATCTGCCAATTCACCAGCACCTAAGTCCTGCTGCAGCACCGTTTCTTTCTGGCTTTGTATATTGAAATACACCAGCGCCACGCTGATCTTTTGCAGGCCCAGTTTTTGACA
The DNA here is from genome assembly GCF_049340385.1 of Undibacterium sp. Ji83W. Classification (NCBI taxonomy): domain Bacteria; kingdom Pseudomonadati; phylum Pseudomonadota; class Betaproteobacteria; order Burkholderiales; family Oxalobacteraceae; genus Undibacterium; species Undibacterium sp. Ji83W. The sequence continues at coordinate 104,235 of NZ_JBMPOZ010000019.1, read as the reverse complement.
TAGCAAATGCCCATATAACTTGGCCTGCGCCCAATGCAAATGCCGGTGATTGTCTGGCATGGCATGCAAGTCACCCAGATAGGTCTTGATTTCTTCTACCTGCTGCATATCAGGGTCATAGCCATCAGCACGACCACGCACTTGCAAGCTGCCATGTTGGCCTTCCAGTTTCACCTCGCGCTGGTAACTGCTATTCCTGCGCAAAGCCACCGTTGCATGCCCGGCCATGCCTTGCTCGGCAGTAGGTGAGGGCGTAAAGCGCAAATCCAGGTCACCTTGCTTGGCCGTGAATTCGCACAAGGCGCGCACGGCAACGGTATAACTGGCTGAGCTTATTGCATTCACTGCTCAGCCTCTTGCCACTCCAAGTAACAAACAGCCACCGGCATGTCATGCCTGGCGCAAAAGTCCAGCCAGCGCTTCTGGTTATCCTGCAATTTGTCACCAGGGCCTTTGACCTCTATCATTTGATAACGCTGCTCTTGCGGCCAAAACTGTATCAGGTCAGGAAAGCCATTGCGATTTGCTCTGATGTCGAGCAAGATGCGCTCAAAACTAAGCTTCAGATGTTGAGCAGGTATACAAGCCAGCGCCATCTCCAGCAAGTCTTCAGACAGCGCACTCCAAAACACAAAAGGCGACTGCAAACCAGACTTGGCTGCATAAGTTTGCCGTATGGTCTGTTGATAAGCGCCCGACTCCAGTTGCACAAAACAGGCAGCAAAATCATCCGCACGCCGCGCCTGAAAATCAGCACTCAATAAATCCACAGGTTCACGCTGGAAAGGATGAAAAAAAGCCCCCGGTATTGCCTTGAAAATCACAGGCCAGCACAACAAACCAAACAGGGAATTGATAAGCGCATTCTCCACATAAAACACCGGCGCATCATCTGTATGCAAATGATCGCGCACTACATACTCGACCACATAATCTTCTTGCGGGAAGGGCAGGCGCAAGGCTAGTTCTGTCGGCGATGTACGGGCCGCTTTGGCAACTTTAGCCAGACCAAGCTTGCGACTAAGGCGCGGCGCAATGCGCAACATCTGCTGATGCTCTGCCTCACTCTCAGGCGCTTGCTGTGCCAGCGTCAGCAAATCATAGGCAGCCTGCGTCTGTTCGCTTTTCTCCAGCACACGTATGGCACGCAAGCGCGCACCAGGGTAAGTACAACCCGCATACACCTGCTGCGCCAGCGCCCAGTCCTTTTGCTTTTCCAGATGCTCGCCAATCTGGTACAGCAAGCGGTTACGACGGCTGGCCAGCCAGACATTGTCCAGGTCATGCAAACCAGCTAGTTGCGCCAGCACCTCAGACACAGGCTGCTCCGCATGAAAAGCCTCACGACAGGCATGCAAAGCCAGATAAGCATCTATATCCGCGCGACAGCCAAAGCCACGCGAGGCAGCAGAAAACGCCACCTTCTCATACTGGAAAATACCCAGGTCAGACAACACAAACTCAGACCAGTCCTGATACAGATTGCCAAAAAACAGCAGCCGCAAACGGTCACACAAATCCTTGTTCAGCACCTGGTAAGCCACACCATTGACATCACCCATAGCACCCGCACACCAGGTAGAAAAAGCCTGGCTACCAATATGCCGCAAGCTAAACAAGCCCAGTTGCTCAGCCTTGGGCAATTTCTTTTCAGCCGGTGTCATCGCCAACACCAGTGCCAGTTCAGGTTTTTGCAGTAAATCAAACAAGCCCGCAATATCGAGCTCAGGATCAGCCTGCACCCAGCCCACATCCACCAGCGCCTGCATGGCTGCCCTGGTCTCACCAATCTCGGCATACATCAGTTTGCTGGCCCTGAACACTGAACCCTTGCGCATCACCATCCGCACAAACAAAGCCCGCGACGCCTGCGGCAGGCTGCCAAACCGCGCAATAAATGCCTGCTCATCACCAGCCAATAAATCCGCATAACGCCCACCCACCCAGTCCAGCACGGCCTGGAAGTTTTCAAGGTAGTAAAAAGGATTATCCAGATTGGCAAGCATGAGGCAAGGGATGGCGTTTAAATAACTGTATATGCATACAGTTTAACGCAATGTGGCATGAAGGGTAAACGACGAACTTAGGCCAATTCAGCCTTTATTGAAGGCTCAGCGGTTAAAATACCGCCATATACTCCTTTCCCTTCAAGGGAAAGGCAGGGATAGGGATGGGTTTCCGTCGAATACCCAGGCAGCAATCCTGCTCATGAATCCCACCCAAACGCCAAAAGAAGACAAAAAATGAACAAAGCCGAAGCCATCCAAATCGCCAACGATTCCCTGCAAGCCAACGTCCTCAACGAAGGCAATACCCAATTCTCCCAAGTCGTCCGCTACGGCAACGACGAAGGCTGGTGGCTCAACATCCCCCTGACCAACTTCAGAAAAGAAAACCACTTCCTCATCTGCAGCGAAAAAGCCAAAATCATCCGCCACCTGATGATCAAAGCCAACAACATCCTCAGCCCCGCCACCAAGTTCCGCGTCAAGGACGGCATCGCCGACATCTTCATCTCATCCGCCAACCCCAAACGCCTGACAGACGTGCTGCAAGGCGGCAGCAAGTACAGCTTTAATAAGCATTTGGTGGATGAGCATAGGTATTGAGTTATTGGCGCTTCGCTCTGATAATGCGTCAATTGCTACTTTAAATAATAACAAAATAAAATGAGTGAAATCAGCTTATTCCGCCTGAGCGATGGCAAAGCCACCATGTTGCAAGGCGATGCATCCGGCCTTGAACGACGATTGCAGACCCTGATAGAAAATAATCTGACCAACCTGCTGCGTATACGTTTTTTGGCATCTGAGTACAGTACCGGTAAAACCCACGGCGGGCGCATAGATACGCTAGGCCTGGATGAAAACGCTTGTCCAGTAATTTTGGAATACAAGCGTTCTGTGTCTGAAAATGTCATCAATCAGGGCCTGTATTATCTTGATTGGTTAATGGATCATCAGGCAGAGTTCCAGCTATTGGTCGCTAAAAAGTTGGGTGATGCTGCCGCAGCCAGCATAGACTGGAGCGCCCCACGCCTGGTTTGTATAGCCGCTGACTTTACCAAGTTTGATGCACATGCAGTGCAGCAGATAGATCGCAATATTGAGTTAATACGCTATCGCCTATTTGGTGATGATTTACTGCTATTGGAACAAGCCAACGGTGGCAGCAATCCCACACCTAAAACGACCAACAAGTCTGTCAGCGAGGCTAGTTCTGCCAATCGATCCAGGAGTACCGACAAGTCATACGCAGAATGGCTGCATGAATTGTCACCACATCTACGCGAATTGTTGACGACCGTTGAAGACTTCATTGCCTCACTTGGCGATGACGTAGAGCGAAAAGAACTCAAGCTCTATGCTGCATTCAAGCGCCTCAAAAATTTTGCTACTGTTGTTTTGCAAAAAAATCGCATCGTGCTGTATTTGCATGTCAACCCAGATCAATTTGCTGTCATGCCTGCGAATTGCAGGAATGTGAGCAATAGCGGTCATTGGGGAACCGGTGATTTGGAAGTGTCGATTTCAAATAGTGACGATTTTGAAAATGCTAAACCTTTCATATTGCAAGCGTATGAGGGGAAAGTATTTAAATCTGTTTGAGTCGATTCCCGATTTTGTATTGCTAAGGAACCTCTGATTAAGTCCGGTTCACTATTTGCAAGCCATTGATTTTTCGAGATTTAATTTTGCGATTTTGGACTTGATCAGAGGTGCCCTAACTAAAAAATAGTTTTACGAATTTTTTCAGACTTCTTTACACTACATTTGTAACTAATACGTCAGCTAGTTTTTGTCTGCATAGTCGAACATCTGTGATGCGGGATTTCAGTTGATCGCATAAGCTCATTAGCTCCCCTATTTTAGCTATGATACGGCGTTGCTCTGAAAGTGGCGGCACTGGAATTGGCAAATTAGTTGATACTGATAAATACAAACACGGCTGCGCATTTTGTTTCACGCCAGCCCAAATACTTTTTTGCAGAAGAGGACTCCGTAAGGCTAAGGCTAGATAAGGGATATGAATTTGCAATGGCTTTATTAACGTAACACTTCTGACGATTACCATGTCGCGATGATCGTCGATGATGGTCAACCGTCCAATAGTCGCTCCTACCGAAACAATCAAAATATCATTGAGCTCAGGTTTGCAACGATTCCAACATTTTGCGGCAATATGAAAATCAACAAAATCTGTATCCGTATAGTCCATATTGCCATCGCGGACATTTTTTGCTGTTACTAATGGTATTTTGGTTGAGTCTACCGTACGTTCTGGCGTTAAATGCTCGCCGTCAGTAATTTGCTGGGCACAATCGATCATTCGTGCCCAATTCCAACCTTTTGGCAATTGATATGGTTTTTCAATCTCGCCAATCTCCGACAGTGGTTTGTCTTTCTTGATCTTGCCCTCAGCAATTAATTTGGCTTTCTCAATCTGTATTTGCTTGAGTAATTCGCTGGCTGGTTCGTCGTTTGGGTCTTGCGGTACAAGTTTTCCCATAACGGCTAGTTGTAGCAGTGTTTGTTTTAGAACGTCTATGCTAGATTCGGTGGTGAACAGGGTGTCAAAATGCGTGGCGATGCGTTGCCAGTTGGTGTTGAAATCTGCGGCGTCTTGCGATTGCGTGAGCGTGCCTAGCAGGTGGCTGACGAGTTGTTCGTGGGCGTCGGCGGCGTTGCTGTGCTGGGCTTCTAGTTGGTCGCACAGCGCCATCAGTTCATCGACTTTGGCGACTATGCGGTGTTGTTCTTCTAGCGGGGGTAAGCCAATCGGCATTTTTTTTAGAATTCCATGATTCAAATTTACCATAGTTGTTCCTACCGCTTCTCCCGCGAGATATGTACGTGCATATACACATCGGAAAAGCACTCTTAAATAGTCACGGTGGATTTCGTTGGAAAATCTAAGGGCAAAGCTTCCGGTTCCGCATAGCCAACCATTTTCTTTACTTGTAACGAGTGCAATTCGACCAACTTCACCTCTTCGTGCCATTACGATGTCGCCTTTGTAAATCGTATACGCGCCAAGCTTTCTTGCCATTTCCGTTGAAACGGAAATTGATTCGTCTGGAACTATTTCATCACCTATCATATGTGAAGGGTTGATTAATGGAATACCTCCAACTACATAATCTGATTGATGGATCATCGACCCAAATGGACCAGTAGATATATCAGTTGCATAGTCGTTAAATCGCACCCATTCCCATCCATTCGGCAAGTCGAAAATCTTTTCTGCTTCAATAATCACGCCTAGCGGTTTATCTTTTCTGATCTTACCCTCAGCAACCAGTTTAGCTTTCTCAGTCTGTATTCTCTTAATCAATTCACTAGCCGGTTCATCATTCGCATTCTGCGGCACCAACTTGCCGCGCACGGCCAATTCTAAAATCAATTCACGCAGTTTCTTGATGCCATACACGCTACCGGCATTGCTGGAAGCACGGCCACGACCCGATTTTTTTTCGGTATCGGCGGCAGTCCAGATGTCGATGTGTTCGGTGATTAAATGTTGTAGTGCACTCATGCATCGTCTCCGGTTTGGGCATTCTCCAGCACGGCGCGGTCGCGTTGTAGCTCGGCTTGTAATTGTTCTTCGGTCGGCAAGAAGGCGCGGTAGCGGCTGGCGAACAGGTGTTGGCTGTCAGCTAACAGGGAATATTTAGCGACGGCTTCATTGCGCTCAGAGCAGAGGATTAAGCCTAGTGTGGGATTATCGCCTTCGCCACGATATTGTTCTTCAAAGACGCGCACATACATGTCCATCTGGCCTACGTCTTGGTGGCTGAGTTTGCCGACTTTAAGATCGACCAGCAAAAAGCATTTGAGCAGGTAATTGTAAAACACCAGATCGACAAAAAAATCATCGCCTTCTACGCGCAATTGTTTTTGTCTGGCGACAAAGGCGAAGCCTTTGCCTAGTTCTAGCAAGAAGTTTTGTAGCTGGCCTATGAGATTGGTTTCCAGTTCTTTTTCATACAGGGTGGCGCTGGGTTGGGCACCGATAAATTCCAGAATATAAGGATCGCGGATAAAGTCGCGTGGGTCGTTTGGGGTTTGTTCTGCGATGAGGGCGACCGCCTCGCTTTGTACTGCGAGCTTGTCTTGGCTGGAGAGCAGACGTTCGTAGAATTGGGTGCTCACCTGGCGATCTAGTGCGGCGACACTCCAGCCTTGGCTTATCGCTTCTTTGGTGTACCAATCGCGGGCGGTGCTGTCTTTAATCCGCATTAAGACCTTGAAATGCGACCAACGTAATTCTCTCCATGCCGTGGAGAGAATTGGGAACTCTAGATAAAATTGTCTAAAATTCCATAAACTTTGCGGTGAAAAGCCTTTGCCATAGTCAGCACTGAGCTTTTGCGATAGAAGTTGCAGAGTCTGTTTGCCATATTGGGCACGGGCAGCGCCGCCTTGTTCGTCCTCTACAATTAAACGACCGACATGCCAATAGCTTTGCACCATGACGTCGTTAATGGTGTGGCGAACTTGCTGCTGGGCGCCATCAAGAATTAGCCGAACTTGTTCGTATAGGGGTTGAATATTGACTGGCACTGTCATGATTAAGCGTTTCCTTGCAAGGCATTTTGTAAGATGTCTTTGAGCTGACCGCGCAAGTTACTGATGTCGGCTTGCATGGCGGCGTATTGCGCTAGCAATATTTCCGGGTCGTGGATCTCTTGTTCGCCTATGTGCGGATTTTTGCAGTCGAGGTTGTAGTTGCGTGCCTTAATGTCTTCCAGGCTCACTTTCCATGCCTGGATATTTTCTGTGCGGGCTTTGAAGCCATCTGCTTCTGTGCCCCACCAGGCGCGTTCTGCGGCGAACTCTTCCAGCTTCATGGGTTTGGTTTTGTTATAGGTCTTGACGCCTTCCGGGTAAGGATGCTCGTAAAACCAGATGTCTTGTGTAGGCGTGCCTTTGCTGAAAAACAGCAGATTGGTCTTGATGCCTGTGTAGGGGGCGAACACGCCGTTGGGCAGGCGCACGATGGTGTGCAGATTGCATTCTGCTAACAGCTTTTCTTTGATGCGCGTCTTGATGCCTTCGCCAAACAAGAAACCATCCGGCAAAACCAGGGCTGCACGGCCACCGGCCTTGAGCATTTGCATGATCAGCACCAGGAACAAATCGGCGGTTTCACGGGTGCGAAAGGCGGCGGGGAAGTTGGATTCTATGCCGTCTTCTTCCATGCCGCCAAATGGTGGATTGGTGACGATGACTTCAACGCGCTGCTTTGGTCCCCAACTGATCAGCGGGTGGGACAGGGTATTGTCATGGCGGATGTTGATAGGCGTGTCCAAGCCATGCAAGATCATGTTGGTGGTGCAAAGCAAATGCGGCATAGGTTTTTTTTCTATGCCTAGTATGCTTCTTTGCAATTCTGCTTCGTCTTCAACGGTTTTGACGTCCTGACTGCGAATGTGTTCAATTGAGCAGGTCAAGAATCCACCGGTACCGCAGGCGGGGTCCATGACTTTTTCACCCAGGCGCGGGTTAACCATTTGCACCATGAAGGCTGTGACTGCGCGGGGCGTATAGAATTCACCGGCATTGCCTGCGGCTTGCAGGTCGCGCAGCAGTTGTTCATACATATCGCCGAACAGGTGACGTTCTTGCGCTTTGTTAAAATCGACGCCTTCCTGAATTTTGTTGATGACCTGGCGTATCAGTTGGCCAGATTTCATGTAGTTGTAGGCGTCTTCAAACACAGAGCGTATAACGTAGGCGCGTTGGTCATCACCCTTGGCTTCAAGTTGTTGTAATGCCGGGAACATATCAATATCAAGAAACTTCTTGAGTTCGTCCCCTGTCATGCCCTCTGAGTTGGCAGCCCAGTTGCGCCAGCGGTATTTTTCTGGCAGTGGTGACCGGTAGTTGTCTTGCAGCAGTTCCCATTCTGATTCGCGGTCATCAAATATCTTGAGGAATAACATCCAAACTAACTGGCTGAGTCGTTGGGCGTCGCCGTCGACGCCTACGTCTTTGCGCATGATGTCCTGGATGGATTTGATGGTGCTGGAAATGCTCATGGTGATTTCTTAATGTTGCGGGTTATGTTTACGTGGGTGCGGTATACGCACTTATCTTTGATTGTTGGTAGTTTCGGTGGTGCGCATGGCGCACCCTACTTATTTGAATGTTTATGCGTAAAGATTTTGTTCTAGCTCATAAAGCGCGGCCATATATGCGGGTTTGCCGCCAAAAGCGGAGACTAATTCACTGGCCGTGCCCATGGTTTTGAATGGATCTAAGGTCAGGATTTTAATGTCTTCAATATTTTCTATGCCAGTGTCAGCGTATTTCTCCAAAAGTATTTCCAGTACTTGCCTTGCTTGCTCGCCATATTTTGTGAAGTAGTTGCGTTTTTTTACTTGATCAGCTCGTTCACGGCGGGTGAGTGGTGGTTGATCGAAGGCGATATGGCAGATCAAATCGAAAGCGTCAAAGTCTTTGCCTACGTCTTGTGCCAGCGCTTCTAGCAATACGCCGTGCTGTTCAAGTTCTTGCAGGACGGCAGTCTTACGTTCTGCTTTACTCCAGCGCACGAGGAATTGATCTAGCGATGTGTAATCTTTGCGTACAGTCTGGCGTGTGTAATCCTTAAGAGACTCGGTGATGAGCTTGCCGTCTGGCCCCATGTATTGCACGCGTTCTGAAGTGACAAAAACTTCAACGTCGCTGACGATATATTTTACGCGGCCTTGATGCAGTTCGTTGCCGTTTAGATCGATTTGACTTTCATCATAGACGAGTTGATCTTGAGTATTGGTATCTTCGGGAAAAATGGGATTGCCATGCTCATCCAACAAGATTTCGGTTTCTTCGTCTGGCGGTACTGGTGATTCGTCTGCTGCGGGTTCATAGATGACAACTGGCTCGCCATCAAAGTCTTTATCGGCAAACAGTTCTGTCGCCTTCTTAAAATCCATGATGGTGAACCAGTATTTATCGTAATCCTCATTGATGCGCGTGCCACGTCCTATCATTTGTTTGAACTCGGTCATGGAATTGATGTGTTGATCCAATACCACGAGCTTGCAAGTTTGCGCATCAACGCCTGTGGTCATGAGCTTTGATGTTGTTGCAATGACTGGATATCGTTCTTCTGGATTGATAAAATTATCAAGCTCGGCTTTACCTTCTTTTTCATCACCAGTAATCCGCATGATGTATTTGCGATTTTCTCTTACTCTTTCCTTATTGAGATTGACTAAAGCTTGGCGCATGCGCTCGGCGTGATCAATGTCATCGCAGAAGACGATGGTTTTGGCGTATGGATCTGTGGCCGCGAGAAATTCGGTGATCTTTTTGGCGACGAGTTCTGTGCGTTTCTCCAGTACCAAGGTTCTGTCCATATCGATTTGGTTGTAGATACGGTCTTCAATTTCCTGGCCATTCTTATCCAACTGTCCTTTACTTGGACGCCAGCCTTGTACGTCCTTGTCTATATCGATACGTACCACTTTGTATGGAGCGAGGAAGCCATCTTCAATCCCTTGCTTGAGGGTATAGCTGTAAACTGGATCACCAAAATAGTTAATGCTTGAAACCTCTTTGGTTTCTTTTGGCGTAGCGGTTAAGCCTATGTGCGTGGCGTTAGAGAAGTAAGTCAAAATAGAACGCCAGGCGGAATCCTCGGCAGCACTGCCACGATGACATTCGTCAATGACGATCAGGTCAAAGAAGTCAGGCGAAAATTGCTTGTAGATGTTTTGTTCTTCTTCTGTGCCAGTGACCGCCTGATAAAGGCACAAATAAATTTCGTAACTTTTATCGACCTGACGCTTTGTTATCTTGGTCATGGCCGCGCCGAAAGGCTTGAAATCATTGTTCTTGGTTTGATCGACGAGGATGTTGCGATCTGCCAGAAACAGTATGCGTTTCTTTGTACCAGATTTCCATAAGCGCCAGATTATCTGGAAAGCGGTGTATGTTTTGCCCGTTCCAGTTGCCATCACCAGAAGTATGCGTTGTTGCCCCTGAGCGACCGCTTCAATGGTGTTATTGATGGCGCTTGCCTGATAGTAACGAGGCGCACGACCAGTGCCATCATCATAATAAGGCATCTCAATCGTCTGGATTGCGGCAGGAGTTTCTATTCCTTTCCATTGGCAATAACGCTGCCAAAGTTGAGCAGGGGCAGGGAAGGCATCCAGGCTGAGTTCTATTTCTGTCTTTTCTGCGTTCCCTGTCCGGTCATGCATCAGAAAGCCGTCACCATTAGAACTAAACACAAATGGTACACCCAAGGTCTCTGCATAATTGAGCGCTTGCTGCATACCTGCGCCTAAATTATGAGTATTGTCTTTGGCTTCAATGATTGCCAGTGGAATGTTCGACTTGTAGTAGAGGATGTAATCAGCACGCTTTTGCTCGCCGCGAGTATGCAACTTGCCCCGCACTATGATGCGGCCTTTGGTAAAACTCACTTCTTCACGGATTTGGCTATGCAAGTTCCAGCCAGCGCTTGTTACGGCTGGTGTAATGTACTTTGTGCAAATATCACGTTCGGTGAGAGTTTTCTTATCCATCGGTGTCGTATTTGTGCTGCGCTTCGGAGGGAGTAAAGATTGTACTTGATGGGCTAATAACTTAATGCACTTCTTCCTTTTTGAAATGAAGAATAATTTCTGGATTGGAAAATGGCGCGCGAGTGTTTGGCGGCGTTGCTAAGAAGTGCGATGGATGCAAAAAAATTGGCTGGCAATAAATCTGCTTGGACGCTAATAAACAAAAAACCCGCGTTCTTCATAGAGAAACACGGGTTGATTTGTATGTTGCTGGATGTCTTAAAACATCTAATTGGTGCCGAGAGCCGGAATCGAACCGGCACGCCTTGCGGCGCGGGATTTTGAGTCCCGTGCGTCTACCTATTCCGCCATCTCGGCAACGCAGAACGAAATTATGACAGAGCCGTCAAAATTTTGCAAGCGGCCTGCTGCTTTTGCCGGGTTTGCCGGTTTTCTTATTTTTGTTATTCATCATGGGTTTCTGCCTGGCTGGTCGAAATTTACGTTCCTGCGCCACATGGCGGGGGTGGGGAAGCGTTTTTGGACTATGCGCAGGTAGTACCACAGGCTGAAGGCGACGATGGCGAGGCTGGTGCTGTTGGCCATCCAGAAGCCTGCTGCGCCGTGCAAAAAGGCGGGGCTGATGTTGTAGGGGTCCAGGCCCAGCATGACGCCGCCACCGAGGCCGCAGCCCCATAGTGCGAAAGCGTACAGGATGGTGGGGACGATGGCGATTTTATAGGCGCGCAGGATGAAGGCGGTGGTGACTTGTATCGCATCAAAAATCTGGTACACCGAAATAAAGGTGAACAGCGGGAAGGCTGCGGCGATGATGATGGGGTTGGATGTGTAGGCATGTAGTATCAGGTCGCGGGCGAACCAGATGGTGATACCGATAGGTACGGCCAGCATGGCGGCCAGGATGATGCCGGCATTGCCGGTGACGCGGGCGGCCTGCATTTGTTTGGCGCCTATGGCTTGCGCGACCAGGGTGCCGGTAGCGCTGGCAATCGACAGCGGCAGCATGTAAAGGATGGTGCCAAAGTTGGCGGTGAGCTGGTGGCCGGATACGGCGACTTCACCCAGGCGGGCGATGAACAGGGCCATGAAGGCGAATGCAGTGACTTCGATGAGGTAGCTCAGGCCCATGGGTATGCCGAGGTGCAGCAGGCTGCGCAGGGCTTTCCAGTTGGGTTTGACGAAGCCGGTGCCAAACAGGGCAAACAATTCATAATATTTGACGTGCTTGAGCATGAGCCAGCCAGTGATGAGCATGAGCCAGGCATTGACGGCTGTGGCGGCAGCGCAGCCTGGGCCGCCCATGGCGGGTATGCCAAGGCCACCAAAAATGAACAGGGTGTTTAATGGGATTTTGATTGCCAGTGCAGCGAGCTGTATGGCCATGACCATCTTGGGGCGGCCAACTGCGTTATTGAGCGCGCCGTAGATCCTGAAGCCCAGCGTGGCGGGCAGGGCGATGGCCAGGATTTGCAGGTATTGTGCGGCCTTGTCATTCAAGGTTGGCGAGGCTTGTGCGATGGAGAGCAGGCTATTTGGGAACAGCAATATCAGGCAGCCTATGCAGGCGAGAAAACCGCCCAGCCATACGCCTTGTTTAATCTCTGCGCCTATTTTTTTGAATTTGCGTGCGCCAAACAATTGGCCGACCACGGGGGAGATGGCTTGCAAGATGCCGTTAAGGCCAACGAAGATGCTGACGTAAATCGAGATGCCGATGGAGAGTGCGGCCAGGTCAGTCGCCGAGAAGCGCGAAGTCATCGCTGTGTCTATCACCCCATTGCCCACCACGGCCATCTGTCCCACCATCATGGGCCATGATAGTGAGGCGATGCGTTTGATGTTGCCGCGCAGTGTGCTGGGGTGCTCGGTCTTCATTGCTGCTTGCGCTGGTACAGGGTAAACAATTCATCATTGTCGGCAGCGCGGTGGCCAGACCAGAGAACAGTCCAGTTTTCTTGCTTGTATTCTGCTGGCAGTACGCTTTCATGCAGGGATTTTTTACTGTTTTGTACCAGTAAAAGCTGGCAGTCATGGTCAGAAAATCCAGCGAATTGCAGTTTGCCAAAATACGCAAATGAAGCACGTTGTGACGGGCCTACATGGGCTTGTATGCAGCCCATATCGGATGGTACTTTTTGTGCGAGTTCTTTGGCCAGTGGCGCATAGCTGACTTTTTGGTCTATCCATGGCAACCCCAGGCTTTGCACCAAAAGCCAGCACAAAATGACGCCACCACTGGATAGCACTACCGCGCGCCACAATACGGCAGGCTGTCTGGAGATGCGCCAGTATACGAGGCGGAACCAGGCTACCGTCGCCACCAGGGCGATGATGAAGACAAAGATATTAAAGCTGGATTGATAACCCGGCACCATGTTACCGGCTTTTTTTGCCATGCCAGTTGGCCAGCCTGTCTGGTCAGCCAGCCAGTAGAGCCAGATAAAGGCGGCGACAGCGGTGAAGACGATGACAGAGAACCAGTCGACGGCATTGATGGCGCTGCGCTTCATGGTTGGCAAGCCAAAGGCGGCGAGTATCGCCAGCGGTGGCAGTATCGGTAAGAGTATTGCTTCTTCTGACTGGTGATTGAGTATGCCGAGCACGCCAAAGCAAATCAAGAAACTGACAGGCAGGGAGATGTGCATGGCTTTTTCTTGCTTGCGCCATGCAAAGATAGCCCAGGCAGCAAACGGCCAGGCGGGCCAGCTAAACCAGATGCCATAGCGGAACAGGTAGCTGATGCTGTCGAATTTGGGGAGGTCGAACTGGTGATAATTCCACTGCATCCATGCCTGGTAAGGCGAACTGTCATAGGGATGTGCCAGGCTGATGGTGAGCAGCCAGATACCCGTAACGACAATAGCCAGCGGCAGGGTGGTGTTGATCAAATATTTAAGGGGTTCGCGTTGCTGGCGATAAGCACAGACTGCCAGCAGGCTGATCCACAAGCCTGTTGGCAATACCCAGCCCCTGGTCAGGACCAGCAAGCCAAGTATGCCGCCGATTTTTGCGGCGGTAAGTCTGCCCGGTTCATCCAGCAGGCGTATGCATAAGTACAGGGTGCAGGCGATCAGGGATATTTGCAGGGCTTCTGCACTGGTCTCGTGGCTGCGCAATAGCAGGCCCAGGCAACCGAGATAAATCAGCAGGGCACCGTCGGCCAGGGTGCGGCCAAAATCGCGTGCTTCGGGCTGTCCACCAAAGGCCAGCTTCAGTGGTTGTGCTTCTGGTCTGCGGCCTAGCAGATAAGTGGCATACCAGACCGAGAGGGAGCCGAGCAGGAAAGAGACGCCTGTGCTCAGGCGGGCGGCCATGGGTTCACCCACCAGCCAGCCAAATAATTTAATGCAGATGGCGCCGAGCCAGAAAGCCAGCGGGCCTTCTTCTGGCATGGGCAGGCCAACGATGTGCGGCCACAGCCAGTCAGCCAGCGTGCCATGCGCCATGGTCCACATGATGCCAAAACCGGCGGCGTCGTCACCTTTCCACGGGTCGCGGCCTATCAGGCCGGGCAGGATATACAGGAGACAGAGGGCGATGATTCCCCAGCGCGGTAGCGCAACTGTTGCGGCAGCAGGAAGTCGGACTGGCTTCATATCTGGGTGGTGGTGGGAAAGGATGCTTATTGTAGGGTAAAGCTTTAGTAAAAAAGGCAGCCTGAGCTGCCTTTTTTACTAAAAATTCTTGGGAACCACAGACGGTCTTGCGTACTCCGCGATTTTGTATTAGCAAGGATTGCCCTGCTAACGCATGAGACTGTGCTACTTGAGACTGGTCTGTGCTTCCCTGGCCAATTAGTTGGCGACAGAAGTCTTGGAACCGACTTTGCCGAATTTTTGGCGGAATTTTTCAACGCGACCGGCTGTGTCCACGATTTTGTGTTTGCCAGTGTAGAAAGGATGAGATTCTGCAGAAACCTCGATCTTTACCAGTGGGTATTCTTTACCTTCAAACTCACCTTTGTCGCGAGTGTTGATAGTTGAACGTGTGATGAATTTGAAATCGCAAGAAACGTCGTGGAACAGAACTTCGCGATAATTTGGGTGGATGCCATCTCTCATGCTTGCCTCGAAAATAGTGTAGGTAGCCAATAAGCACTTCGTCGGTCGTCTTGCTTCTTGACCCGATTGCATTATCACTTGCCAAAGGTTAAATAATTGTCTGGATTTTGGACGCCCAAAATGCCAAGCCGATGATTATACAATGAAAATTAAGGTTTTTGCGATGGAATGTTGTGGAGGCGGGCGGCTTATCGCAGATAAATTTGAGGACGATAAGGTGAGTTTGAGTGAGATAATATTGCTTATTTTATATTTATTAAGGTCTTTTTGTTGCGACCTACTCTAGTTTACTACGAACGCCGCTGGGTTCCTGCCTGCGCAGGAACGACGAATTTGAGGGTGGTTTCTTTGCATGAGCTTCTGGATATCTTCGATTTTTCTCAGTCTTTCTCTGTGATAGCTCTGTGTCTCTGTGCCTCTGTGTTGAGAGGTCTTGAATTTAAAGAACCATAGACTATCAGACCCAAAACCACTCCTAACTTGCTAAAATCCCCATTTTTGCACCAAATCCCGAAGGAGAAGCATGACGACGAGCTATCTGGGTATGAGTTCGATGTTGCATACCATTGAAGTCGCCGGGATACTGGCTTTTGCCAGTTCAGGGTTTATTGAGGCGCGGCGCAAGCGTATGGACGTGGTGGGGGTGTTTACCGTAGCCTTTATCACGGCCTTCGGCGGCGGCACGCTGCGTGACCTGTTGTTGGACAGGCGGCCACTGTTTTGGGTAGAGAATCAGGAATACCCTATCCTCATCTTTGTCATGTCGATTATCGCCATCCCGTTTTTGCGACATTTGCGTAATGCGGTGACTGAAAATGCCATCGTGCTGGCTGATGCGCTGGGCCTGGGTTTGTTCAGTGTGACTGGGGCGTCGCTGGCGCAAGAGGCGCAGATGCCTATGTTTGTTTGCGTCATGATGGGGGTTATCACGGGTATATTTGGCGGTGTCTTGCGCGATATTATCTGTAATGAAATACCGCTGGTGTTCAGACGCAGCCATTTATATGCAACCTGCGCCTTTGCTGGCTGCTGGGCTTATTTGCTGCTGAACTGGCTACAGATCAATGAGGGTGTCGCGCTGGGTTTTGGAGTGGGCATATGCTTCGTACTGCGCATGATGGCAGTACGTTTTGACTGGAAGTTGCCGGTCTAGCCCAGATTTGCCTGGTCTGGCTTGGTTTTAGCTTAGTTTCAATTATCTACGACCAGATGCAGGGTGCTTTCCTTTGCTGCTGGTTTTGGTTTCTTTAATGGCGGGCGGGCGACCAGGCCTGCCATGAATATATCAACCATGTCCTCAGCATGAAGCATCAGGCAATAGGCTGAAGAGTCTTCCAGCCATTCATGGACTATGCCTATGACATAGGCGTGAATGGCTTGCATGGCGATCCAGGTGTCGGTGTCGGGATGTAACTGCCCCTGGTCAACCGCTTGCTGGATCATGGCCTGTACTTTGGCCAGACATTCAACCCGTTTTTCGCTTTCGGCGCTGAAGAAGATCAGTTCACTGTTTTTTTCGCAACGATGAAAAATGATGTCAAAAACTTTTTGCTGGCGTTCATTGCCAGTGACCAGATTAAGGAAGTGGACGTTTAATTGTTTGATGCCAGCGAGTGGGTCTTTGTGCGGTGTGGAAACAATTTCATTGAGCAGGGCTTCCATGGGCAGGAAGGCGCGGTCACACATGGCTTGAAAGAGGGCGTTTTTATCCTTGAAGTGCCAGTAAATTGCGCCGCGCGTCATGCCTGCTGCAATGGCAACATCATTGAGTGTGGTACTGGTGACACCTTTTTCAGCGAAGACTTTTTCTGCTGCGTCGAGCAGCGTATTATAGGTTTCCTGCGCTTCTTCTTTCGTCTTTCTGACCATTTTGTTTCCTTTGCGCACGTTGCAAATTTTTTTAATCGCTACGTACAATTTTTCTGCTGTCTCTTCGTCATGTATGTAATTACTGCAAAGTGAAATTACCGGGAGTTTTCAAATTCTCGTTCACTTTGATGAATAGGTATATGTGTACCCATTTCATATTTGCCAGACCTGCATTGTTACTGATTGATACTGGAACATTTTTTCTTTAAACGGACCTGTTTCAGATCAAATTTAATGCTGCAAAGCAGAAATTTTTTGTCTGCTTTATACTTGTTTTCTTGCTTAAGCATTTATCCCATGTCAACTCGCATTACCAGCTTGTCATGAGGCTTTAACCATACCGCGCTATAAATAAGTAAAAAGTAATATCAGTAAAGATGCGGTCCTGTATTTGCATTTGTTTCACTGATGGCTGATCCCAAATTTTGTTAATTTGAAAACGACTCATGAAAGAGTCAGCTAAATAAGAAAATACGACTTCAGAAAAATTGCAGCCACTTGCAGTGGTTTTTCATAGGTCAGAACAAATCCAGCTTCGCCCAAAATCCCTGAAATACCGTAGGGCTGTTTAAAAACTTTATTTACAAACATTCGTGAATGTATATAATAGCACACCGCCTTTCCTTTTAGAAGAAAGAATCTCCTATGCGCTCCCCTGCAAAACCAATAATAAATGTATTAAAGCTATCTTCGATTACTAGTCATGTGACTCAGGCTTTGCCTGCTTTGCGTATTGCTGCCATCAGCGTGCCCTTGTTGGTATTGGCTGCTTGCGGTGATAAAGGCGCAGCAAATGCTGCTGGCCCAGGCAAGATGCCGCCGCCAGAAGTGAATGTAGTTACTGTGCAGACTCGTAACCTGGGTCTGGATTTTGAATATGCGGCGCAAACCGCAGGTTCACGCGAAACTGAAGTGCGTGCCCGTGTTGCCGGTATTTTGGAAAACCGTCTGTATGAAGAAGGTTCGCGCGTCAAGGCAGGCACTGTCCTGTTCCAGATTGATCAGGGCGCTTACCGCACGCAACTGGCATCTGCAGAGGCTGCTGCGGGTGTGGCAGAGGCCAAGCTGAACCAGTCCAAGCGCGAATTTGCTCGCCTGGCACCGCTGGCTGCAGAAAAAGCCATCAGCCAGAAAGAGTTTGACGATGCCAAGTCTGCGCTGGAAACCGCAGAAGCCAGCCTCAAACAAGTACAGGCACAGGTCAATGAAGCCAAGCTCAATCTGGGTTATACCCGTGTTGTGGCACCTATCGATGGTGTGACTGGTGTTGCTGCCAAATCCAATGGTAGTCTGGTGACCGCGACAGACAGTTTGTTGACGACCATCGTGCAAACTGATCCTGTGTATGTCAACTTTAGCGTGCCGGAAGCGGATTATCTGAAGCTGAGCAAGGATGTTGGCGCTGGCAAGATTGCCTTGCCTGGCAAGAAAACCAATAACGGCAGCCTGGCTTTTGATGTGCAGTTAAAACTGGCTGACGGCAGCATGTCACCGACCACAGGCAAGATGAATTTTGTCAGTGAAAAAGTGAATCCTGCTACTGGTGGCTTTGATGCCCGTGCCCAGGTGCCTAATCCTGAAGGTACTTTGCGCCCGGGCCAGTTCGTGCGCGTGATACTTAGCGGTGCTACCCGTAGTGCTGCCATTGCGATACCACAACGTGCGGTAATCGATAGCCCCATGGGCAAGATCGTGTTCACGGTGTCGCCGGATAACAAGCTGGTGCCAAAACCGGTTGAGCTGGATGGCTGGTCGCATGGTGAATGGATAGTGACCAAGGGTTTGCAAGGCGGCGACCGCGTATTGGTGGATGGTTTCATCAAGGCGCATGACCCAGGCATGACGGTAACGCCAATCGCGATCACGGCCAAGGCTGCAACGCAAGCTGCGCCAGCGGGTGCGCCACCTGGTGCTCCTGCTGCTGAAGGCAAACCGGCTGCTGCCAGTGCATCTGCTTCAGCACCTGCAGCCAGTGCGGCCCCGTCAGCAGCCAGCGCCGAGGCAAAACACTAAGCCCGTAAATTAAGCCAAAGTATCAAGCTGAAAATCCGCTGCATAACAAAGCTAAGGCTACAAGGAATAATTCATGTTCTCAAAATTTTTTATTAACCGGCCGATCTTCGCGACTGTTTTATCGCTGATCATCGTGCTGGCCGGTCTGGCCGCCTTGCGCGTCCTGCCGATTTCGCGCTACCCGGAGATTTCTCCGCCGGTAGTGAATGTGACTGCGGTCTATCCAGGCGCGTCAGCCGAGGTGGTTGAGCGCACAGTGGCTGGCCCGATTGAAGAGCAGATCAACGGCGTGGAACACATGCTGTATATGGATTCGGTTTCTTCTGCTGATGGCCGTGTATCGATCAACGTCACATTTGAAGTTGGTACGGATCTCGATATCGCTGCAGTTAACGTCAATAACCGCGTACGTCAGGCTGATGCCAAATTGCCGCAAGAAGTACGTCGTCAGGGTGTGACGGTCTCCAAGAGTTCGTCCAATTTCCTGGTAGTGGCGGCATTGTTCTCGCCAGATAATCGCTATGACGCATTGTTCTTGTCCAACTATGCAACGCAAAACGTACTGGATGCGCTGAAGCGTGTGCCGGGTACCACCAATATCCAGATTTTCGGTGCCAAGGATTATGCAATGCGTATCTGGATGCGTCCTGACCGCATGGCGCAACTGGGTGTGACAGTGGGTGATATTTCTACTGCCATTACTGAGCAAAATGCCCAGTATGCAGCGGGTAAAGTAGGTGCACCTCCAAATAACACAGAAGAACTGACAATGACAGTGACGGCCAAGGGCCGTTTGCTGGAACCGTCTGAGTTTGCCAATATCATTGTCAAGTCAGCCAAGGGTGGTTCTGCCATCCGTATCAGCGATGTTGCTCGTGTTGAACTGGGTTCCAAGGATTACAACTTGTATGGCCGCGTCAATGGCCACCCATCTGCCAACATTGGTGTGTTCTTGCAGACTGGTGCAAATGCGCTGGAAACCCGCAAGGCTGTAGAGCAAACCCTGAAAGACCTGAAAGCCAAGTTCCCGGAAGGTATGGAATATGCCACGCCGTATGACACCACACCTTTCGTGACTGAGTCGATTGCTGAAGTGTTGAAAACCCTGGCCGAAGCGATGGCCCTGGTGTTCGTCGTTGTATACCTGTTCCTGCAAAGCTGGCGTGCCACCATCATCCCGACACTGGCTGTGCCGGTATCGCTGATTGGTACTATGGCTGGTCTGCATTTGCTGGGTTACAGCATCAACACGCTGACACTGTTCGGTATGGTGCTGGCGATTGGTATTGTGGTGGATGATGCGATTGTGGTGCTGGAAAACGTTGAGCGCCTGATCAATGAAGAAGGCATGACACCAAAAGATGCAGCGATTGAGGCCATGCATGAAGTGACTGGCCCGGTTATCGCGATCGTGCTGGTGCTGGTAGCGGCTTTCGGTCCTATTGCTTTCCTCGGTGGTCTGGCGGGTGAGTTGTATCGTCAGTTCTCGGTCACGATTTCCATTGCTGTGGTCTTGTCCGGTATCGTTGCTTTGACATTGACACCAGCTTTGTGCGCGATCTTGCTCAAACCAGGTTCAGAAAATCACAACCGTTTCTTCACCTGGTTTAACGCGGCCTTCCTGCGTCTGACCAAGCGTTATACCGATGGCGTTACCTTCTTCATGAAGCGCGCTGTCTTGGGTATTGCACTGGTGCTGGGTATGGTTGCCCTGACTGGCCTGTTGTGGAAAAACGTGCCTGGTGGTCTGGTGCCGGATGAAGATCAGGGTTATTTCATCGGTGCAGCGATCATGCCGGATGGTGCTTCTCTGGACCGTACTGATGCGATGGTACGTCAGGTTGAATCCATCATGAAAACCAACAAGAATATTGATACCACCTTTGCCCTGGTTGGTCTGGATTTCCTTGGCGGCGGCGGTTTGAAATCTTCTGCTGCGACCATGTTCTTCCCCTTGAAGCCTTGGGAAGAGCGTACCCAGTCTGCCCAGCAGATGGTGGGCGAAAGCTATATGAAAACTGGCCGTATCAAGGAAGGCTTGCCTTTGTTCTTTGCCCCGCCTGCAATTCAGGGCCTGGGTCAGACCGGTGGTTTTGAGTTCTATCTGCAAAATGCAGGTGAAGGCGGCGTCAAGCGTCTGGCGCAACTGTTGCCATTGCTGATCGCTGAAGCCAACAAGCAACCTGAACTGGCTGGTGTAAAAACTTTGTGGCAAGCCAATTCACCACAGTTGTATGTGGACGTGGACAATGAAAAAGCGCGCTCCATGGGTGTGGCCTTGTCGGATGTGTATAACACCCTGGCTGCGACCATGGGTAGTTACTACGTCAATGACTTCAACAAGAATGGCCGTATCTACACCGTGCAATTGCAGGCAGAAGGCCAGTACCGCGCCAAGCCAGATGACATAGGCAGTATGTATGTGCGTTCTGCCACTGGTCAGATGATACCTGTGCGTGCTTTCACGACTATCAAGTTCATTACTGGTCCTGACTCTGTACAACGTTTCAATGCCTTGCCATCGATTAAATTGCTGGGTGATGCCAAGCCAGGCTTCAGTTCTGGTCAGGCGATTGCAGCGATGGAAAGAGCCGCGAAAAACGTCTTGCCTGCTGATGTTGTGTACGACTGGGGTGGCGCGTCCTTCCAGGAAAAACGCAGCAGCAATGCTGCAGGCCTGGCATTGGGTGCTGGTGTCTTGATGATTTTCCTGATCCTGGCAGCACAGTATGAAAAATGGTCTTTGCCATTCTCGGTCTTGCTGGCGATGCCATTCGGTATCTTCGGTGCCTTGCTGGCGGTGTACCTGCGTCACTTTAACAATGACGTGTACTTCCAGATCGGTCTGGTGACGCTATTAGGTTTGTCGGCGAAGAATGCGATTCTGATTGTGGAATTCGCGGTCATGAAAGTGCATGAAGGTTATGCACCGGTGGCTGCGGCGCTGGAAGCGGCACGCTTGCGCTTCCGCCCGATTTTGATGACGTCGCTGGCGTTTATTTTGGGTGTGGTACCACTGGCTTTCTCGCACGGCGCAGGTGCTGCGGCGCGTCAATCTTTGGGTACTGGTGTATTGGGCGGTATGCTGGCAGCGACTTTCCTGGCGATCTTCTTCGTGCCTCTGTTCTTCAAGCTGATCAATGACAGACGCTTGAAAACCACTGAGCAGGATTTTGAACACCCTGTCCATATTTTGCACAATGCACCTCAAGCAGATGTGAAGGAATAATGATGTCTGGTACAAAATTCATATTAACAACACTGGTTGCCAGCATGGTGCTGGCAGGCTGTGCTTCGGTCGGGCCGGATTACCAGCGCCCGGCGCTGGAAACACCGGCTAGCCTGGGTGTAGTGGCGACACAAAATAAACAGGTTGCAGTGGACTATGCAGCCTGGTGGAAAAGTTTTCAGGACCCGGTATTGGATAGCCTGCTGGATGAAGCTACAAGAAATAATCAGGACCTGATCCTGGCTGCTGCCCGCATTGAAGAAGCACGTGCGGTCGCTGTTGGTGCCAATTCAAATCGCTATCCCAGTGTAGATGCTAATCTGGGCGCTACCCGTACTCGTACCAGCGAAAACGCTGGCAAGCTGGGTACCGGTGTCAGCCCTTACAGCAAAGACTTTCAACTGAGTTTGACTGCATCTTATGAGGTTGATTTTTGGGGCAAGCTGGCGCGTGCGGATGAAGCCGCCCGTGCGCGTTTGCTGGCACAGGAAGCCAGCCGTGGCCTGGTACAAAGCAGCCTGTATGCGAATGTTGCGCAAAGCTATTTCGCCATGCGTGCGGCGGATGCACAACTGGCCCTGGCTGATTCGACCCTGAAAACACGTCAGGAAAACCTGCGTTTGCAACAGCGTCGCTTTACAGCGGGTGCGACCAGTGAACTTGATTTGCATGTGGCTGAATCTGAATCTGCTGCAGCAGAAATCAGTTTTGCTCAGGCTAAACAGTCTTTGTCGAATATAGAATCGACACTGGCAGTCTTGCTGGGCCGTTCTGCCAGCGCTATCGCACAACCTGTGATTGCGCGTGGTAATGAGATCGGTAGCCTGCATCAGCAACTGATCATGCCAGCAGACCTGCCATCTGATTTGCTCAACCGTCGCCCGGATATCTTGTCGGCAGAGCAGGCACTGGTGGCTGCCAATGCAGACATCGGTCAGGCCAAGTCGCAATATTTCCCTAGTGTTAAATTGACGACGACTGCTGGCTATGAGTCCCGCGTATTCCGGGACTTGATCAATCCTGCTTCGCTGTTGTGGAGCCTGGGCAGTAGTCTGGCGCAACCGGTATTTCGTGCCGGTGCAATTGCTGCGGTAGTGCAAGGGGCCGAAGCCCGCAAGAACCAGGCGCTGGCGCAATATGTGCAGGCAGTGCAGGGTGCTTTCCGTGATGTGCATGATGCGCTGAACAATACGGCTGCCAATGAGCAAGTCAATGCAGCTTCTGAGCGCAGGGTCACTGCCTTGAAAGATTCGTTGCGCCTGGCAGATTTGCGCTACAAGAACGGCTATAGCAGTTATCTGGAAGTCTTGAATGCGCAACGCGATCTGTTCCAGGCACAAGCCAGTCTGATCGACAGCAAGCGTGCGCAATTGTCGTCTGTGGTCAGTATTTACAAGGCCGTCGGTGGCGGCTGGAGCAAGCCTGACACCTTGGCTAGCAAGTAAGATAGCTTTGCGGTGTAAAAAAACGGCCCTTTGACAGGGCCGTTTTTTTATGGATAGAAGACTTAGTGCTTGGAGTCTGCATCAAGGGTTTTGAGTGATGATTTTATTTTCTGTAAAAATTCATCATCAACTGTACCTAGCGTGCCACTACGGGCGAGAATGCGGCCATTTTTATCCAATAGAATTAGTGCGCTGGTGTGGTTAAATTCGCCGCTCTCCATTTGCCTGTACTGAATATTGAATACTGCAGCTAATTGCCGTACTGATTTTTCGTTAGTGCGGGCTAGTACCCAATGCTGCTTGTCCAGCTCCCTGGCTTTTGCGATTGATTGTAAAGTGGCGACGTCGTCCCTGGCTGGGTCGAG
The DNA here is from genome assembly GCF_049340385.1 of Undibacterium sp. Ji83W. Classification (NCBI taxonomy): domain Bacteria; kingdom Pseudomonadati; phylum Pseudomonadota; class Betaproteobacteria; order Burkholderiales; family Oxalobacteraceae; genus Undibacterium; species Undibacterium sp. Ji83W. The sequence goes on along the minus strand of NZ_JBMPOZ010000019.1, from coordinate 80,710 downwards.
TGTCACCAGCAGGAAGGATAAATGGGACTTTTCTTGCTCATCCAGTTTTTTCTCCAGCATTCTTATGGTGTCTATCAGCATGGGGCAAACATATTCACATGAGTTATAGAACATGCTGGCGATCACAATATGTCCAGCCTGATTCGCAAGCTTGAACTTGGTGGCTTGTTGATTTTCTAGTGTAATCGGTAATTGGTAAACTGAATCACCTGGAAAAGTTTGTACTTGCTTTGTGGTTTTTGCTGGCTCGACAGTAGCTGCGTAGCTAGGTAGCGTGCATAGAAAGAGGGCGGCAACAGTCGCCTTGCATGCGTTCAATACTGATTTCATTTTCTTTCTCCATTGAGATCACGAGCACAGCGAAATCCCAGATTGTCGGTAGTACTTGCACCCGTCAGTGATGACAGCAATGCGACCCGCATCAAGATTGCATAGTTCTCTTTGTTTTGCAGACTGATAGCCCCGGCACCACAAAATTGCAACTTGTCCGGGTCACCCTGAGTGCGACTGTCAGCGCTGATCAGCAAGGCATTGAAGTCGCTGACCCATTCCCATATCAGGCCATGCATATCTTTGATGCCGTAATAATTGGGTGCGTGGCCGATGTTAGTTGAGTTAGTTGACGACTGATCCGACGATACTGAATACCAGGAAAGTATGTGTGCCAGCCAGGCCGGGTCACTGCGGGCATCGGCATGTTGCCCATCCGCTGCGGCGACAAGTTCCCATTCGTACCATGCAGGTAATCGCGCATTTTCAGTTTCGCAATAGGCCTGGGCTGCATGCCAACTGACGCTGGTGGCTGCCTGTGTCAATTTTTGTGCATCACCGGGTTCATTTGGCGATGACCATGTATGCAGGTAACTGGCATCAGCAAAAATAGATGGAACGCTATCTCTTCGCCATTCTGGATGCGTTTGCAGAAATTGCTGGTATTCGCCATTCGTTACCGGACTGATGCGCATGGCAAAGGGTTTGACCTTTGCCTTGTCTTTAAGGTCTGGCCCTGACAATACGCTGGCGAACTGATTGCCGGGAATAGCGACATAATTGGTGGCAAAATCAGTAGTAGAACCAGTAGCAGAATCAGCTGCATTGGTGACAGCTGAAAAGAGCAAAAAAACTGCACTCAACAAAACCTGTCTGAAAGTTGGTTTGCTATTGCAACTGCTCCAATTCGCCATAAATTTATCGCTATCCGATTGATTGTATCGATGATGTGATTAATGTGCTGCTGCTTTCACCGGTACGGCCTTGGCGCGTTCCGCCTTGACTTCACTGGCTAGTACGCGCCCACCTTTATTGCCCCAGTTATTCAAGGCATAAGTCAGAATATTGGCGACTTCATCATCATTCAATTGATTCATGGCTGGCATGACAGAATCAAACTCTTTCCCATTGACTGTGACCTTGCCAGTCAGCCCGCGTAACAGCACGCCGATGGATCTTTGTGGATCGGCATTCAAATAGTCTGACTGTGCCAGCGGAGGAAAGACACCGGGCAGGCCCGCGCCATTTGCTTGGTGGCAGACTGAGCAGGTACCCGCGAATAATTGCCCGCCTGCATTAACCTGGTCCTGTACCGTCAGCGTGCCACTTTCAGCGGCTTTTGTTGCTGTACTGACCGCTGCCAGATTGGCTTGTGCGCGATCGCCCAGATAGACTGAATCCAGTTCTTTGCCTGAATAGATGTCTTTCTTGGCTGGACCATCCACTTTCATGATGGCCAGTGCGCCTTTATTGAATGCGCGGAAAATCGAATGATCGACCAGTACATAGCTGCCGGGTACTTTGGTCTGGTATTCGACTACAGCAGCACCACCAGCCGGGATGAGTGTAGTTTGTACATTTTTCTGGAAATTGCTGCCGCCCTCAAAACGTACTTTATCGAAGATGGCACCAATCACGTGGAAGCTTGACACCAGGTTAGGGCCACCATTACCGACGAACAGGCGAATTTTTTCATCCGTTTTTGCCGTCAATGCCTTGTCACCCGTCATGGAACCTTCTGCTCCGTTGAACAAGACATAGGTCGGTTTTTCATCGATGGCTTTTTCCATGTCGAACGGCTGGTAGCCTTTTTCACGGTATTTTCCTGTGGTGTAGAAGTCACCTTGCATGACATAGTATTCATGGTCCACAGGCGACAAGCCCTGTGGCGGTTCAACCAGGATCAGGCCATACATACCGTTGGCAACATGCATGCCGACAGGTGCTGTCGCGCAGTGATAGACGTAGATACCTTCATTGAGTGCCTTGAAGGTAAATTGTGATTCATGGCCAGGTGCGGTAAAGCTGGATGATGCACCGCCGCCAGGACCAGTCACACCATGCAAATCGATGTTGTGCGGCATCTTGCTGCTGGGGTGATTCTTGAGATGAAATTCAACCGTGTCACCCTGGCGTATACGAATGAAGCTGCCAGGTACGGTGCCACCAAAGGTCCAGAACATGTATTTCACACCTTCAGAAATTGCCATTTCCTTTTCCACGACTTCCAGTTCGACGATCACCTTTGCCGGATAGTTGCGGTGTAGTGGCGGCGGTACATTTGGTGGGCTGGTGAGTACTGCGTGGATGGGCTTCCCTTGTGGAGGACCAAAATCACTGGAGCTTTTATTGTTTTTGGTATCTGCAGCATGCGCTGACAAAGTCAGGAATAGGGAAGCGAGTAATATCCGTGAGGCTACGGAAGCAGAGAATCCTCTGAACATGTCTTTCATATGAGCACCTTTGTTATGTGAAGCTAGTGAGCTTGGGGAGGGATATCGTCGCTATTCACAATACTGGTGTATTTCTCAAAGATCCTTGATATGAAATAAGAAGTTAGATGTTTTTCCCGGAAGTGATCATTTTTTTCATACGGAGATGACTGACAGCGACAAAATGAGTTCTATGTAGCGCTTGATTTTCGCTTTACTTTATTGCTGGGGAAAATCTGTATTTTGTCAGTTTTGCTTTTTTGCGCGACTAAATCTGCCAGTGTTACTGCATCAAGTACTGACAGATATGAGGCGGTTGCTTTGCTTAACACGCCTTTTAAAATACAAGCACTTGCATAGCTGCAAGTGTTGCTCTGGCCGTCAAAACACTCAGCCATATAAAAGTCAGATTCTGCGGCACGTACTACGTCACCTATATTAATTTTTTCTGGTGGCAGATTCAGTTTCAAACCGCCATGACGACCGCGTATGGTCTCCACTTTATTTGACATTCCCAGTTGATGGACAACCTTGGTCAGATGGCTTTTTGAAATACTGTGCAGCTCAGCAATTTCTTGTACGGTAACCAGCCTATCAGGGTGTTGTGCCAGATAAATCAGGGTGCGCAATGTGTAGTCGGTAAATGCGGTTAATCTCATATTGATTCCAAAAGCCTGTCTATGCACTTGAGATTGTATAGTCTAGGTACATCGCCATCTCTCAATAGCCTATTAAGATACATATAGTATAGATGTTTATAAGTCTTACATGATTTATGTCAGAGATTTGATCTTCATCAAGGCTTTTGCATTAAACATTCATTCTATTTGTATCTTTAAATACATGTATATAAAATGAATCTTTAATGAGTCAAGCTTGTTTCGTTAGCAAAATCGTGCCAGATAAAACACGCTCCTGAGTCAGTTATTTTTTTCAATTCACCAATAAGGAAACACGCCATGCATGCCACGCGTAAACTCTGGACTTGGCTCGCCGTTATCTGTGTTTTATCTTTTGCCGTCTTGGGCTGGGTAGGCACAGAGATTTACTTGACTGCGCCGCCTATCCCCAAACAAGTTGTCAGTAGCAAGGGTACTGTCTTATTTTCAGAGGGACAGGTTCAACGAGGCCAGGAAGCCTGGCTATCTGCCGGTGGGCAGCAATTGGGCTCGGTATGGGGGCATGGCAGTTATGTTGCACCAGACTGGTCTGCCGATTGGTTGCATCGCGAGTCACTGGCTTTACTCGAAATATGGGCGCAAAACGAAGCACAGACATCATTTGAGCAGCTTGGCCTGGGACGTCAGGCAGAATTGAAAGCGCGCTTGAAGGAGGAAATGCGGCACAATACTTATGACTTATCCAGCAATGTGATTGTGCTGAGCGACGACCGGGCAAAGGCTGTCCAGCAAGTTGCGCAACATTATATTGCCCTGTTTGGTAATGATCCTTCATTGGAAAAATTACGCGAGCAATATGCGATGAACCGGGGTACTTTGCCAGAAATCAAGGATTTGCAAGCCTTGCCTGCATTCTTCTTTTGGTCAGCATGGTCTACGGCTACAGACAGGCCAGGCGCCAAGGATCTTAGCTATACCAGCAATTGGCCGCATGAACCGCTGGTGAACAATACGCCGACTGCCGGAGCTGGTATCTGGTCCATCGCCAGTATCATACTGATGATCGCTGCCATTGCCGGAATGATTTTTTATCATTCCATCAGCAAGGAAGAGGGTGACCCGGTACCGCCCAAAGCCGACCCCTTGTTTGACCTGAAGCCCACACCTTCAATGCGGGCAACCAGGAAATATTTCTATGTCGTCATAGGCCTGATACTGGCGCAAGTCGGCATGGGGGTGATTACTGCCCATTACGCTGTCGAAGGGCATAGTTTTTTTGGCTTTCCTCTGGCAGACATACTGCCATTCACTGTCAGTCGCACGATACATACGCAATTTGCTGTGCTGTGGATTGCCACTGCCTGGCTGGCGACGGGCTTGTATATAGCACCTGCCATCTCAGGCCATGAGCCCAGGTTTCAAAAACTTGGTGTCAATGTCTTGTTCTATGCCTTGCTCTTTATCGTTGTCGGCTCTACTGCATTTGGCTGGCTGGGTAGCCTGCAACACAAAGGTAATGAATTCAGTTTCTGGATAGGTAATCAGGGGCTGGAGTTCACCAGCATGGGCCGGGTCTGGCAAATACTTTTATTCATCGGTTTGTTGTTCTGGGTGACCTTGCTGGGGCGTGGCTTATTACCAGCACTGAAAAAACCGTCCGAGAGCCGTGGCCTGATTGCGATGGTATTCCTGGCCGCGATGTGCATAGGTGGTTTCTATGCCACATCACTGACCTGGGGGCCACATACCCATTATTCGATGATTGAGTACTGGCGCTGGTGGTTGGTGCATCTGTGGGTAGAAGGCTTCTTTGAAGTGTTTGCTACTGCAGTGATCGCCTTGTTATTCACCCGCCTGGGCTTGATACGTGCAGCAACAGCTAATAGCGCGATTATTCTGGAAACCATAGTCTTCCTGTTCGGCGGTATCCTGGGAACCTTGCATCACCTGTATTTCACAGGGACACCTACTTTTGTCATCGCGATTGGTGCCATGTTCTCTGCGCTGGAGGTTGTGCCACTGGCAATGATAGGTGTAGAAGCTTTCCGTAACTATCAACGTTCAAAAGCTGCACCTTGGGTGCAGGCCTACAAGTGGTCGATACTGTGCTTTATTGCCGTTGGGTTCTGGAACACCGTTGGTGCAGGCTTGCTCGGATTTTCCATCAATACGCCGCTTGCGCTGTACTACATGCAAGGTTTGAATATGACTGCTGCACATGGTCATGCCGCGTTGTTTGGTGTCTACGGCATGCTGGGCATAGGCTTGCTGCTGTTCTGTCTGAGAGGCTTGTCTGATCGTGCTCTCTGGTCCGATAAATTATTGCAAGCGATGTTCTGGTTGCTCAATATAGGACTGGCAATGATGGTGTTCATGTCGCTGGTGCCAGCGGGCATTTATCAGGCTGTAGCAAGCATTACCAAAGGCATGTGGTTTGCACGTTCACCAGAAGTCATCCATTCGCACTTCATGGAAACCCTGGTGTGGATGCGGGTTCCCGGTGACATCGTGCTCTCTATTGGTGTCGTTTGCCTGGCTGTATTTGCCTTGCGCCTGTTGACAGGAAGAAAGCCTGTGCAAACGAACGCAACTGATATGAGCTACGCCAAAGTTTCCAGCAAGGCTTAGTCATTTTTTGCTTATTTCTTGGTTATTCATTTAAGGGAGGGCAGCAATGACTCTCCCTGTGATTTCTGCTTATTTTCATCTATATTAAAAGGAGTTTCATCATGGTTCACGATTGTTCCATTCCCGTATTGGCTGAAGGCGTATATGAATTTGATGCGCGTGGCGTTGCCAAGCGTTTTCGTCATGCAGCGATTTTTGGTGCCTTGTCGGCTTTAAAGTCTGGGGAAACCATGCGTTTTTGCAATGACCATAATCCCTTGCCATTGCTGGCTCAGATTGAGCAACACTTTGGCACAGGTGTGAAAATGGCTTATGTGTCCCAGGTTCCAGGTGAAATCATTATTGATTTTCATGTGGCAACTTAGTCCATTGCTGAACATGTCACTGAGCCTGATTGCAATACGAGGAGAAATAAAATGGCCACACCACATTTACACTCAGGAGAAGTAAGCAACTTGCTGGCGCCTGAAGGGCAATTGCTGGCGGTACCAGCGCACGCCTTGTTTAAAGACGAGCATCTTGAAGTCATCCTCATGAACCTGGCACAGGGAAAGAGCCTGCCTTCGCATCACGTGCATGGCCCCATCACCATACAGTGCCTGTCTGGTGAAGTACAAGTTGAATTACAGGTGGGACCAAAGACCATGCATACCGGTGACTTGCTGTATCTTGCCGCCGGTTTGCCGCATGCAGTTGTGGCGATCAGCAATACTTCTTTTCTGGTGACGATAGTTTTGTTGAAAGCTGTAGCTTAGCAAAGCATTCTAATAAGCCATTCAGCCAGAGTAAAAATAAAAAAGCCGTCACAAAAGTGACGGCTTTTTTAGCCTGAAAACAGGGTCGGAAACTTATCCGCCTCGACGCATCATTTCAAAAAACTCTGCATTGTTTTTCGTGGCTTTCATCTTGTCGAGGATGAACTCCATCGCTTCGATCTCATCCATGCTATACAGCAATTTGCGCAAGATCCAGATCTTCTGCAACTGATCCGGCTTGATCAGCAATTCTTCACGACGGGTACCGGATTTGTTCAGGTTGATGGCTGGGTAGACGCGTTTTTCAGCAAGGCGGCGTTCCAGATGAACTTCCATATTGCCTGTGCCTTTGAATTCTTCATAGATCACGTCATCCATGCGGCTGCCGGTTTCGATCAGGGCTGTCGCGATGATGGTCAGTGAGCCGCCTTCTTCAACATTACGTGCTGCACCGAAGAAGCGTTTTGGGCGTTGCAGGGCGTTTGCATCCACACCACCAGTCAATACCTTGCCAGAAGCAGGGATGACGGTATTGTAGGCACGTGCCAGACGGGTGATGGAATCCAGCAGGATGACCACGTCTTTTTTCATTTCAACCAGGCGCTTGGCTTTTTCCAACACCATTTCAGCAACTTGTACGTGACGGGTGGCGGGTTCATCGAAAGTCGATGCGACCACTTCACCGCGTACTGAACGCTGCATCTCTGTTACTTCTTCCGGACGTTCATCGATCAGTAAAACGATGAGGGTAACGTCAGGGTGATTGGTGGTAATCGCGTGTGCCACGTGTTGCAGCATGACGGACTTACCGGATTTTGGCGACGCTACCAGCAAGCCACGTTGACCACGGCCAATAGGGGCGATCATGTCGATGATGCGGCCTGTGGTATTTTCCTCACCGCGCATCTCGCGTTCCAAGGTCAATACCTTGTTCGGGTGCAGCGGCGTCAGGTTTTCAAACAGGATGCGGTGCTTGGAGGCTTCTGGCGATTCGCCATTGACCTTGTCCACCTTCACCAATGCAAAATAACGTTCACCGTCTTTTGGTGTACGCACTTCACCTTCGATGGAATCGCCAGTATGCAGATTGAAACGGCGGATTTGCGAAGGAGAGATATAGATGTCATCAGTCGAGGCCATGTAGCTGGCATCTGGCGAGCGCAGGAAGCCAAAGCCGTCAGGCAATACTTCAAGGGCGCCATCGCCAAAAATTTGTTCGCCTGATTTTGCACGTTTTTTGAGGATCGCGAACATCAATTCCTGCTTGCGCATACGCGCAGCGTTATCGATATCGAGTCCTATGGCCATTTCCAATAAAGCGGATACGTGTAAGGCCTTTAGTTCAGATAGATGCATGGTGAGTGTCCCGGGATGGGATTATGGGGTGGGGGAGTGAGCAGAGGAACTACGGATTAAACAGGATAGAAAGAATTTCTGTCTTGGTTTCGTTTTATTTAATATTATTACTTAACTCTGGTCTGAATTTGCATGCGGCAGTTGAGGGTTATCAACCGGGGCAGCTGTCTCTTCATTTTCTCTACTTTAAGGCTGTCAACAATCTTGTTGTTGGCAGCCTTAAGTTTCAGACCGCAATAATACCTTAAATATTACTGTCAATGAAAGAGGTTAATTGGCCTTTTGCCAATGCACCTACTTTTTGTGCTGCAGCAGTACCGTCTTTGAACAAGATCAGGGTAGGGATGCCACGGATACCAAACTTGGCAGGAATTGCCTGGTTTGCATCTACGTCCATCTTGGCTACGATGATTTTGCCATTATATTCTTTGGCAACTTCTTCCAGTATAGGAGCGATCATTTTGCAAGGACCACACCATTCGGCCCAGAAATCGACCAATACAGGTACGTTAGATTTTAATACGTCTGCTTCGAATGAAGCATCGCTTACATATTTGATGTTTTCGCTCATGGAATCCTCAACGAGAGGGAAAAATTAAGGGGGTAACAGCGCCACTGAATGTCGGTATTTTGGGACAGCGCCGCATTCTGATTTGAATCTGGGGGTGATAGTCACGAATTCAATGGTGTTGAATAGTGCTGCACCGTGACTAAAGCAAAATGAGTCAGGCGTGGTTAGCTATGCGGTAGATAATAACCTATTTTTTAGAAAAGTGTCATGCTTGAGCCTAAAATGCCAGGGCTGTCGCATAGTATACTTGCTCTACTGGCAAAACCACCTATCCTTGATGCTACATAATCCCCTACTGATACCCGCTGGCCCTCTATTCTGGCAACAGGCTGCACAGGCGTTTTTGCGTGCAGCCAGGGAGCAAGGCTGGGGCCGTGAGCAAGAGCGCGATTTTTCTGCGGTACGGGTTATTGTCCCGACCTATCAGCACGCTCATCTCTTATTAAGAGCATTGGGTACTGTATTGCAGGGCAATTTCATCCCGCCGCGCATACAAACCCTGTTTGCCTTGCTGGAAATGCAGGCACCGGATGCTGCGCTGCAAAATAATATTGGCGGAGATTCCAGCGAAAGATTGATGGGGCTGTATGCTGAATTACGGCAACATCCCTGGTTAAAGAAATTATTTGGCGCACGCCGTAATACTGACTTATTGCCACTGGCGCAGACCCTGCTGACGCTATCAGATGAATTGACGGCTGTCTTATTACCAACCGTAGGCAAGGATAAAAGCAAGCTGGAAAAAGACTGGCAAGCGGCACTGGCGCAATTGCCCGCGCCTGCACAAGCCTTATTGTCCGAGGAAACGCAACTGGTATGGTCAGTCTGGCAGAGTCAGCTGGATGGCAATGACCCGCAGGTAAAACGCTATGCCCAGTTACTACAAATTGCAGCACAGGCCAGTGAGCCTTTGTTATGGATAGCGCCAACCTTGCCTAACCCCATGGAAAATGCATTTTTGCAAGCCTGGGCCAAAAAACAGAGCGTATTGCAAATCAGCCTGGATTGGCGTGCGCACACCTTGCCGCAGCCGTATTACCACGCCTGGCCGGGTTTGCAGGATACCGGCAGCCAGCATCAGCAAGCCCTGACTGAATATGTAGAGACATCCCATATACGCCTGTGCCGCGCCACTTCGCTGGAAGATGAGGCCGTACAGGGTGCACAAACCATCATCAACTGGCTGCAGGCAGGCAAGCAAAGCGTGGCCGTCGTGGCGCAAGACCGTGTTGTGTCCCGCCGCATACGCGCTTTGCTGGAACGTGCACAGATCATGGTTGCTGATGAAACCGGCTGGAAGCTGTCCACCACCCGCGCTGCGGCAGCCATCGCCGCCTGGCTGGAAGTGGTGACCACGCGGGCCGATACCATGGCCTTGCTGGATTTCTTGAAATCACCTTATCTGCTGTGGAAAGACCCGGATAATACTGAACCTGAGCAAGATGCCATTGCCGCCAAGGCTGATCTGGTCATGCGCATAGAGCTGGTCTTGCGCCGTGCCAATGTGCTGGGGGGCTGGGAATCAGTATTGGCCGCGCTGGATGCGGGCAAGGATACCGGGCCAGCCAGCCGCTGGATCAGGTCCATGTCCAGGCAGGCGGGCAACTTCACCGGCAGGCGCAGTCTGTCTGAATGGAGTGCACTGAGCCTGCAGGTGTTCTTTGACCTCTCCATGTTCAATGCCTTCCAGGCTGACCCGGCTGGGGCGCAAATCATACAGTTGCTACAGAAATTGCAGCTTGCCTGCCAGGATTTGAAAACCCCATTTGCCTTTGCTGAATGGCGTGCCCTGATGAACCTGCAACTGGAGAGTACGGCATTTGTGTTCGCGCATACCGACAAGCGCGTGGTCATGTTGCCGCTGAATGGTGCTCGCCTGCGCCCCTTTGATGCGGTGTTATTGGTGGGAGCGGATGCTTCCCACCTGCCATCGCAAGCCAGCGAGATTTTATTTTTCGCGAATGCAGTCAGGCGTGAATGTGGACTGGAAACCCGCGAATCGCGCCAGCAACAGCAATTGCGCGACTTTGCCGAGCTATTGCTGAGTAATACGGATATTGTTTTATCCTGGCAGGGCAGCCTGAATGGCGAACACAATCCCGTCAGCCCCTGGCTGGAGCAACTGGGTTTGACACTGGAGCGTACCCAACAAGGCGTGCTGGACAGTCATCCCCTTGATTTGCCAGCCAGGACCATGCAAGTCAGCGCTCAGCATATGCCCACTCCCTCTGCCGCTGCGTTGTTGCCAGCAACTTTATCTGCCAGTGCATATACCAGCCTGGTGGTATGCCCCTACCAGTTTTTTGCCGGACGCATGCTGGGTTTGAGTGCCCTGGATGAACTGTCTGACATGCCGGAAAAGCGTGATTATGGTGACTGGTTGCATGCCATCCTCAAGCGTTACCATGAAGAATTGAAAGCTGTTCAAGTCAATCAGCCTGGCGTGGATAAAGAAGCCCTGTTGCGCAATATCTCCGCTGATTTTTTTGCCGATGTCTTGCAAAAGAGCCCGGCGGCACTAGCTTATAGCGTGCGCTGGGATAAAGTCATCCCCGCCTATGTCACCTGGATGCAGGCGCATGAAGAAGCTGGCTGGCAGTTTGACATGGGTGAAATCAAGAATGAAAAGACGCTGGAATGGCAGGGTGGCCAGATCATGCTGAAAGGTCGCATAGACCGCATAGACAGAAATGTGAATGGTGAAGTGGCGGTACTCGATTATAAAACCAAAAACCTGAATGACTTGCGCAGGAGACTCAAGGAAGGTGAAGATCATCAACTGCCGTTTTATGGCTTGCTGACAGATTTGCCTGTCAATTCAGGCAGTTATGTGGCGCTGGAACTGAGTCAGGGCAAGGCTGGTGACGTAGCTGCCGACGATTTTGATCGCTGGGTTTCAGAACTGGCACTGGCGATTAAAACCAGCATGTCCGCTATACAGAAAGGTGCTAGCTTGCCAGCCCATGGTGTGGAAGCAAATTGCCAGTATTGTGAAATGCGCGGTCTGTGTCGCAAGGGGGCATGGTGATGACCGAAGCCCTTCAATACTCTCAGGCTTATGAAGTCAATGGCCAGGCTGTCAGCCATGCCCACTTTACGGCAACTGCCTGTGACCCGCGTCATAGCGTTGTCGTCGAGGCTTGTGCTGGTAGTGGCAAGACCTGGTTGCTGGTGTCGCGCATGTTGCGCCTCTTGCTGGCAGGGGCTGAACCGGCAGAATTATTGGCGATTACCTTTACTCGCAAGGCTGCGCAGGAAATGCGTGAGCGCCTCATGGATTTGCTGCATGAACTGGCATTGGCAGATATCGCTCATGTGCGGCAATTGCTGACTGAGCGCGGCATTGCCGAGACTGACTTGCAGAATGTTATTCCGCTGGCACGTGGCTTGTACGAAAAGGTCTTGTCCAGCCCGCAGTCATTATCACTGGACACCTTTCATAGCTGGTTTGGCCGCCTGATACAACTGGCACCGCTGGCATCTGGCGTGCCGCATGGCTTTACTTTAGTGGAAGCCAGCGGAGACATACAGCGCGAAGCCTATGGCCAGCTCATGCAAATGCTGGCGCAGGAAGAGCATGTAGACATCAAGGAGGCACTGCTATTCCTGTATCAGGAAATTGGTGACTTCAACGCACGCGAAATGCTGGAAGCCTTCCTCGACAAACGGGCAGAGTGGTGGGCCAGCAACCAGCAAATTGAACTGGGTGGCCCGCTGGACTGGTTGCGTGAATTATGCGGCGCAGACCTGTATCAAGATGCCAGATTGAGCATCTGGGAAGATGCCCAGCTATATCAGCGCATTGCCCACATCGCCCTGGTATTGGGCCAGGGTTCAAAGAGTAACCAGACCAATGCCAGCAAGATAGAGCAGGGCCTGACGGATGGCCCCAGCCTGGATGCCTTTGCCATGATTTGCGATGGTTTCATTAATGGTCAGGGCAATATCCGCTCACACAATGTCAAGGTCAAGGCACTGATCGCCTCCATAGAAAAACACCTGGGCCTGGACCAGATCAATGCCTTTGAAGATGAATGTGAAGCGATAGTACAGGCGCTGGATCAACTGCAAAAACGCAGCGCAGAAAAAATGGTCATGCAAGTCAATGAAGCCCTGTTTGCTGTTGGCACAGCCTATCTTGAATGCTACCAGAGCCTCAAAGCTGATCAGCGGGTATTTGATTTTTCTGACCTGGAATGGCAGGCATATAGACTGCTCAGTAATGAAGAATATGCCGCCTACCTGCATAGCCGCCTTGATGCACGTTACAAGCATATTTTGCTGGATGAATTCCAGGATACCAACCCCCTGCAATGGGGCATAGTGCAAGCCTGGCTGGAAGCTTATGGTGACGATGGTGCCAAGCCCAGTGTATTTGTAGTGGGCGACCCCAAGCAATCTATCTATCGTTTTCGTCGTGCCGAGCCCAGAGTCTTCACCGCCGCGCAAAATATGCTGGCAGCTCAGGGGGCAAAGGTTTTACGCACTAACCAGACACGCAGGAATGCACCAGCGATTGTTGATGTGCTCAATGTCAGTATGCATGGCAACCCGCTGTTTCATGCACAAACTACCGCTTCTGATGCAGATGGTGCGGTCTGGCGTTTGCCATTGATAGGTACGCTGGTGTCTGATAATTCAGGAGATGTAATCGAAGAAGAAGTTGCGCCTTCACGTTTTCCTCTGCGCAATCCACTGACGACCCCATTGGAAGAAGCAGAAAACCAGCAACGCTATGAAGAGGGCAGGCAAGTCGCGCAAGCCTTGCTGGGCATCCGTGCCGGGCAGGGAGCAGATAGTTTTCACTGGAGTGATGTGATGTTGCTGGTCAAGCGCCGCACGCATTTGTCTGCCTATGAAAAAGCCTTGCGTGAAGCAGGTATCCCCTTTGTGTCCAGTCGTCGTGGCGGTTTGCTGGATGCACTGGAAGTGCTGGATTTGATCGCACTATTAAATTTCCTGATGACGCCAGGTGACAACCGTGCGCTGGCGCATGTGTTAAAGTCACCCATCATGGCCGTCAGTGATGACGACTTGATTGCGCTGGCTATGCGAGATGAAGCGACTTGGTGGAAGCGTTTGCAGGCTTTGTGTTTAGCATCGAAGCAGGATGAGTCTTATCCAGTTCTGCAACGCGCTGCAAAACTGCTACAGCAATGGATGGAGGCTTCTTACTATTTGCCTGTGCATGATTTGCTCGACCGCATCCTGCATCAGGGCGAAGTCTTGCAGCGTTATGCGCAAGCGTCTTCGGGCGCGCAGCGTAGCCAGGTCATGGGCAATATCCATAGTTTTACTGAACTGGCCTTGAATCTGGATGCGGGACGTTATCCCAGTTTGCCAAAATTTATCGCTGCCCTGGGTGCCTTGCGCCGTGGTGGTGACAGTGATGCACCTGATGAATCTGCGGTGGATAGTGCGGCTGATGCTGTACGCATATTGACCATCCACAGCGCCAAGGGGCTGGAAGCAAAGATAGTCGTCATGCTGGACGCCAATCACAGTGAATCCATGAAAGACAGGATAGGTGTCCTGTGCCAGTGGCCTTTGCAAGCAGGGGAAGAGCGACATTTTTCTGTCTTCGGTAAAAAAGACCAGCGTGGCGCTGCACGCGACCGGTTTTTTGCGCAGGAGGAGGCCCAGGCCACGCAAGAAAACTGGAATCTGTTATATGTAGCCATCACACGTGCCAAGCAGATATTGATACTTAGTGGTGTGCAGAGTGGAAAAAAGCAGATTGTCCCTAGCTGGTATGGTTATCTGGATCATGTAGAAGAAAAATTGCCACATGGGGGTGATGTTGAAAATGAGGTAGAGCAGCATCAGTCATTTAGCATGGCGGTATTTGAGCCTCAGGCAATGCCCGCTGAGCAGTTGATCGTAGAAGCCAGCAGTGATGAGCAGTTGGAAGGCATAGCCCTGCATACCTTGATGGAGCGTTTGAGCAATAACGCAAAGACCTGGCCTGTTGCAGTCCCGGATGCAGAGACCATTGCGGCCTGGCTGCCTTGTTCCAGTACAGTGGCAGCAGTAATACGTAAACAAGCTGAGTGTATATTCAGTAATTCTGCATTGCAGAAGTTCTATGATACTGCTGCATATACATATGCACGCAATGAGATGGATGTGCTGGTTGATCAAAAATTATTGCGTCTGGACAGAGTTGTGGTTTTTTCGCATGAAGTCTGGGTGCTGGACTACAAGCGTCAGCTTTTGCCCGGTCAAGAGGCTGGCTATCGTCAGCAATTGCTGGCTTATGTAAACGCCTTAAAGCAGGTATTTTCTGATAAAACAGTTCATGCTGCACTTATTTTGAGCGATGGTAGCCTGATAGACATGCTCTGAGAGAAAATTTACTCGTATAATTAAAGATCGCATTAACGTCGCATTATTGACTACCCTATTGACTATCTTAATGAATGCGTTGCATACCCCCTTAAACTGAGACATGATGATTTCCGAATTCGAATTGCTTGCTGAAAAAGTGAAACAGCTTGCCGTGCTGGCGCATACCCTGCGCAGCGAAAATGCCAGGTTGCGCAATGATGTGACGTCATTGGTGACGCAAAACACTGACTTGCAGCAACGCATGCATCAGGCCCATGATCGTGTCTCCGCCTTGCTGGCACAGTTGCCGGCAGAAGTATTGAATGACAAGGAAGCGGCATGAGCGAAGTAAAAGTAATACAGGTCGATGTCAATATCATGGGCCAGAGCTACAAACTCAGTTGCCGTGAAGGTGAAGACCGTGCCCTGCGCGAAGCCGCAGCCTACCTTGATGGCAAAATGTCGGCTATACGCGATGCTGCCAAAGTCAAGGGTACTGACAGGATAGCTGTCATGGCTGCGCTGAGCATGACAACCGAGTTATTGGCAACCAAATCGCCCGAAGGTCCATTGTCCGGCTTATCTCTGGCAGAGGTGAAGCAAAAGATCCAGGAAATGCATGAAACCATGGATCAGGCTTTGACGCCGCAAGAAAAACTATTTTGATCAGCCATCTTATTATTTAATTTAATCAAAAAAACTAGCGACGCGCAGGCATTTCGGGGTACACTTTAGATCCCTGCCGTGTTCGCCAATGCCATATATTCCTTGAACCATTTATGTGCATAGGCCGTGGAAAATTGTTCGATGGGTGTGAGCGTCGCTAGTCCGATGAACCCGAAATTGAATTGACTGTGGCCAACTTGAACCGCTTAGGTTCAGGATGCCGGCATAGCGGCATCGGTGGGGACTTATTCTGAACGGCTGTCATTTTTATGACAGCCGTTTTTTTGTATCCAGTCAATCTGCCTTGCTTGTCTCGTGCTTGCCTTGCTTATGCAGACTGTGCCGCAGACACGTAAATGTGCGACAATTTCTTTTTGACTTTGCAGGTGTTCACCATGGCATATTGGTTGATGAAGTCTGAGCCGGATGAGATCAGTATTGACGATGTCCTGGCATTGCCCAGCATCCCCTGGTTTGGCGTGCGTAATTACCAGGCGCGTAATTTCATGCGTGATGGCATGCGGGTTGGTGACGGCGTGCTGTTTTACCATTCCAGTTGCGCTGAACCTGGCATTGCTGGCCTGGCGGAAGTAGCCAGCACAGCCTATCCCGATCACACTCAGTTTGAAAAGGACAGCAAATACTTTGATCCTAAAGCGACGCAAGAAACCCCACGCTGGATGATGGTGGATGTCAAGGCCAAGCGTAAAACCCGCTTGCTGAGCCTGGCAGAACTCAGGACTTATCCTGAACTGGCAGATATGACGGTATTGCAAAAAGGTAGCCGCCTCTCTATTACGCCAGTCAAGCCAGATGAGTGGCGCTTTATCCAAAAACTATTGAAGGATGCAGTTTGAAATTCTCTCCGTTCACCACAAGTCCTGCTACTGAATCGACCGAAGCTTTAGCCGCAGCCAAATTCATCAAGGAAATTGGTCGCGGTAAAGACGGCGCACGCAGCATGACGCAGGCAGACGCCGCGATACTATATGCAGCGATGCTGGCCGGGCGGGTCTCCGATCTGGAGCTTGGCGGTATCTTGCTGTCCATGCGCATCAAGGGTGAGTCTATAGAAGAAATTTCTGGTTTCTTGCAGGCGGCGCAGCCCTATATTTTGCCGCTGCAAGCACCTGCGGACAGTCTATATGCGCCAGTAGTCATCCCCACTTATAACGGCGCGCGCAAGAAAGCCAATTTGACGCCCTTGCTGGCGTTGCTGCTGGCACGGCGGGGTGTGCCTGTACTGGTACATGGCGTACGCACAGATGTCGGACGTGTCGCTACTGCGGAAATATTCCAGGCCCTGGGTTTGCCATTGGTAACAAGCGCGGAGCAGGTACAGGAGCAGATACAGCAAATGCAGCCAGCCTTTATGCCTATCGACGCTTTATCACCTGCGATGGCGCATTTGCTGAGTCTGCGCCGTATTCTGGGCGTACGTAATTCTACCCATACCCTGGTCAAGCTCTTGCAACCTTTTGTCGTACCCGCCTTGCGCCTGAGTTCTTATACCCACCCAGAATATCTATTGATGCTGCAAGACTATTTTTCACGCTGCGCACCGGCTGAAGCTGGGGATGTGTTCCTCATGCGCGGTACGGAAGGAGAGGCAGTTGCCAGTACTGGCCGGGCCCAGCAGATAGACTGGTTCCATGCAGGGCAGGGTACTACCCTGGTGCCCGCGCAGCAAGAGCCTTTGGCAGAAGTGCCAGCAGTGCCTGACAGCATCGATGCTGCTACAACAGCGACATGGATCAGCTCAGTGCTGGCTGGTGACGTCGCCGTGCCTGAAAATATTGCTGCACAAGTTGAACATTGCGTCAGCATCGCTCAGCGTTTGCGACAACAAAGCTAGGAACTATATTCGTCATGGAAGCCGATGTAGAAGAAATGAATCTCAGTGTGCGCGAAGATCCGCGTTTGCATAAGGTATTGGGTTTTCTTGGCGATATAGGCATCACAGTTATTGAGCGCGAACTGGAGCATGCAACGTTTTTGCCTGGCCTCGATTTGGGGCCTGGTTGCATTTATGTCGATTACGGCAAACTCAAATATCCTGGTGATATGGTGCATGAAGCGGGGCATCTGGCGGTGACGCCATCTGCCAATCGCGCACTCATTGGTACTGATCAGCAGGATAAGGACTGGCCGCCACAAGGTGAAGAAATCGCAGCTATTTTGTGGTCACTGGCTGTCGCCAGGGAACTCGATTTGCCGCTGGATTTTGTTTTTCATCCTAACGGTTACAAGGATGATGCCAACTGGCTGATAGAGACGTTCGAGTCGGGTAATTTCATCGGTTTGCCGTTCTTGGAATGGGCCGGTTTGAGTTTGGGGACGGTGCGGGCCGAGAAGGAGGGTAAGCCGGCGTTTCCCAAGATGTTGAGGTGGATGCGGGAGTAGCTTGGGTTTTATTGTGTTGGCCTGTGAAGTTGAGTGTTGAAGATGTAGATCATGATCTTGTATGCCCCGCACAATTAGTGAGTCTCTAAATTCGGGGTAATCTCATTAACGTCATTCCTGCGTGCTGTTGGCAGGAATCTAGCGGCGTTCTTAGTATGCCGAGAGGGCTATTCATTTCAGGCTCATGGTATTTTACGAACTAGATTTTTAAGCCTGCACACGTCATTTAATATTGCAGGCCTGTGGTAGACGGGTAGCTACATTGGCACACACCGTTCGCGAAAAAGTTGCGCCAGAAAGGCGTCCCAGGCTTCATGCCATAAAAAAACGCCGGATCACTCCGGCGTTTTTATCAGCTTGACCAACGATCAGAAGTTAGCCTTGAATTGCACGCCAAAGTTGCGTGGTTCGTTCAGGATACCTGTCAGGTTGTTGAAGTCGATCGCAGCGATGACTTGTTGCTTGTTGGTGATGTTGCGACCATAAGCAGCCAGTTCATATTTACCGTCAGACCACATGTAAGCCAGGCGCAAGCCGCCTTCCAGCAGGGACTTGGCTTTGTATTCCTTGGCTTCATACAAGAACATATTGTAAGTGTCTTTGTAGGACCAGTCTGTGCTGGCGTACAAAGTGCCTTCGCCGACTTGTGTGGAATAACGCAGCGAGAAGTTACCTACCCATTTAGGTGCGCGTGGCAGTGGGTTACCACCAATCAGCACAGTACCGGCAACAGGGCCAGCAGGGTTGGTGACTGTACAGCCGTTACCGCATGGTGCGACGAACAGTTTGCCGTCCCTGATTTCAGTATCGTTATAGCTGACACCTACTGTGGTTTTCCAGTTGCGGTTCAGGTTGGCTTGCAACTCCATTTCAAAGCCTTGACCAACGGCTTTGTCTGCATTCACCAGTTTGTTTTGGTTCACGCCGCCACTACCTGCGGTCAATTGCAGGTCTTTGGCTGTGTACTGGAATACAGTAGCGCTGATACGTGCTGTGTTATCCAGGATGTCTTTCTTGATACCAGCTTCGAAAGACAAGGTTTTTTCTGAGTTGGCGACGGAGATACTGTCACCAAACAGGACGCGGCCCTGGATACTTGGTGCGCGGTAGCCAGTAGCGATACGGGCGAACACGGATGTTGCTTTATCCAGTGTGTAGTTCGCGCCCAAATCCCAGCTGATGTTGGTGGCAGATGGATTGGCTCTGAGTACCGGTGTGCCTGGAGTGCCCAGTGCAGTACCTGGTGTCCAGGTGCGCTGTGCATCAAAGTCTTTTTTGTCGCTGGTGTAACGCAAGCCGCCACGCAGTTTGAACTGCTCGGTGACTGCATAGTTCACTGTACCAAAGGCTGCCCAGGATTTGGCGTTCTGATGTTGAACGGCATAGCCATCTTGCGGGTTACCCGGAGCAAAAGAATTGTAGTCAAAGCTGTCAACTTGCAAGTCTTCGCTGAAGTAATACAAGCCACCTATCCATTGCAAAGCATCTTTGGTATTGGATTCAACGCGGAACTCTTGCGTGATCTGCCTCAGGCGAGGCAGGCCATCGGCGGTTTCAGCCGGGAAGGGAATGAAGCCCGGGCCCATGGTCGGCATGAAGGACGCGCCATAACCACCGTCGACGTCTGCACGGCTATAGAATTTTGCCTTGTCATAGGCTGTGATGGAATGCAGGCTCATGCCTGGCATATCCCAGCGCAAACGCAGACTGCCGCCAGAAGATTGCAATTTTTGGCTGTTCAGACCATCGGTAGGGTAGCTGCCGTAGTCAAAGCCTGGCACCAGTTCATTCGTGCCTTTTTGTATGATATTGGCGCGGAACAGTGTGGCATTGCCAGTCATGTCGCGGCCATGCAAATTCACCAGTGCACTGAAGTCGCCGTTTTTATACGAGAATTGCAGGCGTGCTGCATTGTCGCGGTAACCTTCGAGGTTTTTCTCGCCAGTAGAACGTGGATTGGTGACACGGTCATCACGTGTTTGTGATTGTGCCGAGAAGCGCATTGCCCAGTCTGGATTCAACGGGACATTGATCGCACCTTCCAGGTTGATGGCCTTGTAGTTGCCGAAACCGATATTGCCATAGCCTTCAAAACGACGGGTAGGTTTGGCAGAATCAAACTTCAATACACCAGCAGGTGAGTTACGGCCAAACAATGTACCTTGCGGCCCACGCAGAATTTCTACCTGGTCTACGTCAAATACAGGGAAGCCTTTCAACATCGGGCTTTCTTGCACGACGTCGTCATACACCAGGCCAACTGGCTGGGATGCATTCAGATCGAAATCGGTATTACCCAGGCCGCGGATATAGAAGCGTGGGAAGGAACGGCCAAAGTCAGATTCGACGTTCAGGCTAGGTACCCGGGCTGCCAGAAAGCGAATATCCTGGCCGCTCGCATTGTAAGTATCTAATGCTTCACCCTTGATAGCAGAAATAGACATCGGTACTTCCTTGATGTTTTCTGCGCGGCGGTTAGCAGTAACGATAACGGTTTCCAATTGCGTACCGTCATTTTTGGCGGCAGGCTTGGCATCCTGAGCCCAGGCAGCTTGCATGGGGAAGGCAGCAGCAACCGCCAGGGCGATCACGCTCAGGCTGACTCCCTTGTGCAATTGCTGAGAAATAGTTTTGCGCATGTTAAATTCCCAAGTTGATGTTAATCGATGGTGTTCTGAAATGGTGCACTTGCACCATCCCTGAAATGGGGCGTAGCGAAATCGGGGGATTTCGCTACGAGCACCACCGCAAACGTTTGCGTAATCGTTTGCGTGGCGGCAAAACCGTTATCTCTCTAGCCCGCAAACAAGTCAAGAATTACTTAAAGTCAAATAAGGAAATGCGGTTTTTGCTGCAAGAATGTTGCTAATTTCAAACAGTAATGTTGCTGAGCGGAATTCTTGGTTTGCTGATTTTTATGCTTGAAAATGGGGCATTGAAAAAGCGCAGCCCGCCAAGTGGACTTGATACAAGCAGGAATTGCCATGAAAATTTTCATGACATATCAGGTATTTGAAAAAAACTGGTCTGCTCGCCTACACTGTTAAGTACCAATCGTCGTGTCGTCGAGAAATGACATCAGTAGGACTTACGCAAAACCGCCCCAGCTGCGTTGCCGCTCCCGCATTTAGCAAAATTCGGTACTAAAGTACTGTCTTCGTCGATGACGCCTTGCTGGGACAATTTTGCGTAAGTCCTAATCAGTTCAAAAAACCTTGGCAGCCTTACATGTCGGCATACCAAGGAAATATTGAAATTGTTGTTGAGTTACATGCGAGGTCAATCAGCGTAATAAGCAGCTTGATCCAGGTCTGTGAATAGAGACGGCCCTTCAGGTTTCCAGCCTAGCAGTTCTCTGGTCCGCAAACTGGAGGCTGCCATGTCAGCACTCGCCATTTTGGCGAACCAGCCAAAGTGATCCGCTTCCCGTGATTCAACTGGCAAGCCCAGGTGGCGGCCTATGATTTCGGCTATCGTTTTGAAGGGAATGCTCTCATCAGCGATTGCATGGTAGACCGATTCGGTCACCCCCTGTTCCAGCGCGAGGCGGTAGACGCACGCAGCATCTTGCCGGTGCACGCCAGACCAACAATTCTGGCCATCACCAAGATAAGCTGAGACACCCTTTTCCTTTGCCAGGCGTATCAGGAGCGGAACGAAACCATAATCGCCATGGCCGTGAACCGATGGCGCCAACCGGACTGTCGCTGCACGTATACCGCGTTTAGCCAGAGCCCGGGCGGTTGGTTCTGATTTGCGTGGTGAACCTGGATTGGGCAGATCCAGCTCGCTTGCACCGCGTGCCATTCCCAGCAGGCCCGAGGTCACGAGCAATGGACGGTCAGATCCTTCCAGAGCGCTTCCCAGCACCTCGATTACACGACGGTCTTGTTCGCAATTTTCGATGAATCTTGAAAAGTCATGATTGAAAGCGGTGTGAATGACGGCATCGGCTTGATCGGCAGCTGTGCGCAGTGCATCAAGATCTTCCAGCCTGGCGAGCAAGACTTTCGCGCCAGTTGCTGCGAGCGTTGCCGTTTTTTCAGCAGAGCGGGCAAGCCCGGTCACCAGGTGGCCTGCGTCTATCAGTTCTTGAACAACGGCAAAGCCTACCCAGCCAGTAGCTCCAGTGACAAATACGTGCATTTTATGTTTCCTTAAATTTATTGAATGTTTGTGTGAATGTTAGTGTGAATATTTAATGCGGATTCAGCCCAGCCACATTGATACCTCTACATCTCCGCCAAACGGCAGAGACAGATAGCCGCTACCGGGTGCTCGTATATGTGCCAGGTAATCTGGACTGTAGTCTGCGTTGTCAGCAACGATCAGCGCGCCGGGGCGCAAGCGGCTTTCAACCAGCTTTAGTACGTCGATATATAGTGCCTTGGCACCATCGAGTAGTAACAGGTCGACAGACTCGGGAAGATCAAGCGCCAGCGTCTTAAGTGCATCGCCTTCGCGTATCTCAACCAGATCAGCCAGGCCACCTTCGTCCAGATGTTTGCGTGCCTGTACCACCTTCGATGGTTCAAACTCACTGCTGATCAGGCGACCGCCGCCGTTATCCCGCAATGCTGCAGCCAGGTGCAGGGTGGAAATGCCGAATGAGGTGCCAAATTCAACAATGTGTCGTGCATTGCTGCTGCGCGCCAGCATGTAGAGCAGCACGCCAGTCTCGCGTGAGACTGGCAGCCAGAGGTCCTTCAGCAAACTGTAAAAATCCAGATATTCGGTCTTGCTGTGCATCAGGCGCTCGCGCTCTTCGTGGGAGATGCTGGCGATTACCGGGCTCGTCGCAGCTTCTGCTTGCCTGAACAGGCGTTCAAGCAAGACTGCCAGCGTGGTGGAATTAAGTGTTGTTGTCATGGATGTTTTCGATTCGAAATTAAGTGCCAGATGTGAGTGCCACCTGCCATGCAGATGGTTGCAAATAAAACGCGACTAATTCGTCGCATTGATGGAAAATGATACGGACAATTATTCGCGTTGGCTAATCGCATTGGACCTCGCGTTTTGCATAGGCCTGCGCTTTTGGGTAAGTCCTTGATTGCCCATGGAAATTCCCGCAACAGGCCAGTGCAACTGAGGTACTGAAGGGTATTTCATCAGATTAAAGCTCAGGTTTTGGCTCAGCGTAAAAATGTTTTCATTGCCATGTTTGCGGTGATTGCTACCTGATTGAGGGATGAACCAGCTTGAGTTAAGATGTGACGAATTCATCGTATTACGACAGCATGGATTAGCTGTTCCATTGTTTGCTTGCTACTGTTTATTTCACTATGACCGCTCGCCGTCGCCCCCAGGTTTCCACTCGCAAGCAACCACAACAGGTCCGCTCAACCGGACTGGTAACAGCAATCCTGCAGGCTGCTGTTCAGGTGTTGGCGCAAGAAGGGGTGACCAGGTTTACGACGGCGAGAGTGGCAGAGAAGGCCGGGGTCAGCATAGGTTCGGTTTATCAATATTTCCCGAACAAGGCAGCTATCCTGTTTCGGCTGCAGACCGACGAGTGGCAACAGACTACTGAGATGTTGCGTCGCATTCTTGAAGATGTCAGCAAGCCGCCACTTGAGCGCTTGCGCATACTGGTTCACGCTTTCATCCGCTCAGAATGTGAGGAGGCTGAAACGCGACTGGCGCTCAGTGATGCAGCACCTCTCTATCGCGATGCGCCCGAGGCTCAGGAGATACGGGCCTCAGCAGACCGGACTATTGACTTATTTATGGAAGAAGTGTTGCCTGAGGCGCCTGCGGTTACGCGCATACTTGCTGGCGACTTGATCACTACTACGCTGAGTTCGGTGGGCAGCAGTTTTTCCGGCACAAGCCGTACCCAGACAGAGATCAAAACCTATGCTGATGCTATGGCTGATATGTTCTGCGCTTACCTTAAAGATCTTCAGTAAAGTTGATTGCTTGATTGGGCAGAGAGTTTCTTGTTTGCCATTATGCCCCCGTCTATTTGTCTGGCAGAGATTTTCACTGATCTAAGTCTGATGCTTCAAGGATGGCGTCTTCCCCACAACTGCATTCAGATTCGCTTGCTGTGAGCTACAATCTCGCCTGAATTTTTGAAAGTACCGAAAGTAAATACCATGAGTAATCAATTTGATCTTGCCGTGATAGGCGCAGGCGCTGCCGGGATGATGTGTGCGGCAGTCGCAAGCCAGCGTGGCAAGCGCGTGGTATTGATCGATCATGCCACCCGTCTGGCAGAAAAAATCCGTATCTCGGGTGGCGGACGATGTAATTTTACCAACCTGCATGCAGGTCCGAACAATTTCCTTTCTGAGAACCCGCATTTTTGTAAAAGTGCCTTGTCGCGTTATACGCCGCAAGATTTTCTATCCCTGATGAAGCGTTACCATATTGCCTGGCATGAGAAGCATAAAGGGCAATTGTTTTGTGATGACAGTGCAGAGGACATCATTCGCATGCTCAAGGCTGAATGTGATGCTGGCAAGGTGGACTGGCGCATGGGATGCAAGGTCGATGATGTGCAAAGGCAGGAGTCGGATGGTTTTCTCTTGCAAACCAGCGTCGGTGTCATTCGCGCTGCGCAAGTGGTAATAGCCTGTGGTGGCTTGTCCATCCCAAAGATAGGCGCGACTGACTTTGCCCATAAAGTGGCGCGCCAGTTTGGCTTGAAAATCATAGAACCACGTCCTGCTCTCGTGCCTTTGACTTTCGATGCCAAGGCTTGGGAGCCTTTCGTGCCCTTGTCTGGCATTTCTCTGGAAGTGGATATTGAGACGGGTGAGAAAAAATCCCGCACAGTATTCCGTGAAGACTTGCTGTTCACCCACCGTGGCTTGTCTGGTCCGGCGGTATTGCAGATTTCCAGTTTTTGGGAATCGGGCAAGGCCATACGCATCAATCTCTTGCCAGATGTAGATGTGGCAGAAGACCTGGTCGGCAATAAATCGACAATAAAAAAGAATCTTGCAAATCATTTATCGCAATACCTGCCAGCGCGCTTGGTTGATGGCTTGCTGACGGCCCATGGTTTTGCGGGCGATGCCAGAGTGGCTGATATGCAGGACAAGCGCTTGCGCCTGCTGGGTGAGAAATTGAATAGATGGGAACTGATCCCGAATGGTTCTGAAGGTTACCGCAAGGCTGAAGTCACCCGTGGCGGTGTGGA
This sequence comes from Undibacterium sp. Ji83W, assembly GCF_049340385.1. Lineage (NCBI taxonomy): Bacteria > Pseudomonadati > Pseudomonadota > Betaproteobacteria > Burkholderiales > Oxalobacteraceae > Undibacterium > Undibacterium sp. Ji83W. The sequence goes on along the minus strand of NZ_JBMPOZ010000019.1, from coordinate 55,535 downwards.
TACGCGTGAGTTGTCCCAGCAAAGCATGATGGCCAATAAAGTACCTGGCCTGTATTTTATCGGCGAGGCAGTCGATGTGACGGGCTGGCTGGGTGGCTATAATTTCCAGTGGGCCTGGGCCTCGGGTACAGCCGCTGGATTGGCGATATAAATTGTCGTAAGAGCAGTGTTGTAAGAGCGTTGTATTTTTGCCTGTTATAATACCCGGTAGCAGTATGTTGAATTGCATCTCGTTTTTTACTCTGTAATGAATGATATTCAGGCACATACCCCTGTAAATATCGAAATTTCCAGCTAAATGTGGGCGAGAATTTGATGATCTTGTTTTGCCTTGCGCAGGTTTTTGCGCAAGATTTAATCATCTTCCTTCCATTAATTTAATTTTCCTGTTAATATCTCGGTCTTCCTATAAATCTTTCCATGGTTTGAACTTACATGACCACAATTCGCCTTAAAGAAAACGAGCCGTTCGAAGTTGCCATGCGCCGCTTCAAGCGCACTATCGAAAAGACCGGTCTGTTGACCGAATTGCGCGCTCGCGAGTTCTACGAGAAGCCAACAGCAGAACGCAAACGCAAGTTGGCTGCAGCTGTTAAGCGTCACTACAAACGTATTCGTAGTCAGCAATTGCCTAAGAAGATGTACTAATCCAGCTATTGTGTCCGGCAATTTGTCGGGTGCATCGCGGGTAGTTCATTAAAGCTTAGGTTTGCATGCCCGCTCCGGTCAGCCGCAGCGGGCTTTGTTGTCTTTGTTGCCAGCATTGTATGCGTCAGATTGCGTGCGCCAATATTGAGGTGCGAGATCGATGTCAGATTTTCGTGCAAATTTGTGCGGAATTCATTTGAATAATTTCAGGGGTAAGCTATGGGTTTGAAAGAACAGATCACCGATGACATGAAGGCTGCCATGCGCGCCAAAGAAGCAATCAAGCTGGGTACCATCCGCTTGCTGACGGCTGCCATGAAGCAAAAAGAAGTAGATGAGCGCGTAGAGCTGGACGATGGCATGGTATTGGTCATCATAGAAAAAATGCTCAAGCAACGTAAAGATTCCATCACCCAGTTTGAAGCGGGTGGTCGCCAGGATCTGGCTGATATAGAAAAAGCTGAACTGGCAGTCTTGTCTGTCTACATGCCAGCCGCGATGTCGGATGAGGAGGTGCAGGCGGCCGTGGCTGCTGCCGTGGCAGAAACTGGTGCTGCGGGTCCGCAAGACATGCGTAAAGTAATTGATGTATTGAAGGCAAAGCTGGCTGGCCGTGCCGATATGGGCAAGGTCTCTGGTCTGGTCAAGGCGGCATTGTCCAAATAATTCGCCGTAGACTTTTGTTTTATCCTTTTGCTGGCGTCCTGCTTTGATACCACAAAGTTTTATACAGGATTTACTGGCCCGCGTTGACATTGTCGACGTGGTGGGTAAATACGTGCAGCTCAAAAAAGGTGGCGCAAACTACATGGGTTTGTGCCCCTTCCATAACGAAAAATCCCCAAGTTTTACCGTCAGCCCTACCAAGCAGTTTTATCATTGTTTTGGCTGTGGTGCGCATGGCAGTTCCATCGGCTTCCTGATGGAGTATTCTGGTCTCAGCTATGTTGATGCCATACGCGATCTGGCGCAAAACAATGGCATGATCGTGCCGGAAGAAGACCGGCTCTTGCCCGCGCAGCGCGCAGAAGTCACGGCAAAAAGCCTGGCCTTGTCAGAAGTCATGACCAAGGCAGGTGAATACTACAAGCAGCAATTGCGTACTGCGCCACAAGCCATCGCTTATTTGAAAAAACGTGGCTTGACTGGCGAAATAGCGGCGCGCTTTGGTCTTGGTTTTTCGCCAGATGCCTGGGATGGTTTGCGCAGCGTCTTCTCTGACTACAATGTGCCTGCCCTGGTCGAAGCCGGTTTGGTCATTGATAAAAGTGAAGAAGAGGGTGGTGGCCGCAAACGCTATGATCGCTTCCGCGACCGCGTCATGTTCCCGATCCGTAATACCAAGGGCCAGATCATTGGTTTTGGTGGACGTATCATGGAGCAGGGCGAGCCCAAATACCTGAACTCGCCAGAAACCCCGCTGTTCCAAAAAGGCCTGGAATTATATGGTCTGTTTGAGGCGCGCCAGGCTATCCGTGAAGCAGGTTATGTGCTTGTCACCGAGGGTTATATGGATGTGGTGGCGCTGGCGCAAATGGGTTTCCCGCAAGCAGTGGCAACTCTTGGTACGGCATGCACGCCTACCCATGTGCAAAAACTCTTGCGTCAGACTGACCATGTGATTTTCAGTTTTGATGGCGACAGTGCCGGGCGCCGCGCTGCCAGGCGTGCACTGGATGCCTGCCTGCCGCATGCCAATGATGACAAGGTTATCAAGTTCCTGTTCTTGCCCAAAGAGCATGACCCCGATAGTTATATCCGTGAATTTGGTACGGATGCCTTTGAGCAGGAAGTGCGCGATGCCATGCCGCTGTCGCAATTCTTCATGCGCGAAATGATAGGCGACAATGATTTGACGACAGCAGAAGGGCGCGCCCGTACCCAGTTTGATGCCAAGCCCTTGTTGCAGGCAATGGAATCGTCTGGCATGCGCTTGCAACTGGTGCGCAATCTGGCGCAGGTCACTCAAACCAGCCCGGCTGAGATTGAAACCATGTTTGAACTCAGTCAACCAGTGGCGCGCATCAAGCTGGCACCACCCAAGAGCAAGCGCAATGCGCCGGTCGGACTGGAACTGCAGATCATGCGCATCCTGGTCGCCCATCCTTCATTGGCGATGATGCTTGACGAAAGCGTGCTGGCAGATGCTGCCGCGCTGGCTCCCGATGGGGCCAATATGTTGCGCAGCCTGGTATTCACTGCGCAAAGCATGGGTGAAAATGCCCAGTTTGCTGCATTGGCTGAGCAATTGCGCTCCCTGGGTTCTGATTTTGATGCGCTGATCGCCGAGATGGCTGAACAGGCCGAAACAGATATCGATATTGTCAGATTGGAATTGGCCGGTGCTTTGCGCCAAATGCGGCACCAGGTGTTGAAGCTGGAGATGGAAGGCTTGGCAGCGCGTGGTTTGCGTGATCCAGAGGACATCGCCCGCTACCGCGAAATCACGCAATTGCAAGACCAGCTCAGGAAGCAGGCTGCTGCTGAGGCTGCGGCGCGTTAAATTAATGGCAATCCTTGTGCCGGGCTGCCTTATAAGGTGAGGTTGTCCTTTTGTTCATGGTTTGCCTGACCCTCGATTGATGGTGTGGGTTTGGGTACTCAGCCCTTGTTATTTCCCGTTTTGGCTATATTTCACATAATGAAAGCAGGATACTCGTCAAATTATTTGTATTTTACTAAATAATATGATGACTTTATTTTAAGTGAAGTTGGTTTTTTGCCTCTTTTTTCTTCAGTGTCTGCCTATTTTTTATCCACTTAGTTGATATATGCACAGTCTTTGACTGGAGTAAAGTACGTTCGCATGGTATAATTAAAGGCTTTCGATTCAAGGTCTTAGGTTGTTTCATTCTGGGCGAAGCTTTTTGCATTTGCACAGAATGTGTTGTTTAGGTGAGCGTAATGCTCCTCCGAGTAACCCAAAACACTGGCGCTGAGACTCGGGAAGTCTGCAACAAACCAGATTTTGCTCTGCGATGCCGATCAACAGATCTGCTGGCAGCGCATTTTCTTTTTTGTGATGTACCAACAGGCGACTTCCTCAGTTCCGGATGGTTTGATTCAATGGCTAGCGCAATGAAGAAACCCGCGAAAACCCTGAAGTCCACTACGGTAACAAAAGCCGTGGCAACCGCGCCCAAGAAAGCGCCCGCCACTGCGACGAGCACATCGGTAAAAACCGTTGCAAGTGCCGGTACCAAGGCAAAAACAGCTGCGCAAGCTGTTGCACGGAGTACGGGTAGTAAGGCCGTTAGCATAGATAAAACAGGCAAAACGGCGGAACAAAAAGGGGTTGCGAAAGACGTTAAAGCGCCTAAAGTGATAAAGGCATCACTTGCAGCCGAGACAGTCCAGGTGAAACAGGCAACAAGTAAAGCAATATTGAAAGCGGCAACAAAAGCCAAAGACAAGGATGCAGTATCCGCGTCTGCGACAAAAACGGCTGGTAAGGAAGTGAGCGGCAAGAATGCGACACCACCGGCAAAAAAAGGGAATCAGCCAGCAGAAGCGGCCGAATCCCAGCTCAGTGGAAAAACCAGGAGTGCATCTGCAGCCCGGCCAGAACCAGTATCCGTATCATCGAAAGCTTCTGTGACAATTAACAAAACCGATTCAAAGACAGTGACTAAGCCAACCAAGAATTCAGCGAAAGCTGCACCAGAGGTGCAGGAAATCAAAACCGGTTCTGCGCCTACCGTAAGCCAGACGACCGATGCTGCGGTGCTCGCCGCAATCGACACTTCCGGCTATGTATTGCCTGGGGTGAAGGTGCCTGGTCGCCGTGGTCGCAAGCCAAAAGAATACCAGCCTGAAAATGAAGAAATCGCGGCACTCAATGCAGTAGAGCGCGCCGAGATGAAAGCCATCGACAAGGCCAAGGCAAAAGACCGCAAAGCCAAAGAAAAGGCTTTGCTGAAAGATGCTTTCTCTTCTGATCCTGAAGCGACAGAAGAAGAACTCGAACGTCGCCGCCAGAAACTTAAAACCCTGATCAAACTGGGTAAGGATCGTGGCTACCTGACGTTCGCAGAAATTAACGATCACTTGCCAGAAAACGTTGTTGACCCTGAAGCCATCGAAGGCATCATCGGTACTTTCAACGACATGGGCGTGGCCGTCTACGAGCAGGCACCTGATGCTGAAACCCTGTTGTTGTCGGATAACGTCGTCACTGTCACGACCGATGATGATGAAGTTGAAGCTGCTGCTGAAGCTGCACTGTCCACAGTTGACTCCGATTTTGGTCGCACCACTGACCCAGTGCGCATGTATATGCGTGAAATGGGTTCGGTTGAGTTGCTGACGCGCGAAGGCGAAATCGTCATTGCGAAGAAAATCGAAGAAGGCCTGAAAGACATGATACAGGCGATCTCTGCCTGTCCAACCACGATTGCAGAAATCCTGGCTGCGGCTGAGCGTATCGCCGCTGATGAAATCAAGATTGATGAAATCGTCGATGGCCTGGTTGACCCGAATGCAGATGAACATGCTGCACCGGTAGCCGTCGTGGTGGTTGAAGAACCGTCTGAAGAAGACGAAGAAGAAGAGGAAGAAGAAGAGGAAGAAGAAGACGATGACGGCGGTGCCGCAGGCGCAGCTGCAATCTCTGCTGAACAACTCGAGCAATTGAAGCGTGACGCTTTGGCAAAATTCGAAATCATTTCGACGAATTTTGACAAGATGCGCAAGTCCTATGAAAAAGAGGGCTACAACTCCAAGACTTATGTCAAGGCACAGGAAGCGATTTCCGGTGAATTGCTGGGCATACGCTTTACTGCAAAAGTGGTTGAAAAACTGTGCGACACCCTGCGTGGCCAGGTTGACGAAGTGCGCCATGTAGAAAAGCAGATACTGGAAGTTGTGGTCAATCGTTGCGGTATGCCGCGCTCCCACTTCATCAAGGTATTCCCTGGCAATGAAACCAATCTGAGCTGGGTTGAAGGCGAAGTGAATTCCGGTCATTCCTACAGCGCTGTGTTGGGCCGTAACATCCCTTCAGTGCAACAGTTGCAGCAAAAACTGATCGACCTGCAGTCACGAGTCGTCTTGCCTTTGCCAGATCTGCGCAACATCAATAAAAAGATGTCTGCCGGTGAAATGAAGGCACGCAAAGCCAAGCGTGAAATGACCGAGGCCAACTTGCGTCTGGTGATTTCCATCGCCAAGAAATACACCAACCGTGGCTTGCAATTCCTGGATCTCATCCAGGAAGGTAATATCGGTTTGATGAAGGCCGTGGACAAGTTTGAATATCGTCGCGGTTATAAATTCTCGACCTATGCAACATGGTGGATACGCCAGGCCATTACCCGTTCTATCGCCGATCAGGCGCGCACTATTCGTATTCCTGTGCATATGATAGAAACGATTAATAAAATGAATCGTATCTCCCGTCAGATTTTGCAAGAGACAGGTGTAGAGCCTGATCCGGCAACGCTGGCGATCAAGATGGAAATGCCGGAAGATAAAATTCGCAAGATCATGAAGATTGCGAAAGAGCCGATTTCCATGGAAACACCGATAGGCGACGATGATGATTCTCATCTGGGCGACTTCATCGAAGACAATCACACGCTGGCACCGGCTGATGCTGCTCTGCACGCCTCCATGCGCAATGTGGTCAAGGATGTACTCGATTCCCTGACTCCGCGTGAAGCAAAAGTATTGCGCATGCGCTTTGGTGTAGAGATGTCGACCGACCATACTTTGGAAGAAGTTGGCAAGCAATTCGACGTGACCAGGGAGCGTATTCGTCAGATAGAAGCCAAGGCTTTGCGTAAATTACGTCATCCTTCACGTTCTGATAAGCTGAAGAGCTTCCTGGAAGGTAATTAATGTTGTACAATGGGCGTCGGTTTTTTCGGTGCCCATTCAATTGATATTGTGCTGAGTTGTATAGTATTTCGGCACAATATTTTGCAGGTGGCAGCATCGGGCTTTTCCTGCAAACCTGAAGTATTTGTCCAATCCTGGATTATCCTCAGATTAAAGCAGGCAGAGCTTGCAGAAAGAATTGGGCCTCTAGCTCATGTTGGTTAGAGCAGCGGACTCATAATCCGTTGGTACCGTGTTCGACTCACGGGAGGCCCACCAATTACCATGACTGATATCAAGTCCCCAGCTATACCTACCACTGAGCAAACGACACCAGACGTGAAGTTTGCCGATTTCGGCCTGGCGCCGGAAATCTTGCGTGCCCTGACAGATCAGGGTTATGTGCATCCAACTCCCATTCAGGAACAGGCTATCCCGGTAGTCTTGCAAGGCCGTGATGTCATGGGCGCAGCCCAGACCGGCACCGGCAAGACTGCAGGTTTTTCTCTGCCTATCATCCAGTTGTTGCTGGCCCATGCAAGCACCAGTGCTTCGCCGGCCCGCCACCCTGTACGTGCGCTGATCCTTACGCCGACACGTGAGCTGGCTGACCAGGTTGCAGAAAACGTCAAAGCCTATTCCCGTCACACACCTTTGCGCTCTACCGTCGTATTTGGTGGCATGGACATGGCACCGCAGACGGCAATCTTGCGCAGCGGTGTAGAGATTGTGATTGCCACGCCTGGCCGTTTGCTCGACCATGTACAGCAAAAAACTGTCAACCTGTCGCAGGTCCAGATCCTGGTCATGGATGAAGCAGACCGCATGCTGGACATGGGTTTCTTGCCTGATTTGCAGCGTATCATCAACCTGTTGCCGAAGAAGCGCCAGAACCTGATGTTCTCTGCGACTTTCTCGCAAGAGATCAAAAAGCTTGCAGCCAGTTTCCTGACTAATCCGCAAACCATAGAAGTGGCACGCAGCAATGCCACCGCTGATAATGTCACACAGATTTTGTACAAGGTATCGACGGAAGAAAAACGCGATGCAGTGTCCTTCATCATCCGTGAGCGCGGTTTGAAGCAAGTCATCGTGTTTTCCAACACCAAGATAGGTGCTTCGCGCCTGGCTGTGCATCTGGTCAAGCAGGGTGTAAAAGCATCTGCCATCCATGGTGACAAGTCACAGCAAGAACGCATGGCCGCTCTTGAAGCCTTCAAGCAGGGCGAAGTTGAAGTGCTGGTGGCGACTGACGTGGCTGCACGTGGTCTCGATATAGCTGAACTGCCTTGCGTCATCAATTTTGATTTGCCGTATAACGCCGAAGACTATGTTCACCGCATAGGCCGTACTGGTCGCGCTGGTGCCAAGGGTGATGCAATTTCCTTGCATACTGATCAGGATGAACGTTTGCTGATCGACATAGAAAAAATGATCAAGCAAAAAATCGTGCGCCTGAATCTGGCCGGTTTTGTAGCGACATCCGTGCATCAGTCTGAGCACCGTGCACCGCGTGAACGTAGTGAACAAGGCGAGCGTCCTGTCCGTGACCGCGCCGATCGTGCTGACCGTGGTGAAAGAAGCGAACGCCCGGCACGCAGCTATCAGCCACCGAAAGAAAAAGTCGATCCCTGGTTCCTCAAGCCTTACGAGCCTAGTTCTGGTGCGAGTTCTGCCAGCAACAATACGACAACTTCAATGGCGTCACCATCGAACGCAAGTACACCAGCCAAGCCACAAAAAAGGGCGGCTTTGTTGGGTGGGTTTCCTAAGAACTAAAATCGGGTTTAGCAAGGTCCATGGCTTTGTAGAATGTATATTATCTCGTAGGTTGGGCCGGGCGTCGCTACGCTACGTTTTATCAGCCCAACACTCGGCGTTTAAATGACGTATACGTTTATTGATGCACAGTGTTGGGCAGATGAAGCGTTGCCCAACCTACGAGGCCTAGCCCAGCCTCAATATTGTCTCGACCACACCAAATTGGCCGCACACAAATCCTCAATTGCCGTCCCCACCGACTTAAACACCGTTATCTCTGCATCACTCTTGCGCCCAGCATGTTGACCAGCGCACAGCTCAGCCAGTTCGGCAACAATCGCTGACTTCGATAAGCTGCCATTTGCCAGCGTCTGCGTAATGTCCCCAGCCTCTACCAAGGCACCTGCATAAGTATCGACAAACACCGTAACCTTGCTCATCAAAGCATCATCTACTTCACGCATATCCGGTTTGAATCCACCAACCAGATCAAGATGTGTCCCCGCTTTGACATAATCACCCAACACAACTGGTGTCTTGCTGGTGGTCGCGCAGCAAATGATGTCGGCGGCATAGCAAGCAATTGCCAGGTCTTCAACAACATGTAATCTGATATGTGCCGGAAATTCTGCATGCTCCCGTATCACTCGTGCCACCGCTTCTGACTTCTCTGCCGATCTGCCCCAGATACTGATGTCGGTAATCGCCCTGGTCTGGCAATGTGCAATTGCTATGTGCGGTGCCAGGCTGCCATTTCCCACTAACAGGAGGTGCCGTGCATCGCTACGTGAAGCGTAGGATGATGCAAGAGCAGAGGCCGCTGCAGTACGTCGCAAAGTCAACTCTTCGCCGTCCATCAAGGCCAGTGGCGCGCCTGTCTTGGTATCAAATAAGACAAAGATTGCATGCACAGTTGGCACATCTGTATTCTTGGGTGTGACCGTCACCAGTTTCACGCCCAGATGCCCTTGCGGCTGCCAGACCGGCATCAGCAACAGGCTGGAACTGTCAGCTTCTGACACGGTATGCGCATGTCGCTTGGGAGCGATCATTTCTTCAGTAAATGCTCGCTGTAAAGCCGGTATCAGTTTTGCATAGGGCAGGGCTGTGCTGACTTGTTCTTTTGTGAAATAGGGGATCATGAGTGTGCAGTTTGAGGCTTCTTGATGGATGGGCTTTAATCTGGAGGATAATCTTCAGTCGCTTTGAAATTGTAGAGTGATACATATTCCTTGCATTCAATTATGGAATGTTTGAAGATCGTTGGCACATAAATTCTTTGATAAGACTCCAGATTCCTTCATCACCTATATATGTCCTGACAGGCATTGAGCTTATCAACCAAGCAAAACCTTGCCCTCACTTTTCTTTACTACCTTACAAAATGCACTATAGTGGCTCAATAAGTAACTGAGTAAGATCGCATGCTATGCATCAAAGTCAGATATATCAGTGATGCCAGTTTTGATTCAAGTCTTCTATAAGATATAATATGGAAGTATATTGAAAGCTTGGTGTCACATAATGATGTTAAGCTTAATTCACTCTTGCCTCAGCAAGCCGAGCACATGGCCGATTCCAAAGAAACGCAACAAGTCCGCGAATTTTTCATCCAGGGTATTACCAGTGATGGAAAACAATTTCGCCCCAGCGATTGGGCAGAGCGCCTGTGCGGAGCCATGTCCTGTTTCAGCCCTGACGGTGGCAGAAATTCACATTTGCAGTATTCACCTTATGTCCGTCCCATCTTCTTGAATGGTGTGCGTTCTGTCGTGGTGAATGAAGCCATACGCGAAATCGAGCCGCTGGCTTATCATTTTGTCGTCAGTTTTGCTAAAGATAATGATTTGCAAATTATCGACGCTTGCCTGCTGCCAGACGAGCCTAAGGCTGGCAAATAAATCACAGCGCTTGAGACTGGATCAAACCAGCTTGATGTCTTTGCGCCACTTGGCAATATCACACCGTCTGATCTTGAAACGCCTCTATTACTTGCTGCCTTAGCCAGCGATTAGCGGGATCATTTTCCACATTCTGATGCCAGTACAAATACACATCCCATGAGGGCATGGCTGCTGGTAGCGGCAATATCTGATTGTCGAATTGTTCATTCGCAATGCGCGCATAACCTTCTGGCATGGTCAGTAGTAAATCTGTCTGGCTGACTACCCGGCAAGCGGCGAAATAATGCTGGCAGCGCAGGCGTATGCGTCTTTGCAAGCCCAGGCGGCTCAGTTCAAAATCTTCCAGACCCATACCCTTGCGACGTGAGCTGGCGAGTATGTGTTCTGCCTGCATATACATGTCCAGATCCAGCTTGCCCTGTATGACGGGATGATCGCGCCTTGCAAGCACGACGGTATTGCCTTGTACTACCTTTTGGCGGTGTATCTCATTTGGCAGTGGCAAGAGCATATCAATCGCCAGATCCAGGCTACCCGCCGCCAGTTCACTGACCAGTTCCCGTCTTTCCACCTGTATTGCTGCCAAGTTGATTTGTGGTGCCTGTCGCGTGATGCTTTCCATTAATGGCGGCAGGGCAGTGGATTCCAATACATCGCGCAAAGCCAGGTTGAACTGTTTGCTAGCAAGTGCCGGGTCAAACTTGTCGTTCTCGTTCAGCGTTACTTCCAGCCCGCGCAGGGCTTGTCGCACCGGCTCTATGATGCTGCGCGCCAGTGGCGTCGATACCATGGCCTGGCCCTGTCGCACAAACAGCGGGTCATTGAACAATTGTCGCAGGCGGTTCAAGGCATGGCTGATGGCTGGCTGGGTCAGGTTCAACTGTTGGCTGGCACGCGTTACGCTGCCTTCGGTATAGATGGCGACAAAGACAGTGAACAGGTTCAAATCAACGCGGGATAAATGCATGATATTAATTAATTCAGATAATAACTATTCATTTGATCAATTATAGGCGCGGGCATACACTTTGTTCATTGTTTTATTGAAGTTTATTGATTGAGGAAGTAATGGCAGCTTTATATTTGGTCAGACACGGGCAGGCTTCATTCGGTAGCCAGAACTATGATCAATTGTCTGAACTGGGTGAGCAGCAGGCGCGACATCTAGGAGACTGGTGGGCTGCGCGCGACATGCAGGTATCTCGCGTCGTTACTGGTGCACTGAAACGCCATCAACAAACCGCGCAAGCCTGTCTGTCCGCAATGCTGCAACAAGATGTTGATGCGTTGGATATGTCTACATGGCATTCCGATGCGGGGTTTAACGAATATAACCATCATGAAGTCCTGGCGCGGCATGTCCCAGCTTTTGATGACCCCGCAGCCGTCAAGCATTTCCTCATGAATACGCCGAATGGCAAGCAAGCCTTCCAGGATATTTTTGCCCAAGCCATCAGCCGCTGGATGTCAGGAGAGCATGATGCCGAGTATGTGGAAAGCTGGAATGCGTTTCGCGAGCGTTGCGTTACTGCCATGCACAAACAACTGGCAATTGCGGATGATGCAAAGAACATTGTCGTGTTCACTTCTGGCGGCACGATCTCGGCCTTATGCCAGCATGTGCTGGGTTTCCCTGATCTGCGCTTTGCTGAACTCAACTGGTCATTGGTGAATAGCGCGGTCACGCGCTTTCATTTGCAGCCAACAGCAGATGGCGTATTGCGTCCTGCGCTGGCTTACCTGAACAACTTTTCGCATCTTGAAGTATTGAATAATCCAAAAATAATTACCTACGTGTAAGAAACTAAAAAGACAAGAGAGACTAGAGATGACAGCAATGTTTGATTTGACTGACAAGGTCGCACTGGTCACCGGTGCCAGCCGTGGCATAGGCGAAGCCGTCGCCAAAACCCTGGCGGCCAATGGTGCCTACGTCATCGTGAGCAGCCGCAAGGCGGAGGCTTGCGAAGCCGTGGTGGCTGCGATTATTGCAGCCGGTGGCAAGGCCGAAGCACGTGCCTGCCATATCGGTGAAATGGCGCAGATTGATGCCCTGTTTGCTGACATTACAGCCACTCATGGCAAGCTGGATATTCTGGTCAACAATGCCGCTACCAACCCGCATTTCGGGCATATCACCGAGACCGATGTCAGCGCATTCCAGAAGACAGTCGATGTTAACATACGCGGCTATTTCTTAATGTCTTCAGCCGGTGCCAAGCTGATGGCAAAAAACGGTGGAGGCAGCATCATCAACGTGGCTTCTGTCAACGGCGTAGTGCCAGGTGCCATGCAGGGAATTTACTCCATCACCAAGGCAGCAGTCATCGCCATGACCAAATCCTTCGCGCTGGAATGTGCGGCCATGGGCGTGCGTGTGAATGCCTTGCTGCCAGGCGCGACCGACACCAAGTTTGCCTCGGCCCTGTTTCACAATCCTGTCATCCTCGAAAGAGCATTGACTCGCATACCCATGAAGCGCATTGCCGAACCTGATGAAATGGCAGGCACGGTCTTGTACCTCGCATCGAATGCATCCAGCTATACCACTGGTGCCTGCATCAATGTTGATGGTGGTTACCTGGTCAGTTAATGCGGTAAAAGGAAAAGGCGCGATCATGAAACCGGCATACGAGGCTAGCAATCCAGATTACGCAGTGCAACTGAAGAGTCTGGTGCTGGCCATGCCCATGGCCAAATGGCTGGGCGTAGAGTTTGTGAAGATAGCGCCGGGTGAAGTGGAACTGGACATTGCCTACCGCGAAGAACTCAGTTTCGCACCCGGGAAGATGCAGGCCACAGCCATCTTTGCAGCCGCAGATTTTGCTGGTATCTCTGCCGCTGGCACCTTGTTACCAGCAGGCTGGATCAACGCCAGTATCGATAGTAATTTAAAGATAGTCGCACCCGCCGATGGTGAAAAACTACGGGCACGCGGGCGTGTAGTTTCAAGCGGGAAGTTATTGACCGTCAGCGCCGCAGAGGTTTTCTCTGTACGCGATGGCGAAGAAGTTTTATGCGCAACAGCCTTGCTGACTGCGCGCAATATCGAACTACGAAGAAAGTAAAGCGGACATATCCATGTCCATCTGGACCAACAAGGAAAAAGGAAACAAAATGGATTTTCAATACAGCCCCAAAGTCAAAGATTTACAGGCACGCTTGATCGCCTTCATGGACGAGCACGTCTATCCAAATGAAAAAACTTTCTTTGGCGAGATAGCTGCCAACCGCAAGGCAGGTAACGCATGGATACCGACCAAAGTCGTTGAACAACTGAAAGCAAAGGCACGCGATGCCGGTTTGTGGAATCTCTTTTTGCCAGAATCTGGCCATGGTGCAGGCTTGACCAACCTGGAATATGCACCACTGTGCGAAATCATGGGTCGTGCTGTCTGGGCACCTGAAGTATTCAATTGCTCTGCACCTGATACAGGCAATATGGAAGTGTTTGCCCGCTACGGCACGCCTGAGCATCAGGAACAATGGCTCAAGCCCTTGCTGCGTGGTGAAATCCGTTCCTGCTTTGCCATGACAGAACCTGCAGTCGCCTCTTCTGATGCCACCAATATTGAATCATCTATTGTGCGTGACGGTGATGAGTATGTCATCAATGGCCGCAAATGGTGGTCGTCCGGTGCCAATGATCCGCGCTGCAAAGTGTTTATCTTCATGGGCAAGAGTGATCCTGATAATGCTGACCGCCACAAACAGCAATCGATGATCATCGTGCCGCGTGATACACCGGGCGTGACTATCTTGCGTGCCTTGCCAGTCTTTGGTTATGACGATGCACCGCATGGTCATGGCGAAGTGCTGTTTGAAAACGTGCGCGTACCGGCATCCAATATCTTGCTGGGTGAAGGCCGTGGCTTTGAGATTGCCCAGGGTCGTCTGGGACCTGGTCGCATACATCACTGCATGCGTTTGATCGGTTTGGCAGAACGCGCACTGGAAGACATGTGCAAGCGCTCATTGACACGCGTGGCCTTTGGCAAACGGGTAGCCGACCAGGGGGTGACGCTGGAACGTATTGCCAATGCCCGCATCCTGATCGACCAGGCGCGCTTCCTGGTCTTGAATGCCGCACAGATGATGGATACCGTCGGCAACAAGGCTGCAGCCAAAGAAATCGCCATGATCAAGGTGGCAGCTCCTACCATGGCTTGCCAGGTCATCGACTGGGCCATACAGGCGCATGGCGGTGGCGGTGTATCGGATGACTTCAACCTCGCTTATTCCTACGCACAGGCGCGCACCCTGCGCCTGGCCGATGGCCCGGATGAAGTACACAGGAATCAAATCGGCAAGATGGAGTTGAAGAAATATACGGAGAAAAAATAATTACTTGTAGTTTCATAAGTACGATTTACGGGTAGTTCCGGATTGGCTCTTCCTCTTTTTGGGGCAGGGCTTTTCCGACGTTAACTTCCTGGTTGGCTGACATTTTCAAATTATTCTTAAAAAAGAGAGAGACAAAAATGCGAGACACACCCTGGATCAAATCTTACCCCACAGGCGTACACTGGGACGCCGACCTGCCTATCAGCAGCGTGCCAAAATTGCTGCATGATGCCGTTGCCAAATGGCCAGATTTGCCTGCATTGGAATTCATGGGCAAAAAGACCAGCTACGCTGAATTGCAAAAACTGGTGAATCAGGCCACCAAAGGTTTCCAGCAACTGGGCGTCAAGCCTGGTGTGCATGTGGGCCTGTATCTGCCAAACACGCCGCATTACGTCATCAGCTTTTTCGCCATCTTGCAGGCCGGTGGCACGGTGGTGAATTACTCACCGCTGGACGCTGAGAAAGTGCTGGAGCATAAAATTGCCGACAGCCATACCGACATACTGGTGACGCTGGACATGATAATGCTGTACCCGCAAATGGCCAAGATGCTGGGGCATACCCGTCTGCAAAAACTCATCATAGGCAATATCCCGGAAATGACGCCTTACCCCGATGCCGTCAGGGCGAACCTGGACAAGGCAGGCCAGCTCAGCGCAATTCCCGATGATGCCCAGCACCTGCTGTTTGCAAAACTACTGGACAATGACGGTGACTACACGCCCATCGCTGCGATAGACCCGAAAGAAGCCATCGCTACCCTGCAATATACCGGTGGCACCACTGGCCTGCCCAAGGGCGCAATGCTCACGCATGGCAACCTCACCACGGCTTGCAGCCAGATCATGGAAACCACCAATATCGAGCCGCGTGTATTGGAAGAGGGCAAGGAAAAACTGCTGGCCGTGCTGCCGCTATTTCACATCTATGCATTGACAGTCGATATGCTATTTGGCATACGCCTGGGTGCAGAAATTGTCCTGCATACCCGCTTTGATGCTGATGCCGTGGTGAAGGATCTGGCGAATAAAAAAATCACGGTATTCCCTGGCGTGCCGACCATGTACACCGCCATCATCAATCATCCACAGATCAAGGAATTTGATCTCAGCGCTTTAAAGTTCTGCAACTCTGGTGGCGCACCTTTACCAACAGAAGTGCTGCAGCAATTCCAGGCCCTGACAGGCTGCACCTTGCTTGAAGGATGGGGCATGACCGAGACTTCGCCTACAGGTACCTTCACTCCCTTGGGGGGCGTGCGCAAGGCAGGTTCCTGTGGCTTACCGACGCCAGGTATCAGCTTTAAATTTGCCAGCATTGATGACCCCCGCCAGGAAGTGGCTTTGGGAGAACGCGGTGAAATCTGCGTGGCTGGTGCGAATATCATGAAAGGCTACTGGAACAAGCCTGAGGCGACCCGTGATGCGTTTACTGCTGACGGTTACTTCCGTACGGGTGATGTCGGTTATATGGATGCTGACGGGTTTGTGTATATCGTTGACCGCACCAAGGACATGATTTTGTCCGGTGGCTACAACGTCTATCCACGCAATATAGAAGAAGCGATTTATGAACACCCTGCCGTAGCCGAAGTCAGCGTCATCGGCATCCCCGATGCTTATCGTGGCCAGGCCGCTAAAGCCTTTATCAAACTCAAGGCAGGGCAGGCAGCGTTCAGTTTTGAAGATTTGAAAGACTTCCTCAAGGACAGACTCGGCAAGCATGAAATGCCGCAAGCCATGGATATCCGTGCAGAGTTACCTAAAACCCCGGTAGGGAAATTGTCCAAAAAAGAATTGTATGAGGAGGAAGCGAAGAAGAGGGCTGCTGCCTGAGCTGGTCCGCACGATCCTGATTAAATAAGTTTTTGCGCGTTTCTGCGGCTTTCTGGTTCCCTCCAGGAAGGCCGCAGTTTTTTCATCTTATTTATTTTTGTCAACTAGATTGACCTTCACCTGCATTTGCAATGCCTGCAAATCTTTTGCGCTATGCTCAACAACGATAATCGTGGTATTAGCCACCTGAGTCTGGGTGCTGACTTGTAGTTCAGGCACGGCTTTTCTTGGTCTTACAGGTTGGGGATGGCGCAGGAAAAACATGGCTTACTCCAATAGGATCAAGCTTTGCATATCGAGACACTCTTATCAAATTCAAGTGAAGCCAACACATTAAGCCAGATCGCTGATTGCACTACGTAAATCTGGATAATCAAAAACAAAACCCTCTCCCAATAATTTTGCTGGTACCACACGCTGGCCTTCGAGTAATAAATCAGCTTGCTCCCCTAGCATCAGGCGCATAGGCCAGCCCGGTGTAGGGAAGAAGCTGGGGCGATGCAAGACACTCGCGGCGATGGTGCTGAACTGCTTTTGTGTCACTACTTCAGGTGCGGTGAAATTATAAACGCTGTCCAGCGGCAAGCTGGTTTCATGCTGCCACAGGTGGGCAGTGCCGCGCAATACGTCATGCACATGTATCCATGATTGCCATTGCTTGCCACTACCCAGCGCACCACCCAGGCCCAGCTTGATGGGCAGGAGCATCATGCCCAGTGCACCTTGCTGGCCCAGTACAACGCCGAAGCGCATCCTGGCGACTTTGACGCCGTAAGTGGTGGCGGCCTGGTTGGCCTGCTCCCAGTCCTGGCACAGTTCAGACATGAAGATGGATTGTGGTGCTGCGCTTTCGGTCAATTCCATGTCGTCACCTGGGGCTTGTATGCCGTAATAGCCAATTGCTGAGGCTGCCAGCAAGAGCCTGGGTTTGCTTTCTGCGCGGCTGATCCATTCGGCGATTTGCTTTGTCAGACCAGTACGGCTGTGGCGCAATTCGGCCTTGCGTTTTTCTGACCAGCGCCAGCCCAGTATGCGTGCACCAGCCAGGTTGATGATGACATCTACATGCTGATTCGCGGGTAATTCCTGCATGGATGCAATCACCCTTACCCTGCCATCAAACTTCCAGCTTGCCTGTTTTGGATTGCGGCTGAGTATCGTCACTTGCTGACCATCGGCCAGCAAGGCTTTGACCAGCAAGCTGCCGATAAAGCCGGTGGCACCGGTGACCAGAACCTGTTCTGATTGATCGCTGAAATGGATAATGGATGCCAGCTTTTCTTTGGCGGCCAGTTTGCCCAGACGCATTGCGGCAAGACCATCACGGATGCCGGATACGCCTACACCTATGCCACACAAGGCGAGGAATACGCTGAGCCAGCCCTGTGGTTGCCACATCATTTGTGTAGGAGCTGCAAACCACTCAGGTGTATTCAATATAAGTAAAGTGATAAAAGCACCGCCATTGATGGCGAGTATGGTGTGGGTCACGCGTTCAGTGGCTGGCAAGAGGCGGGTCTGATCTTCAATCACGAAGTCCCACAAGGTCAGGATAATTTCGACACCAAACACCAGCAATAACACGATGGACCAGGCACCATGCCATGCCCATGCCGATAAACCAATGAAGAGCAAGCTGTAGATAATGGCGCGGGTTGCATGTATGCCCAACTCTGTGCGGGCACTGGCGCGTTGCGGCAGCGCCTCGGTCAACTCATGATGGTACAGGGTATCGAAAGCGCCGAGCAAGCCTTGCGCGGCCATCAGTTGCAAGGCGATGAGGTGAGTGTTCATGATGCAGCCTCTGGATGAATTTCCTTGAAGACGCCTACCTGAGTAAAGGTGCGGCCAAACAAGGCGTGTTTGATTTCTATGCGGATATTGAATTGCTCAGGGTTGTCATTGCGATGGCACAGATAAGTTTTGCCGGGCGTGAAAATACCGGGTATGGGAATGCGATAACCCAGCACATCCCAGAAATAACCATCGCTGGTGAAGTGGAGGTTGCCTTCATGCACGTGCAAGATCAGTTTCATGCCCAGACCCATGCCTACATATTCGAGCACTTCACCTTTTTCACTTTCCTGCATATACGACGTGAACTGTATCGGTGGCCTGTTGTGCAGGCGGTATATCCTTTGCTTGAATATGGAAGGGCAATCCGGTTTGGAGTACACCATGATATCGACGGGGAAATCATGATCGGTATAGGGGATCAATGCCCCGGCGATCATCGGCTTGGTCAGGTGACCCAGGAGTTTGCCTATTCTTGAGCAGCTCAGTTCACTGAGTTGGCCAGTGTAGTACAGTGGTTTGTCCGGCTCAGGGTTTTTGGCAAACCGGGCCTGGATATCCGGGTGCAGTTTGAGCCATTCCTTGCCCAGGATTTTCCTGAATAATTCACCTTCAGACGGGATGGGTTTGCTATCTGGATTCATGCTTTTCTTTCAGTATTTTCAGTATTCTTCGCATCCATTTTCCACAAGATGAACAGGGGCGGGATCATGCTCAGCACAGCGAATGCATCTATCCAGACATTGATCAGCATATTGGCCTGCATGGAAATCAGCATGTCTTGCGGAGCCCATACCAGTATGCCTATCATCAGCCACAGCCAGGCAAAGCGGCTGCGGTGCTGGTTGCCGAGGTAAATCAGCGCACCCATCCACAAACCCACAGTTTGCACGGTAGCGCCAAACAGACTCATCCACCAGACTTGCATATTGCGCGCTGCATCTGGTGCAGCCTGTGGCCAGAAATGGCTTTCTATGAGCTGATGATAAACCTCCACCAGACCTGTGGCACTGATCCATGGCAGCAAGATGCCGATCAGCAAATGAGCGAAGGCTGCGGCATACAACCAGCGTATCAGCCATTTGCGTAATGAAGATTGTTTTTGTGACATGGTTTTTCCTTTGTTTCTTTAATTTCTGTCGTTACAGAAATTAAAGATTAAATGACGACGTCTGTCAAGTGATTTGCGGCATATCTTTTGAATCAGGCCATGGCGTACAATCACGCAGCACTTATTCTTTCACTCATCCTTTCACACATCAAGCACATACAAAACATGAAAGTCCTGCTCGTCGAAGACGACCCCATGATAGGTGAAAACATACAGATTGCCCTGGAAAGTGAAGCCAATCTGGTCGATTGGCTCAGCAATGGCGAAGCCGCAGAGGCTGCCCTGCAATTCCATAGCTACGATGTATTATTGCTGGACCTGAGCCTGCCACAGCGCGACGGCATGGACATTTTAAAAGCCTTGCGCAAGCGGGGAGATACCTTGCCTGTGCTGGTCATGACCGCGCGCGATGCCGTGCCCGACCGGGTGCGCGGCCTGCATGCAGGCGCAGACGATTACCTGGTCAAGCCTTTTGATCTGGATGAATTGATCGCCCGCATGCATGCGCTGGTAAGACGTTCGCATGGCCGTACTGACACTTCTTATGTGTGCGGCGACGTCGTCGTCAATACCACGACGCGACAAGTATTTAGCGGAGCAGAGCAGGTCATACTCTCTTCGCGTGAATGGACGATACTTGATGCCCTGGTAGCACGCCCTGGTGCCATACTCTCGCGCAGCCGCCTGGAAGACCAGTTGTTTGGTGCCACTTCAGAGATAGAAAGCAATGCGGTTGAAGTGTATATCCACGGCCTGCGCAAAAAGCTGGGGCAAAAATTCATCGTCAATGTACGTGGCGTCGGCTATATGGTTGAGAAAAACACATGAAGTCTTTGCGCCTGCAAATGATGCTCTTGTTCGGCATCGCCATTCTGGCTGCGGCTGCCTTGCAGTTTGCCAGTTCCTTGCATGCCGCCATCGGCGAAGCCAACAAGCTGTTTGATTACCACATGCAGCAAATGGCACTGGCCTTGCAGGACGGTGATTTTGATCAGGTCGATTGGCATAATCTGCCAGGTACAGAGATTGATGATTTCGATTTTGTCGTGCAGGTCTGGTCAGAAGATGGTGCCAGGGTTTACCAGTCACGCCAGCATCGCAGCCTGCCCAAGCAAGCTGCGCTAGGTTATTCAACAGTGACGCTGGAAAACGGTGACTGGCGTGTGTATGCCGCAGAAGAAAACAAGCGCGTCATCCAGGTCGCTCAAAAAATGGGTTCACGCAGGGATAGGGCAATATCTTTTGCGCTGAGTACCTTGTGGCCGGTGATACCGGTGTCCCTGCTCCTGTTTTGCGCAGTCTGGTGGGGTATCAACTCTGTGCTTGCTCCCTTGAACCGCATAGGTAGCGAACTGGCCAACCGCAATGCCAATTCCACTGATCCGGTCTCATCCGATGGCGTACCCAAGGAAGTATCCTTGCTGGTGACGGAATTGAATTCCCTGCTGAGTCGCATGGGCCTGGCGATACAATCGCAACAGCGTTTTGTTGCAGACGCCGCGCATGAGCTAAGGTCGCCCATCACCGCTTTGCGTTTGCAGGTGCAAAATCTCGGCAGGGTCAAGGATGAAAACAGCCATGAACAAGCCATCAATCGCTTGCTTGGCGGTGTCGACAGGGCTTCACGCCTGGTAGAACAATTGCTGGCGCTGGCCAGGCAAGACCCGACTTCACAAGCCAGCCTGAACTTCCAAAACATTACACTGAACACCTGCATAGAGCAGGCAGTCAGCGATGTCATGCCCTTTGCGCAATCCAGAAAAATCATCATCAATGCAGAAATGCCTGAGCTGCTTGAACTGCAAGGTGATAGCGAAAGCCTGCGCATCATGATACGCAACCTGCTCGACAATGCCGTGCGCTATATACAGGACGAGGGCAGGGTGCAGATCAATCTCAGCCGTGACAAAGATGGCTTACGGCTTGGCATACAGGACACTGGTGATGGCATCGCACCGGAAGAACGTGAGCGTATCTTTGACCGTTTTTATCGCGTTGCCGGCACAAATAAAAGCGGTAGTGGACTGGGTCTGGCCATCGCCAAGGCGATTGCTGACCGCCATCATGCCAGTATTAATCTGGCAGATGCCGCCCTGGGCGGGTTGGAGGTAATTATCCTGTTTCCGGCTTCACAGAAGCTGCCAGGCTGAAAAACGCTCATATTTTTGACAAAACCCCCTGTTTAATTGCTAGCAATGCGGTTTTTTAAGATTCGCCTAAGTTTCCTGAGGCAAGATGGCGTTGCTTCATACTACCTGGTAGCGCTTGACTTATGCATCAGGTTTGAATCGACCAATTAAAAATTTAGAGGGTATTTACATGCGTTCAATCAACACTATCAAAAACGCCGCCGGTCTGGTAGCAGTAGCAGTTTTATTGGCAGCTTGCAGTACGCCAATCAAACCGCCAGAAGTCAAAAAAGATCCAGTCGTTGTTATTCCTACGGACGGTAAAGGCAACGGTGGAACGACGATAACTACGGTAGATACGACCGGAAAGAATGATTTTAATGAAACCGCTAACCGCAGCGTTTATTTCGATTTTGATCAATACGTCGTCAAGTCGGAATTCGCACCAGTAGTCAATTCCAATGCAAAAAATCTGAGTGTTAACAAGGGCAAGAAAATCCTGATCCAAGGTAATACTGATGAACGCGGTGGCCGCGAATACAATCTGGCATTGGGTCAAAAACGTGCCGAAGCCGTGCGCAAATCCTTGTCCCTGCTGGGCGTGCCTGAAGCGCAAATGGAAGCAGTCTCTCTGGGTAAAGAAAAACCAAAAGCCACAGGTAGCGATGAAGCTGCGTGGGCAGAAAACCGTCGTGCGGATATTCTCTATTCCGGCAAGTAATTTTTTGCATTACTAAAACCAGCTTGCATGCGGTGGCAGAAATTTGTCCCCTGTATGCAAGCTGGTTTTTCTCTATAATGCTTACGCAAATCTGTTTTGATCTGATGCTTTGAGCATTGGTCATCTGAGCAGTTTTTCGTCAGCCTTATTTGTTTAATCCCGTGACAGAATCGATGTGCCCAGATGTTGAAGCCCAAGTTGTTAGTTGTCCTGATGTTGTACTGTGGCAGCCTGTCTGCCATGCAATTGAGTGCCCAGAATGCCATCGTTGTTGATGAACGTAATGGCCAGGTTCTGCTGGAAAAGAATGCCGATGCAGTAGTGCCCATTGCTTCGCTGACCAAGCTCATGACAGCCATGGTGCTGCTCGACAGCAAAGCCAATATGGATGAGAAAATCTCCATAGAAGAAGAGGATAAAGACCAGCTCAAACATAGCCGCTCCCATGTCCCGATAGGTTCCAGTCTGACTCGCAGGGAAGCCTTGCAACTGGCACTGATGTCTTCTGATAACCGTGCCGCCGCAGCACTGTCCCGTACTTATCCAGGTGGTCAGGGTGCCTTCATGGTAGCGGTCAAATCAAAGCTGCTTGCTATAGGTATGGCGCACACTGTCATTCGCGAAGCGACAGGCTTGTCGCCAGAAAATACCTCGACCGCCGCTGACCTGGTGAAGATGGCGCAAGCTGCATCACGCTATCCAGAAATTGCTGACATCACGACAGACAGTGAAGACAGCGTCACACTGAAAAATGGCCTCAGCCGTGAATTTCATAACACCAATCGCCTGATAGGTAAAAAAGGCTGGGACATCCTGCTATCGAAAACTGGTTTCACCAATGAAGCAGGTGCCTGCCTTATCATGCGCGTGAAGCTGGCAGGTAAACAAGCCACCATGATCTTGTTGAATGCGCGAGCCGGTTCGGCACGCTGGACGGACGCCCTGAATATAGGGAAATTGCTGGGCTATAAAGAAGAAATCAAGGCAAAGATAAGCAGAAGACATAGACGCCATCGCTGACTTGTCCATGTCAACGCGTTTGCTTGATGGGAAGTGGGATAAGTGGGATATCGGCAGCTATGCTAGCATGTCGATTCTTCATTGAACCCTGACAGGCAAAACCATGCCCCGCTTAGTCGAAATTCGCACTTATCGCCTCAAACCCGGCGTTGCCGATGCTTTCCATCATGCTGTGCATACGCTGGCTATACCCATGCTGAAAAGCAGGAATATGGATGTAGTCGCCTACGGGCATTCTGACCATGAAGAAGCCACGTATTACCTGATACGTGCTTACGCCAGCCGCGCAGCTTTGGAAGCAGAGCAAAATGCCTTCTATGGTTCCAGCGAATGGAAAAATGGCCCAAGAGCAGAGCTGGTTGACCGTATCGAGACCTATATGAATACCCTGGTCTGGTTATCGGATGAAGGTATCGATAGTATGCGTGAGCTCAACAAGACTTAATCAGAAGCATCGGCGGCATCAGGCGCCGCCCGGTTTTATTGAAATCAGGTTTTACGCAGTTTTATTATCCTGATCAAAAGTCTGCCTCGACAATTTAATTTTCTCAAAATTCTTTTCTGCCCAACTTATCAGTGCACCCATGGGTACCATGACTGAGGCACCGAGTGCGGTCAGTTCATATTCCACACTAGGTGGTTTGGTCGGGAACACTTTACGGCTCAATAAACCATCCCTTTCCAGATCGCGCAAAGACTGCGTGAGCATGCGCTTGGAAATGTCAGGCACTTGCTTATGCAACTGGCTGAAGCGCAAAGGGCCAGCTTGCAGCGTCAGCAAGATCAGCGGCGTCCATTTGGTGCTGATATGGTCAAGCACATTCCTGACCGGGCACATGGCAGGATCAAAATCCGATGCCATTCCCAACGCTTTAGATGGGTTCACTTTGGGTAACCTTGGCACGAAAAACTGCCTCCTTACAATTTTTAGACATAGTCTCTATTATAGACCTTGATTCGATCGCTAATACAAGTATATCGAAGCAAGGAGAAACTTTGTCATGAAAAAACAGATGCACAGATTCAAGAAAAACGCGGTTTTGGGAGCAATGATGGCACTTGCGCTAGCTACATTGTCCATTACCTTCACACCCAACAGCTACGCCCAGGAACCGGTTATCGGGGTTGATCATCCTGATGCGCTATTCAGCAGCATTGATCCCAAGCTGCATGCCAACAAGCAGGTGGTCTATCACATCGTGAAAGACTTGCTGGAGGCGGGGCATTGGGAAATGGCAGACAAGTATTTGTCCAAGCGCTACCTGCAGCATAACCCGAACGCAGCATCTGGCCTCGATGGCGTGGTCAGGTATTTTGTCGACGTCAGAAAAGTCCAAGCCACACCGATACCGGAAAAGATGACGAAACCTGTGGTTGCCGTCATTGCCGAAGGTGACTTGGTAACCGTCATGTATCCCTTGCCAGTCAGGGACAAGACCACAAACCAGCTTTTATACACCACCACCTGGTTTGATACCTGGCGGATAGTGGATGGAAAGGCAGATGAACATTGGGATTCTGCACTTAAAAATTGATAGATATTGATGAATGTTGATGAATGTTCATATAACAGGAGAAATAAATATGATCGCAGTGACAGGTGCAAGTGGGCAATTGGGACGTCTGGTGATACAGGCTTTGTTGGGTACAGTCCCGGCTAATCAGGTCGTTGCCATCGTCAGGGATGTCAGCAAGGCTGAGGATTTGCGCGCCAGCGGCGTGCAGGTTCGCCAGGGCGATTACAGTCAGCCAGCGACTTTGGCGACAGCCTTGCAGGGAGTGAAAAAAGTCTTGCTGGTATCTTCGAGTGAAATTGGGCAAAGACTGGAACAGCACAAAAATGTGGTTCAGGCCGCAAAGAATGCAGGCGTAGAATTAATTGCCTACACCAGCATCCTGCACGCAGATACTTCACCACTATTGCTGGCCCAGGAACATATAGCGACAGAACAACTGATACGCGATAGTGGTCTGTCTTTCGTGTTCTTGCGTAATGCCTGGTATATAGAAAACTATTTTTCTGCAGTGGGCACTGCGCTGCAAACTGGCAAGGTATTTGGGGCCGCAGGTGACGGTAAATTCTCTGCAGCTTCGCGTGCAGATTTTGCCGCAGCTGCTGCAGAGGCACTGACCGGTCATGATCAGGGCAGCAAGATCTATGAACTGGCCGGTGACCAGGCATTCACTCTCGCAGAGCTGGCTGCGACCCTGGCTGAACTGTCAGGCAAACCTGTCGTTTATGTGAATTATGCGGAAACTGAATACCAGGACTTGCTCGTGTCATTTGGTTTGCCAGAAGGCTTTGCTCATATCCTGGCGCAATCAGATACAGGTGCTGCACAAGGTGGTTTGTATGATGGCAGCGGTCAGTTGTCCAAACTGATCCAGCGGCCAACGGCGACTTTGCGTTCTGTGCTGCAAGCGCATTTGGCAACGGTGTAAGCGACTAATCAGCATAAGCCAAACCAAACAACCAGTAAAACTGCTGCCCGCAGTTTTACTGGCTCTCCTTCACGCTACATTTATTCCAAAGCCTCTGTTCAGGGTTTGAGTCATCGAAATCCTGCATTCATCGGATTGCAAGAGCTGGCAACGACTATATCGCATAGCATCGATGGCATTGATTCCTACCGGAGAAGTGCGTGAAAATATTATCGTCTACCCTGTTTACTGCATGTGTTGTGGCATGTCCCATCCTGTTTGCGCAGGCTGTTGCTGTGCCTGATCAATTGAAGACCAGCTCTTTTATATCGGCCCCTTGTGAGACAGGTATTTTTCAAAAAAACAAGCAGGCATTTGTCGCCGTGACCAAGGCAGACAAAGGATTTAACTACACCTTCAGCAACGGGATGGTTGGCAATACGCTGGACTCCGGGACTACGCTGATATGTGGAAAGAATGCAGTCCTGGTTCGCGGAGATGAGGTCTGGAGCAAGCTGGCCATTTCCGAGTTGAACACGCGATTTGAATCTGGTGGTGTCGTGCTCGCAGGTCGCCTGATGGAACCTGTGGAACCGTCCGATGCAGGAAAAAATACACCTCTGGTTGTCTATGCACATGGCTCAGAAGGCACTGGCTGGATAGACCGCGCAGGTGACCCTTATCAAATGCTAGGACGGGGTATTTCGGTCTTTGTGTATGACAAACGCGGCACCGGACTTTCGCAAGGAGAATATACCCAAAATTTCCCCCGCCTGGCCGATGACCTGGTAGCTGCTTCGCACGAAGCCAAGCGACTGGCAGCAGGACGCTACGGTCGTTTTGGTCTCATAGGCTTGAGCCAGGGTGGGTGGATAGTGCCACTCGCGGCAGCGCGGGCCAGGGCAGAGTTTCTTGGGATCGGCTTTGGCCTGGCGGTTGATATCACCGGGCAGGATGCGGAGCAGGTCAGCAAGGAATTACGCGATCACGGGTATGGCGATGACATACTTGCCAAAGCCAGCAAGGTGACAGATGTGACGGCAAAAATAGCAAAATCTGATTTGAAAGAAGGGTTTGATGAGCTTGCTGATATCCAGAAGCAGTTTGGCAAAGAAGCCTGGTTCACAAGTATAAAGGGAGGATACTCAGGCGTGTTCCTGAGCATGTCAGTAGATGATTTGCGCCGTAATGGCGTACCAAGATTCGACAAGCTGAATATTGACTGGTCGCTTGATCCCATGCAGGTCTTGCGCAAAGTTGATGTGCCACAGATGTGGGTATTCGCGGATGAAGACCGCCAGGCTCCGGGTGCGGTGAGTTTGGAAAGGCTCTCGAATCTTCGCCGCCAGGGCAGTGATATTACGATTTACCGCTTCCCCGATACCGGTCACGGTATGTGGGAATATACAGAAGCAAAAGATGGCACGCGCAAGCAGACACGTATTACGCCAGGTTTTTACGATCTGATGGCGGACTGGGCAAAAGGCAAACTTGACGGCAGTTATGGGAAGGCATATCGCAGATAGTGAGACATGGATAGATTCATAGTGAAGCGGTAAAACTGCATCTGCATTCATATGTATGCAGTTTTACCGGCTCTGCAAAAATATCTTTGTTCAATCCACTAACAGAGCATTTACTTTGCTGACCCATACTGTGGGATATTTGACAGGCGCTTCCAGATGTTCGCCTTCATATTCCCAGAATGTTTTTGTTGTCGTGGCATTTGCAAATACTAGCTTGCCCTGGCTGATGGGTATAGATGTATCGCCAGTTGAGTGCACTACCAGGAGTTTAGCCTTGCCTATCTCCTTGATATCTTCTTTGGCTGAATAGGGCGAGATCAGGCTCGCACGTACCGACTCCTGCATCTCTTTTGGGACCTTGGTAACTGCGATATCCGTAAATGAACTCAAGCCACCATCCAGCACCAATGCGTCGATCTTGCCTGCATTGGTTTTGGCAAGATGAGTAGCAACCTGGCTACCCATGGAGGCACCGATGAGTATCAGTTTCTTGCCCTTCAGCTCAGGTTTTTGCAGCAATTGATCAAACACCAGTTGACCATCGCTGGCAATATTCAAATGCGTGGGTTTACCTGTTGAAAGCCCATAGCCGCGAAGATCAATCATGGCTACCTGAAAGCCATCTTCCACCAGCGGCCGTATAAATTTAACGTAATGCGAGACGTTGCCACCTGCACCGTGAAAATAAATAATAGTGGCCTTGGCTGCCTGTTGAGGTTTGATCCAGATGCCGGTGACTTCATCATCACCCACTTTAAAACTTAGATTATCGTAGTTCAGGCCTTCTACTTTTGCCATGATCCTGGATGGGAAGTAAAACTTTTCATCAGCTTGGGCGTTTGCACTGGACTGTACGGTGAATGCAGTGATCAGGGTAAGTATAGCCAATATCAATTTTTTCATCATGCGTCTTTCTATCTGTCATTTCAATAAGGATGCCTGGCCCGGGAAACGAGCACGGGTAAGTGGGATTTTGCAGGCGCATTTAATACTGCAAAAACCACATACTAATGTAGATAAGATCGTTGGCTGCACGAATGTCGCCAAGTGCTGGTTTTGCTGGTTTATAGCTGTGGTTTGTGGCGTCAACGGGAATTCGCTAGCCAGGCTTTCACCTCTGGCAGGCGGGATGAAGCATTTGTTGCAGCACATACCCTGATGAATAAACATGCATATGCGCAGTACTTTGCTAGCGTGCAATGCTGTTGCTGCGCTTGATTTTGTTCTGTAGTTGCAGCAGGCCATAAATCAGGGCTTCGGCAGTTGGTGGGCAACCGGGGATGTAGATATCCACTGGCACGATACGGTCGCAGCCGCGCACGACGGAATAAGAGTAGTGGTAATAGCCGCCGCCATTGGCGCAAGAACCCATGGAGATGACATAGCGTGGCTCTGCCATCTGGTCATAGACTTTACGCAAGGCCGGTGCCATTTTATTGGTGAGGGTGCCGGCGACTATCATCAGGTCTGCATGGCGGGGACTGGCGCGCGGCATGAAGCCGAAGCGGTCCATGTCATAACGGGCACTGGCGGCCTGCATCATTTCCACCGCACAGCAGGCCAGGCCAAAGGACAGGTACCACATGCTGTTGCTCTGTACCTTGTTCATCAAATCATTGACGTTGGTGAGGATGTATGAATCCTGAAATAAACCTGCTTGTTCTTCCATGAATGGGACTCCTTCTTTGAGATGCCCCGATTATGCATTCAAGCGATGATATGGTCTTGTATCGAAACGACATTGATTTCGTCAGAGGGAATAAACAACTCCCCTAATTCAGCTTCATTAAAGCTGAATGCCCAAAGTGCAGGATCTTGTGCTGCAATCCCACGCATGAGCTGGGCTGGTGTATGACCGGTAAACCGGACAAAGTCGTGATTCATGTGTGCCTGGTCGGCATAGCCAAAACTCATAGCGCATTCTGCCCAGGTCTTCGCTGGTAGTCTACCCAGCATGACTTGCATCAGGGATGCGCCGTAGCGTAAATGCTGTTTGTAACTGCGCAAACTGAGGCCAAAGCTGGCCAGAAAGCGCCTCTCGAATTGGCGTGTGCCTAAACCCAGGCTGTCAGCTAGTTCTTGCGCTGGTTTGTTGATCCAGTGATAGGGAATGACCAGCGGAGCAATGCGTGGTTTTTCAAGCAAGCGCAAGCGTAACAACATGCTTTGTACTACGTCCAATTGGGCTGCAGTGCCGTGGGCGGCATCCAGTTTTTCATTCACTTCCGTGTAGTGAGACAGCGGCAACACATCGGCCAGATTGATAACGGCGTCGCTAAATTCGTCGACAGGATAGCCTAGTATATTGCTGAGTTTTCCAGGGCGAAAAGTCGTTGACATGAAGCGTGAACCAGGCTGGGCCTTGCCCCGGGAACGATGCCGGTTGGGGCCGACGATGGCGAAGCGGAACAAGGCCTGCCCATCTTCCATTTCCATCGCACCACTCAAAACGACGATCAACATTGGTAGTGGACTTGCTGGCACGGTATACCAGCACGACGGGATATCCATGACCAGAAAATGCATGCAGACATCCGCCAACAAGGGATGTGGAGCAAGGCTGACATGTGGTAAAGAAGGATCTTGCAATTGACGCTAGCTCTTATTGCGAAAGAAATTATCGCTATTGTAGCCTGTTTGCTTTGGGGCTTAATTGCGGGGCCTTATTCACTCTTGACTGCTTGCTCCTCGGCCTGGTCTGGCTGGATATAACATGTAGCTGGTAGTGCACTGGGCTTTATTTTGTAAAGATAAGTTGCTGCCGAAGCCTGGGTGCCTGGCTTTGATCTTATAGTCTTGAAATAACGTCTTCTCAAGTCGGCATTGGCACGCAGATTCAGTGGGATATCTTTCAGGAGTAGCAGCGGATTGGCAACAATGGGTGCAAAGTCCTCGCCAGGGCGATACTTGGAAAAAGCAAAACCCAAGCGTTTTACATAGAGCGGAAACATGGCTTTGCTTTCTTCCATGCCGCAAGCCAGTAATACAGCAATGGCCTGGTGCCGGGCAGATGCCTTCCATTTGCTGCTCTCGTAATAATACAAACCGGCATCATCATAATTTTCTATGGTGCGCCAGCTGGTTTCTGGCAAATGATGGGTCAGTCTGAGTGCGGCTGCATTGAGCTGCAAAGCCTTTTTTTGATTATGGTCTTTTTCAAATGCACTCATGGCGGCATTGCGCAGCTTGTCAGCTTTAATTTCCAGTTGTGTCGTTGCTGCATGGCAAAGCAAGGGGAGACCAAGTACAAGGAAAAGTAAGGCTTTTCTCATGGTGAATTTCTTTTCAAGATGGGTATTTCAGTATTATACGACTTGCAGATAGGGCGCAAGCCATTGTTGGGGCGGGCGGTAAGAGCAGCAGCTATAGCGAATGGTCGTCAGCCGAGCCTTAGATGCTCCAGCGATTTTTACCGCTATGTTTGGCTCTGTACATGGCATTGTCAGCACGGCGCAGCAAGTCGTCCAGATCTGATTCTTCATTCCCATTTTCATGGATAGCCAGACCTATGCTGGTGGTAATACTGATCTGATGCTCGCCCAGTGAAAAACGGTCTTGCATGGATTTGATGATTTTTTCTGCTACTTCGCGCGTATCGCGTTCAGGATTGTTCAAGCCTTCCAGAATGATGGTGAATTCATCACCGGCAAGACGAGCGACGGAATCGGTTTTGCGTACGGCCAGGCATAGACGATTGCCAAACTCCTTGAGCAATTCATCGCCCGTATGATGGCCCATCGTGTCGTTGACGCTCTTGAAACCATCCAGATCAAGAAACATCACTGCCAGTGCACTGCGAGTGCGGCTGGCACGCAGCATTGCACTTGATAGCCTGTCCATGAACAGGGCGCGATTGGGCAGGCCGGTCAGCACGTCATACTGTGCCAGGAAGATCAATTTTTCTTCGAATTGCTTGCGTTCGGTAATGTCCCTGACTACCCCTGCAAAAATCCTGCGCGTATCGAACCGGATTTCACTGACCGTCAATTCCAGCGTGAATTGTGTTCCATCCTTGCGCAGCCCGGGTAATTCAATTTTGGGGCGACCTATGATCTTGCTTTCTCCGGTTTGCAGATAATGTTGCATGCCTTGTTGATGGGCTTGCCGCATGTCGACTGGCATCAGGATCTGCAGGCTTTGTCCTATCACTTCATCTGGCTGGTAACCGAAAATCATGGCGGCGGCGTTGTTGAATGACTCTATATTGCCTTTGTCATTGATCGTCATGATGCCTTCGCCCACACTGCTGAAAACCGTGCTCATTTCCAATTGCTGCTCTTTTGCATGATTCTCGGAATCTGTCAGGCGTTTGGTCAATGGCTTGATCTGGGAGCGCATCAGTATCACGCCCATAGCCAGTATGAACAGCAATGCTGGCACTACGGATTTTAATTGTGCACGTATGGCGGCATATAACTCGGTAGTGTCTTGCTTGACCACCAGCCCCAGGTTTTTGTGAAGAGGGGTGAAGGCCGCCATGACGTTATGGCCTTTATAGTCCAGGGTAGCAATCAGGCCGGTCTTGCCATCAATGGCAAAACTCATGGGCAGGGGCTGGCCGGCAATATTGATTTTGCTGATCGTATAGCTCTTGCTTTGCCGTGCTGATGGCAGACAGGTAAGGGTGTTGCCAGTGTCTGCGCAAAATGCTATTTCACCAGTGTCGCCAAGACCTTTCAAGTCAAATAGCTGCGCTTGTATGAGTGGCAAGCGCTGATTGAGGTGCAGGCGTGCGAAGGCGATATTATCTTTCCTTAAAGCTGTGTTTGTATGCAGCGTGAGTTCGGTATCCCATTCCAGTTCAGAAATGAGATCATCAGTATTCGCCATGAGCAGCATGGTGCTGGTAGGGACATTTTTTTCGCCCACATGCAAGAGTACTTTGCCGTCAAGAGTGACGATGCCTGCACTGCGCACAGCAAGGGTTCTCATGCTGAGCAATTCTGACTGGATTTCTGCCAGGGCAGCTTTATTTTGCGGTTCAAGAGCCAGCTTATACGCCGGGGCCAGCAAATGCGTATTGTTGACTATGCGTTCATTGCTGTTCAGTGCCTGTGTCAACTCCGTATGGATTAAATTGCGCTGATTATCCAGTTTGAACTGGAGTTTTTCGCGCAAAGAATCTTCCAGTATTGCTTGTTGAAACACGAAGCCAGTCAGACCTGCAGTCAGGGTCGCAATGCATAAAATTGCCGTGCTCATAAAACTGATTTTTTCATCGAGCTGAAAAAATCGTTGCATATGACGGCTGTTGGCGTGATGCCAGTTGGTCCATAATGCGACGCCTATGGCAATCATGCCTATTGCAGTATGGATTGCCATGCGGGCAGAACGTGCCCAGCCAAATAATTGATCAGGGGATAGCAGGTAACCAATTAATCCTGTCAGGCCGATTCCCAGGATGAAAAAAATCAGGATTTGAAAGCAGAGTTCTTTTGCCCGGTTATCAATACGGTTCAATAAAAATAAACCGACACCTGTGCACATGAAGCCAAGTGCTGTATTTGGTGCCAGTCGTCCGGGGCGAATATTTCCATCATGTAGCCAGGCGTGCAAAAATCCCCAGTCTATGTGCAGATTAATATCGAAAAGATGCTCGATTAAAACCAGGCCACACAAACTAAAAAGCAGGATACCGACACTGGACTGTATGAGCTTGAGCTGTTTTTGTAATAATCCAGGGAGCGCTAAAGCCAGACCAGCGAGCGCAAAACAGAGCGCCGTATTGAATACCATTGCCACAAAACCGACACGTATTTCTACCATGGACCGGACTTGCAACAACCAGCCACCCATGACGATCAGTCCAAGTGCCAGCAGCGCGAGTCCGAGAAACGTCGACAGGGATAATATTGGAGGAAATGCCTTAAAAGTATCGCCTCGTGATTTTTGTGTAATTTTATTCACTTGGTTTTTGCTGTTCTTACATTAAAAGCGTATTTTTGCGTATCTGCTTTTAATTCATACTAGCCCATTTTTTGCCTAAACTAGCAAAGTTCACAATGGTTAAAACAGCGCGATCTTAATGCTTATGTCCATGTGGGCGAATAGAGACGGTGAGGGGCATGGAAAACATGCGTACATGTTCTTTTAACCAGGATTTTTGTTAACCTGATTATCATATGGATAAGGCGGGTGGTGGTGCTCAGCGGGCATTCCTGACAAATGCCGCGGCATCAAAATGTATGCGGCATGCTATTTTCATATTGCTACGTAATTGACAATGGCAGGCACGAGAACGGTATTCTCCTTGCTTATACTCTTCGTTTTACAGCCAACCCTGATCGCGCGCCAGACGGTATGCGTCTACGCGATTTTTTGCTTGCAGTTTGCTGATCGCTTCTGACAGATAATTGCGCACGGTACCTTCGGACAGATGCATGAGCTTGGCAATTTCTGCACTGCTGGACCCTGTGCCTGCAAGGCGCAGGACTTGACGCTCGCGTTCACTCAAGGGATCTTGTTCGCCGCCCCAGCTTTCCATTGCCAACTCTGGCGCAATGGCGCGGCCACCACCATGGACTGTGCGTATGGCTGCCGCCAGCGTGTCGGCTGGTGCGTCCTTGAGCATATAGCCGCGCACGCCGCTGGCCATGGCACGGCGCAGATAACCACTGCGGGCAAAGGTGGTCAGGACGATGACTTTGCTGGTCAGTTTTTTTTCTGCAATGGCTGCCGCCAGTTCCAGCCCTGACATGATGGGCATTTCTATATCGGTGACGAGTATGTCTGGCAGTTTTTCCTCACACATTGCCAATGCTTCCTGGCCATTTTTTGCCAGGGCGATGACTTGCAAGTCGTCTTCCAGGCCCAGCAGGGCGGCCAGCGCACCCGATACCAGGGCCTGATCTTCGGCGATGATGATGCGTATCATGCTTCTTCTTTCATGGGCAAACATAATTCCAAATGTAATCCTGTCGTGCCAGTTGATGTGCTTACCTGCAAGCTGCCACCCAGCGTTTGTACACGCTCGCTCATGCCATTCAAACCGCTGCCTTTGCGCACAGCACCCGATTTTCCGGCGACGCCATTGTCGCTGATTTTTAGTACGACATGCGTATCTAGCCGATAAAGCCTGATATGGCATTGGCTGGCCTGGGCGTGCCGTATGATATTCGTGATAGCTTCCCTCACTGCCAGCGCGAGGACATTTTCCTGTGCAGAAGGTATGGTAAATTGTCCAATATCGCTGATCAAAGTGACTTGAGCAGCATCCAGGGTATTTTTTGCTGATTGCAATTCATGACCCAAGCCTGTGGCACGATAACCAATCACGGCAGCGCGTACTTCTGCCAGCGCTTGCCTTGCCGTGTGTTCTATATCATTGATTTCTTTTTTGCAGGCCTCTGGATTTCTATCCAGCAGTTTGCCTGCCAATTCGGCTTTCAGGGTAATCACTGAGAGGGTATGGCCCAGCAAGTCATGCAAATCTCTGGCGATGCGCTCGCGTTCAGCCAGGGCAGCCAGATATTCAACTTCTTCCTGTTTCTTGAGCAGGTTTTCATTACTGCGTGCCAGCCGCTCACCGATAATGGCACCAACGCCGCTGGGTATGCTGAAGATAAGTGCCGGTATCCAGAAATAAGATTCCAGCCTCATCAGCACACTGGCGATGACGATCACGATGCCGATAGCACTTAAGCTCACATAGGCCCTGCGTGTATCAGGCAAGCGCGAACACATGGTGGCGGCAAATATGCAAAAGGTGGAACCACCATAATTGTAAGGTGCCCAGATAATGCCAAAGCCGCAAATCAACACTATGCAGATATAAATACGCCAGTCGGAATACCAGAAGCTATAAAAGTAAAAAGGCAGGAACATCAGGAAGCTTAATGCCAGATACATCAGTTCCTTGCTGGTGGGTGCTACGTACAAATACTTCCAGCCAAAAATAGCAAAAGAGAGTAGCCAGAAATAAGGTGCTTTGCCATAACGAGCAGGCACCCAGGGGAAAGATAGTCTTGATAGTAATGATGTAGTCACGGCTTTGCCCTGAGTGTACTTAGAACTCATTTCATAAATACGGATGAGATGCGTTTGTCTCATAACGTGGGCTGGCAAGGAGGACGAGGCAGTCAATAGCGGTGCTATTGATAACGAGTCCAACGCAGTCCAGCGCGCGTTATGAGACAAACCCTCCGGGAACTGACGATTTGGGCGCATTGCAGCGTTGTGCCGCTTGCTAAGGCAGACGCCTTAGCTTCGCGTCACGCCTTGCACTGCATCCCAAATCGTCTTGTTCGCACTCACCCCTATTTGTGAAATGAGTTCTAGATAAATGCAGCATTATTCCTTTAAAAGGCGGATGTCGGCAATTTCAAAATGAAATTCTCCCGTTTGTGGCCCGGCATTGAAGGCGAGGATGGTAATAATGCTAGGGTCCATACCCTTGAATTTAGTGAAAGGGATAGAAACTTCCTGCCATTCTGTGCTGGTTTTGAACTTGACTGACACAGGGATAAAGCTGCCTTGCACACTGATCCCCACGCTATAGTCTTTTCCATCACCTTTGACGCGGAATTTCAGTGTGTTGGCATTACTCAGATTGACCGCTTCCATAGGGGTATTGCCGGGAAAGAAAGCCACGCCTGCCCATGGATAAGCAAAGCCGGGATTGATACTGCCTGCTATCGAAAGCGCATTCGCAGGTGCATCTGCGTCCTTGCCAGGCTCAAGGAGTTGCAGTGTAACAGTGGATTTTCCACCCATGGGAGCATCGTTGGATGGATACCAGCCTGCACCAAAAGGGCTGGCGAGTTTGTCTTTGCTGAACAGGCCTATGCGCCCATCCGCAGGGATGTCTACCAGCAAATTCTTTTGTGTTTTTTGTTTCGCGACTTCTTGTTGTTTTTGTTCGCGCTGTGCAGTCACGCGCTCACCGTCCTTCCACACTTCAACGATATTGCGGGTGTTGGTAATATCTTTGTCGGGCTCACCTTCGACCAGCAGGAGGTCGGCTTTGTAACCATTGGTGATGCGGCCTCTGTCCTTGAGCCTGAATGCCGAGGCAGGTACTGATGTGGCGGCGGCCAATGCTGCGGCAGGGCTTAAACCAGCCTCAACCAGAGCAGCAAGTTCATGATGCAGGCTGATGCCATACTGGGTGCCAGAATTGCCTGCATCCGTACCCGCCAGGATGGGGACGCCAGCCGCATGCATGGCGGCCGTCATCATCTTTGGTACTTTCAGAAAATCAGGGTCTTGCTTGGAACCATAAGGCGTATTCAGCGGCTGCATTTGCGATTTGCTGAGCACGCTGGTCATGCGCTTGTCGTTCAATACATCCTGTTCTTTCACCCCGGCCATGCTTTCCAGTACCGCAAAAGTGGGGATGATGAAAGCATGTTTGCTTTTCGCACTGTTGACGAGATCGCGTAAATCCTTGTCACTGATTTGTTTGTCGTTAAATAAATGGACCAGGCCATCTACACCTGCTGCCAGCGCATCCCGCGCTTCTTTCAACGTGCCTATATGGGCAACAGCCAGTTTGTTGCGCACGTGTGCCGCCTTGACCAGCGCTTTGACTGTGGCTGTGTCCAGACTGTTGAAGGGACGCTTGTCATTGCCATGTTCAATGACAATCTTGATGAAGTGTGAACCTTCGGCAATGCGGGCATCCACCCAGGCTTGAGCCTCTTCTGGTTTTGTCAGCGTTGGTATGGGCATGCCATACTCGGTGCCATGACCACCGGGAGCGGTTGCCAGTATGCCAGCAGAAATGATGTCGGCACGGTCACGGTTGTCGCCTTTGCGCATCTTTTCATTGATTGCCTGTAGCAATGCGACATTGCTGAACATATCGATTTGCGTAGTCACACCGTATAGCAGTGGTAGTTCCTGGTCCTGGTAAGCATGTACATGCGCGTCGATCAGGCCAGGCAACAGTGTACGGCCTTTGCCATTGATGATGGTAATGTCGGCGGCAGGCTTGCCGGAGAAATTACTATCCTGGATTTTGCCATCGACGATGAGGACATTTTTATCTGCCAGGATTTTTTGGCCATCAAATACCCGTACATGTTCGATCAGAAAACTTGCCGCCGTTGCCGGGGAGTGGATGCTGCCAGTGCAAACAGCCAGTGCGATAGCGAGAGTGGTTTTGTACATGAATAACTCCTTGTTGATGTATGTCGCCATCTTGCCCTGTCTTGCATTGTTAGCACAGAAGCAAATGCCATCAGTTTGATGTGACATTTGTCATATAGGTGTTTGTCCAATTTACTTGCTGCGCCAATAAAAAAAATCCCGCAACGTGTGCGGGATTTGTGCGGGATTTATAAGGTGAATGCAATCAGTCTAGGGCGCAGTACACAGACAATGCGTCAATGCCGTAAAGCCTTTACCTTCTTTATTGACTTCTGCCAGCCAGCTCAGGTCTTTCAGGACCTGGCTTGCAGCAGCGGGTGGCAAGCCCGTTGGTACGACTGCGAGTTTGAAATTGTCATGCAATACCCTGGCGGCAGTGGCATCAAAGATACTCAGGAGGCGGTCTATCTTCGATGGTTCACGTTCGATATAGCTGATGCGGTAATCAGCACCCAGCTTGGCGCGGGTAGATGCTGATTTAAGTGCATCACCAAAATTGCCTATGGTATCAACCAGACCTCTTTCCTTCGCTTGTATGCCAGTCCAGACACGACCCTGGGCAACTTCATTGATTTTCTCAGGTGTGGTTTTACGTGCTGCCGCGGCCTTGGAAGTGAAGTCTGCATAGGTATGGTCTATGCTGCTTTGCAAGACCTGGGCAAAACGTGCATTGAATGGACGTAAGGGATTGAAAGGATCGGCCAGCCATGTGGTTGGTGAGCCTGCTGTATGTACACCCAGTTTGTCGGCAGCCTTGTCGGCGGATGGCAAAATGGCGATGACACCGATGGAGCCGGTAATCGTGGCTTCATCTGCAATCACTTCATCGGCAGCCATGGATATCCAGTAACCACCTGATGCAGCGACGTCACCCATCGAGACCACAACGGGTTTGCCGGCCTTGCGCGTCAGTTCCAGTTCCCTGCGTATCAGTTCAGAACCAAAAGCACTGCCGCCTGGCGAATCAACGCGCAGGACGAGGGCTTTGATGCTGTCATCTTCCCTGGCTTTGCGTATCATTTGCGATGTTGACAAACCACCGATAGAGCCCGGAGGTGCAACGCCTTCGCTGATTTCACCTGCTGCCACAATAACGCCGACCGCATCACCAAAGGCCTTGGTTTTTACTCTGGCCAGGTAGTCATCAAAAGAAATCTGACGGAAGGTTTTGATCTGCTCATCTTTGATGCCGCGCTTGAGCATGATTTCACGCAGTTCATCACGGGTTTTCAGCCCATCAACCAGCTTGGTATTGAGAGCCAGTTTGGCGATGTCCCCACCTGCAGCAACCAGCAGTTTACTCAGGTCATTGATGCCACGCATGATGTCGCCTTCAGGCAGCTTGCGGGCTTTTTCTACGTCGGTAGTATAGGTTTTCCACAAGCCACTGTATAAAAAGCTTTCTGCTTCGGCGGCTTCTTTTGAGGGACCATTGGCAACATAGGGTTCGCCAAAGCTTTTGAAGTTACCAGCCTTGAGTACATTCACGGTGACGCCAACTTTGTCCAGGGCATCGCGATAATAATTACGATATTTGCCAAAGCCGGTGATCATTACAGTGCCCATAGGGTGCAGGTAGACTTCATTCGCATGTGACGCCAGATAGTATTGACGCTGGTCAAAGCTGGAACCCCAGGCCACCACGGTTTTGCCGCGGGCTTTGAAGCGGTCGATTGCTGTTGCAACTTCACGCAGGCTAGCCAGGCCGGCTCCACCCATCTCATCCAGCAGCAAGACTGCACTGCTGATCTGTGGGTCTTTGGCAGCCTGATCCAGTACTGCCAAAACGTCACGTAATTGCGTGGTTCGCTTTGTGTCGCCCCTTGCCTCTGCCAGCAAGGCTTCGCGCGGGCTGCTGTCATGTTGCTCGACCAGCGTGCCTTTCAGGTTCAGTATCAGGGCAGTTTTGTTTTCTATCTTTTTTACCCCGCTACTGAAAATATTAACGATGATAATGATCAGGATAGCCAGGATCAGCAAGTTGAAAAATACCCGGCGGCTGAAGTCCAGCGCATTCCAGAGGTATTTGAAACCTGTTCCTATCCAGCGTAGTGGGGTAAAAGCCATAGCAAATTTTCCTAATGTGACAATAGAACTGAATTATTCAGGCCAGATGGTTTTTAACAACTGGGCCAGATGAGCACCAGCACGTGCCAGCGCGTCTTCTTTCATGTTCAGCATGGTTTTTTCATATTCGAGTGGTAAAGCGATAGACCAGCTATTACCCTTTTGGTTCGGTGTACTTTTACTGAATTGTGTACCGGCAAACAAAACTTTAGCATCACGGATGGCATCATTGGCCCACAAGACTGGCAATTCATCAATCGCGCCACTGCTCGGTGATACAGCTTTTGCCTTTTTGGTCAGCGCATCATTCATGCGGCCACGTTTGAATTGCTGCGGCAGGTCATCCCACATGGAATGCAGATTGCCACATGGGCATTGCAGTGCATTGCCGCCTACTGTATTGCTGCCCCGGTCATATTGACCTTCATCAGGATTGATGATCTGGCCATCAGCGTTCAGGAAGATGGAGCCTACATGCAGGGGTTGATGCAAGTCGCCGACATAATGGGTCAGTAACATCAAGGCTTCCTGCTTGTCTTTGAAGTTGAAGGGGGCTGGTTGAGGCTTGCCCTGTAAGACCATGACAGCAGCACGGATGGCATACACGACATCATGGTCGCTGGTGCCTACATAGCCCAGTTTGTATTGATCATGTTGCAAGGCCACGTCTGCATAGTGATATTGCTTGTGGCAGTTCTCTTCATCAGCGGCCGGGTTGCAATTGGTGTTGTTGCGTTTTACATAGTCGGCCATGGCGGCAATGCCTGCTGCCGTCTCGAAAGACGCACATTCAGGGTAGCGGCCAGTGGAGGTATAGGAAAAATCCTTGTCCGGTGCGATACCTTTGACGCAATCGCCCCATACAGCGATTTTTTCCAGGGTATTGTCACCCAGCAGGGCTTTGACCTGGGCACCCGCTTTGCTGCCAGCCAGCAGGTTCTCGGCAATCGCACCTACCGTCTGGTGACCATCGGCCCCCCAGGCAAAACTCAGTTGTGGCAAGCTGGCCAGTGCCAGCATGAAAGCGGATATCAGTAACTTTTTCATAGGAATGTCAGAAAGAAATAATCAATAAGGAGTAATCAATACCAAAGCTAGTGGTCGATATGGTAATTAAGATGGTAGTTAAGATGGTAAGCCGCAAAGATGACGAGGATATAGCAAACCAGCTAAATTGTGTGCAGATCAGAGATTGTGCAGATCAGAATGCATATTGCAGGCGCATGCTGAACACGCTCGCATGGCGGGTATTGAGCTTGCCCATGACATAGGAAGCTTCATACTTGATGGCTTGTTTGCTATCTGAGGCATTGCCCAGTCTGAAGCTGCCAGAAATCATCGGGCCAGCACGGTGAGATTGCCTGCCTCTTGCTGACCAGTTATCCCAGTCACCCAGCTCACCAAAGCCCTGCAGGCCAAATTCCAGCTCTGGCCGCAGACGGTACTTGCCTTGCCACTGGTATTTCATTTGCATGCGGCTTGCTGGCGTGACGCGGTAAGTCCTTTCCAGAAACACATTGGCATTCGCCTGTACCCGGCCAAACTCAGTCTGCATGGCCGGGCCAAATTCAAAATCTACCCCCCGGCTGCTGTCGGTATCTTTGTTTAAACTGGTATGCAGAGCCAGATCAACTGGGTATTGCCCATGGGTAAGCAAGAAATCGTTTTGCCAGGTCCAGGCGTTATTTGACAGCGAACTTGCACCACGTCTTGCCCAACTGGCATAGATTTCAGTGTACCAGGTCTTGTTGGGCATATAGCTGATACCCAGTTCTGGCACGGTTGAAGTTGCCCGGCCTTCAGGAAAAGAAGACCATGATTTAAAATCTATGGTCTTTTCACCCTCATTTTCATAGATACTGACCAGATAATAGCCAGAACCTGCCTGTACAGGCATGGTCACGAATACGCAAAGAGAAAATGTTGCTGTAAGAGCAAATTTCTTCATGGGGAGCTAAGCTATTGTAGATATCGGCATTTCCATATCATGGCATTGCCATGGGAAAGTGCAAGAAAATCTCTGAGGAATTGTTATTTCCTTCATTTTCCGTGAGGTGAGCCGCAATTTGCCATTGTCTTGACGGTGCTTGCATTCGACTTCAACCCCAATACCAGCTAAACTTGCGTGTTTTCCTTCCATTTTTGCGGCATCAGTAATGAACACCATGAACACATCCCCAGACGATAGCCCAGAATCCGATCACGAGCTAGCCACAGAATCGACTACGGTCAGCACGCCATCGAAAGATCTGATCAGCCGCGAAGTGGCGCGTCGCCGTACCTTTGGCATTATTTCCCATCCGGATGCGGGTAAAACCACGCTGACAGAAAAGCTGCTGATGTTCTCGGGCGCAATTCAACTGGCTGGTACAGTCAAGGCGCGCAAGAGTGGCCGCCATGCTACTTCCGACTGGATGGAGATAGAAAAGCAGCGCGGCATCTCGGTGGCGTCCTCTGTCATGCAGTTTGAATATCTCGACCACGTAGTCAACCTGCTTGATACTCCTGGTCACCAGGACTTTTCTGAAGATACCTACCGCGTGTTGACAGCTGTGGATTCTGCCCTGATGGTGATCGATGCGGCCAAAGGTGTGGAAGAGCAGACTATCAAGCTGCTCAACGTTTGCCGCATGCGCAATACGCCCATCATCACCTTCGTCAACAAGATGGACCGCGAAACCCGCGACCCGCTGGAATTGCTGGATGAACTGGAATCGGTACTGAAGATACAGTGCGCACCAGTAACCTGGCCTATTGGCATGGGCAAGACTTTCCGTGGTGTGTACCACATCCTGAAAGACGAGATTTTGCTGTTCACGCCAGGTAGCGAACGTGCAGACCAGGAATTTGAAGTCATCAAGGGCATCGATAATCCGCGTCTGGTAGAAATGTTCCCGCTGGAAATCGAACAACTGAAGATGGAAGTTGAACTGGTGCATGGCGCATCCCACCCATTTAGTCTGGAAGACTTTTTGGCTGGTGTGCAGACGCCGGTATTCTTTGGCTCTGCCATCAATAACTTCGGCGTGCGTGAAATTTTGAATGCCTTGCTGGACTGGGCACCGGCACCGCGTGAACGTGATGCGACTATCCGTTCAGTCGAGCCAAAGGAAGTGCCGTTCTCTGGCTTTATTTTCAAAATCCAGGCAAATATGGATCCGGCCCACCGTGACCGTATTGCCTTCCTGCGCGTGTGTTCCGGTCGTTTTGAACGCGGCATGAAGCTCAAGCATTTGCGTCTGAATCGCGAGATCAAGGTATCTTCTGTCGTGACCTTCATGGCATCTTCACGTGAACAGGTGGAAGAGGCTTACGCTGGCGACATCATCGGCCTGCCCAACCATGGCAATATGCAGATAGGTGACAGCTTCTCAGAGGGCGAATTGCTGCAATTTACTGGCATCCCTTATTTTGCGCCTGACTTTTTCCGTACAGCACGTATCCTGAACCCGCTGAAGATCAAGCAATTGCAAAAAGGCTTGCAGCAATTGGGCGAAGAGGGCGCGGTACAGGTATTCAAGCCTGTCGTCAGCAGTGACCTGGTACTGGGTGCGGTTGGTGTCTTGCAGTTTGAGGTGGTGGCCAGCCGTCTTAAAAATGAATATGGCGTTGACGCCGTATTTGAAGGCACCAGCATCAGTAGCGCACGCTGGATCAGTTGTGAAGACAAGAAAATCCTGGCCGACTTTGAACGCTCCAGCGCCGGTGGCAATATTGCCTACGATGCTGCAGGCAATATGGCTTACCTGGCGACATCAGGGGTGAACCTGAAGTTGACGCAAGAACGTTGGCCTGGTGTAACTTTCCATGCCACGCGGGAACATGCGGCGAAACTTGGCTAAATAAGTTAGCTAAATAAGTCAAACCGAGCAAGCAAGCGGCTGACAGAGCGAAAAGCTTCTGTCAGCCGCTTTGTCATTGGGGCTGATAAATTTCACTTGAATGCGAATTTTAATTTGCTAACATGTTGATTTAAGGTGCTTTTTTTGCACGACATCATGACATATAGCTGTCATACTGAAGGCGCAAGATAAGCTAACTAGCAAGTACACGGAATATTCGTCACCCAGAAATTAGCGTTTGCCGTTTGTATAGGCTATTCAATTTCCTTCCCGATTTTCTTTGCAACTTTGATGAGGAGCGTGATCATGGCATTATTTTTTATTGAAGCCGTCCGTTTTGATGATAGTGGACAGCGTATCGCCAAAGTACGCTGGGGCAAGAGCAAGGGCGGGCAAGTCATGCCACCTGCCATGGTGGATGATCCGCAGGAAGCGGATGTGCAGGCAGTATTGGATACCATTGCCAATGGCGACGAAGTCTTGCCAAAATTCCAGAGTGAAAACGGCATCATACTAGGGCCAAAAGTTGTAGGCATTCAATATGACGATGGTGTGCATGGCCTGAGCACAGCCAGCAATGATGTTCCCGGCCATAGCTTGAGTGACCTGCCTTCTTTTTGAACCTTTCTTTGCGCCATCGCCATGCGGTGGCGTTTCTGTTTTACCCTGGTCTCCTTGCTTTATTGCTTCCTCGTTTTGCGCATATAGCCAGCATTGGTATATGCAAATAAGAAATACTTCGTTGTCCTTCACCAGCCTGACTCCATATCATACACAGGTCGCCGGATAATCTTTCCACCCGGCATATTTCAATGCATATGCCTTCATTCATGTGTGATGAAGGAAAGAAAACTTCCAGGGAATATGATGAAAATTTCTACAAAAAAAACAATCTCCACTTTATTGGCCGGCATAGTTTTAGCTGGCGCATCCCTGACTGCTACGGCAGCTGATTTGCTGGATACGGTCAAGTCACGCGGCACTTTGAAAATTGCACTGGAAGGTACTTATCCTCCCTTCAATTTCAAAGATACCAAAACCAATGAACTGGCCGGTTTTGACGTTGATGTCGCCAAATTGCTGGCAGCCAAACTTGGTGTCAAACCAGAATTTGTGACATCTGAATGGAGTGGCATACTCGCGGGCTTATCGGCTGGCAAGTTTGATGTCATCGTCAATCAGGTCGGTGTCACAGCCAAGCGCCAGGAAACATTTGATTTCTCTGATCCCTACACAGTGTCGAGTGCCCAGCTCATCGTCAAGAAAGATGACAAGCGCGAGTTCAAAAGTCTGGAAGATTTGAAAGGCAAAAAACTGGGCGTAGGGCAGGGCAGCAATTATGAAGAGCGCGCCAAGGCCGTGGCAGGTATCGAAGTCAAGAGCTATCCTGGCGCACCGGAATACCTGCAAGACCTGGCAGCAGGCCGGGTTGATGCTGCATTGAATGACAGCCTGATGGTCGCCTATTTGTTGAAGAGCAGCAATCTGCCAGTCAAGGCTGGCGCTCCCATCGGTGAAATTGCAAAAAATGGTATTCCCTTCCAAAAGGGTAATCCTAAATTTGCTGCAGCTTTGAATGTGGCCCTGGCCGATATCATCAAGGACGGCAGCTTTGCCAAAGTATCCAATAAATGGTTTGGCA
The DNA here is from genome assembly GCF_049340385.1 of Undibacterium sp. Ji83W. Taxonomy (NCBI): domain Bacteria; kingdom Pseudomonadati; phylum Pseudomonadota; class Betaproteobacteria; order Burkholderiales; family Oxalobacteraceae; genus Undibacterium; species Undibacterium sp. Ji83W. The sequence goes on along the minus strand of NZ_JBMPOZ010000019.1, from coordinate 10,861 downwards.
AGGATGTGAGCAAGGCGCCTTCCGCGCAATAAGCCAGGCAGTCCGGCTGACAATACTCTAAAAAGAGCAATGTCAGCCGCTTAAGCTGTATGATTAAGTGGATATATTCCACTTGCTATCACTACTATCCCCGTCATCACGGGGATATTTCTTTTTAAAGTCGCCATGGAAATTTTCGAATTGCTGCAAATGGCAGCCCCGGTCATGCTGAAGGGGGTTGCCTATACCTTGTTGTTTGCCATTGGTGCCATGATAGGTGGCTTGATCCTGGGATTCTTGCTGGCGGTTGCACGGATATTGCCAAGCAAATTGATCAGCACCCCGGCTGCCGTGTATGTCAGCCTGATACGTGGCACACCCTTGCTGGTACAGATATTCGTCATTTACTATGGCCTGCCCAGCATAGGCATAGAATTCTCGGCGACATCGGCAGGCATACTGGCACTGAGCCTGAATGCCGGTGCCTATCTGTCTGAAAGTATACGCGGCGCGATAGTGGGCGTCAGCCGTGGTCAGTGGTCTGCCAGTTCCAGCCTGGGCTTGAATTATGGGCAGACGCTGCGCTACATCGTCGTGCCGCAAGCCATGCGTGTGGCCGTACCATCAATGAGTAATACCCTGATCAGCCTGATCAAGGATACCTCTCTGGTATCCGTCATCACGGTGACAGAGCTGATGCTGGCGACCAAGGAAGTGATCGCCACCAGCTTTCGTCCCTTACCCCTGTATATTGCTGCCGCCTGCGTCTATTGGGCACTCAGTCTGTGTTTTGAAGTCGTGCAAAGGCGTTTGGAGAAACGATTGCAAAAGGCCCATCAAGTTTGATTTTTTGACCAGCTAAGCGGACGTTGCGCTCTCTGCCTGCAATCCATTCAGATAGCTTGCAGTCAGCTTGGATTGCAAGGCAGCCTGTAATAATTCGGAAGGCATGACCCTGACATCTGCACGTGTCATGGTCAAGGCCTGTCCGGGCACCAGGCTGGCTGTATAGCCATAATGGGTCAGGCAGGCAGTGATCCAGGATTCCATGATTTCGAGCACATAAAAACGCTTGCCCATGGGCGACAAAAAGCTCACGCCTTCCGGCCTGAGCCTGCCCCATAAGCCATTCGGGTCCGTCGCCATTTTTACCAACTCATCCAGCGGCAGGGCTTGCGGATCCATCCAGCTACCAGCAAATCTTTGCTTGTTTTGCTCTTGCAAAACTTCAGTGGCATAGCGGTCCCAGTCGCAATTTTGCAATTTTTCTTTTTCAAACAGGGCGTACCACGCGTTCTCTGTTTCTTCTTCCCCGCCCAGTAAATGCAGGCATTGAGACAAGGGAGGGAAACCGGGCTTTGCTCCAGGGACAACTGCTGCCACGCGTTCTTCCATACTTGGATGAGTATCAAATTCTGAGGTGGTATGCGATTCGGCATAGGTAATCGCGGCTTGAATATCCGCCCGCTTTACGCCAGGTTTGCAAAACCGCCGGAAGCCTTCAAATATGGGCATGCGGGCACCACGATTTAATGCAGGGCCAAGTTCATAGTCAAGATAGCTGGACCACATGGGTGAAATCAAATGGACTTTTTCCAATGCGCTACGGGTGGCTACCGGGCCAAATTGCTTTGCAGCCAAAGCATCGGCAGCAAATTCCTGTTCACGCGACACAGCCGCAGATAATTTCAAGAACCATTTGCCGTAATAGCGGAACAAGACATCCAGGAAAAACATGGAATCATCAAGGTCGGTGACGGTATACGCGATGGAAGTGCGGGTACGGTATACCCATGGCCCCAGTGCCAGATCACCGGCTACAAAGTGGCCGAATTCATGGGCGATGACCGAGCCCAGTTCAGCTTCTGACAAAGTGCCCAGCAAAGGCAGGCCGAGACCAACTTCAAGCTCTTTCACCTTGCCGCGCCAGTTCTTTTTACCACTGATAAAGGCAGATGCAGCACCGATTAAATGGATATTGACCGGTGCATCCACCTTGAGTTCTTTGGCGATGCGTTCAACCATGGCATACAAGGGGGCGGCGGTTTCGCGTGATAAAGGCTTGACGGTATCTCCACTCTTTTTCTCTTTGCTGCGTGGACGCAGCGAATACGCCAGCGTCAATGCGGCGATACCTGCAATCACACCAGAAAATTGCAAAGAAGAACGGTGATTCATTTGGGTAATCGGCACCCAGGCCAGTATGACCACAAGCCCAAGAGCGAGTATCCAGAAGCCCAACCACAGGGCAACGACCAGGCCAGCGCGACGGGTCAGATTAGTTTTTTGCGGTTTGCGTTGATGATCAGTTTTCATAATTGACTCAGCTTTGCCATTGCTTGATTGCAGTGCTGACTACGCCTTGCAGCACATCTGTTTTTGCCGCCAATTGCCTTAGATTCTGTCGTTCCTGCGATGGTAATTGTGGATTGCGTGAACGGATAAAATAGGCCGCAGCCAGCACATCGGTTTCAAAGTCCACCTCATCCAGACTGACTTTGTCTCCCCGCACAAACTGCTCAAAAACAAGGAGGTCAGCTTTGCGCATATGCATCAACTGTTGCAGTTTATCTTTCGCTGCTTTGTTGTTGATGCGGCTGGCTTCACCATAAAGCAAGGCCAGTTGATCTGCCCCCAGATATTTGCGTACCTGTATTGCGTTGATCTGTTTCATCAAATCCAGCGTCTGTTCTGGCGAACTACGCAAACTTTGTGACAGCTTGACGATAGGCAGATCACGATTTGCCGCATTAGTTGCCGGCAGGCCAGCTTTGGCGCGATAAATGTCCAGCAATTTACCGTCTTCATCCTCAGGCATGTTGCGTAAATATTTTTCAGGATCGCCATTATTCACTTGTCTCGCAATTTCGCTGAATTCAAGCGCATGCACGGCTCTTTCCAGACCCTTGCTGTTGTTCATTGCTGCATCCAGTATCTTCAATGCATCAGCAGCACGTTGCTGCGTCAGCAGCAGCTTGATTTGTGTATCAAATAAATAGCTGGCATTTTCTGGCGAGAGTGTAGACAGTTGCTGCAAATCCTGGGCTGCTCCTTTGCTATCGCCATGTACAAATTTACGCCAGGTCAGGCTGCGCAAGATATTTGCATCTTGCGGGAATTTTTGCCTCAGTGTTTTCATTGTCTGCAAGCCTTCACTACCGCTCAGCAATGACGCATACAGATATTGTTCAGATGAAGAATCTGCATGTTGACTGGCGCGCTGGGCATATTCCTTGAGCATGAGTTCATGCTCACCGATATCATCACGTAAATCCTGAACACTACGCTCAAGCATGACGTCATCTGGATGTATCTTCAAGACTTTACGGCTAATCCGCAGCGCTTCTGCATTGGATGCACTACGGGCAATATAAAGGGCAATTTCAGTTGCGCGGGTTTCCCAGTCCTTGATGGCGGCATAGGCTTCCAGTGCACCCAGCATGTCTTTTTCCTGACCATGTTCGAATGCATAATTGAGGCAGGACATGACACCTGGCGTGCCTGCCTGGTTGATGATGGTCAATTGCTTCACGCTGACTGAGCTTTCGTGCTTGCTCATGCTCATGGATTGTGGTGGTTCGCTGAACAGGTATTTGATGTTGGCAAATTCCATCAGACGCTTGCCACAATACACAATCTGGCTCCCGGCCTGCCCAGGATCAGATGGTTTTACCTTGCTGTAGATAATGGTATTTTCTACCAATGGTGCTGCACCGGCGATATTCCAGATGCTGTAGCGGTCGCTGCTTTCCAAAGTCTGGTCATAAGTATCGATGATGCCGGTTTTGTCCGCGCTGGCTTCACCCCGTAAATGACCTACTGGCAAAGTCAGTGTGGCACGTCCCAGTGCTGGTATCATCCGCGTCTGCTCACCGATTTTCACATTGACCGGTATTTCAAAGCCATTCAGTATGATCAGGTCCTGGTTACTTGCTTCGTGATAGCTCGCCGCAGCACCTGTCAACACCATGATCACCAAAGCCAGTGCCAGGCCGCGTGTATACAGCCAGCCCATGATGCCCAAAGGCGCACGCGCATAAATTTGCCACTGTCTGTCACCCGTGCTGCGCACCACATAAGAACCCATGGGGACGAGTGGCAGGGCAAACAAGATGACAAAAGCATGCAAGGCGATATGGCTGCCATCAGTATCTCGTTCTGATTCACCGACAAAGCTGAATCCTACTGAGTTGATCGTCCCCAGTGATGGTGTGCCTTTTAATGGCTTGGCAAACAGGCGGCGTTCACTGGTCAGCTCTTTAAGTACATCCTTGTGTTGTGGCAGGCGGCGGAACAGGCGCGCCAGAACCAGTGAGCGGTAGACCTTGAATGGGTCGCCAGATTCTATGGCCCGGCTGATTTTTGGATCATCGCTGAAGGCGCGCAACTCTGGCACACGTTGAAATAAATTGGCTGGATCAGATATGGACATACTGGTTTAATTATTAAATAGCCAAAAGAATAGTAATGGGGATGTGCTGATTGTTGAAATCAAATAATCAGGTTTTCCTGAATCTTGGTGCCAGCGACAAGACTACCAGCGCAGTTGCGATTGGTAGTGTTGAAATGAAACCAAAATGTTTGAAACCATAAGCGCCGGTTAAAGCGCCAGAAAAAAAAGAGAATACCAGCAAGCCATGCAAACGCAGTTTTTGCAAATTGGCAGACACTTCATTTTCGTGATGGATCTCGTCTTTATTTTTGTTCCAGTAAATCATTTTGCCCAGTTCTATCCCTATGTCAGTGACCAGGCCAGTGACATGGGTAGTGCGTATCTCAGCGTGGGAAATTTTTGTGATCAGGGCATTTTGCAGACCCATGACGTAGCAGAGCAGGACCGTCGTGAAAGAGACGGTGATCACTGCATGCTCCTGCAATTCAGTGCCGACCAGGCCAAATACCAGCAGCAGCAACGCTTCCAGCAGCAAGACGGGTGTATAGATGTAGCGAAACTGGTTACGCTTGGCATAGTTCACGATGAGGGCTGTGCAGGCCGCACCCCAGGCAAAAGCGATCAGCATGAATAATGCGGCAAAGGCGGGTAGTAATTTGCCCAGCACCAGGTCGTCAGCGGCGGATGAAAGCATGCCGGTCATATGGGAAGTGTATTGCCCGACGGCCAAAAAACCGCCAGCATTCAAGGCTCCGGCCACACATGCCAAGCTTACTCCCAGATGCAGATTAGACCGGGGAGTACGCTTGGGTGAAGTCAGGTTGGCGAGATAATTGAGGGGCATGCACGAAAAGGTATATTTTTTGCCAGTCTGACTTGAGTTTAGCCGAAAAACTGACAGAAAAGCACGCCTGCCTGCATTTACTATCGCAGTGCATGTTGTTTTATCTCATTCTTGCTCCTGCCCTTCAATGAGGAGTGCCTTACATGGCGGGCCTGTGAGTGGATAAAAAGCTGCGGTGATCCTGGAAATTCAGGGCGCAGCGCTGGATAAAGTCACCCAAAGGTTCGCTCCGGTTTTGCACCGCATCGGCAACTGCTTTATCCGCTTGTGGAAATACGCCCATGCCAGCCAGCAGTGAATACCATGATGCTACAGGATAATAGGTGTCGATTTTCTGGCGGCGAATTTCATCCCCCAGATCGCGACCTTCCAGCCAGGTGGCAAATACTTGTTTCAGTGAATCAGGGATGGTATGCAGGTTGGCTGCATTGGCTTTCCAATATTCAGTGTCAGTACGCGAATTGGTTTTGTAATGGGCGATGATGTAGTTGCGGTGGCCATCAAAGTAATCATTGATTTGCTGGTTATAGACATTTTGCGCTTGTTCGCTCATGTCGCCTTTTTCCAGGAACAGGCAAAAAATAGCGGCAGTCATCTGTGTCAGGTAGAGTGCAGTTGCTTCCAGCGGCTCTAAAAAACCTTGCGACAAACCAACGGCCAGACAATTTTTGTTCCAGTGTTTTTCTACACGTCCCAGTTTCATTTTCAAATGACGGGCCTGGGTATCCGATTCCAGCAAACCCAGTTTTTCGCGTAATTCTTTTTCCGCCTGGTCTGCCGTGGTAAAGGCTGAGCTATACACATAGCCATTGCCATAGCGATTTTGCAGCGGTATTTTCCATGACCAACCGTATTTCATCGCTGTAGAAATAGTTTGCGTAGGTATGGCAGCGCCGATATCCGTCGGCATGGCAATGGCAGAGTCATTCAAGAGATGATCGGCATAACTGACAAACGGTGTCTTCAATGCCTTACCTATCAGGAGGGCAGCAAAACCTGAGCAGTCAACAAAGAAATCGGCTTCTAATGGATCACCACCCTCGATCAGGACTGAGGCTATATTACCTGCGGCATCCAGCCTGGTATCGGTAATGTGGGCACTGATATGGCGAATACCCATTTCCAGTGCTTTCTTATGCAGGAATTTTCCCAGTAACATGGCATCAAAATGATAGCCATACGTTGTAAAAAACGGAAAATTATGGGATGCAATAGGTGCCAGATGGCTCTCTGCCAATTTGGATGAGAGGAAAAACTTATCCGGTAATGCGCATACATCTTCGCCATTCAGGCGCGCTTTTACATTATTGATAAATACTGGCAAAGTCAGGTTATCTATCATCGTCACAAAGGGATGAAAATAGCTCTCATGGCCAGGTTTGGTGGACCAGCCATCGAAGCTGATACCCGATTTATAGGTGGCATTGCACTCTGGCATCCATTCGGATTCTTGTATGCCCAGGTTATCAAAAAACTTTTTCAAGACCGGTGTAGAACCTTCGCCAACGCCAATTACGCCGACTGTCGGCGATTCTATGACGGTGACTTCTATATTTTTTGCTTTTACTGAATGGGCGATGATCAGGGCTGCCATCCAGCCTGCGGAACCACCGCCAACGATCATGATTTTCTTGATAGGTTTTTGCGTAGTCATAGTCAGGGGCCAGTGTCAGGAATAAATTGAATTGCATATCGTCTTCAAGGACGACACATCTACATTAACAAAATTTGCTAAGCTAAAACAAAAAAAAGTGATGAGACCAGGCAGCCTCATCACTTTCAAGAACAGGAAGGCGTATCTTGGTATTACAGATAAACCCTCCCGCAAGCGTAGTAATTACATTTTGGCGTGCAAAGTCAGGAAGATTTGACGGCCATTTTTATACAGGGATGCTGGCAAATCTGCTGCACCTGGGGTTTTCCATACAGAGCTGACCAATGGATTATTGAGATCTTTGCCATCCAGAGAGATGGAGAAGCTGTCAGTGATCTGATAAGCCAGTGTTGCAGACAAAGTACCGATATCGTTCTGGTAAGCAGCGCTGTTACGGCTGGTACCATTCAAGAAACCGGAACGATAGCTGTATGTCAGACGTGCGCTGAACTTGCCATCTTCATAGAATGCACCGATGTTGTATGCATTCTTGGAAGTACCGATCAGAGTACAGTCAGGAGCCAGCAAATCACCGCACTTGGAACCAGGAGCTGCACCTGTTTCTTTACCCAGTGTGTAAGTGTAGTTAGCGTTGATACCAAAACCTGCTGGCAATGCCTGGATGTAAGCCAGTTCCAGACCTTTAACTTCAGCCTGGGTATTGATAGGCGTACTCATTGCATACACGGTGTTTTTCTTCTGGATCTGGTTGTAGAACGTACCTGTGCTTGCGCCATAAGTCACGTAGCCATCCAGAGCGGAGTAGAAAATGTCTGCAGAAACCAGGGATTTTGGAGCGAAATACCATTCCACGCCCAGATCTACTGTGTTTGCACGGATAGGTTTCAGGTTAGGGTTACCACCGTTACCTGTACCTTGTACATCACGCAGATCCAGACCAGCCATTTGACCCAGTTCAGGACGGGCCATCGTGCGGGAAACGCTAAAACGGGCAACCATGTCTTTGTTCAAATCCATGCGGAAGTTTGCACTTGGCAGGAAGTCGACATAATTGTTGTTATAGGTCCGTGGTTCAAAATTACCAGAAGCACCGATCTCATTACGTGTGACTTGCTCGTTAGTACGGGCAACACGCAAACCGAAATTACCACTGATGCCTTCACCTGCAAAATCAGCCATTACATACGCAGATTGCGTTGGTTCTTTAATGGAGAATTCATTTTGCAGCAAGTGGCCAGTATAGTTGGTGTACTGCGCCAACCATGCATTCACAGAAGCTTGAGAGAATGTCCAGTAACCCGCACCATTTGCACCCAGATCATTAAAGATATTTGGGAAAGCTGTCAAACCAGACATAGGCAGATTTGCTGCATTGCTCAAACCTGGCAAGGCATTGTTACCGATAGAAGTCAGGTCACGCTTGTGTTCGGCAGCACGGAAACCGAAGCGCAAAGTAGGGATACTGGCAAGATCAGTTTTAAACGTACCATCGATCTGTGCGTAATTTTCTTTATCGTTGGCAGTGACATGTGAGCCGTAAGTGTATGGTGCGCCAGGTGTACCAGGTGCGCCATTGTTAAAGCCGCCGATAGAAAACTTGTCAGCACCAGGTGTAACATAAATCACTGGCTTGTCAGAACCCTGTACAGTGTAGCTGCCGCCTGTCCATGGCATCCAGATACCCATAGCACCACTGACTGTGTTGCCCAGACCTTTGGTCGTACCGACTTTACCGGCAAGTGTCAGTTGGTCATTGACGCGGAAAGAGCCATCGATGTTAAAGAACTGAGACTGGCTTTCTGCAACAGGACGGGAGAAGATTTCCTGAACAGCGCTGGACATGCCACTGCAAGGTACGCAGCCGGCAGGATTAGTCACCGACAACTGGTTGATAACACCCTGGTTCAAGGTACCAGTCACTGCACTTGTTGGATAGCCAGTGGTTGCCCATGATGGTCCGACGAAACGGCCCAGGGATTGCATGAAGTTGTGATTGACGTTAGGTGCATCCAGATGCGACTGGAATGCAGTGATGTCAATGTTCACATCTTTGGATGGCTTGAATTGGAAGTCAATCAAACCACCGTCACGGGTACGTTGTTGTTCAAACCAGGCAGTACCACCCAGATAGTTGGTGACTGCGCCAGAAGCTGGCGATGTTGCTGTATTTGCTGTGCCAGCACCTTTGATGGCACTATCGATAGGGCTACCAACATCAACCTTGTCCCACCAGATTTGATTTTCTTGACCAGCGCGGCTCAGAGTACGTTTTTGATGGAAAGCCTGAACCAGGATACCCATAGTTGACGCATCATTTTTCCAGGCAATCAGGCCACTCAGTTGCGGATCGGATTTGCCGGAGTTGGCAGAATTCACCAGACCAATACTTGCTTGTGCATTGAACTGCTTTTTGAAATCCAGCGGCTTGCGTGTTTCGATATCCACGACACCTTCAGCACCGCCTTCAAGCAGGTTGGCTTGAGAGCCTTTGTGCACTGTCACGCGACCTATCAATTCAGATGGGAACAAAGAGAAGCTGACGCTGCGGCCGCCGCCGACGATATTGTCAGCAAACCAGTCGCCGCTTGATACTGAGTGACCATTGAGGGTTGTCAGTGTCAGGCCAAATGGTGTGCCGCGCAAAGCGACACGGTCGTTTTCACCAAAGCTGCCTTCGCCGCCACCGGCTGCAGCAACGCTGACGCCAGGTACGCGTTGCAAAGAGTCCGCAACGTTTTTATCAGGCATCTTGCCGATGTCTTCAGCAGTGATCACTTCAACGAAATTGTCGGAATTACGTTTTTGATTCAAAGACTGTTGCAGGGATGCGCGAATACCAGTTACGACCACTTCCTGAGGCGCTGCTGGCTTTGCCGCTTCTTGTGCTTGCGCCTGCATGGCAACGCTCATGATCAATACCGCAACAGCGGACGCCACGGGCGTTAAATTGTTCCTCATTGGACTCATTTTATTTTGCATTTATTTCTCCTTCGGTTAAGACCTGTGAAAAGCTTTAGATCCGTGACAAAAAATTGCTTCCTCCCCCATACCTTACACACTTGATGTTTTGACAGTGAGTATTTTCGGTACAACCCGCTGCAGTAAAAAGTTATTCAAAGTTAGCTACCACTCGAAACAACAACACCGGATGTGAAGCACTTTAGTGGTGACTAAACAGGTTGTCAATCGGTATCTAAGTGGTATCTATGCGATGTTTAATTAGTTATTATTGTAATATCTATATGTGATCTATCTATTTGTTTTTATTGGATAAATTATTCTTTTCAAATTGAGAAGAGTAGAAGTGGACTGATGTTTTATTCCCACATGTGGTCTTCAATTGTTCATTTTTTAGTCAAAAAAGTGGATTTGAAGTGGCTTTGAACTAAATTTTCTAAATTAATTTATATATGCCTGAAATGCGATCTGGATGTGCAAATCAGGTTCACGCAAAACACTGCTTAAATTTCCCAGTCGCCACAGGGGAATAAAGTTTCAGTGCGCTTTAAATTGCAGTAATTCGGCATGTTTATATTTTTGAGGACTAAGACCAGTTGTAAAAATATGACGGTCATTTGGTATAAATGGTTTGCTGCATCGAGGCTATAAAGCCTGCTGATTTGCAGTTAATATTCGATGGCTATCGTGGTAATGTTAATTCCACATAGATACCTCTTGACAACCAGTTATGAGGACACTAAAGTGAGCCGAATTCAAAGACAGATGGTTTCTCCCGCAGCGCAGTACGAGCTGGTAGAGCAAGATGTACTTGAGTGGTATTTACGTATTTTCGGGCAGGGACAAAATTATATGGCCGATTGATTTATCTGTTTTTGCTGAGTGCGACTGCGGATTTCAATGTGTAAAAACCGGATGACGAAAATACCTTCACTATAATAAAAGGGAGCAGTAATGGATTTTTCAAATCGCCAGCAAGAGCCGGGGAAGAAGTTTATAGGCTTAGGGCTGGTTATCGCATTTCACGTACTGGTGGTATATGCACTGGTATCCGGATTAGCGCGCAAGGCCA
>NZ_JBMPOZ010000018.1:0-140070 GCF_049340385.1 Undibacterium sp. Ji83W | reverse complement strand
GAACTGATACAGATGGGGGAGATGTTCCCCAATTTATGAAGATCATCATGTTCCTGCAACGCATTTCATGCTTTTGCCTGAACATGATTTTGAAATTGAAGAAAATTAGAACTTAATCAGACATTCCCTATCAATATCCTTGCACCGAGAAGTCACTGAAAGCACCTTGATCCCGGCATTCCCGAGAAGTGTTGTGAAAAGTTTTGCCATTGATTCACAAAATTTCAAATACGTGGCTCTGTCGTCTTGGAAATTTTCCAGTAATTTATGCTGAGAGGATTGATCGATCATATGTACGATTATCTTTACTTAAGGCAATTAAATTAACCACTTTTTTGTATGCTCGTGCTCCAACAAGCTTAAACCAAGTAAATCGAAACATGCAATCATTGTCTTCGCTCAAATATTTTTAAAAGACACAAACTTAAATCATGCAACGAACTTTGCGTTTGCGCTATTGCGACTTCGGAAAAGCTAGCATTAGAGCATGCCTCACTTCGCTTTCATAAAGCCCACCATCGCGCACGCATTTTGACTATTTTTCGGTACAGCGTCTATCTGTAGGAGCGGCTTTAGCCGCGAAGAATCACTACGGTATTTGATTAACGGATACGGCCCATGCTGGCACCTGTTCTCGGCTGAAGCCGTTCCTACTAAGGTACGCCGCCATTTTTCCGTAAGCAAATAACAAACATCTTCATTTATTGCAACACTGTTGCAAAATAATTTGAATTACTTTATGATCCTGAAAATGCAATTGTGTTGCAAATAGACTTGAAGTAATAAACCATGTGCAGGCCAGATGCATGGCGGATGCTGCCTGTTTGCTTGAGGTGCTGAGCTGCTGAGCTGCTGAGCTGCTGAGCTGCACGCAAGTCTATATGCACGCGGCTCAGAGTTGGAAAATTGTGAAATACCAGGATACGTACAGACTGATTTCAGTCTGTTTTTTTAAACCAATAATGCAACAAAGTTGCATTTACAAATGCAGACGAGGTCATGTCCCCAGCGCTTCTTCCCTTGAAAAAAACTGGCCTGAATTGCGATCCTCTATCAACACTAAATAGCGCATCGCCAGCCTAACCAAACCCAGACACAGGATTCATCATGCCAAACCCCACGCTCTTGCCCGTCACCGTACTCTCCGGTTTTTTGGGTGCAGGTAAAACTACCTTGCTAAATCACATCCTCAACAACCGTGAAGGCAAGCGAGTGGCAGTGATTGTCAATGATATGTCAGAGGTAAATATCGATGCAGACCTGGTGCGGCAAGGTGGGGCCGAGTTGTCGCGGGCGGATGAAAAGCTGGTCGAGATGAGCAATGGCTGCATCTGCTGCACCCTGCGGGAAGACTTGCTGATAGAAATCCAGCGCCTCGCCAGTGAACAGCGCTTTGATTATCTGCTGATTGAATCGACCGGCATTTCTGAACCCATGCCTGTGGCGGAGACTTTTACCTTTAGAGATGAAGAAGGCCGCAGCCTGTCTGACATTGCGCGGCTCGATACCATGGTCACGGTGGTGGATGCGTATAACTTCTTGCGCGACTATGCCTCTGGCGACAGCCTGAACCAGCGCGGCACTTCCATGGGGGAAGAGGATGAGCGCACCGTGGTTGACCTGCTGGTCGAGCAGATAGAATTTTGCGATGTCATCGTCCTCAACAAGGCTGACATGGTCAGTGCTGCCGAGTTTGAGAGGCTGAGCCAGATCTTGCAGGCGCTAAACCCGCGTGCAGATATCGTGCCTTGCAGTTTTTCGAATGTGCCGCTGGAGCGGATATTGAACACGGGCCGCTTCAACTTTGAACAGGCATCTGCCGCACCGGGCTGGCTCAAGGAATTGCGCGGCGAGCATGTGCCTGAGAGTGAAGAATATGGCATACGCAGCTTTGCCTACCGCGCGCGCAGGCCGTTTCACCCTCAGCGTTTCTGGTCTTGCATACATCAGGGCTTTGCGGGTGTGGTGCGGTCAAAAGGTTATTTCTGGCTGGCGACGCGCATGGATATCGCAGGCGAATGGTCACAGGCGGGTGGCATTTGCCGTCACCATGAAGCGGGCTTGTGGTGGTCTGCCGTCAGCAAGGCAGAGTGGCCGCAGGATGCAGATTACCAGCAGCATATTTTAAGCAAGTGCATAGAGCCATTCGGTGACCGCCGCCAGGAGCTGGTGTTCATTGGCGTTGATATGGATCAGACGGCGATAGAAGCAACGCTGGATGCCTGTCTGCTGACGAATGCAGAAATGGCGCAGGGTTCAGCAAACTGGGCCAGCTATGAGGATCCTTTCCCATCATGGATGGAAGTGGATGATGGCGAAGACGAGGAAGCCGAGGAAGCCAACCACGCGATCACAGCGCACGTGGAGGCTTTAGTATGAACAAACTGATCCCCCTCACCCTGCTCGCTGCATTGCAAGCGATAGCAATCAATAGCAACGCCCATGAAGCCCATGTACACGGCAGCGCGACTGTCTTGCTGGCGCAGGATGGAAACAGGCTGACGCTGGAATTTGGCAGCCCCCTGGATAACCTGCTCGGCTTTGAACATGCGCCGCGCACGGACAAGCAAAAACAGGCCGCCAAGGCTTTGCTTGATCTCATGCAAAAGCCGGATACTTTATTGAAACTCAATGCAGAGGCAGACTGTCAGTTAGTCACGGTGAAAGTAGTTGCGCCTGTTTTACAAGCTACCAGTACAGCCAAGGATGAACATGCAAACCTGCACGCTGAATATGAATATGCCTGCACCAAAGTCGCCGCATTGAAGTCGCTGCAACTGAGCTTGTTTGATGCCTTCCCGGCGATACACAAGGTCGATGTGCAAGTGGCAGGCGCGCGTGGGCAGGTGGCAGCAACACTGACACCAAAACAACGCATGCTGGCATGGTGATGTCAGCAATAGAAAAAGACAGCAGCCCTGCACTGAGCCTGCGCAACGTTCAGTTTCGCTGGCAGGCCGGGCAGGCAGCGTGTCTGGACATAGAAAGCTTGAGCATCAGCAAGGGTGAAAGCGTGTTCCTGTACGGCCCCAGTGGCAGTGGCAAGAGCACGCTGCTGTCGCTGGCGGGTGGCATCATCACGCCGCAGCGTGGGCAGGTCACGGTACTCGGTAGTGAGCTGGGTGCCTTGTCTGGCGCAGCGCGTGACCGCTTCCGCGTGGATCATGCGGGATTTATTTTCCAGCAGTTCAACCTCATCCCTTATCTGTCGATGCTGGAAAATGTCTTGCTGCCTTGCCGCCTGTCGGTGCGGCGGCAGCAACGTGCCAGTGCAGTGCATGGCAGCCCGCGCGAGGCGGCCATTGCCTTGCTAAGTACCCTGGGGCTGGATGCCCACCTGTACCAGCGCCATGTCACAGGACTGAGCATAGGCCAGCAACAGCGCGTGGCGGCGGCGCGGGCGCTGATAGGCCAGCCAGAAATCATCATCGCTGATGAACCTACATCGGCATTGGATGCCGACAGGCAAAAAGATTTTATCGCACTCATTTTGCAGCAATGCGCCAGCCATGGCAGCAGCCTGCTGTTTGTCAGCCATGACCACAGGCTGGCAAGCCAGTTCAGCCGTGAGCTGGACTTGCAAAAAATCAACCGCGTGGAGCAGCACTGATGTTTTCGCAGTTATTTTCGCAGTTATTTTCGGAGTTATTTTCGCAGTTATTTTACTTCTTGCGACTGGCAGGCAAAAGCGCCTGGAACCGCCGCCTGACACTGGGCCTGATGCTGTTTATCATCAGCCTGTCGGTCTGCCTGCTGCTGGCGGTTGAGAGGCTGCGCAATGATGCGCGCGAGGGTTTTTCGCATGCCATCTCGGGCACTGACCTGGTCGTGGGTGCGCGTACCAGCCCGGTGCAACTGATGCTGTATGCGGTGTTTCGTATCGGTGCGGCGACCAATAATATTTCCTGGCAAAGTTACCAGGATTTGCTGCATGACCCGGCCGTGGCCTGGGCCGTGCCCCTGTCGCTGGGTGACTCGCATCGCGGCTTTGCGGTGGTGGGTACCACGCCAGATTATTTCAGCCGTTTTCGCTATGGTGATGCGCAAGGCTTGCAACTGCGAGCGGGGCGGGTTTTTGCCGGGGATGCAGATCATTTGTTTGATGCCGTCATTGGGGCAGATGTGGCAGACAATCTGGGCTATCAGGTCGGCACAAAAATCACGCTCACTCATGGTACTGGCGATGCTGCATTGGCTGAGCATGCCGACAAACCTTTCAAGGTGGTGGGTGTACTGGCACGCACCGGCACGCCAGTCGATAGAAGCGTGCATATCAGCCTGCAAGCCATGCAGGCTATCCATCTTGACTGGCAAGGCGGCGCACCCGTGCCGGGTTTTTCTATCGCGGCAGAACATGCACGCAAGTTTGATTTGCAACCCAAGGAAATTACTGCCGTGCTGGTGGGCCTGCACAAGCGCAGCATGGTGTTTCGCCTGCAAAGGCAAATCAATACAAAAAATGGAGATGCCTTGCTGGCCGTGCTGCCGGGCGTGGCGCTGGATCAGTTGTGGCAAATCATCAGCATCATTGAACGGGTCTTGCTGGCGATGTCGTCCCTGCTGGTGGTGCTGGGCAGTGCAGGTTTGCTGGCGGTGATGCTGGCCAGCCTCAATGAGCGCAGGCGTGAGCTGGCGATTTTGCGTTCTGCCGGTGCCGGGCCGGGGCACCTGTTCTTGATGCTAATGGCTGAGAGCCTGGGCCTGACCATTGCCGGTGCCATCAGCGGCCTGCTCCTGCTTGATGTATTGACGCTGGCGGGCAAGGACTGGGTACAGATGCATTACGGCATTCTCATCAAACCCGGCATTCTCAATGCAACAGAAATCCCATTGCTAGGCCTGGTGGTGCTGATGGGCATGCTCACCAGTTTGGTACCGGCATGGCTGGCTTACCGTAATTCGCTGGCTGATGGCTTAATGCCGCGTCTGTGAAAATGAGAGAACAACGATGAAACCAAAACATCAATCCCGCTTTGCTTACCAGTTCTGGCTGGGCAGCGCCTGCTGTATTTTATTCATGCTGACTGCCTGGCTGTTGATGACAGCCAAAGCGGCGGAGCCCAGCGGGCAATACAAGGTGGGGGACAGGCTGCCGCAGAATAAGGCTGCGGCATCAGCAGCGCCAGGAGCACCAGCGCCCGCCAGCAAGCCTGCACCCGCGCCTGCTGCCAGCGAAAGCTACAAGGAAATCCGCTGGGAAGCCCTGATCCCAAAGAACTGGGACCCGGGCAAGGACTTCAAGAACCTGGACATGAACTTCCTCAACGATGGTGACCCACGCGCCATGGCCGCCCTGCAAACCATGCGCGAAGCCTGGGACAAAGCCCCGGTCGAGGCAAACCTCAATGGCACGCGCATCAAGATACCCGGCTTCATCGTGCCTCTGGATGGCGAACGCGGCAAGCTGCGCGAATTCTTGCTCGTCCCCTACTTCGGCGGCTGCATCCACACCCCGCCACCGCCTGCGAACCAGATCATCGACGTGGTGCTCGACAAACCCGCCAAGATACAGATGATGGACGCGGTATGGGTCAGCGGTGTGTTGGAGACGACGCGTAGTGATACGTCCATGGGTAGTGCGGGATATCGCCTCAAGGGGATGAAGGTGGAGGCTTATGTTTATGCGAAGTAGGGCTTCAAACTTTAAGACCGCTCAACACAGAGGAAGGAAAGACTGCTTGCAAGCAGTCTTCGTTACGCAGGCGTGCGGCATGCCGCACGAAATCCCTGCTACACCACAGAGACACCGAGCTAGCACAGAGAAAATCTCGGAGGTTGGGCCGGAGCGTAGGTTGGGCTACGGTTCATCAGCCCAACACTGGGCCTCAACAAACGTATACGTCATTTAAACGCCGAGTGTTGGGCTGGTAAACCGTAGCCCAACCTACGATATTCCACCATCCGTCCCAATTCATCCAACTATTTAATTTTTTCTCCCTCAGGAACCCCATGCACTACAAACACCTAAGCCTCCTCATCGCTGCAACCTACCCCGTCCTCACCCAGGCCCAAGAACAAACAAATCCCGAAGTCCTGATCAAAGCCCAAAGACAAAACTACCGCAGCATCTCCGCCACCGGTGCCACCAAGACCGATGCCTTGCTGGCTGACCTGCCGCAAAGCGTGCGGGTATTGACGGCTGACCTGCTCAAGGACAATGGCGTCACCAGCCTCAACAATGCGCTGGACCTGACCAGCGGCATTGCGCGGCAAAGCAATCTGGGTGGTTTGTGGGACAGCTATGCCATGCGCGGTTTTACCGGCGACCCTAATTTTGGGTCTGATTACATGGTCAATGGTTTCAGTTCCAGCCGTGGCTACAATGGCTTGCGCGATACTGCGAGTACGCAATCAATCGAGATATTGAAAGGGCCATCATCGGCCCTGTATGGCCGTGGTGAACCCGGTGGTACGGTCAATATCATGACCAGGAAACCGCGCTTCAAACCTGAGTATGATGTTGACCTGACGCTGGCCAGCCACCAGACTTACCGCATCGCTGCCGACCTGACCGGGCCGGTCAGCGACAACATCGCCTACCGCATCAATGCCGCAGCAGAACAGGGTAACAGCTACCGCGACACCATCAGCAGCAAGCACAGCTTTGTCTCGCCTTCGCTGGTGTGGCTGATAGGTGAGCGCACGACACTCTCGTATGAACTTGAAGCCAGTGAACAAAAAACACCGTTTGACCGCGGCGTGCTGGCCGTGAATGGCAAGCTGGGCCTGATACCCAATTCACGTTTTCTGGGTGAGCCAGGAGATGGCTTGATGACAGTAAAATCTCTGGGACACCAGGTGTTTGTGCAGCATGATTTCAACCAGCAATGGTCGCTGCAAAGTGGCTTGTCTTATCGCGATAGTGCACTCAATGGCTACTCCACCGAGGCAAATAATCTGCTGGCAGATGAACGCACTTTGCGCCGCCAGCGCCGCTACCGTGATTTTTCTGCGACGGACAAATCTGCGCGGGTGGAACTGGTGGGCAAGTTTGATACTGCGGCAATCAAGCACCATGTCTTAATGGGTGTGGATACCTACCAGTTTGATGACAGCCGCGTGCAGTTGCGTCGCAATCCATCGGCTACGAATGCCTATGCCATCGACATCTACAATCCTGCGTATGGCAAGACTGCCGACCCGTTGACGCTATCTGTCAACACTCTGGAAAACCAGCGTGCACGTGGCCTCTACCTGCAGGACCAGCTTGATCTGGGTACGCAATGGAAGGCGTTGCTAGGCTTGCGCAGCGACCATTATGACCAGACCCTGACCAATTACCGCGCATCTGTCGCCAGCAGCCAGTCACTCGGTGCCACCAGCCCGCGTGCTGGCCTGGTGTATCAGCCCATGAAAGGCATATCGCTGTATGCCAATGTCGCAAAAGGCTTTCGCCCGAATAGCGGCATCAGCATCAGTAACACCGCCTTCCCGGCAGAAGAAAGCCGCTCTTATGAAGTGGGCCTCAAGTTTGATACGCCAGACAACAAGACCAGCGCCACCGTTGCGCTTTACCGTATCAAGAAAAGCAATGTGCTGACCACTAACCCAGCCAATACCGATTTCTCGATTGCGGCAGGTGAAGTGGGTAGCAAGGGGCTGGAGCTGGATGTGGCGGGCGACATCGCCACTGACCTGCGCCTGTCTGCCGCCTATGCCTACACCGATGCGACCGTGACCAAAGGCGACAACACCATCATCACTGGCAGCCGTTTTCCGAATGTCGCAAAGCATAGCGCCAACCTCATCCTGAGCCAGTTATTCACCATAGGCACAGCCAGGGCCAGCGTGGGTGCAGGTATCAATTATGTGGGTGAACGCCTGGGTGATGTGGCGGTGTCTTCCAGCTTTGTGCTGCCAGCCTATACAACGGTGAAACTCATGTCATCTTACAGCCCGAGCAAAACCACGCGGGTGTCGCTGAATGTGGATAACCTGTTCAACAAGCGTTATTACGCCAGTTCGTATAGCCAGTTGTGGGTGGCACCTGGCACGGAGCGCAATGTCAGCCTCACTCTGCATCAGCAATTCTGATGGACATGGCGGCTCAAAAAACCAGCCAGCGCATCAACAGCATCGATGCGCTGCGTGGCCTGGTCATGATGATCATGATGTTTGACCATGTGCGCGAGACTTTCTTTTTGCATCAGCAAGTCAGCGACCCTATGGATGTGGGCCAGACTGCGCCTGCATTGTTTTTCACGCGGCTGGCGGCACATCTGTGTGCACCGGTGTTTGTATTCCTTACTGGCTTGTCGGCATGGCTGTATGCAAACCCGCCATCTGGGCCGCGTGACTCTGGCCCGCGCGATGCCAGTAGTTTTCTGATCAAGCGCGGCTTGTTGCTGGTAGCGCTGGAGCTAACGCTAGTCAATTTCGCCTGGGCCGGGCAATTTCCGCCTGCGACGATTTACCTGCAAGTGATCTGGGTTATCGGCCTTGCCATGATCACCCTGGGATTGTTGCACAAGCTGCCGCCGCTGCTATTGGGCATTCTGGGTTTGCTGATCGTGACCGGGCACAATGCCCTGGCTGACCTTAGTTTTGCACCCGGCACCGCATCGTATGCCTTGTGGACTTTGTTGCTGCATCGTGGCTATCTCATCAGCGACGCGGCAATCAACATCAAGGTCAGCTACCCTCTGCTACCGTGGATAGGCATCATCCTGCTGGGTTATGTTGCTGGCCGTTTGTATGCGACAGGCATCAGCGCACATCGCCGCCAGCGCCTGCTGACTATCCTGGGCATCACTGCCCTGCTCTTGTTTGCCTTGCTGCGCGTTGTGAATGGCTATGGCGAAACCCAGCCCTGGCAATATCATGGCAACAGCCTGCTGACGCTGATGTCTTTCTTCAACCTGACCAAGTACCCACCCTCGCTGGACTTTGCCCTGCTGACGCTGGGCATAGGCATGTGCTATTTAGCCTTGCTGGAAAAATATCCTGGCAAGTTAAGCCGCATTGCCAGCGTGTTTGGTGGCGCACCGATGTTTTATTACCTGCTGCATCTGTATGTCTTACTTGCATTGCAGAAGATGATGCTTGCTACATTCGGTGCCAACCATGGGCAGAGATTTGGTGTGGATCATGTCTGGCAAGTCTGGCTGATTTCTGTGGTCTTGATACCCGTGCTGTATTACCCCTGCCGCGCCTTTGCCCGTTATAAACGGCAAAGCGGGAAGGCATGGGTCAGGTATTTTTGATGAACAGAAAATCACCGGGTAGGGTGCGCCGTGCGCACCGTCGTCGCATACAAAAACGGTGCGCACGGCACACCCTACGAAACCAACAAACATCGCAGGTCAAGGCTGTGGCGCAACCGTAACGGGAGATGCATAGTGATGCGCCGCATGCATATTCAGCCTACCGTGGGATGTAATCTTTGCTGTACACAACGATGACATGCGGCGCATTACAATGCGCCTTACGTTACGGCTACGCTTATGGCTATGGCTATGATTCAAAATCTACCGGAGCAGGCGGACAAAACCATGCAAGGTCAAGCCCATCCCGTGCCATCGCAGCTTCATCAAGTATGGGTGCAAACGGCACTACAGCCAGTTGCCCCAGCCTGGCATACAATTCCGTCGCAAAGCGGTGTGCATAGTCTTCTTTGGTGGACCTGGTCTTGCTATCCCACTCTTCCAAGGTACTGCGATTGAAGTCAACATGATGGCCTATCTCATGCAAGAGTGTGCGGTACAAAATGGTATTGCGCATGGACTGGGCATCAGGCGAAATTGCGTAGCCCTGGCGGCTGCGGATGATGGTGTGGCCATCTTGCTGCAAACGCGCCAGCTCTCGCAACTCTTCCTGGTTGAAGTGCTTCCCCCACTGATAGCCAGCCAGATTATGCGCTTCAATGACGATGGCTGCGCCGCGTTGCTGGCGTATCTCAAATGAGAATATTGCCCGCCCCCATGCGGGACTCAGGATGCGTTGTTTGCGCGTGGGCTGGCGCAGTACGATGAAATCAAAAGCGGATAAAGCTTCTGCCGGGCAATGCTCAAGTACTCTGCAGATATCATCTATGCTGCAGGCATAAAAGCAGTCAGCCCGGCTTGGCTCGACAAAGAAACGCATTTCGCGCCCGGCAATATCGCGCCTGACCAGCACATGCGTATCGAGCTTTTCATAATAAATTTCGCCCCAGGCTTCGGGCACGACCATGCGGTTATCGTTACCGTGGCCGTGGGCTTTGGTGCCGACGTGTTTGTTTCTGCGAGTGGGGTTCCAGCCGGGGCGCATGGGTTTAATTTACGTTGATCAGAACGTCGATTGTAATACAGCTCACAAGCAATTACCCGGTAGGGTGCGCCACGCGCACCGCTTACACTTGGTTCATCAGTTGGGGGATCAGTTAAGAAACGGTTAAGAGACGGTGCGCACGGCGCACCCTACTTATCGTCAAGCAGACAGGTGTTTTTTCCTGGAGTAAGCCTTGAATTGCAAAAAGGCGTTAAGGGCAAACAAGCCACCTGCAATGAATTTGGCTATTTGTTGGCTTTCGACAGACTGGAAGGCCAACGCCAGGAAAATCAGGCTGGACAGCATGAAGCAAATGCCAGATACGAGGTGCAGACGGGGATTTTTGACGTCTTTGGACATGTTAAATGAACTCTGAATAGGACGATTTCCATCATAGCAGGCCAATCAGAAATTTCCAGTTATTTCAACTACATCTGCAGCCGCATCAAGGCTAAATCAAGGCAAACTAAAATCAAAACTGTAAAAATGCTGCCCCTCTTTGATATCTATCGCCATGGTACCGCTGATGCCAGTCAGCTCATCGGTACCAGAATCAGGCACGACCTGTATCGTTAACTGCGGTTGACCACGGTTCATGAGACCAGTGTGCATGAGGACGAAACTGCCTTTCTTGCCCAGCAAAGTACCCGTCACCCTTTCTATGGCAACATAGCCTGCCGAGCCTTTGACTTCACCCATGGCCGACATCATTTCACCCTGGCTATGGGCTTGCAGCTCACCATGGAATTGCTTGTCTATCGTCATGCGGCCCAGTTTGGCGGCTTCTATGCCAGGTGCAGCAGCTTGCGGGCTGAGTTTGACTTCGAATTTGCCATTAACTTGTTGCATATGTTGCATGCGCTGCTCCTTTACAATGGTGGATGGGGATGCGGCAGTTTGCGCCTGAGATGCGCCAGTGTACAGGCAGATTGTGCTGATGACGGCAATGCCGGATAGCCTCGATAAAATTGTTTTCATCCCAGTTCCTGATTTAAAAATTGCATAAGCAGGATTACACCAGAGCCAAACCGCACATGATAGTAAAAACGCGACAAGCCGCAAACCAAGCTACAAACGATGAGCAAAAAATGAAACAGCCTGAATCCCAAGATCCTGGCCCGGCACGCGGCGTCTTGCGCCCGGCCTTTAGCGAAGGTGAATTCCAGCACCATCGCCAACGCCCATCGCCCGCGCTGGCTGATCTGGTGGCGCATTACTGGTATGTCGCATGGGATTTGCGCGGCCTGCCTTCGCAAGAACAAGCCACCTTGCCACATCCGAATGTGCACCTTGTTGTCGAGCATGGTGAGGCGCGCATCTATGGTGTGCACAGCGGGCGCTTCATGCGCACTTTGCGGGGTAAAGAAAGAGTATTCGGCATCAAGTTCAAGCCCGGTGGTTTTTTCCCGTTTTACCGGCAGGCAGTGGCACAACTGGGCAATACATCGATAGACGTAACAGACTGCTTTGGCAAGGATGGCGCAGATTTTTGCGCACAGATACTGGCGGCAAATGATGTACAAGCCATGTGCACTGCGGCAGAAGCTTTCTTGCTGCGCCACCTGCCACCAGCCGATGAACAAGTCAGCCACATTAGCACCTGGCTGACGCAAATAGAACAAGACCGCAGCATCGTCACCGTGGAAGACGTGATGGCAATCGCTGGCACGGACAAACGCAGCCTGCAACGCTTGTTCCAGAAATACGTGGGCATAGGCCCCAAGTGGGTAATACAACGCTACCGCCTGCATGAAGCCTTGGCCCAGGTGCAGGCAGGCAAGACCCTGAGCTGGACTGACCTGGCGCAGGAACTGGGTTACTTTGACCAGGCACATTTTGTGCGGGATTTCAGGCAGTTGGTGGGGATGACGCCGAGGGAGTATGAGAAGAGTTTGGGGTAACTCTTGCTTACCGCTCCAAGGCACTGCGTCAAAAGCCTTGGATCAACTTCCCGGATTATAAAAACCTAGCTCGTACCTGAAGAAATAAGCAAAGGTTCACGAATAGGAATTTGGAGCAAGGGGACTGCAAGCAACTGCAGTGCATGATTCATTAAAGTCCCCTGTACTTCGCAGATACCAAGAGTGATTATGAACGTAGTTTCGTTTGCGTCTGCGTATTCCATCGCCATCACCTGGGCACTCATCTGCACCCGAATCACCAGGGGAATGACAATGGAAAATTGACCGTCCAGCAAAATATTGAGCGAGGGATGATGAATGGATTCAAAACTGAGTGTTTCGTTCAGCGCGAATTGAGGATAAGGCATTGCTTGCATAGCCCGCCGAAAAATTTCTTTTACACCAATCTTAAGTACTCCCGCTATTCCTGCACGCGTACCTGCAACAGTTTCTGGCCAACTGAGTGAGCGACAATACTTTTCCACCTCTGCCTTCAATAGTAGCCCGTCCTGTGTTTCAATGTCCAGGAAACGATCTGCAGAGATTCTTTCTGCCTTGAAAATATCAGCCAGCGCCAGGTGTGGATTATTCATAGTTATTATTTGGCCCTATGGTTTGCACGCCCCAGTCAAGAACCGGTCTTACATGAAATTTTGGATTCTTGTTCACCATCAGCAATGAGATAAGCGGGGCATCCTCATCTTCATCTATCAGGGAACGAGTGCGCAAACGGCGCGAAAGCAAGGCCATGCCAGCGACACCTATCAAACCGCCACCGATCAGCGTCGCGACAAAAATATAGTCATGCACTGGGACATAAATTATTTTTTCAGTTTGTGTCGAAGTACGAACTTCGCACTCAGACCTCCCTGCTAGTATCGTCAGATACTCCGTTACTTCCAGGTAGAATGCCACGTCCACATAGATCGTCGCTCCAACATCGACCGGCGTTACCGCATAAACCATCGTTCCTGGGCATACCTTTTCACCAGCAACAGGAAATTGCCCGATGACCTTATCATCCTTATCAGTTGACTTGCCGCTGGCAATACGCTGAATTTTTAGTTGGACCGACTCCAGAATTTGCCTGGCACTGGAAAAATTCAACGTATGCAAATGAGGGACCGTCACAGAACGTTCACATATCCATGGAAGGACAGTCAATGTGACCGCAGACCCAGCTTTGACCAAACCTGGTATCGGATCTTGACCTTTCACCGCCCATTTTTCAAACATGGACAAGTTCCCGAACGCGACAGGGAAGCCCCCAGTTTTTAATTTTTCAATCGCGCTACTAAAGTCTCCTGTGACATCAGGTAATGAAACCTGGGAAAGTGGAGGAAAAGTGAGATATATCTTCTGGCCTTCTTTCGTTATGGGCAGTTGTTCGCCAGCCCGAGGGAACTGGAATTCTATCTTTGCGTCGTCCGGCTTATCTCTCCTGTCATCTGTCAACGTAAATACAGCATCCAATTTCTTATCTTTTAATATCGCCTGCGCCTGCTTCAAGGTTTTCTGCGTCAGATCTGGAATAACTGTTTTCGCAACAGTCATCGCGACATTAGAATATTGAGGGAGTATTTTTCCGCAATCGGGACAGGCTTGAATTTCTCCACCTGGAGGACCTGCATTTGCGGCATAAGTGACGGTTTTACCGAAATGTCCCTCAACAAGAAGCAGGTCCGCCTCGGCCTCGGTTTTCCCTTTCAAGTCTGGTACGCGTCTGCCGACCAGTACACCAATCGCTGCGTTATTTGACGCCTCGTCGAGTTGGTCTTTTTTATTGCTATAACATTGCCGTATGACGATATCGTCATTGTCTAATTTTGTTCTTTCATCGAAATTGACCAGTGTTTGCTTATTTAATGGCTGCTTATTTGAATTTAGTATGCTCTTTTTTATTTCACCGTTCAGCTTTGTTTGTGCATCACCGATAGTATCTCCAACAAAATATGGCACGGTAAACCAGGGGCAAGGTTCGCTGACGCGGAACTCATTGTCCACGCCAACTCTGAGACATCTCCCTTGACTATCCAGTATAAAACCCGTGGACCTGTTATCCACATAGCGAGAACGTACAGAGTCCGCAGCTGCGACATCCCGCTGAAAAAAAAATAATGCAATAAGCAGGACTGGCACAAGCTTTATCCGTATAGACATGCGGCTTCCTTCCGTAGGCTAGCATTGATTCAGTTTATTTTTTTTCTGGCTTGGCCCCGGTCGTGCGCAGATTAAGAAGTTTGTTCAGTAATTCAAACCAGAAGGGAGCACCGAAAGAGACTGCTATTGTGGTAAATAAAATTCCAAAAAAATCGCTCCATTTCAGACTCTTCACGAAGCGGCAAAGACAAGTCATAGAAGTACTCTTACATTCTTCTAAGTTACGCCAGCCAAACGGTAATTTAAGTGATTTAACATCTTTTCGAAAATCTTCCCCCAGCAACTTGTCCGTCAATTTCAAATCCACATTCACAATAATTTTTTCTGCCTCTGGACAATTTAAAGTTAATTTCTTCTTTTTTTCATCGGCACAAGCCTTATCTTTTTCTTTTTGCGATTCTTCAACGCTAGAATTAACTTTGTCCGCCACTTTTACTAGGCTAGCCCTCAGCTGTGGCGATTCCCACAACCGGTCTATGATAGTCAGCGTATTAATATTAAAAAGAGACGCGATAATTAGACCAAAAATAAGCAGTACCTTCTGTGTATTACGTTTGTACCAGCCAGATACTCTGTCCATGCTATTTTCAAACCATTCTTCTATATTTTTTTTTGCTTGCTCCAGATCATATTGTGCTGAATCCAGACACGACAAAAGTGCTGTACGTAACGCGTCGTCATCAGTGATCTCAACTACCGCCTGGCGGACATTGTCAAACGTATGCGGTTTTTTGTTAGGGCCGGGCAGATTCGCCTGCACAACAATATCAATCAGTGCCTGGGCAAACGCTTTCGATGGAATATAAGAGGGGTGAAAATTTTTACCAGCAAGAGGTTTTATGTCACCCAGAAAAAGACGCATTGTAGATTCTCCAATGGGTTCTCCAAGTGAGGCAATCAGTGGGTGTTCGTAGAATTTTTTTAGCTTCCCGGGATCCGTCAATAGTATCGTTAGCCCCTTTTTCAAATATTTGGCACGCGAGGCCAGCATTTGAGAAACTAATTCGTTCAAAGCCGAACACACCATGCTCAACAAAAAATAGACAAGTACCAAGCCAATCGCGATGTCGATAACACTGGACGTATTCATAATTTCATCCCTTCATTGTGGTTCCTGAACCGAGTTCACACCAAGAATGCGTAATATCCAAGCTAACATGTTCGTTGCCTGAAAGACCGATCATTAACGAATTCAGCATTTCTCACGCCATTAGACGCCCTCACCATATTATCTTTATTTCATGTAAATATTTTAACAAATGACTTTTTTACAACATTCATTTAACATCTTTCATTGTGCATTGCGATACAGAAGCTGGCATAGTCGCCACAAATTGCAAACTTGCAAAATAGATAATTTTGCACTATCTTGAAATGACCACCAATCTCCAGGAAACTGACATCAGGAGGTCACATGCAATACGATCCAAGCAAGACCGCCTTGTTCCATCCCGAATCCCAGCCTGCCTTGCTGGGCACAGAATTACCCTGGACCACGCATGCGATTTGTGCCGAGCTGGCGCGGCTGGCTTACTGGCATTATGAAAAAGGCGGGCAGGTGCTTGAGCATTTCCAGGGCATATTGACGCAGGCGCAGTTTGGGGAAGCCAGTTTGCTGCTGGATGTTGATACGCATACCCAGGGTTTTGCTGTTGTCAAGGGTGATACTGCCTATATCGCTTTCCGGGGTACGCAGCCGGATGATCCTACTGATATCCTCATCGACGGCTTGTTCTGGCCTGTGCACTGGCAAGGTGATGGCCAGGTGCATGATGGATTTTTACGTGCCTATAACAGCGTCGCGCCGCAACTGCATGACTGGCTGGGCAAGACCGAGGCCAAAAAAATTTAT
Organism: Undibacterium sp. Ji83W; assembly: GCF_049340385.1. Taxonomy (NCBI): domain Bacteria; kingdom Pseudomonadati; phylum Pseudomonadota; class Betaproteobacteria; order Burkholderiales; family Oxalobacteraceae; genus Undibacterium; species Undibacterium sp. Ji83W. The sequence continues at coordinate 123,909 of NZ_JBMPOZ010000018.1, read as the reverse complement.
ATCACTGGTCACAGCCTGGGTGCAGCAATCGCCACACTGGCCGCTGCCATGCTGCCCGACAGCCGCCTGGTTACGTTTGGATCACCCCGCGTGGGCAATGCCAGCTTTGCTGCCATGTTCAAGAACCGCGTGGTTGACCGCTATGTGGATTGCGCCGACATCGTCACTATCCTGCCGCCAGAGTCCGAATATTATGAGCACCTGCATGGCATGCATTACCTCGACCGCCACGGTGCCCTGATCGCCGCCCCCAGCAGCCTGGACATCTTGCAAGACCAGACCATTGCCAAGGCAGAATATTTGTTTGAACATGCATGGCGTAGCGAGAATGTCGGCTTTCGGTCGCTGGCAGATCATGCGCCTGTGAATTATGTGCGGGCGGTGTTGGGTTTGTGAGGAACGTCATATCTGTGTATTAAAACCAGGTCCAAAACCTCTCAACGCTGAGGAAAGAACATCTTTCGCATGCCGTGCATGACAAAAAATGGATAAGCGTAGGGCGCATTGCAATGCGCCGTATGTGAGCGATGCCGCACGGCAGAGAGATATTCCCACAGCATGTAGCGACCACATGCTGCGCATTACAATGGACCTCCCGTTACGACTACTTCACGGTCATGCGTAGTTCGATTGTTATTGCCAGACAGATGCGGGCGATTACGCGATGCTAATCGCCCCTACGACTCAGGCCTTTCACCTGTTGTCATCAAAAATGCTATCCTAAGCCATCAAGCTAACACCTAACACCAACATGCCCGCCAGCCCGCAAAAACAGTTCACCATGCTGCCCTGCCATTTACCCGGCGTAGAAGCAGTGCAGGCGCAATCCAGGCATGCCTTTGGGCGGCACATGCATGAGCAGTTTGGTATAGGCGTGGTGGTACAGGGTGCACAAAAGTCGCTCAGCGGCATAGGCATGGTCGAGGCGATGGCGGGCGACACGATCACCGTCAACCCTGGTGAAATCCATGATGGCATGCCGATAGGTGATAGCGGGCGCAGCTGGCAGATGCTGTACTTTGAACCAGCCCTGATCAGCAGCATCATGATGGACATCAACGAAGGCAAGACTACCCAGGCAGAATTCAGTCTGCCTGTCATGCGTGATGTGCGCATCAGCCTGGCAGTGCAAGAATTGTTTGCGACGATGACGGCGTCACCTGACGCGTACATGCCTGCAGAAGAACAAATGATCATGCTGTTCGCCCGCGTCATGCAACAAAGCGCCAAATTCAACCAGAGCGTGCAGGGTGTGGCGTCGGCCATACACCATGCGCGCAGTCGTATTGATGATGACCCGACTGCCGCCCTTAGCTTGCAAGACCTGGCACAACAAAGCGGCTTGAGCCGTTTCCAGCTTTTGCGTGCCTTTGCAAAGGCCACAGGCATGACGCCGCATGCCTATATCCTGCAACGCCGCCTGCACCACGCGCGTCGACTGATCGCTGCGGGTACGCCACTGGTCCAAGTCGCCATGGATAGCGGCTTTGCTGACCAGAGTCACCTGACACGCTTGTTCGTACGCAATTTTGGTGTGTCGCCAGGCGCTTATGCCAACCTGAGTTAGCCTGCAATTTTATTCAAGACCTTTGTTTTGCTAACTGTCACTCTGATGTTTTTCCATGCAGAGTGAGGCAAGCAATGTCAGACAGATTATTGGGGTATGTGTATTTGGCGCTGGCGATGATCGTCGTCGGCAGCACGGTGGTAGCCAGCAAAGTCATAGGCAATGGCTTGCCCGTGTTCACCGCAACGGCGCTACGTTTTGCCATCGCCCTCCCTTGCTTTTTATTGCTGATGCGCGTCACCGGCACACGTTTGCCCAGGCTGGGCAAACAAGACTGGCTCTTGCTGGTCTTGCAGGCCGGTGCTGGCAGCGTCGGTTACACTACGCTGCTCATCAGCGGCATGCGCCTGACTTCTGCAGCCGATGCCGCTGTCATTATCGGCACCCTGCCGATAGTCTCTGCGGCAATTGCCATTGTCTTGCTGGGTGAAAGGCCGCAAGCCAGTTTATTGCTGGCTGTATTGCTGGCAGGAGCAGGTGTTTTATCGATAGCCATGCGGGCAGATGCCGGTGGCCAGCATTCCTTACTGGGCAATGCGTTGATCTTTGCTGCCATCATTTGCGAAGGCTTGTTCATCTTGTTGAACAAGCGCCTGAAGACTGCCATCGCACCACTGGCACTGTCCACCATCATGACGGGTTTGGGATTAACTTTATCCATCATCCCTGCTCTGTTTGAAATGCCGTGGCAAACACCCGTCACCAGCGATGCAGTGTGGGCTGTGGTCTACTATGCCATAGTGCCAACAGTGGCTGGCTTTTTACTATGGTATGCAGGTGCTGCCAAAGTCAGCGGCAGCGAAGCCGCCCTGTTCACCGCCCTGGCCCCGGTGTCCGCCGTGGTGCTGGCGGTAGTGGTGCTGGGGGAAATGGTCAGCGGTAGCCAGATCACGGGTATTGCTTGCGTGTTGCTGGCGATAGGTGGGATGGCTTTGTTGGGCAAGCGTGAGGATGGTGAAGCAGACGAGAAAATTTCGTAAATTTGTGGGGTGCGCCGTGCGCCCGACGCCGTGCTCATAACTTCAAGACCACTCACCACAGAGGCACAGAGACACAGAGGAACGCATTCGAGAGGATGTACATGCCAGTGAGTCGTGCGCACCATCACCGTGTCCAAAAACGGTGCGCACGGCGCACCCTACTGATGTTTGCGCTCTACCCCGTTCACTGAAAAACCGTGTACATTATGCATCTGTCCCTACTGACCACTCCACGTTTCTGGAATACGCCATGCTCATCAAAAAAACGCTCCCGCTTTGCATTGCCCTCGCCCTCTCGACCAGCATGTTTGCAGCAAAGGCCAACGCGCAAAGCCTGTCACCGACCGAGCAAAAAATCGTCGCCGCCGTGCAAGCACGTTCTGAAGCTGCCCTGCAATTACTGGAACGCAGTGTCAACATCAATAGTGGCACGCTCAATCATGCAGGGGTGCGCGATGTCGGCAAGCTGTTCAGCACTGAACTTGATGGCCTGGGTTTCAAGACCAGTTGGTCAGAAATGCCAACCGCCATGAACCGTGCCGGGCATTTGCTGGCTGAGCGTGAAGGCAAGCAGGGCAAGCGCGTGCTGATGATAGGCCATCTCGATACCGTCTTTGAAAAAGACAGTCCCGTGCAGTTGTGGGACAGGAAGGGCAACCTCGTGCGCGGTCAGGGTGTCAATGATATGAAGGGTGGCGATGTCATCATGATAGAAGCGCTGCGCGCCCTGCATGCCGTGGGCGCACTTGACAATACCCGCATCCAGGTCATCTTCAGTGGTGACGAAGAAAGCGCAGGCCACCCCATCGCCACGTCCCGCGCTGACCTCGTCAATGCCGCCAAGCGCAGCGATGTGGCCCTGGCTTTTGAAGGCACGGCACTCGACAAACAGGGCAATGCCACCGGCACCGTGGGCCGCCGCGCCTCTGGCGGTTTTGTGCTGGATGTGACGGCCAAGCAAGGGCATTCTGCCGCCGTGTTCGGCCACAATGGTTATGGCGCAATTTATGAAACTGCGCGCATCCTGAACAGCTTTCGCGAAACTTTGATCGAACCCGACCTGACCTTCAACCCCGGCAATATCCTCGGCGGCACCGAAATCAGTTATGACAATCAAAACAGCAAGGGCACGGCATTTGGCAAGACCAATGTCATCGCCCCCAGTGCCCAGGTGCATGGCGATTTGCGCTACCTCAGCGCAGAACAGGGCCAGCGCGCCAGAGACCGCATGAAAGATATCGTCAGCAAAAACCTCGCTGGCACCAGCGCGACTATACGCTTTAGCGAAAACTACCCACCTATGTCCCCCACACCCGGCAACCTGGCACTGCTCGACATTTATTCAAAAGCCAGCTTTGATGCAGGTCTGGGCGAAATCAAGGCCTTCCCACCGGGTGAACGCGGCGCTGGCGACATACAGTTCGTCGCACCTTATGTAGATAGTCTGGATGGCCTTGGTGCCACTGGCCGAGGTGCACATTCACCGGATGAGGACCTGGATATTTCATCGATACAAAGAGCGACGATCAGGACGGCGATTTATTTGTACAGGTTGACGCGGTGAGAGACTGATGTTGCCATGCATAGTAAATATCAATCAAAGGGAATTCAAAACACATGATGCACTATTCAGGCACGCTTATTTTTAACGCCTTTTTTATCTTTGGTCTTGGCTATATCTGGGTTAAGAAGCCCCCAATTCCGCTTACATCGGGGAAAAATGCCATTTGGGTAAAGTATGAATCAGAACCAGACAGATGGCGTAAATATGCGGTGATCTTTAGTTTTTTGGTTTTGTTGATGATTGCTTTTGATTTATTGAGGATGGTGGGCAAGTAGGGCCGTAGGCACGATTAGCGCACCGTAATCGTACTCGTGGTCAGCGGTAAGTCTCCATGCTGCTTGACAATCACTGACCGTGCGATGAGATAGAATCTGGCATGCATAACGCGAACGCCGTTACGGATCACGGACAGACAAAGGGACATACTGGAGACCACCTTTTATTTGAGGCACCGCATGCGTACGATTACGTTTCACTAATCGTACGCATGCGGGTTGGCGTCACTTTGACACCAACATGGTGGCATTTTGCCCCCACCATGCTATACTCAATGAGTATAAGCAGTAGTACCGTGTGTAAAAAGTACATCGAAAGGCACATGATGAGCATAACTGAAGCCAGGGACCGGATCACCGCCCGCGTCTCTCAACCCATAGCGACAAAGCTGCAAATGGCAGCTGATTTGACGGGGTCAACCTTGAACCAGTTTCTGGTTCAGGCTGCTGTCGAAAAAGCTGAAAAAATTATCGCACATGAAAGAGCGATACATTTTTCGCATGAGGACGCGGTCCTGTTTATAAAAATGCTGGATAAGCCTGCTCCACCGAACGAGGTGCTGAACAAGGCGTTTGCGAAACGCAGACAGAAATAGCCAATGACAATATTCATCACTGCGCTGGAAGCAGAACATGATGTAAAAGGTTTTGATTGCGGCAATGATGCATTGAATAACTGGTTGCAGCAAATCGCCAGACAACATCAAAAAAACGCTATATCTCAGACATTTGTATTAACGGATGAAAAAACACCAGATGCTATTCTTGGTTTTTACAGTCTGGCTTTACGTGCGCTGATCCCCAGGCAAAATTTGCCAGCCTCAATGGCAAAAAAATTGCCTGCCAATGTCCCTGCCATTACTTTGGCAAGGCTGGCAGTACAAGAGAATCAGCAGGGCAAAGGCTACGGCGAAGAATTGCTGGTTGATGCAATGCGTCGTACAAGGACTGCATCGAAGACAGTGGGCGGATGGGCTTTATTTGTGGATGCCAAAGACGAGCATGCGGCGGCGTTTTATCAAAGATATGGCTTTGTTGCACTTCCTTCTGATTCTTTGGTTTTGCTTATTCCTATTGCGTGTATACCAGAATAAAAAACTGATATATCGCGAAAAGCAATCCTTCCTTTGATATCCGCATGAAGACACTTGCCCTTGTCTAAAGCAACTTCAATAAAGAAACAGCAATCTCTAGAGTGCGCCATGCGCGCCGCTAGCCAAACTGCATCATATCAATTGATGTGCAGGACGCAGCTGACAGCTTATTACTTCAAGAAAACTATATCCCCCACCACTAACATCACCATCACCAGCAAACCCCAGACAATAAATTTATTTGAATTTTTGGTCGCAGTCTTTTTATGCTGTTCAATGACGATAGGCCATATCAATAAGTAGTCGATAAAGGACTTATTGTCTCCCTTATTGCCGCCCTTCAAGACGCGCGAGACGCGAAAAAAAACAAGAATAAACCCGACCAGGACAAAAGCAAATCCAACTATGTTGTAAGCGTAGGGGTAGGTCGATAGCCAGGATAAAAAAGTTTGCATCAGATTTTCCAAATCACGCCGCACTACGAAATCTCAAGCTTAGCACAAGCGGCACCGCAATCGCATACACCACCACCACCGTGAGCCAGATCGCCCCCGGCCATTGTGATCGCACGACAAAATAGAGCGTCGAGAACATCAGCGGGCCAATGATGGAGGCGAGGCTGACGGCGGATGCCAGCACGCCCTGGAATTGCCCTTGCCTGCTCTCATCGACCATACGACTGGCCAGTGACTGCAAGGCGGGTATGCCGACCCCACCCATGACAAACACCGGCATGACGGCAAACACCATCCAGCCCTGTTTGGCAAAAGCCATGACGACCAGGGCCAGGCATGTGCCAGCAAACCCGGTCAATATGGTGCCGCGCTCGCCCAGCAACTTGACGGCGGGGCCGGGCAAGAAGGCTTGCGCCAAAGCCTGGCACAGACCGTAAGTGCCGAGTGAGAGACCTATCCACAGGCCATTCCAGCGGAACACGTCATTGCCCCAGAGTGCCCAGCAGGTGCCATATACCTCACCCGTCATGCTGAGGATGAAGAAGACTACGGTGACGGGCACCAGGTTTTTCATGGCAAATATCCAGCGCATGGGCAGTAGCGGGTTAAGCGCTGCCAGGTCCAGCTTTTCACGGCTGGGTGTGCGAGATTCTGGCAAGACAAAGTATGCCATCAATAGATTGGCCGCATTCAAGATCGCCGCCGCGATGAAGGGCAGGCGCAGGCCATAGTCACCGAGTACGCCACCGAGGATGGGGCCAATGATGAAGCCTGCGCCAAACACCGCATTGAACAGGCCAAAGCGACGCGCCCGCTGGTCTTCTGGCGAAATATCGGTGATGTAAGCCATGGCCACCGACATATTGGCGCTGGTCAGCCCGGCAATGGCGCGGCCCAGCAGCAACATCCAGAGTTGCGGCGCGAAGGCCATCACGAGGTAATTGATTGCCGCCCCGGCCAGCGAGATCAACAGCACCGGGCGACGACCCAGCCTGTCACTCAATGCGCCCAGCACGGGTGCGAAGATGAACTGCATCACCGCATATAGCGCGGTCATGATGCCTATGTAGGGCGCGACATTGTCGCCGTGGGTGACCTCTTCCAGCAGGCGCGGCAGGATGGGGAAGATCAGGCCTATCCCAACCGCGTCCAGACCGATGGCGGCGAAGATGACGCTCAGTGCCTTGGTACTTGCTTTATTAGCTGCTGTATTAGTTACCGTGTTAGTTGCAGAGTTAGTTGGAGAGTTAGTTGCGGGGTTAGTGACAGAATTAGTTGCTTCAGTCATTGCCCCGCTCCTTTACAGCCTGATTTTTTGGATGGGCGTTGGAGATTTTTCGCATGGGAACGCGCAGCTTGCGGGATCAAATCCCAGAGATTTCGCAAACCCATTGCTTTGGTAGTTTTGGTCATAACATTAACTTTCTTATTAATATACTCAATATAGTTATGTACTGAGTATATTTAATATATGCTATGATCTCGTCCATGTCAAATCCACCCGATCTCCGCACCCGCAAACGCCTGGCCATGCGCCAGGGCATATCCAATGCCGCCACCTTGCTCTTCCAGGAGCGGGGCTTTGATCATGTGACGGTGGATGAGATCGCGGCGGCGGCTGACGTGGGGCGGATGACGGTGTTCAATCACTTCCCCCGCAAAGAAGACATGTTCTTTGACCGTGATGAAGAGGGCCGCGAAATGCTGCGTGTCGCTTTGCGCCAGCGCGATCCTGATATTTCTCCGGTGGAGACCTTGCGCCTGCTCGCGCACAAGCTGGTGGCAGAAGAGAGTCCTTACGTGCGATTTTCTGCTGCTGCCAAAGGCTTTATTTCACCAGGCAGCCAGGGCTTCATAGAAACCATAGAAGGCAGCGAAACCCTGAAGGCACGCGCCAGGGCAATACGCGACGAAATAGCCCAAGTCGTGGCAGAGGCGATGGCCTTATCCGTCAAGCGCGACCCCGGCGACACCGATGCCGCACTGGCGGCCAACTTGCTGCTGGCAACGTGGACGGTGGCACTTGTACAGGCTCACCAGAGTTTCAGGCAAAAGCAGGATGCGGCAGTAGCGAAAGCTGTTTTTCTGGCGATTGTTGATAAGGGGAGCGTGGGGATCAGGGCGGCGATGGCGGGGACGGTTTATGCTTGAGTTTGGCTGAATGCGGTTGAATACGGATTACAAGCAGCCTGCATCCAGACTATGGAAAGCTACACATTATTTGCTGGTAACGGCATTTGCGCAGATGGATCCCAGCCTGCGCTGGGATGACCTGAATATGTATTGCAGAGCTTCAAACCTTGTTGCTTCGATACAGTTATAAGAACGATGTTCTCTTTCTATTACCGTCTCCTGTAGCTTGCATTGCGACGTCCCCGAACTAAAAGGCACGAGACATCCATTGCAGGGCAAGTTCAGGTGAAGGTGAAGCCAGGAAACTTTCAGCCTTACTGGCCCATTCACTTGATTCTGCGTCGCTTTGCGCCATCAATAGTGAAATAGCAGTTCGCATGTCGAGCAAGCCGTCCGGATCTTTTCCAGCGAGAATTTGAGAACCCATACTTCCACACATTGCATACAACATAGAAAACATGGTTTTTCTCGTTGGACAACTGTGGTCACTGGCAAAGCCTGCAATGAGCATTATCCGTTCAATGACAAGCAGATGATGCAAGGCCCCTTCAAATGGCGTATCCCTATCCGAATAAGCCAGTCTACGGATATCTTCATCACTCAATAAAGACATTTTCGCACTGGAAAATTGAATTCTTTGCTCTATGAAAAGCTGAACATCTTCCCGATACAAATTCATATAAGCATGAATCTTGAGTTTTACTTCTTCGCAGACAAGTTGACACTCCTGATCAAATTGATCGAAAACACTGGATTGAACTTCATCACGCTCTACCCGCTCAAGCACATCAGGTAGAAAATCTAGCCCCGGGCGAGGCTCGCGTTTCGTGACAAGTTTTACCACTTCTGCAAACATGCTGGCAGCCTGATTCGCTTTGATCAATTCAAGAAAGCGTGCAACATCTCTCCATCTATTTTCAGAATAACGTAAATAGTGACTTATTCCCTCAGTTTCTATCGTTGTGACAAACTCATGAAGTGCTACAGCCAGTTGGCCAATTTCCTTCATCTTGCAGTAATCACCGGGCCCCTGACAGTTGATCAGCCTATGCAATTCAGAGAGAAACTGCCCTGGCTCATTGATAGAAAAAATATCCAGATTCACACGCGCTCGTTTTCCCATTTTAATACTCATATATTCCAAAAACGGTTCGCATTTTCTCTCAGCATTTCTCTAGCAGTTTCAATAAAACAGATAGGTGAATTTAAAAAACAGATTCAGATAACAAAACCAATAAATAAACATGGATAAATATGTATCTTTGTTTCTTTTTCTTGTCAGGAAATACGTGGTCATAGCGATGACAAGAATTGCACCTGCAATTAAAAAAACGCGCATTACTTCATTTGAAGTGAGAAAACTGCCTATGCTGGCTAGCATAAAAGCCATATCAGAAAAATTTTTTGCTAGGCTCGTAAGCCAGGTCGACAAAGGGATATTTTTTAAGTCTCGTCTGCAAATCTAATAATTCAGCAGTATCCTGTCTGGTAATGAAATGGACGCTTTGTTGGTGTTGACTCATGATTTCCGCCCTTTCTCTTTACTCCACTCCTTCTGACAATCCGCATAATTCGCAAACTCATAACTGACACCAACCTCGCCGCGGTTGATGGCTTTGGCGTGGGCGAAGACGATGATGTTGAGGATGTTATTGGGCAGTTCGCGCTCGGTCTTGCCATTGGCCCACAGGTAGCCGTAGCTGACTGAGCCTTCCTTGAGGCCGACCATCCAGAATTGCGGACGGCGGGTGTAGATGTCGGTTTTGACTTTGTCTTTTTTGAGGCTGGCTTTGCCGTATTGCTGTTCCAGCGCCTGCGCGATGCGGTCGGCGGCGGCTTTGATTTGTTCACCAGTGCCGCTGACGGCGGTGATGGTGCGCGATGCGCCAACCTTGCAGATGCCACTGATGGGGGCAGTGACGGCATAGTAGTCGCTGAATTCGTCTACGGGTATGGGTGGCTGGCCTTCGAACAGGTGTTTGGCCTTGGTGGATTTGACAAAGCCCAATTTGCTGGCGAGTTCGGTTTCGCTGATGGCCATGGCGAGGCCGAAGGGGCCGGTGTTGGTGGATGTTGCTGGTGCGACGGGCCCTGTGTTTGCTACAGATATGGTGTTTATCGGGAGTGCTGGCGTGACTTGGGATGGCGCTGACACTGTGCTGGCAGTAGCGTCGGCAGACTTTTTGCAAGCCACGAGGCTGGCAGTCGTCATCACCAGGACAATGATGCAGAGGTGGTGGAGTTTGTTTTTATGCTGCATCAGGCTGTGATTGATGTATGGATATGGTTTACCAAGGTCGCTGCAATTTAATGATATTCGGGCATAAATTGCAATGGTTTTGATCGATATCCTTCTCAAGCAGAAATGCTGGACACGGTGCAGTGTTCGCGGCTGAAGCCGCTCCTGCTGGATATTTGTCGTGCGCACTGTACGGCACATCAACATATTTGGCGCAAATACAATGGATTCCTGCCTGCGCAGGAATGACGATTTTGAGGGTATTCGGATAAGCGGGCGGTACCGTTTGCATGAGCTTGTTTGCCTTAGCTTTGAGGTGGGTGCCAGGAAGAAATCTCTTAAGCGATCTATCTTCTAGCCACAGTCCGTCAATTGTCCCCGCCCTTTGCAACGTCGCTCCAGCGCAGGCTGGAGCCTAGCGGCGTTCATTGATCAACGAAAAGGCTTTGTAAATCAGGATATTCGTCGCAAGCAATGTACGGCGCATCAAAACTCACGGCACAAATGCGATGGATTCCTGGCTGCGCAGGAATGACGATTTTGAGAGTATGCAAATAGGCGGGCGATGCGGCTTGCATGGCCCGACTCAATCCCATCCACCCCATCACGTCCTCTCTAGTGGCAATCTGGTCATCAAAAAATCCAGCAAGGCAGCCACGCGTGGGGGTATTGCCTCCTGTTTATAAAATACCGCCCAGACTGGTTGCATCCAGGGCAGGCTGATATCTGCCAGCACGGGTTTGAGCCTGCCGTGGGCGCGGTCGGCCATGGTCAGGAAGTCGGACAGACAAACGATGCCAGCGCCCTGCACGGCCAGGTGGCGCAGGGTTTCGCCATTGCTGGCGTTGACTACGGCATCGATGATGTAGCCTTCATCCTCTGCTCCTTTGGCTACATCTGACTTGGGCAAGGGCCAGGTATTCAGGCTGGCAGGAGCAGTAAAACCCAGCAACCTGTGGTGGGCCAGGTCAGCCACGGTTTGTGGTTCACCGTGGCGTGCCAGGTAATGCGGCGCGGCCACCAGGCGAATGCGGCTGCTACCCAGGCGGCGCGCATGCAGGCTGGAATCGGTGAGCTGGCCTATGCGTATCGCCAGGTCGGCGCGTTCTTCGATGAGGTCAACAAAGGTTTCGCCGCTGACCAGTTCGAGCTTGATGAGGGGATAGGCGTCGAGAAAATCTGCCACCAGCGGGGCCAGCAAATGATCAAGCGTGGGGGTGGCGGCGTTGACCCTGACCAGGCCGGACGGTTGCGACAATCTGGCCGTCAGTTGTTCTTCAGTGTCATCAATATCACAGAGTATTTTCTTTGCCCTTTGCAAGAGCCAGTGACCTTCCTCGCTCAACTCCAGCTTGCGGGTGGTGCGCGTCATCAAGGTCATGCCGAGTTGCGCTTCGAGACGGGAAATGCTGCGACTGATGCCGGATGGGGTCTGCCCCAGGCGCTCGGCAGCTGCTGAGAACGAGCCAGTATCGGCCACCGCCACCAGGGCTTTCATGGTTTCCAGGCTTAGCATTGTTGACTCCCAGTCATAAGTTAAGTGTAGCTTAAGCTATTTTTCTTTGCCTTGCATGGGTTCAGACTGCAGCCTGTTATTCATTTCCCCATGTATGGAGTCCCTATGCCCTTAGCCCTGTGGGCGCTGACACTCAGCGCCTTTGCCATCGGTACGACAGAATTTGTGATTGTCGGCCTTATCCCTACCATCGCCAGCAGCCTGGCGGTGTCTGTTCCTTCTGCCGGTTTGCTGGTCAGCCTGTATGCGCTGGGCGTGGCAGTTGGTGCGCCCGTATTGACAGCACTGACTGGCCGGGTGCCGCGCAAGCAATTATTGCTGGGCCTGATGGCCTTGTTCACGATTGGCAACCTGGTGGCCTGGATGGCACCCAACTATGCCTCGCTGATGGCGGCGCGGGTGTTGACTGGTCTGGCGCACGGGGTGTTCTTTTCTATAGGCTCAACGATAGCCACTGGCCTGGTTGCCAAGGACAAGGCGGCCAGTGCGATTGCGCTGATGTTCAGCGGCCTGACGGTAGCTTTGGTGACGGGCGTCCCGCTGGGTACTTTCATAGGCCAGCATCTGGGTTGGCAGGCGACGTTTCTGGCAGTGTCGGCGCTGGGTGTGATTGCGTTTATCGGTTGTGCGATCCTGATTCCCTCCACCATCGCCAGCAGCAAGCCTGCCTCTTTGTTGACGCAAATGGCGGTACTCAAAAAGCCGCGCCTCTTGCTGGTATATGCGATGACGGCCCTGGGTTATGGCGGCAGCTTTATCGCCTTTACCTATCTGGCACCGATACTGCAGGACATCAGCGGTTTTAGCGCCAATGCGGTGGGCCTGGTAATGCTGGTGTACGGTGTCTCGGTGACCTTTGGCAATATCTGGGGTGGCAAGCTGGCAGATAAAAAAGGGCCGGTCGCAGCGCTGCAAATTGTGTTTGCTTTATTAGCCCTGGTCTTGCTGGTGCTGACTTTTACTGCGCATAACAAGTGGCTGGCCTTGCTGACCGTGCTGGCCTGGGGTGCAGTGGCTTTTGGTAATGTGCCGGGTTTGCAGGTGTATGTGGTACAGCGTGCAGAACAGGATGCGCCGCAAGCTATCGACGTGGCATCAGGTTTGAATATTGCTGCCTTTAATGTTGGTATCGCATTCGGTGCCTGGGCAGGTGGATTGATCGTCAGTCATATCGGTTTGATGCATACACCGTGGATAGGTGCTTTGGTAGTAGTGGGTGCATGGGGTTTAACGACGCTGGCTGGCAAACTGGACAAGGCTGATGGGATAGATTTCGCCACAGGACAAGCAAGGGTAGTTGCGATGCACTAAGCATGTTCAGAGAAGCGTCGGTTTTACTCCTCAGTAGCGACCACGTAAGTTGCGCCTCGCCTCGCCAACTACGTAGGTTGGGTCGGCCCAACTTACGGCCCACCCAATTTACGCCCCCCCCAACCTCCCCCCACCATGCGCGCTGGACAAGATTGATGTGCATATAAAAAAAACCTTGGTAGAATTGCGCCTTTCTTTCCTTTGCTACGAGCGGGCAAACTTATCCATCCCCGCCTGTGCAAGCAATCCCCATACAAGCACTTTAATGAACATCTCCAGACTATCTCTAATTATTTTATTGTCCCTCGCCAGCCAGTTGCCTGCTACCAGCCTTGCTGCTGGCCCCGCAAATCCTGCCAGCCTGGTCGTGCCAAAACAAGTTGTTGCCGGCAAAACCCAGGGAGAATGGTCCAGCGCCTGGTGGCAATGGGCGCGTTCATTTGATGGTGAAAACAATAGCCCGGTTGCAGACAAAACCGGTGAGTCCTGCCATTTCAAACAGCAAGGTCCGGTCTGGTTTTTGGCTGGCACGTATGGCACGCAAAGGACCATCAGGACTTGCACCGTCCCCAAGGATAAATATCTTTACTTCCCTCTGATTAATTACATGGTCAATTCAGGTGTGCCAGGCGAAATCAGTTGCAAGGGCGTCACTGCAGCTGTGAGGGAAGCCATTGATGGCATCCATATGCTGATACTGGAAATTGATGGAGTGCGCGCCACAAAACTTGAAGCACACAGACAAGTCAGCCCAGTTTGTTTTGATGCAGGTGCGCTGACCGGCGGCCGCATCAAACTCGCCCCCTCTGCTGCTGACGGTTACTATGTCATGCTCAAGCCCTTAAGCCCGGGCAAGCATACGATCAACTTTGGCGGGCGTAGCAACGATATGTCGCAAGCAGTGACATATACATTGATTGTCGAATAAACCCTGGTCTCGCCTATGGTAAAAAACACCCCGAATGTGGGTGTTTTTTTAAGGTGTCTGCCTGCAGAGATTATGCGGGCAAAGAATGGATATAGTTTCTTTTTTCCAGATCCGATTTCGCCTTCGCAGAAACAGCGCCAGCCTCCTCAGTGCGTCCGGAAGCCTGCAATACCTTGATGATATTGTCGATATCCTGGATAAACCTGTCCTCAATATCCTTTATAAACACGTCCCTGCCAGTTTCAGGCATGGCCTCCAGGAATTTCATTGTTTCATCATGCGTTTTCAACTTGGTCTCATAGAAGGCCAGCGCATCATCCATATAAGTGGAGCACACGGCAATGTGTGGTGAAGCGACCAGCTCATCCCAGATGAAATGCACTATTTGCGCGGCGAGTTCAGAGTCTGCATGGTGATAACCCATGAATTTTTTCAGCACGGTTTCTTGCTGATTAAGGCTGGCACCTATAGCGGCATAGTCATGAAAATAAGTCAGATTGCGTGACTGTTCCAGTGCCTCGATACTGTGTGCAAATTTTTGTTCAAGCCGGATTCTGGCTGGCTCATATTCCTGGCCCAACCGGGCCCATCCAAACAAGCAATATGACAGGCGCACGCCGTACAGCGAAGCATTGTCTTCATCCAGTGCATGCTCAAAAAACCATTCATAAGATACCAGCGACGTCTCATATTCTTTTGCGGCATGCGCCTCCATCGCCTTGTCAAGAACTTGTTTTGCATGCTGATTATGGTCGTTCATCAAGTGATTTTTCTCCAAAGTTGAATTGCCAGTGTGAAGTGCCTACTGTGCATGAGGTCTGCTCATGGGAATTATCTTTTACTGTATGAATTGCTTTTCTCAGGATCGGGCAAACCTAATAATCTGAGTTCAATATTTTTGGCGTCTTCTTGTGGCACCTTTTCAATAAAGTTTTGCTTCAGGAAACGCCACATGTCTTTCTCCAGCACTTCGCATTGCAAAACGGCGCGGCTTTTGCGTGTGTATCTGTGGACGTATTCGAGATCATCACCTTCTTGCGATGCTTCACGGTATTCGCGGCGTTCTCTATAATTTTTATAACTGATACTCTGGTTGTCGCTGCTACGGTCCTTGGTGAACTGGTTCATGGGAATCCCGCAATTTTCCTTGAAGTTAGTCATCAGGGTACGGTCAATACTGGAGCTGCATTGTGAATACCGGTGATCCAGCACCCAGCAGCTTTTGCCAGTGTCACGGTCTTTTTGCATGGCCGTGATCTTGCGCAGTGTAGAGTCGTTTTTGACTTCAGTCGCGGTACTGCCAATTTTTGCATTACAGGGTTGATCTGTATAAATCGTTTCGCCCGATGGGGTGACGCACTTTCGTACTTCTGCCTGCGACGGGCAAGGGAAGGCAAAAACCAGGAAAGACAGGCAAGCCAGAAGTAATTTTTTCATAGTAGATAGGCGAAGACAAGCTCGGTTTCTTGTCTTTATTTGTGATCAATTTGCATTTAATTACGCAAAACAGCTGCAAATTATAACGCAAGCTACAATTGGTTACATTTATGTTTGAGGGTTTATTCGCTTATCTATTTTGTCAAGTGCGGCCACTATGATGGCTGGTATAAACAGATAGCATGAAAATGATGAAAGACCAAGGGATGGCCCCAAGCCCCCCATCCCCTTTGATTGACGTCGCATTTTTTCTTTGCTAGGATCGAGCCATATCACTGGAAACAGTGACGTAAGCGTTTACGTTAGCCAACGCGCAAACAAATTTGTCATGCATTTGCAAGCAAATTTGTCGCGCTATGGATAATGTATATGCGACTACTATTACAGCGGGTATCTCTACTACCACGACTACCACTCCGGCTTTCTGCCTCTCTCCGCATTTTCACGAATGCGCCTCTTGCCACTACGGTTGGCCTCTTCCTCTGTTTTTTTGTTGGCTTTGCCGACGGTGTACTCATGCCATTTTTTGCCCTGTGGGCAGAAAAAGATGCGGGCATTTCTGCCAGCCACATAGGCTTGCTGCTGGCCTGCTATTCTGGTGGCGAGTTGCTGGCCACGCCCCTGGTTGGCGGCATTGCCGACCGTGTCGGGCGTCGCCCGGTATTGCTGATCTCCACTGCGGGTGTGGGGCTTGGCTTTGCCATTCTCTACTTTACCCACGGCGTATGGGCATCTGCCCTGGTGCTGATCTTGATAGGCGCGTTTGAAAGCGTCCTGCACCCCACTATCTCTGCTGTGATTGCCGATGCCATCCCGGCTGAACAACATCGCTATTATTTTTCCATCGCACGTGTCATGTCGAGTGCAGGCCGTGTCGCTGGCCCGGCGGTGGGGGCTGTGCTGGCGCTGTTTTCGCTGGGTGCAGTGTTTCTCGGGTCTGCCCTGGCGACGCTACTGGGTACGCTGATCATTGCGCTGTGGCTGCCAGAGACACTGACAAAAAATTCGATTCCTGATGACGAGGATGAAAGTTTGATGGGCATCCTGCCTGCCTTCAGGGATGCGCGCCTCGCTGGTTTGCTGCTGTGGTCGATGTGCCTGCAAATATCGGCAGGCTGGTTAAGTTCAGTCTTGCCGCTGTATGCGGTAGATGCAGGCACCCTGACACCATCACAGATAGGTTTGCTGTTTACTTATGCTGCGGCACTGACGGTGCTGTTCCAGTTAAAAGTCAGTTCCTTGCTGGCACACATCAGTAATTTCAAGATGGTGATTGCCAGCGGCTGCGTGCTGGTGGGGGCTTTTGTATGCCTGCTGTTTTCATCCAGCCTGGCAGCGCTGGTGCTGGGCGTGAGTTTGCTGTCGCTGTCGCAAATGCTGTTTGGCCCCTTGCTGCCTACCCTGATCATGGAACTGGCACCTGCGCATGCAAGGGCAACTTATATGGCTGCCGCATCAGTGGCGGCGGACTTGAAAGACACCGTGGGCCCGGCAGCGGGCACGTCCCTGTATGCAGTCGCCGTACGCCTGCCGTGGATGGTGGGGATACCTGTTGCCATTTGCGCGACGCTGGCGCTGGCGTTTAATGTCCGGCGGTGTGGGGGAGGGAAAACCCCGTAGGTTAGGCCGAGGTATAGGTTAGGCCGGGGTGTAGGTTGGGCCGGGCCTCGCTAGGCTACGCCTCATCAGCCCAACACTCGGCCCCTGCAAACGTATACGTCATTTAAACGCCCAGTGTTGGGCTGATAAAACGTAGCCCAACCTACGGGACCTGCCCAACCTACGAGATCGCCCCAACTCACGAAAATTAATCAACACGAGCAAAGGCTCATAAACAATTCAAAACCATCATGATCACAAAAACCGAAAAACCCACACACCACATCGAACGCCTGCACTGGGAAAAACGCAGCAGAACCCTGCGCGTTACCAGCGTCACGCGTTTGACACCAAATATGCAACGCATCACTTTTCAATCCGATGATCTGCACGATTTTGCCAGTCTGGCGCACGATGATCATGTCAAGATCATGCTACCAGTTGCTGGCGAAGCAGACAGTTTTGTTACACGCGAATATACGCCGCGATATTTCGACACACAGGCACGCACGCTGGTGCTGGACTTTGCCTTGCATCAGCATGGGCCAGCCAATGACTGGGCAAGGCGGGCAAAAACCGGCGACACCCTGATCGTCAACGGACCTGGTAAATCCATGGTCGTGGCGGATGACTTTGACTGGTATCTGTTAATAGGTGATGCCACTGCCTTGCCTGCAATTACAAGACGTGTTGAGCAATTGCGCGCAGGAGTGCATGTCACCAGCATCATCATGCTTGCTGATGCGGCAGATAAACAGGCTAGTGTGACAGCAGCCAACTGGCAAACGCAATGGCTGATATGCGAGCACGATTCAGTCAGTGACGAACAGGCTTTGCTGGTGACAGCCGCTGCTTATCAATTCCCGCCTGGCGATGGTTACATCTGGATCGCCGCCGAAAGACAGGCTGCGCGGGCTTTGCGTGCTTATATGGTGGAACAGCGCGGGCAGCCGGAAGCATGGATAAAGTCGTCGAGTTATTGGACGCGGGAAGAATGATGCCTGTTGCAAAATGATGCTATCGCCATTTTTTTGCACCTGCATTTGTAAGTTTTCTGTAACAGAGAAATCAATTTGTTTCTTACAAGTTTGTCATAATCAAGTTGAACACTAAACAGCGTTTTCTTTTTCGAGAAAAAATTAAATGACGGTGGGTTCACTTGTACATTTGAAGGACGTTTTTTGTCAGCGGCTTCAATAAGCGTGATCAGGGATGATGTTTACTGATAAAGTTCCTTGAGCATACACAAGATTTCTACGCACATTTTATTTGCGATCAAATCAAAACTGGATACTTTTGCGTGTACCGACCTGAACTCGTCAGCCCTTAACTTCGCGTTGGTTACTAAATTCCCTCCCCTTCAAGGGAGAGGGTTAGGGTGGGGATGGGTTTCAGTTGATTAACGATAAATGAATTTACGTCGGAAACCCATCCCAACCATTCCACCGCGCAGCTTGCAAGCTGCTTAGAAATTTGTGGCACAAAGCTGCGCTTTGCGAATTCCCACAAATCTCCCCTTGAAGGGGAAGGAGTTCAGTCTGTGTGTTCAAAGAGCATGCTCAATCAATAAATCAAGCGCAAAAAATGGAAAAGTTTCCATTCCCAGCACCCATACCCGAACACATCCCAAATGGGATGCTTTCCAAAACTGACCAATTATGTCAGTCCACTGACAAAAAATGAGATGTGCCGCGCTCAATTTTGGGGCAGCGCAAATGAGCAACTGCTTACCTTTTAGTAAGTGTTCAGTTACCTTTTGGTGACTTGTTTAGTGATAGCCGCCAGCTTGCGTGCTGTATGGCATTTATGTAGTGTTGCGCTTCGACGGATTGAGAAACACATTTATACGTCGTTTTCTTTTTTTTATTCATCGCACTACCGGCGCTTCACTTTTCTATCTGCGCGCACATAAAAATATGCGCAAAAAAAAGATGCGGGATACCTGTCGCATCCAAATACAAAACGTACAAACCAGGAGTTCATACGTGAAAAAAATATCCAACCGCATGACGGCCATCTGTCTGGCCTCATCGCTATTATGTTTACAACTGGCAGGTTGTGGTGGGTCCAGCAGCGCTGATTCAGCGCAGAATGGCGCAGGCACTGCCCCCATGGCTGCACCACCGCAAGGCGCACCGACAGAAACCGCGCTGACACCTGTTACAGCGACTGCCAGTTCCGTTGAACGTGGTGACCTGTCGGCAGCAGCGGCCATCGACCACAATGACAATACCCGCTGGGGCAGTGCTTTTACTGATGACCAGTATCTGACGCTGGACTTTGGCAAGTCAGAAACCATTACCCGCGTGCGCATACAATGGGAAAACGCCCATGCCACGCAATATCTGCTGCAAGTCTCTGACAATAATAGTGACTGGACGACGATCAAAACCGTTGATAACAGCCAGGGTGGTGTAGAAGACCTGACTGACCTGAATGGCAAAGGCCGTTACCTGCGCGTGAAGGGTATCAAGCGTTCTACCCAGTATGGTTATTCCATCATAGAGATACAGGCATTCTCTGGCGCGCCGGTGGTAACGCAACCGGGTACAGATCCGCAGCAGCCGAGCAATCCTGGCCAGATCGATTTGAGCAAACCCGGTGTTACCGTCAAGCCTGTCGCCGCAACATCATCCGCAGTAGAAAACCAGGCCATGTCAGCCGCCATGGCGATCGATGGCAAAGCCAATACGCGCTGGGGCAGCACCTCGGAAGACGGTGCCTGGATACAGTTTGACTTTGGCGCCAAGACACCTGTCGGCTACATGAAGCTGGTATGGGAAAACGCCTACGGCAAGGAATACGCCCTGCGCGTATCCGACGACGGCCAGACCTGGACGCAACTGCGCTATGTCAGCGGTGGCAAGGGCGGTACTGAAGAGTTCTTTAACCTCGGTGCAAATGCCCGCTACATACGCCTGCAAGGCGTGGCGCGTGCGACCCAATACGGTTACTCCCTGTTTGAAGTTGAATTCAAGTCACCAGGCAGCGACAACACCCTGCCAGATGCAGCGACTACCGCTTTGAAATTCCCAAGCAGCGGCAGCGGCTGGGCACCTTTGCCCGCTGCAGCAGAACCGCTGGAAAGCCTGCAATTTACCCTGCCTGACGGCACCCTCGTCACTCGCTTTGGTGCACGCGGCCTGGCACGCCATGGCCGCGAACGTGGTGAAGAATGGAATGAAATTGGCTACGGTCCGAATGAAACTGTCGATGCTGCCACCGGTTTGCCAGTCGATAAGGGCCCCGGCAATTACCTGACCTTTGTGGCACAATATTTCAAGAACCGCACCTGGGGTTTTGAGATCATCGACAATAGCCGCGTGGCAGGTGTGACCAAACCGGTGCTCACCGTCAATCAATACAATACCGTCGACTTTTTGCCGGGTGGCGTGGCCTTCTTCCGTGGTTTTGACCGCGTTGGTGTCACCGGTTATGGCTGGATGAATCCGGGTGAACTGGTGGACCGCAATGTCGCCATCTGCAAACCAGTGCCCTACCCTGCCAATAACAAGCTCAGCAGCCCTGATGGTGTGAATGGTGCCTGTACTTTGCGGGTCAAGGATTATCCGGGACATAGCGACCTGGATCCAAACGGCTTTCCGAATGATAAAAATATCCCGGCACGTCCGCTGGTGGTAGGTGACATCATCGAAGTATCGCCATCCATGTTCTCTACGCCTGAAGGCATGGCTGTCAAGGGTGACAGCGGCGGTGTACGTTATTACTCAGCCGAATGGATTTATGTGGTCGGCTCTGGTCTCAAGCCCTGGTATGGCGTGCAACCGCGCTTGAACTCGGTGCCTTTGCCGGAAGATACTTTGTCTGGTGGCCAGGGTTCGGTGTCCTACAATTATTCTGACAATGGCCTGTTCATGTTCCAGCAGCCGCACAATAATGCGGGTATGCAAAACATACAGCGCTTTGTTGAAGGCCGCCGCCTGGTGCATACCAACTTCACCACGGGTGACCATAATGAGAATGGCAATGACCGTTACCAGCAGGCAGTGGGTTTGCAGGGGCCGCGTTTCAACCAGTCTGCCTGTATTGCCTGCCACGTCAATAATGGCCGCAGCCCCGCACCTACCGCCATCAACCAGCGTCTCGACAGCATGTCGGTAAGGGTAGCAGCCACCAATGCAGCAGGCCAGCAATTGCCACATCCGCAATATGGCACTGTAGTACAGATGAATGCGTTCTCAAGCAGCGGTGTGCCGCAAAACTGGGGTACCAACGTCAACGTCGCCGGATTTGAAACCCGTACGAGCAAACTGGCCGATGGCAGCAGCGTGGAATTACGCAAACCGACACTGGCATTCGAGGGTGCAGTACCAGCCGTTTATTCGCTGCGCGCTGCCCAACCGATGATAGGCATGGGCTTGCTCGAAGCGATACCAGAAGCCGACATCCTGGCACGTGCCCGCACGTCACCAGATGCCGATGGTGTCATGGGTCTGGCAAATTATGTGTATGAGCCAGAGACAGGCACAGTGCGCGTAGGCCGCTTTGGCTGGAAGGCATCCAAGGCGACCCTGCGTCACCAGACTGCTGCTGCGCTGTTGCAGGACATGGCGGTGACGTCTGCGCCCTATCCTAACCGTAGCTGCACCACAGACCCGGCTGGCTGTGCTGCCGCACCTGCGCAAAAAGGTATCTCGGAAGCTGACCTGCAATCCATCACCCGCTACCTGGGTCTGGTGGCCGTGCCTGCACAACGCAGCATCGCCAGCGGCTTCCCCAAAGGGGTGGCACCGATGGATGAGCATGTCGTCAACCCGCAGCAAGTCAGTACTGGTGCCAAGGTGTTCCAGAACATGCGTTGTTCAGCATGTCACACGGTGGAGATGAAAACCGGTAGCGGCCATTTGCTGGCAGAATTGCGCAACCAGACCATCAAGCCATACACAGACTTGCTGCTGCATGACATGGGAACTGGTCTGGCCGACAAGCTGGTAGAAGGCCAGGCCCAGGGCAATATGTGGCGCACCTCGCCACTGTGGGGCATAGGCTATACCGAGAAAGTCATGGGCAATAACAGCAAGGTCGGCTACCTGCACGATGGCCGCGCCCGCAACCTGACCGAGGCCATACTCTGGCACGGTGGCGAAGCAGATAAGGCACGCCAGCGTTTTGAAGCCCTGTCAAAAACTGACCGTGATGCGGTACTGGCTTTCTTGAAGTCCCTTTAAAAAAAACTGTGATTTTTAGATTATCTTGATCTGACTTGTTTCAATTAACAGGCACTGCCGGGCAAATCATCTGCCCGTCAGTGCTTTTTTATTTTTTTGCGCCGCGCATTGTCGGCGCGAGATTCATCTCAGGCCAGCGTCACACTCACATCGATATTGCCACGGCTCATCTTCGAATAAGGGCAAATCTGGTGCGCAGCAGCGATCAGCTCTTGCCCCACGTCGTTTGGCAAACCCGGCAGGCTCACCTTGAGGCGCGCCTGCAAAAAGAAGCCACCGTCCCCGGTACCGAGATCAACTTCCGCATCAACTGCAGTGCCCGCAGGCAGTGAGATTTTTTTTTCTTTCGCTGCTCGCCCCATGGCACCGATGAAACAGGCTGACCAGCCAGCAGCAAAAAGCTGCTCAGGATTGGTGCCCGTGCCATGGCTGCCAGGAGGCGACAATTTGATATCGAGACGGCCATCGTCGCTTTGTGCGAGGCCATCGCGGCCACCAGTGGTATGGGTTTTGCCGGTGTAGAGTACTGTTTCGATCTTGTTCATGATGTTTCCTTTAGTGTGATATTGATAGTCGAAAAAAGTGGATGCGAGCCACCATCAAAGATGGTCGGCACTGATCACAGCATCCGCAAAAGCACGGGGTGCTTCTTGCGGCAAGTTATGGCCGATACCACCCGTGATGAGCACATGCCTGTACTTGCCGGTGAAGCGTTTGGCATAGGTAGCAGGATCAGGATGCGGCGCACCGTTGGCGTCGCCCTCCATCGTGATGCTTGGCACCGTGATGGAAGGGAAGCTGGCGAGCTTCGCCTCCAGTGCTTCATATTTCGCTTCGCCATTTGCCAGGCCCAGACGCCAGCGGTAATTGTGGACAGTGATGGCGACATGGTCAGGGTTGTCCAGTGCCACGGCACTGCGGTCAAAAGTGGCATCGTCAAAGCGCCATTGTGGTGATGCGGTTTGCCATATCAGCTTGGCAAAATCGTGGCGGTTCTTTTCATAGCCAACGCGACCGCGCTCGGTAGCGAAGTAAAACTGATACCACCATTGCAGCTCAGCCTTGGGTGGCAAGGCTTGCTTGCCCGCCTCCTGGCTACCGATCAGGTAGCCGCTGACAGCAACCAGGGCCTTGACGCGCTCTGGCCACAGTGCTGCAACGATACCGGCTGTGCGGGCACCCCAGTCATAACCGGCAAGCACGGCCTTGTCTATCTTCAACGCATCCATCAATGCCACCACATCAGAGGCCAGCGCCGCTGGTTCGCCATTGCGCGGGGCATGGTCATCAAGGAAGCGGGTCGTACCATAGCCACGCAGGTGCGGCACGATGACGCGATAACCAGCCTTGGTCAGCAAGGGCACGACATTGATGTAGCTGTTGATGTCATAAGGCCAGCCGTGCAGCAGGATGACTACCGGGCCATTGGCGGGGCCTTCTTCGACATAGCCGACGTTGAGGTCACCGGCATTGATCTGCTTGATGGCCGTGAAGCCGGGCAGGCCCTGGCTTGCTTTTGCAGTGATGCCCGGCCCGGTGCTGGCTGACTGCGCCAGAGCTGTTGCTGGCAGCAAGAATTGCGCACCAGCAAGAATAAGGCCTTGGGCGAGTGTGGCGGCTGCAAGAGCAAAGTGGCGCTTGCGGCTTAACTGATTGTTCTGATTGATTTGATTGGTCGGGGTGATCTGACTGATCTGGATGCTCTTGGTGATTTGAGCGGCGCGCTTGAGATATTGGTGCATTTGCTTACTCCTGTGATGGTGGCTTGGTTTTCAGGTTGAGGCTGAAGTTGCGACGGGTATTTTCTGGTAAATATCAATAAATTAATTATCGTCATAATTATTATTAAGCGAAATATATACCGACTCAGAATCATTTTCAAGTACGATAATCATTATTTCGATAATTAATTTACGGAGATGCCAAATGAACAAGCAACCGAGCAAACAAATGAGCAAAAAAACTGCAGCTGACAAGGAAGCAGCCCGGCTCGGCGACTTCATGTGTTTTGCGGTCTACTCGACCAACCTCGCCTATTCCCGCGTCTATAAGCCCGTGCTGGAGCAACTGGGGCTGACTTACCCGCAATACGTGACCATCATTTGCCTGTGGGAAGAAGATGGCCAGACCGTCAAGGCATTGAGCGAAAAACTGTTCCTCGAACCAAGCACCATGACACCCATGCTGAAACGCCTGGAAGCAATGGGCTATGTGAACCGTGAACGCGACAGCGAAGACGAGCGCAGCGTGCTGGTGTCACTGACCGACGCGGGACGGGAACTGAGAGAAAAAGCATTTGACTACCGCGAGGTGACGGCCAAGGCAGCTGGCCTGGCACCGGAAGAATTTCGCGTGCTGCAAAAAGCCATCGTCAACTTGCGCACCAATCTGATGGATGCCTATAAGCAGAATGAGGCAGGCGGCTAAGCATCCTCATCATAGTCTGCTACATAGTCTGCTAAAGAGATGCATATCAGCAGCCGTTTTTCTTTGCAGGCAGGTCTCATGCGAGCACTGTAAGTCTGATGTATAGTTTCCCTCGCATTTAAATGGAGAAAATTCGTGAGGGGAATGTATGAATAGTCTGACTGGAAAAACTGCAGTGATCACTGGTGCGGGACGTGGCCTGGGTGCAGCACTGGCCATCTCATTGGCAGAGGCTGGTTGCAAAGTGATTTTATGTGGCCGCATTCTTGCACAGCTAGCCGACACCGCCAGCACCATACAAAGCCTGGGACATGAGATGCCGGTATGTGTAGAAACCGATCTGGCCGATGTGCACAGCGTGCAGGCTACCATCGATACGCTGAGCAAATCGCACATCCACATCGACCTGCTCATCAACAACGGCACCATGTGGCTGGAAGCCAGCGATGAACCCTATACGCCTGCTCAAGTACTGGGCGTGATCAATTCTGCCGTCACAGGCACATTCCTGCTGACCCAGGGCCTGCTGCCGCTGCTGAGATCATCAAGTGGCGCAGATATCCTCACCATAGGCTCCATCAGCGGCCTGCCAAACGCCAGGATGCAAAGCGTCTCCGTCCCCTTCTACGCCGCCAAACGCGCCCAGGCAGGCCTCGCAGACGGCTTCAGGCAAATGCTGGCAGGCACACCCATCTGCTCCATCAGCGTGCACCCGCCTTATCTCGATGACGTATCACCGCAGCAACCAGAATGGGACGCCGTGCAAGACCGCCAGAAAGGCGAGCGCGCAACCAGCAAGGACGTAGTAGATGCCGTCCTGTTCGCACTGACGCGCCCAAGGCATATTACTTTGTCGGTGATACTGGATGCGGATGAGGGTGGGGTGTTTGGGTGAGGTTTGCTTGTATGCATTGGTAGGGTACGTTAAATACGGTACCGGCAAATGAAAATCATAAGACCTGACTGCTCACCACAGAGACACAGAGTCACAGAGAAATGCAGGAGGCTGGAAGTGCATGCTTCTATATGCCACCATACTTGAGGCCTTTTCCTTTTTGAGGGCTCGGTTGTGTACGATTAAGCTGCGCTAATAGTACCTAGGCGGGCTGCACATTATGTTTGGTGAGGCCTCGCAAGAACAACAATGCCCAAATGGGTCAAGTCCAAAAAAGGTCACGGAAGCGCAAGAGTGATCATCAATTTTCAGGGAACACGAAAAACAATATTTTTAGCCAACCCGGCCGTCCAGCCGTTTATCGCCTATTTGCCCAGAGGTGGCTATAATATGAACTACTTAATTTCGCGTAAGAAAAAGTTTCATCCATGAGCCAGAGCCTTTCCCATTTTTTCCCGGATTCTCCCCCTCACTTTTTTTTCATGGAAAGCCCATGGTTTTTCTTGATGCCATTTGTGTTCATACTTGGCATTTCGACGGCTTTGTCATTTCTTGGTGGCTGGGCCAGTCTGGCTACTCAATTTCGGGCGAACCAGGCGGCGACTGGTGAACGTTTTCGTTTTGTCACAGGCTCCATGGGTTCCAGGTTTTTCCCGGTCAACTACGGTAGCTGCCTGTTTGTGACTGTCAGTGAGCAGGGCCTGCATTTGTCAGTGTTTTTTCTTTTCCGTATGTTTAGTCCACCGCTGTTCCTGCCGTGGTCGCAGATGGAAACAGTTGAGAAAAAACGCTATTTTTTTCGTAACGGCACCGTTATCAACATGCGCGGCCAGCGGCCAAAGCTCATGCTGCTGGGCGCGGTTGCCGAAGCAGTTGCGACCGCATATGCAAAGGCTGAGGCGCAAAAAGGAAGCCGGGCTTACCCATGATGATGGAGGACCGATTAGTAGCGTAATCGTACGCATGCTGCTTGCACCGCCCCGCTACTACACCATGGCTACATTACGGTTTTCAATCAAATATAAACCATGTTCATGTTGTGGTGAAATGGCAATGACCATGCGATATGCTTAAGGTCTCTTCTTTTTTTGAGGGCACGGTTGAGTATCATTACGCTGCGCTTCATCGTACCTACACGGGCTAGCTCAGGTCGGTTGTTTCTCAGAAAACGAGGTAATAGCTGTGTGACCCTTTACACCTAAGACGCATATGATTGCGCCATTAGATCAAGCCTGATCTACTGCAGACGATTGCAGTGATTGTAATCAATATTACTGCAATGACGCCTACAACATATACCCTCTTCTCTGTCACGCTCATTTTCATCCATGTTTCTTCGTCAGGTCCACCGGGATTAGCAATGATATTTCTCCTAATTTTAACTAGCGGGTGGGATTGACTTGCAATCGTGTAAGCCCCCGCAGATTTAGAAATGCATGAATACTATTCTTGCCTCAAGCTCCTTCCAGATTTGAGGCAATCAATGCCATCCATGTCTTGAAAAAAATTGAGCTGTCTTTCAAAAATATTTCTGCAAATCCGCAATATTCAATCTCGTTGCCATTTTTTTCTGGTCTGCCTTCAATTCTGCCAGTGCTGATTTCAGTTCGCTTTCTGTCGGTCTCAAGGGTTTCAAGTTGGGGCCGAGGACAGGGATGATGCGGCGCTTGACATAGCGACTGCCGGCAGTAAGCAATTGCCAGCCTATCACCAGCAAGGCGATGATGGCGCAGGCAAGGAAGATGATAGCTTCATCAAAGGGCAGGATTTTCGTTAACACTACGGGGACGATGGTAATGAGAAAAAACGAACCCAGCAATGCCAGGCCGATGCCCATGTCTATATGGGTCTGCGCCATGCGCCGTTCCACCAAAGCCGACAAGAGATGAAAGGGCGTCTTGATCATGATGTCGCGCTCTTGCGGCGTCAGCAGGGTCGGAGTTTTTGTGATTTTTTCTTCGAGTTCCAGCCGGTCTTTATACACTTCCGGCAAGCTTGGGAACGTCGTCTTCATCAGCTCAGCAAGCGACTGTTTTTTCTTGGACAGTGTCAGATACCCATCAGGATTGGCATTAAGCAGTGTCTTGCATTGCTGGCATTCGCGCTCATGACTGACCAGCTCTCCCTCACCGGAGGTAATGTAATACACATGGCTGGCCAAGCCGACGCGGACCAGTTTGAATGCCTGCGGCCCGCGGCAGATAGGGCAAAAATCGGCAGCATAGCCAATATTTTTTCGTACATGTTTTTTTCCCCAGATGATGAGCACGGCTTCCCCTTCTTTGTTTTATTAGGGCTTACGCAAAATTGTCCCAGCAAGGCCATGCTTTAGGAAACCACCCTTGCAAGGATGGTTCGTTACGTCGGCAGACAATATATTGCCTGAAACCCCGACTTCACCGCAGCAACGAAGACAGTACTTTAGTACGGCTAGGCGCTGCAACGCAGCTGAGGCGGTTTTGCGTAAGTCCTATTTATTTTGTCTTGTTTGATATCAGCATCATGCTTGCATAATGTGTGCTGGCATTATATCCATGATTTATTATCTGCCAGTCGAAAATCATTTCAAAAACACAAAATAATCAGAGTCTTGCATTCATATATTTCAGTAATATGAAATATATGAATGCAAGACCCGATAACAACCTATTGATTGGACGTAGCGATGCTATCGAATTATTCCGGCATTGAGCTGCATGCTTGCGGTCTTTTCTTTTTTGAGGATGCCGCTGTGTACGATTACGCTTCGCTAATCGTACCTACGCAGGAGCTGCGAATTTCCTCACTATTTTTGCTCAACAAAGTCGAGTGATATTTCACTCAGATAAGGCTGTGCCTGGATTACTGCGGGCAGGTTGGATTTGATTTTTTGTTCGCCAAGTATGGTCTTGGGCGTGTTTTTTCCAGGGCGTAGCTGGAAGCGAAAATGCGGGACACAATCGCCGGGTGGTTTTGAAAAAGTGCCTTCATTGAAGCTGGTGACGTGGCCGCCACAATCCCAGCCAAAGCCATACAGGGTCAGCGGCTTGCCGTTCTGTTTTTCTACTGCCGGGATAGAATCAAGTATCTTCAAGCCCTGATAAGTCCACTGGCTTTTCTCAACATTGATATTGACGGAAACAAGGCGGGTCATTGCGTCATCATCAAAGAACACTTCTACCCTGTAGGGCTTCATCAGGTTTTGTGGATAAAGCACCAGTACTTTTTGTGTTGCTCCTTCCGCGCCATCCACTTCCTGCACCGTGGTGTTTCCCGGATAGCGTTTCTTCAGGCTTTGTGCGGTATCGCCTTTCTTTACCGGATTCTGGCAGGAAAGCGCCAGGTCAGCGGGAGCAGCAGGTTTATCGGCTGCATAGGCACAGGGGGAACTGGCAAGCGCGATGGCTGCACATAAGAACACGACTGGTTTCAACGAAGAATTCATGGCGCTCATTTCTCGAAATCTGGCATGCGAAAAGTAAATGGATGATATGCCTGTTTCGGGTTTATGTGAACCAGACTAAAGTTCAGGTCGCTGGCTTCATATTACGGCGGAGCACAAGAAAGGACTCTCCGCGCTGAGCCATGCTCAGGCAGTCAGCTTTACAGAAGAACTCATTTCATTGCCCCGCATCAAGATACCCAAACACTGCACGCCGCACTCTCTTGCGCAAATTGGCGGCACTTGTACCTGCGTGCGCCTGCGGCATAGCCCATGTCCTTGATGATGCCCAGCAAATCAACCAAGACTTCTGCCAGCATTGTCCTTTGATGCCTCGCAAATTGCCCTGACCGGAAAGGCGAGTGACTTCCATGTAATCGCAAAACTCAACATAAGCTTGTCAGATTTCCTGAAAAAGTGATGAAAAAACAGTCTCACTTGTTGTATTTTGAATAATTTAAGTGACACTTATGCTAACAATAGATGTTTTTATGATAACCTCCATCTCATCAGCAATTTTTTAGACAGCTTTATAGCGCTCGTTGCGTTCGTCGCTTGCCTCCTGTTCTTGATCAACGCCCTTAACTTAATCAATTTCGTTAAACAATCTTCGTCACCGCTACATTTGTACTGGCTTGCACGAATAACATCCTGAGATTACATCACATGAAAATTCAGCGTTTGATCGGTAATGGGTCGTCCCTGCTGGCGATTTTATTCTTTGCGCCACAAGTCGCGCATGCCTATTTTGAGGATCTCTGTTTATCCACACAAAACAACAAGATCGTTGCTTGCGTGGAACCGCGCGCGGCTTGTGTCAAGACGCCGTCTGAAGGAAAAGCTTGTCCGGTGCAGCTTGAGCAGGCGGTGAAGCAAATTGCTGCTCCTGTTCCCGCCAGAAGCATGATACATGCAGATGCTACTTACTTTTTGGCACAGGCACTGGGGTATAGGGCCGATGTGGCGTACTGGATCATTGCTTACAATGAAGTGGCAGACTACACGCAATATGCCCCCATTGATCAGTGCGGTGTACAAGCTTCTGCCAGCAACTCTGGCCAGTCTTATATCACGGCCAAATTTAATGGCTTTCAGCGCATCAATAACACGACCGATGGC
Source organism: Undibacterium sp. Ji83W (assembly GCF_049340385.1). NCBI lineage: Bacteria > Pseudomonadati > Pseudomonadota > Betaproteobacteria > Burkholderiales > Oxalobacteraceae > Undibacterium > Undibacterium sp. Ji83W. The sequence goes on along the minus strand of NZ_JBMPOZ010000018.1, from coordinate 93,760 downwards.
CCGTTGTATCACTACGTGCTGCCGTTTTCACCGAATGGTGCAGGTACTGACGTGCATGGTGCCAGTGGCATCCAGGCCGTCTACCCGTTTCATTTCCCTGCACCCGGCTATCCAGTCGTGATTGACGATATTTATGAGGGTTCCCTGTCCAATCTGCGGCAATGGGCCATGCAGGCAGATGATGCACCTGGATTGCTGTGCGCGGCGGGCTTGACGGTGCCAAATGGCGCTTCGAATTTCAGTGGCCGCGCGTGCAGGACCGGGATCACTGTGCAGGGAACCGTGCCGGTGATTACACAGTCACAGAATGGTGTTCAGGTCAGCTTTAACTCAGGGCCTAAAATTCTGGACAACAGCAATGGCGATGTCAGTTACCGCGAACTGGGCCAATGGCTGAAGGATAAATCCCGTACAACCGGTGTCTTGTGGAAAGATCCGGCGATGCCGCCGGTTCCGGTGCAGCTTGCCCGCATCGGCTTGTATATCCACAGCATGCAGGACACGGCTTCGCATTCGACTTACTGCGGCGACGATGCCCCGTCTCCTCCTGGTGGCACCGATGTCGGTAGCTATATGAAACTGGATGGCAATAATCTGCAACTCATCTTCGGTGCGACCTGTGCCACGGCGCCGCACATCGCTGGGCATACCGAAGAAACAGCTACCGGTGATGCTCCCTTGCCCTTGCGTGATTACACATCACTCAATATGACATTGAACGAGCTGATTATTTTTGGTAATACGGTTGCCAAAGCCAGGGGATGGATCGTCAACCCTGAACTGCTGCCTCCTGATGTCGTTGGCGGCAAAAACGCCATGGGGCAAAGTTCCGCCGATCTGCAGGCCAGGCTCGTCGGCATCATCACCCAAGGCCAGCAATGGACACGTGGCGAAGTCTACAAGTCCGGCCTGGTGACATTGCCACTGCAGGAACTTTCCACTTTGAACCGGCTGCATGTCATGAACGCCGCGCTGATGTCGTACTCTGACTACGTGCAAAAGCAAACCACGGCACCTGGCCGCTTCACGCCATTCGAGCTGATGCCCGGCAACGCAAAGAGCCCGCAAGATACCAGCGCATGTTTTAAGTAAGGAAATGAGACGGCTATTTTCAGCCACAGACAGGCATATCCTGTATCAACAGAATTAATCAAGAGGACTGATGCAGAATTTTCCAGGCAAGGCTAACGCCGTATGGAATCCTCCCTTGCCAGGGAGGGCCGTTACGTCGGGAAATAACATGGTGCCTGAAACCTTCGACTACACCACCAGGACAAAGACAGTATTTTAGAACGTGTTTTGCTTCTATCCCCATCATTTCAACCCTGACAGGATTCATCATGAGCAACGCAGCATCAACACCGGACGCAAGCCAGTTCAGCCTGCAATTGCCGCAACTCAGCCTGCCTGGGCCAGACAATGCAGAAGAGGAATATGCGTATTCGCTGGGCATTCAAGCCTACGTCTTTGGTTTCCCCTGGATTTACAACACCCAACTGCGCTGGTTGTGGGCCAGCGAAGCGGGCAAGCATTTTTCAGAAAAACACGGGCTGCCAGACCTGTATGCGCCCATCAATACTTTTCATCACGCAGCCGTACTGGCTACGCCAGCCGCGCAAACGGGTGGCGCGCCCAATACCGATACGCTGTATTCCACAGCCTGGCTCGACATTGGCGAAGACCCCATCGTCATCTCGGTTCCGGCAGTCAGCGACCGGTATTTCGTCATCGAAATGGTGTGCATGGATGCCGACAACTTCGCCTATGTGGGCACGCATTCCACAGGCACAGAAGCAGGCAACTACCTGATTGCACCACACCACTGGAACGGCACGGTGCCAGATGGCGTGGCAGACATCTTGCCGCGCTCGCGCACCGATACCGTATTCCTGCTGGGGCGCACCGGAGTCAACGACAGCACTACGGCCGAAGTTCAAGCCGCCAATGAGGTCCAGCAGCAATACATCTTGACGCCGCTGGCAGACTGGCCCAATGCGCACACGCCGTATAAAAAACCTGTGATGATACCCTGGGGTGTCGACTACAACCATACCGCAGGGGCATGGCACACCATGAACGAAGCCATGACACAAAACCCGCCCGGTTTGCCGCCGGGGATCAATCAGCAGCAATTACTGAGGCTCTTTGCCACGATCAACATCGGCCCGAATCAGCAGGTAGAGAAGCAATCCGAAGCCACCCGCATCGGTCTTCAGCGAGCAGCGAGAGATGGACTGGCCTTGCTGAAAAAATTCAGCAAGGGTCGTGGGAAAACGGTGAATAACTGGACGTATCCACCGCAAGACAGTGGCCGCGCCGGGCAAAACAGCGACTTTATTACCAGGGCAGCGGTGCAGTCGCTGTCAGGCATCTGCGCCAACGACCCGGACGAAGCAGTGTATATCAACACCAGCATCGACAGCAACGGCAAGGATTTGAATGGCATCAATAGCTATAGCATGACTTTTTCGGCAGATAATTTCCCGCCGTTCAACGCTGATATGCACGGCTTCTGGTCGGTCACCTTGTATAACTCGACTTACAACCTCTGCCCTGGCTCAAGCAATTATTCCATCAATGGCTATTATCCAGAATTTTCGACAACCAATGCCGAGGGCGGCATGAACATCGTGATCCAAAGCGAAAAGCCCGACAACTTACCTGCTGGAAGTTACTGGTTGCAGTCGCCCAGTGACGACGAAAGTTTCTTTTTGATTTTACGTGTCTATGTTCCCGGCCCTACTGTCAGCTTCACGCAAACTTATAGCCCGCCAGCGATTTTTCTTGCAAGCTGATTGAAACAATGCGGAAAAATGACTCTGCCACTGGACAGACCCCGTTGATAAGCACATAAAGACGCAGAAAGACAAAGACGGGGTCACCCACTAGCCTCCAGTGGTCAAGTGGTCTAACGACATAATTAGACCACCACGATTATTCCCCCTGGCTGCTACATGAATAATTTCTCACCCCCTCTATTTCCCCGCATCCAGATACCCAAACACAGCCCTCCTCACCCGCCTGCGCAAATTGGCTGCACTGGCAGGGGAGTCTGAACCGGCCCGCGCGCCCGCCGCATCCACCATGCCCTTGATGATACCCATTAAATCGGCCATGACTTCTGTATCGCTGGCACCTTCTGGCATATCTGCCTGAGAGAGTATGTCGTGCACGGTTTTGCGCAGGCGGGTGGACTGGCGTTTGAGGTCTGCTGCTACCGGCAGGCGCAGTTCTTCTGCATCGAGTATTTTTGCCAGCGCCGGTCTTTTTAGCTGGTGGGTGACGGCAACGGCTATCAAGTCTTCCAGTGCCTTGCGGCCGCCCTGCTGCAGATCTATTTTCTCGGCATCGTCGACGAGTGCCGTGGTTTGTTCCAGTATCAGCGCCCTGCTGATGGCGTCTTTTGAGGGGAAGTACTGGTACAGCGAACCTATGCTGACGCCAGCCTTTCTTGCCACGGCATTGGTGGAGCAGGCACTGAGACCTTCAGTTTCGAGAATGTGAGCAGCAGCTTGCAATATGGCTTCTACAGTGGCCACAGAGCGGGCTTGTGTGGGGCTTTTACGAGGGGCCAGCGGGGTGGCGGTCTTCTTGATGGGCTTGTTCATGAATGCGAGTTTTCAATATGAGCGATAACTCATATTATATATCTACTTTGTTGAACACAACGAACACAACGAACACAACGAACTTAAAGAAATCAAGGAAGGCAAATAATCATGCAAACACAATATGAAAACGATCAACAGTTATTAAACGCCACCGTCATCGCCGTGCGCCATGCGGCTGACTTGTTGCTCCAGCGTTTCAAGCCAGATGCACGTCCTGCTGACTTGCCGCAACTGCTGACGATGATAGAAGACAATGACACTGCCGTGACGGCGCAATTGCGCGAGTCTTTACTGGCCCTGCGCCCTGGTGCCCGATGGCTGGACGATGAAAAATCCAGCGGCCCGCTGCCTGCCGGTGAATGGTGGGTAGCTGACCCGGCAGAAGGCAATGTCAACCATATCCACGGCACGACAGAATGGGCAGTGACAGCAACACTGGTGCGTGACAATGTGCCGGTGCTGACGGTGGTTGCTGAGCCGCTGGCGGCAAAACTGTATACGGCAGTGCTTGGCGGTGGTGCTTATCTGAGCGGCCAGCCCCTGCGTGTATCACAAAAACCCAGCCTGGCAGCGGCCCTGGTCAGCACTGGCCAGGCTACGCCAGGTGAAGGCAAACTGGCTTACAGCAAGATAGGACAGTCTGTCACTGCCATGCTGGAACATGCGCTGCTGGTGCGCATGGCTGTGCCTGCGACCATGCAGCTAGTGCAGGTCGCCAGCGGGCAACTTGATGCATTCTGGCAGCACGGCAATGTCTTGTCTGGCCTCGTCAGCGGTGCCTTGCTGGTGACAGAAGCTGGAGGCCAGGTAACAGACTGGACAGGCCAACCCTGGACTTTATCCAGCCCCAATTTTATTGCCGGCGCGCCTGTGATGAACAGCCAGTTGGTAGCAATCCTGAAAAATATATAAACAAAATAAATCAATAAAAGAAAAGAGAATAAGTATGATCATGAAAGAGTACGCAGTCGTCGGTGCCAGCAGCGGCACAGGTTTGGCCATCACCCGTTTGCTGGCCAGCCAGGGCAATACTGTGCGTGCCATTGCACGCAAACCACCCGCAGCGACAGACCTTATCAAACCCGTCGTTGCCGATGTGGGCAAGCCGGAAGCCATTGCCGCAGCACTGGCAGGTGAGCTGGAGGCAGTATTTTTTACGGTGGATATCCACAAGGCATTTGCATCAAAACAGCTGATACGCTCGGTGATGTTTGATGGTTTCGTGAATGTGCTGAATGGTGTACAGCGTCACGCAAAACCACCACGCATTATCCTGCTCTCGGTCATGGGGCCGGGCAAGCCTTCACTGACCTGGCTTCTGTTAAATCTGGCTAAGCGCGGCATGCAAAAGAATATCGTGGACAGGGAACAGGCGCTGATGGCTAGCGGCCTGCCCTATGTGATAGTGCGTGCGCCGCGTCTGGTTGATGTTGAAAACAAGATGGCAGCAGATGGAATTGAAACGACCAGGCCAGCAACAGCCGCCATGCTGTCTGCCCAGGCTAATCATCGCCTCGACATGAAGCGCACGATAGCAAGACCTGACCTTGCAGCCGCCATGATTGCTGCTGCAACATCTGCACCAGAAAACAGTGTATGGGATGTCTATGGTAATGATGCCGGGCCTGTGCCTGTATGGATGGAAGGGCGTTAAATAAAGGACTACTTATTATTTTTGCCGATGCAACCCGTAGGTTGGGCTACGCCTCATCAGCCCAACACTCGTCACTTGAATAACGTAGTCGTCTATCAAAGGCCCAGTGTTGGGCTGATGAAGCGTATCTGACAGCCGCCATGATTGCGGCAGCTACAGGCGTATCAAATTCAGGCAATGGCCCTGCGCGTGAGATTATCAATGGTAAGCAGACAGCTCATGCATATATCCTTTGTTCTGTGGAACTTTCTCAGCTAAAAATGGCCTGAAGCTGACCACCCATAAAGTAGTCACTACGTGCATCACTTGATAATTTCCATTAACAGATTGCCTATGAATAAGCTACTGCCAGCCCTTGTTCTGTCTTTTTCGCAAATCGTTTTTATAGAAGCAGCACAAGCATTGCACGTTGACCCAGGCCCCAGGGCAGCAACACCAGCACCGTCAATCGAAGCGCCGCGTGACCGCGTGTTTCGTGGTGTCATGACACTGGATGTCGATGCCTCTGATACGGTGCACAAGATCATCCGTGTGCGGCAAAGCATACCCGTGCAAAAAAGTGGCCACATGGTCTTGCTGTATCCTGAATGGGAAACCACCAGCCATGCGGCCACGCAAACAGTGGCTGACCTGGCGGGCCTGAGCATCATGGCAGGTGATACAAAGCTGGAATGGCAGCGCGATGCAGTGAACCCGTATGCCTTTCATATCACCGTGCCAAAAACTGCGCGTGAACTGAAGCTGGATTTCCAGATATTGCCAGCCAGCCGTGGCTTGTCGCCGGACATATTGAAGTTGCAATGGTCAAAGCTGGCGCTGTATCCGGCGGGATGGTACCTGCGCAATATTGTCAGCACTGCCTCCCTCACCCTGCCTGAGGATTTTCAATTTGCTACTTCGCTGGATAGCAATACAGTCAATGGTAATCAGATCAGCTTCAAACAAACCAGTGTTGAAAAACTCATGGATGCGCCTGTGTATGCAGGACGGTATTTCAAACGGGTAGAACTCACGCCTGCAGGCGCGGCTGTGCCGGTACATTTGAATATGCTGGGCGACTCTGAGGCTGCAATTGCCATCACGCCAGAATTTCTGGCCAGGTATCAGTCCATGGTGGCGGCTGTTCCTAAACTGTTCAAGGGTCAGCCTTATCCGCATTTTGATTTTCTGGTGACGCTGTCGGATACGATATTTTCTGGTGGTGGTGCCGAGCATTCAGAATCGACAGAGATCAATCTGCCAGCTGATTTTTTCTCAAATGCCGATGCACAATTACGCATTGCCAGCCTGCATCCGCATGAATATGCCCATGCCTGGAATGGCCGCTACCGCCAGCCTGCCGATTTATGGACGCCCGGCCTCAACATGCCCATGCGTGGCAGCCTGCTATGGATGTATGAGGGGCAGACAGAATTCTGGGGCCGCATACTGACTTCGCACCTGGGTTTCATGACGCGCCAGCAAAGCCTGGATGCACTGGCGATGGATGCCGCCTTTGTCAGCGCCCGCGTGGGCAGGCAATGGAAGTCGCTGCAAGACAGCACGATAGACCCCATCTATATGGCGGGCGGCAAGGCCGCAGTGCGCTGGCGCGACTGGCAGCGCCGTGAAGATTATTATGTCGAAGGTGTGATGCTGTGGCTGGATGTAGAGATGCTGATGCGCGAACGTTCCTCCGGCAAATTTGGCCTGGCTGATTTTGCTGGCAAATTCTTTGGCGGTGGCAAAGCGAACAGTGCCATCAGCACCTACACCTTTGCGGATATCTGCAAGGGTCTGAACCAGCTCGTGCCTTATGACTGGGCCACCTATTTCACCACCCACCTGAAAGCCCACAATGCCAGCCATGCACTGGATGGCCTGACACGCAACGGCTACCGCCTGAATTACACCGATGAACCCACAGACTATTTCACGAAGATGGAAGTGGATGCAGGCGCGACCGATTTTTCTCATTCACTGGGTTTGACGGTCAATAGCAAGGGCGTAGTCAACAGCGTGGCTTGGGAAGGCCCGGCCTTTCGCGCTGGCATCAGCCTGGGTGCGCGCTTGCTGAACGTGGGTAAGGAAGCGTATTCGGATACGGTATTGAAACAGGCCATCAAGGCGGCAGCGGTATCGAAGGAAGCGATAGAGCTGACTTTCATGGCTGATGGTAAAACGCGTACCGTAGCGATCAACTATACCGGCTCGCTGCGCTACCCGCGCCTGGAGCGTATTCCTGGTACGGTAGACAAGCTCGAAGGCTTGTTGAGTTTGCCTGTTTATGTGGGTGGGTGATTGTAGGTTGTGCCGAGTCCGTAGGTTGGGCCGGGCCTGTAGGTTGGGCTACGGGGTATCAGCCCAACACTCGGCCTTTGATAAACGAATACGTAATTTATAAGCCGAGTGTTGGGCTGATGAGGCGTAGCCCAACCTGCGAGCTCCGCTACCCGCGTCTGGAGCGTATTCCTGGAATGGTGGACAAGCTCGAAGGCTTGTTGAGTTTGCCTGTTTATGTGGGCGGGTGATTGCGGGTGGGGTGGGCATGTAGGTTCGGCCGAGTCCGTAGGTTGGGCTACGGTTTACCAGCCCAACACTGGGCCTTTGATAAACGAATACATGATTTGTAAGCCGAGTGTTGGGCTGATGAGGCGTAGCCCAACCTACAATGCTGTTTGCGGCTTGTAAGCCCCCCGTATCACCTCCGCCAACGCCATGCTCGCTGCACTAACCCCATGCGCGGGCATGCGCAGGCTGATGGCAAACTCATCGAGCACTGGCAAGCCAGCCTCTTCACCGAATATATCCAGCCCGGGTGGCACCGTAGATGGCAGCAAGGCTGTCACTGCCAGGTCTGCCTGCACCGTGGCGCTGATGGCTTCCATGCTGGGGTAATCGACGACATTGCGCCAGTCTATGCCGGCCCTGGCGAGTTCACGCACTACCGTGGGTTTGAAGACACAGGTTTCTGACACCAGGCAGATCGGCAATGGCCGTTTTTGCCAGGCACTGCCATCACGCTTGCCTGCCCAGACTGGTCTTTCCAGTACCAGCAACTCTCCTTGAGCAGAGCCAGCAGGTGCTTCAATGATGGCCAGATCCAGCAGGCCACTGTCAAAGTTTTTCATCAGTTCAGTGGATGAACCTGCGAGCAGGGATATCTCTACCTGCGGATAGGCTTTGACAAAGGCAGGCAGGATATTCGGCAGGTGCATGACCATCAGATCATGTGGTACACCGAGGCGCACTGTACCTGCGACTTCGGCCAGCGTCATGGATGCGAGGATGGCATCATTCATTTCTACCAGGCTGCGCGCCTTTTGCAGCAAGACTTGTCCTTCCGCTGTCAGTGAGACACCAGACCTGGTCCTGTCCAGCAAGCGCTTGCCGACCATATCTTCCAGCCGCTTGATTTGCTGGCTGACAGCGCCCTGCGTCATGTGCAGCCTTTGGGCGGCAAAGCTCATGCTACGCGTCTCTGCCACATGCAGGAAGGTCCTGAGTAAGCCTATGTCGAGGTTTTTCATGGGCGGCGATCAATCATTAGACTTTGTAATACCTTGTATTATGAATATTCGATTTATTAATGGGTCTCAGCTCACTATAGTAGCCGAATGCACTCTTTTGAAGGAAAACCCGCCATGAATCTGATACCCCGCGTTGCCCTTGTTTTCATCCTGACCATCACTATAGCAAGTACCATTACCATGACCAATCCTGCTGCCGCCGCTGTCCCCGCCCCTGTCGATTTTCAATCTCATTACCTCAACAGTGCTGAAGACAAACAGGCCATAGCGCGCCTGTTGAATAGCTATACGACATCCGTCAGCACAGGGGATGGCAAGACCTTTGCCACGCTCTTGCTGGATGAGCAAGTGCCTTTCATGGCGGTGCGTGGCGTCGCAGATATCGCCAACACTGGCGCTAGCATCGACACCCGCCGTTATGCGGATTTTCGCCAGGGCGTATTTTCTAGCGGGCGCAAGCTGGAGCAGGCTTTCTATAATGTCGATATCAAACAGGATGGCGCGCTGGCGCAAGTGTCCCTGGATTTTGTGACCAAAGAAGCAGGCACACAAAAAGGTGGCTTTGGCTGGAAGCTGCTGCATCTGCTGAAGATCAACGGCCACTGGAAAATCGCCAGCGAGTTTTATACTGTGCGGGCATTGCCTGCTGAATAAGCACAAGATAAGCACAACATAAGCAAAATAAGAAAATGGTGGACGGCCATGCAACCATCCACCATTTTTAATAACTACCTACAAGCGTAACAATCTTAACGCTGTGGTGTCTGGAAAGTGCGCGGTACAATCGCGAATTCTGGCCATGCAGTGTAATCAGGCAAGACGCTGCGTTGCATGAATTTTTGCCAGGCTGCGGTACCGCCAGTAAAACCGGAATCTGCCGCATAGGCCAGTGCTGGCTGCATGTTCGATGGATAGCCAGTTGGAGACGTTGAATAACCTGTCATCTCACCCACCTTCAATCCCAGCGCTTTTGCCATTTCCGGGCTATTGCAGGCCATGCCAGCCACGGCAGGATTGCGGCTGGCTTCATACGCCTGCCCAAATGTGGTGTACAAGGGTGCAGTCGCGCTTGCCCTGAGGTTGAGACTGTAAATGCCGCCAAAAATCCAGCAGTAATCAGGTGCCAGCATGCGGTTCACCGGGAAACTGGCCTTCCAGTTCAGCAGTGGCTGGGCCTTGCTGAAGCCCAGTTCAGCGGCACGCCCGGCTGCTGAGGTGAAGAAGTCATCCATCCACGGTGCTATACCGATATTGCTGTTATAAACAATCGCACCCGGGCCAGTGATGGCACCAAAGATATTGGCTGCCGCATTATTGCTATAGGTAGTGTTGTAGTAATCCAGATTGTTCGACAATATCCTGGTGAACTCAGCCTTGAGTACATCATTGTCAGGCGTGATATAGGCAGTCTCGGCCAGGTTGCGTATATCCCAGGCTTGCACACGCACGTTCGACTGGAAGATCAGGCCCTGGACATTGGCACGATAACCGGGGTTGGTCTGGAACACATCCCACATGGCCCAGAACTGCATTTCTTCCAGATGATAATAATCGCCCGTCACCAGATAAGGCAGGTAGCTAAAGGCTGGGGTATGCGCAGCATCAGCAATATTCGGATTACTGCAAGTACCACCACAGACCGGGAAAGCCTCGCGCTGCTTGGTGGCCGGGTTGTAGGTATCTCCCGGATTACCGAGTATGGTCATGTAGGGATAATCATGCAGGCTGATGGGCTTGTCGGTCTTTTGATCGCGGTAATGGGCAGACCAGCTGCCCGCCAGGTCTGCCGTCGCCAGTGTGGCATCCTTGGCGCGCTTGTCCATGCTTAGCAGGTACGCCGCAGACCAGCCAGGCATGAGGCCAATATCCGGCCTGCCACCGGTAGTGGGCATGCCAGGTTCCGCCAGGCCCGGCCCCATGGGCTGGAATTTGACGCCGCTCATGAGGTTTTTCATATTGTTCAACGCTGTCTCGGAAATGGCTATGCGCTGGTCATAATTTGGCACCGCCTTGCTGGCGATCAGGTAAGCCTTGTTATGGGCGATATGGGTTTGTGGTGCTACTCCCCACCAGAAAGTCTTGCGCCAGCGGGTGTGATGAAAATGCGTCAGGTTGGTTTGTGAAAACACGCTCTGACCACCAATGACGACCTCGGCATCATAAGTAAAATTTTGCGGCGCCGGTTGATAGGCCCAGTCATTTTCCAGCGTCACATCGACCCTGGCTTTGCTCAGGCCAGTGTAAGAACGCACGGCAAAACGGGCATGCAGGTGGGGATGGGTAAGGCCAGTGGAATCGTACAACGGTGCGGAGACCAGCCATTCACTGGCTTGTGAGCCACTGAGCCAGTTTTGTACAGTGCTACCCCTGAGCGCCTGGTCTATCGACGCGGTATACAACCTGCCAGCAATCGTGATATTCACGCTTCCATTAAAACCCGCATTGAGTAAATCAACAGGCTTGGCAACTTGCCCCGCAGGTGGTGCCAGCGGTACCAGTTTCAATTGCAGGGTTTGCGGCGCGCTTTTACTCAGTTGCGGCAAGACCGTGCTGATGATGGCATGGCGCACAGAACCATCTGCATGCCTGGCCTTGACATCAAGCTGCAATGGGATGCCAACGCCGCTGCTGAGCTGGCCCGCCAGACTGGCACCGGCAGGCACATCACCCACTGCAAAAACCTGGCCGAAAGTGACGGGGACATTGCTCTGCGCGGTATCAACCGTGCTGCTGATGTTGACATCAGGAAGTGCAGTACTGATGGCGCTGCCCGGGACTTGCAGGACAGGTTTGCTGGTCTGCGCAAACGCAGAGGATAGCGCGAGGGTGAGCAAGGTCACGGCTGCGCACGCAACCGGGATTCTTTTTGACATGGTGGTTTCACTTTCTCTGGTGGGGAGCTGAGGAGCACAACCTTTGTGCTGTCTTGGAGCAACTGAATAGTAGTCAAAAAACAAAGCACCCACATGACCGTTCATCGCCACAAAGCTACCAGTCATGCAGAAAAAAACGGAAACTAAATAGCTTGAAACCAAGCACACAAATGGATACAAATTGTTGCAACTTTAAAAATATTATGCGGCTAAGATGGCCCACCCAATTTGACAAAAACAAGAATGAAATCCCCTCAAACAGCAGTATCCAGTTTCCACAAAAAAATCCCGCGCCGGATTGCGTCAACGCATGTATTGGCTTGCATCAGCCTGGCCTTGCTGGCCACGGCTTGCGGCAAAAAAAATGAAGATGCATCAGCCTCATCTGTAGCACCCGTCATGACAGCCACTACGGCCAGCCAGGCTGCAGTGGCGAGTACGCCTGCACCATCTGCCCCGGCAGCAGCCAGTGACGACAAGCTGCAGGACTATATCGCCTGCTATAACCAGCTCGACAGAAATGCCCACCGCAGCATCGCCCGTTACCGCAGTTGGGTCAAGGACATGGATGCAGGCCCCAGTGGTAAAGAAATGGTGGTCTATGGCTTATACAAAATCGATGTCGCTGACATTGCCAAATGCAAGACCAGCTTTGCCCAAGCGGTAAAAGGAACACCAGGCAAGCTCGATGCTGCCGCCACTGCCTATATAGACAGCCTGGCTGAACTGGGTGCGCTGGTAGCTGACGCCGACGTGTACTACAGTCGCGACAATTACAAAGACGATGCCTTCGCCAAAGGCAAAAAACTGCATGCTCCACTGGCTGCCAGCATCAAGAATTTTGAAGAAAAGAGTAATATTTTTTCTGAAGAAATCGAAGTCGAAAACGACAAGATACTGGATGCAGAAATGCAGCAACTGGAAAAAAATGAAGGCCGCCAACTACCCTATCTGCAAATGGCATTGATGAGCAAAGCCAAGCATCTGATACGCCTGATCGGTGAAGAAAAATTCGACGCCGCCGCTGCCGCCAAGATACTGGCTGACTATGAAAGCGTGACCGACGAAGCCATCACTTATGTCAAAAAGAATAGCGAAAGCGCTGGCAGCGGCTGGTCCAGTCTGGAGAGAGCTACCGAAGACTACCGCAAAGCCGCCAAGGAACGCGTGCGCCGCATCCGCGACAAAGTGGCTTACAGCGAAGGCGAAAAGATGATGCTGAAACCAGGCTCAGGCTGGATGGTAGAAGGCAGCCAGGAAAAAGTCACCAAGGCTTACAATGAATTGATAGAGGCGAGTAATCACATGCATCGCTGATGCAAATATTTACGCGAGACTTCTGCGAGGCCTGCCTTGCGGAAATCCAGCAAAAAGAACCAACCCGGTAGTACTCCAGGTCCCCATCTGGAGTTGCTCTTTGTAATGCCCTCGATTTTTTGAGGGCATTTTTTTATGGTTGTACAGACTTACATTGCGCTACCTGTTTACCTACAACTGCCTTGTCTCCAAACAGTAATTTCACAGCGCATTGCGAACCAAACATTTTGCTCTGGTCATGGCCAACTCCTTGTACATCAAAATAATGATGGCTGGCGGATGTTGGCATGGCTTTCGCGACCGGCGTATGTTTGCCCAGGTATTGCTCATAGCTCCAGTAAGCATGGGCGCGGTCATAGCGTGTTGGTCCTTCTGCCTCGGCACCGCAAGACTTGTCGAGTACGCGGTGATTGGGGTCGGTGTCCAGACTGCCGACCAGGTAGGTCACCTGCCTTTGCAAATGGCGGATGTATAAATCCATACCCGGCATGCCTTTGGCATAAGCCACCATGTCTTGCATGCCATAACGGTAATCATCATAGGCGGGACAGACGGTTTTATCGTAGGGCGCAAAATTGCCAGGGTTTGCACGGTCTGGCCTGTCGGGCGTGAAATACAAATACGAAGACGGGTTTGCCACTACATATTGCACATCCAGGCCTCTTGCCCGCAAGGCTTCATCGACATGGTTAAGCACAGCATAACGATGCATTAACTGCCCGCCGCCGGAATGCCCGGCGAAAGTGATTTTCTTCAACAATGGCAGGCGTGACTTGTCTGCCAGCAGTTGGGCGATATCATCGATGACCTGCAATGAGCTCAAACCCGCCTGCGTGCCTGTGCCCGGCAAGGCAGGATCGCCCCCGGTCCAACCCTGCACAGACCAGACCGGCATGCCATCAAAGCCCTTGCCCGGATTATCAACGTCGGGCTTGCCAGGAAAATTGGGCGCCAGCACCAGCACTTCATCGAGTGAACGCCCCGACGCCTGCAACAGCTCCATCGCCGCAGCATAATAATCATCACCATTGCGCTGTATGCCATGCTGGACGATGATGACTTCACGTATTTCACGCAAGGCACCCAGGTCACCGCCCAGGCTGTGATTGGCATACACCGGGAAATCATAGCCAGCCTGCTGGCCAGGCACCGGCAGGTGCAGCCGCTGCCAGGCAGGTGCGGCACTGGCTGGCGATACAAGACAGCAAATAGCCAGCGTCACGTATGTCAGCTTGCAAAAGAAATTAGATGCTTTCATACCTGCCTCTGCGTTATTTGTATGTTGAGAATGATAGCATTGCCCTGTCATTCAAATTTATCGCAGCCTGCACATTTTGGAAATGAAATGTAATGAAAAGTAGCATCGTATGTATCGCCACAGCCTTGCTGCTGGCCTCAGGCAACAGCTTCGCGCAAGATACAGCCATTGATACCCGCCGGCTTCTCTCGCTGGCCCTGGTCAATTTTCAATACACGACGGCGGATGAAATCGAGGCTTTTTGCACCCGACTTGATTCCGCCTACAGCCCACGTTTCGCAGTAAAAAGACTGGAGTGGAACAAAAATATCAAGACCATGTATGTGATGATGTCGCTTGCAGTCAGCCGCGCAGGAACTACCGACAAGGCATCTGGTGACAAGGCCACATCAGGTTTGCGCTCACAGCTTGAAAAAAGTATGGAAATGTCCAAAGAGCTGGCCGACAGCGCCAAACCTGAGTATGAAATCCCGGCACAATGGAAAGAAATGAAATTGGGGAAAAATATAAAAGAAGACGTGCAACGCGGCATGTCTGGCCTGGATGAGAATGAACAAAAGCGGCGCTGTGATTTTGTACTCGCACAAAAGGGGATGCCAGCAATACCACCGAAAGAATTGCCCTGATTTGGATTGATGCGCTGTAGGGTGCACCGTGCGCACCATTGCTCGATGACTTTTATCATTCCGGTGCGCACGGCGCCCCCTACCAAAGTCTGATCAAAGTCTGATGATTCGCTTTTCAGCATCTCAAAAAACTCATCCCGCATTACGGATGAAAACCATCCAACCGTCATGCCGGACTTGATCCGGCATCCAGCGGCTTTCGTCGAACACTTGTGCTCTTGTTCATGAGTGAAAAGCTGCTCACTGTTTTCCAAGAACCTCAAGGATTTTCAAGCCCGGGTTAAACGACACTGGATGCCGGATCAAGTCCGGCATGACGATTGTGGAGCCATGGGTAAAACCAGGCAAAGAGTTTTTTAGTGTCTGGGCGAATGAAAGCCTTGCAACCACCATGCCAGACTTCATCTGGTATCTGGTAGAAAATCCAGACTCTGTGTAAAAACCACCCACAAGTGCTAGCATATACCTCATGGAAGCGAGCACACCGCCATGAGCAAGAAAAACACCGACTGGATACGCCAGGCGCCAGGGTCTGCCCGGCTGGAACGTATCGAAGCTTATTTCGCAGGCAACGCCTATGCCATGCACAAACATGATACCTATGCCATAGGCAGCACGCTGGCGGGCGTGCAAAGCTTCGCCTATCGCGGTAGCACCTGTAACAGCCTGCCGGGCGGCACCATCGTCCTGCATCCGGATGAAGCACATGATGGGCAGGCGGGTACTGGCGATGGCTTTCATTACCGCATGATCTATGTCGAACCTGCGCTGATACAGCAAATCCTTGGCGGCCAGGCTTTGCCTTTTATCAAGCACGGCATCTCCAGTGACCCGCGCCTGTTTGCTGCCACCCTGCCCCTGCTGCAAGCCATGGACAAACCCATGGATGCGCTGGAAGAACAGGATGCCCTGTTCGACCTCGCCCATGCCATGCATGCCTGTTCTGACAAACTGACTGGCACAGCCGCTGGTAAACTGCATTTTGATTACCAGGCGGCTGAACGGGCGCGTGAATATATCCACAGCGCCATGACAGACAACATCACACTGGATGAACTTGCCGACCATAGTGGCCGTGACCGCTGGAGTCTGTCACGCGATTTTCGCCTGCTGTTTGGTACCAGCCCCTACCGCTACCTGACCATGCGCCGCCTTGACCTTGTCAAAAGCCTGCTGATGCAAGGCTACACGCTGGTGAATGCAGCCCTGACTGCCGGATTCAGCGACCAAAGCCATATGAGCAAGCACTTCAGCAAGGCTTTTGGCCTGACACCTTTGCGCTGGTTGAACATGCATGGCAAGGCATTCAGACCTTAATATCTGACGCACAAACGTACAAGAATTGCTGTTGCATCTTGCGTATGCTTGGTTTTTTCACTCACCAAACCAGGGATGCCAGCCATGAATGCCACAGCAGTCAGCGACAACAAAATCTATCACAGCGTCAACTTCGCCCATAAATTCAGCCTGTTCAGCGAACAATGGTCACAAAAAGTCATCGCCGAGATGAATGATTACCAGTTTAAAGTCGCCAAATTGCAGGGCGATTTCATCTGGCATGATCATGCCGACACCGATGAAAGTTTCATCGTCCTTGAAGGACAACTGCGCATCGATTTCCGTGATGGCCACGTACTGATATCTGCAGGTGAAATGTTTGTCGTGCCCAAAGGCGTGGAACATAAACCCAGTGCAGAGCATGAAGTCAAACTCTTGCTGATAGAACCGCGTGGCGTGGTTAATACGGGCGATGAAGGTGGCGAGCGTACCAGTGAGCTGGATGTGTGGATTTGAGATTGATATTGTTTTTGGGTTTTATAGGATTTTCTTAAAAAGATATGCAGCTCAAGCAAGACAGCACTCACAAAGTCGTCATGCCAGACCTGATCTGGCATCCAGCGGCGTTCGTTGCGCACTTGCGACGTTAATCACGAGACGAAGGCTGCACGCATCTTTTACACACGCCGGGAACAATTTAAAGCCAAGGCTAAACGACACTGGATGCCGGATCAAGTCCGGCATGACGAGTTTGAGGGCAATAGTAAAGCAGGCAGAGTGTCGTTAATGTCCGTGATGTAGCTGTAACGGGATGTGCATTGCAATGCGCCCTACGTTACGGCTACGTTATGGATTTTTTTAAAGATAAAAAACTCATCCCTAGTTCAAGACGAAAATCTCAATACCGTCATGCCAGACTTGATCTGGCATCCAGCGGCGTTCGTTGCGCACTTGCGGCAGTATTCACAAGCCGGAAGCTGTGCACGTCTTTTGCAAATATCAGGAACGATCTTTAGCGAGAGCTCAACGACACTGGATGCCGGATCAAGTCCGGCATGACGGGTTTGAGGCCAATGTTAAACAAACTCCATTTCATATAAAACAACAAAATTAGTCACCCAAAGGTACAAATTTTTCTGTAGTATATTACATATCGCAAATGAAATCCCTTTAAAAACAGAACACCCACCCCGTCTTAATACCAAACCCAGCATGCCCATCCCCGCCAGCACAGCCCCATTAAATCGTTCCCTCGCCCGTGAAGAGGTCTATCGCAGCCTCAAGCAATGGATCATAGAATTGCAGCTCGCGCCTGGGGAAATCTTGCGTGACCAGGAACTGGCCTTGCAGCTGGGAGTATCGCGCACGCCTGTGCGTGAGGCCTTGCGGCAACTGGAGGATGAAGGCCTGGTGATTACCAGCTTTCATAAGTGGACCAAGGTCGCACCTTCAAGGCTCGAAGAAATTATCGAGCTGTACCCGGTCGTCGCAGCACTCGAAGCAACGGCACTGGAGCTGGCAGCACCTCGATTGGCTGAAGCTGATTTGCAGGAACTTAAGACTATCAATACGGCGCTCGCGCAGGCTATTGCGGCACATGCGCATCAGCGTGCGATTGAACTTGATGCGCAATTCCATGCCCTCATCGTGCGAGCCAGCCAGAATGCAGAGATAGAAAAACTGCTGGCGAATCTGCGGCCGCGCATCAAACGCATAGAACTTGCGCATTTTGGTGACCAGCGCATGGCGCCGCAGTCAATACAAGAACACAAAACCATTATCGCTGCGCTGCGTGCTGGTGATACCCAGGCAGCAGTGCAGGCCATCAAACAAAACTGGACTCTGCCACCGGATTTATTGCAAGTGATAGCAACTACTGTTCCTGCATAAGCCCTCAAGTCCTTAAGCCCCTTTCTAAGCCCGCTTGTCAATTTTGGAGTAAACCATGTCATCTGCCCTGCTCATCATCGATTTCCAGAATGCAGTTTTTATAGACCCGCCAGCCCATAGTGCAGACGAGGTACTGGCGCGCATCAGCGAATTGATTGCGAGGGCGCGCAAGGCTGGCATGCCGGTGGTGTATGTGCAGCATAATGAAGCGGGTACCGCCTGGGAAAAAGACAGCGACAGCTGGCAATTCCCCACCACCATTGCACCACAAGCTGGCGACTATGTTTGCGCGAAGCAGCACAGCAGCGCTTTTCAGCAAACCGGCTTTGAAGCAGGGCTCACTGAACGTGGCATAGCCGAAATTTTTGTCTGCGGTTATGCCAGCGAGTTTTGCCTGGACAGTGCAATACGCCAGGCAGCGGCGCTGGGCATCAAGACCAATGTGATTGCCGATGCGCATACCACGCGCAACCGCCCTCACCTGGACGCAGCTACCATCAGCAATCACCATAACTGGGTGTGGAGTGAGATGGGGCAGATCAGCGTGATCCCCGCTGCGCAATTACCTTTCTGAAATGTGGAGTAGCCATGACTGATATCAGTACCAGACTGGCAAAACCCGCCAGCGACATTCCGGATGGATTTACATCGCTGTCGCAAGGCGTGTTCCATGCATCGACCATCGTCTTCCCGGATGTTGCCTCCTTCCTGCACAGGCAGGCGCAGGCACATACGGGTTATAGCTACGGGCAAAACGGCACGCCTACCCACTATGCGCTGGCAAATAAATTGTCTGAGCTGGAGGGTGGTGGTCATACCGTACTGGTGCCGACCGGTCTCGCCGCAGCGGTGCTGGTCAACAGCATGTTGCTGGCTGCGGGCGACCATGTGCTGCTGCCAGACAGTATCTATGGCCCGACGCTGGAAACCACCAAAACCCTTTTTGCCAAATGGGGCGTGCGCCACAGCATTTACCCCAATGATATTGGCGCAGGCATCGCTGATTTTTTTGAACACAGTACCAAACTGGTGTGGACAGAAAGCCCGGCCTCCAATAGCATGGAAATGCAGGACATACCCGCGATTGTCACAGCCGCACATGCGCACCAGATCAAGGTGGTGATGGACAATACCTGGGCCACGGCACTGGGGTTCCGGGCGCTGGATGTGGGCGTGGATTTCACCATACAAGCCCTGACCAAATATGTGGGCGGGCATTCTGACTTGCTGATGGGCGCGGTCAGTACACGCGATGAAGCGGCATACCGCGCCCTGCGCGATACGGCTGAACTACTCGGCTATTACGTCGCACCTGATGAATGCTTCCTGGCTTTGCGCGGCCTGCCCACGCTGGCCTTGCGACTGGAACGCCAGCATGCATCTGCGCTGCGCATTGCCGTATTCCTGCAAAGCCATGCAGCGATAGCCCAGCTACATTACCCGCCTTTACCTGGTGATAAATATCATCATCTGTGGAAGCGTGATTTCAAACTGGGTAATGGCTTGCTGTCTTTCAGCCTGAAACAAGATGATCTGCCAGCGATAGAAAAGTTTGTTGCAGCACTACAGCTATTCACACTAGGCAATAGCTGGGGCGGCGTGCACAGCCTGATTGCTGTCGCACCACAGCGCGCCCCCAAAACCGGCTGGCTGCTGCGCCTGCATGTGGGGGTAGAAAATGTCGATGATTTGCTGGCAGATGTCACGCGGGCGTTGGCAACATTAGAAAATGATATTCCGTAGGGTGCGCCGTGCGCACCGCTTTTGCAATTTGAAGGGCAAGCCCGGTGCGCACGGCGCACCCTACTGATTTGTGGTATTTCATCAACCACGCTCTTGCAAAAATCTACTGTATCCACAATTATGCAATATCGATATTTGTCATAGAAAGTGACCATCATGAATCATCATAGCAAGCAGTTCCTAATGATCCATAAAGCGGTAATCGGGCCGCCTGGGTTCTTGAGGAACAATGATGAAAGATCACTCTCGTGCCCTGCGCAGGCACCATGCTGAGCGCCTGAAAAAGAAAAGGCAATTTTATTTCTATAGCTGGCCAGACAAATTGTCTCCCGCACGTCTTGGCAAGGTCGTCAATACACCTGCGCCATGCAGTTGTCATCTATGCGGCAATCCACGGAAATATTTTGATGAACGCAGCGTGCAGGAAAAGCGCTGGATGCAGCTAGTCGAATAACGTGGATTTGACTAACTCTGCAGGTCTGTAGGTGCGATTAGCGTTGCGTAATCGCACGCATATCACCAACAGAAGTCATCAATATGGGTAAGGTTTCTATCATTTCCGGGCATAACATGCGTACGATTACGCGTCGCTAATCGTACCTACAGCACAATACCTTACGACGCAGACAAAATTTCCAGCAGCCGCGCAAAGCCTGCTGGAATTTCATGCATCTGATCTGGTGAGTAAAGCACGTTCAACACCTGGTCATCCAGGTCAAGATCGACGACATCAATTGCGAGCCAGTCTTTAGACCAAAAATCTATCGCCCCGATTTTAGAGGATGATGAAAATTCCAGTCTTTTCAAATCACCAAAATCACCCTCCAGATATTCAGTCCAGGTCAGGACATAGGAAGCTGGAATCCGGGGTTCTACAAGTTCCTTGAAGTAGGCAAGGTGTTCGTTCATAAACTATCGCGTTCAAATCGGGAACACGCATATTATCCTGAACCTAACTCCAGATGTCACAAATACGGCACAATATTGCGCATGGCACGCGCCACATAGTCTTCTTTCTCACCCACAGGGGCAACGTAGTGGATGGCGCTTTCTGCTGCCTCTGTACCCACCAGACGGGCGATGATCCAGGCGGCAAGGTATTGCGATGCCAGGCAACCGCCAGCGGTGGCGACATTGTCTTTGGCAAAAAATGGCTGGTTCAAGACCTCGACACCGGCTTCCTGCACCCAGGGCTTGGTGGTGAGGTCAGTGCAAGCTGGTACGCTATCGAGCAGCCCAAGTCTGGCCAATATCAATGTGCCTGAGCATTGCGCCGCCAATAATTGCCGGGCAGGATCAAGCTGCAATTGCGCCATCAGGGCGGCGTCTGCCACCACTTCACGCGTACGCATGCCGCTGCCAATGATGACAGCATCTGCCGTATTCGCCTCGTGCAGGGATATCTGCGACTCCAGCAACAGCCCGTTCATAGAGCGCACCTGTGCTGTGGCGCTGGCGATGGACACGCGCCAGCCTGGCGTCTTGATGCGGTTCAATATGCCGAGTGCAATCAGTGAATCAAGTTCATTAAAGCCTTCAAATGTCAGGATGGCGATATGCATGTCTGCTCTTTCTTTATCAATGGAATGGCGATGAGGCATAATAGGCTGGCCAAGCAATACAATCAAATAATTGTCATGGATACGCTTTACGATGAACAGCCGTTATAAAACTTTGGTCGACAGCTTTGCCAGCGAGATACGCTCGGGTCACTTGCCACCCGGCACCCGCCTGCCCACGCATCGCAAACTCGCGGCAAAGCATGGCCTTGCCCTGGTGACGGCGACTCGCGTTTATGCTGAACTGGAAGCCATGGGGCTGGTCAGCGGAGAAACCGGGCGTGGTACCTTTGTGCGGGAAACTGCACTCTCCCCCGGCCATGGCATAGACCAGCATGCAACCGCAACGGGGATGATAGACCTGAATTTCAATTATCCCAGCCTGCCAGGCCAGACCGAATTATTGCGCACTGCCCTGCGCCAACTTGCATCCTCAGGTGACCTTGATGCACTGCTACGTTACCAGCCGCATGCTGGTCGGCAGCATGAGCGGGCCACTATTGCACGCCACCTTGCCAGCCGTGGCTTGAACGTGCATGGTGAACAGCTACTCATCGTCAGCGGTGCCCAGCATGGACTGGCCGTGACGGCGATGGCCCTGTTGCAACCTGGTGATGTGGTGGCGGTGGATGCGCTGACTTATCCCGGCTTCAAGGTGGTGGCTGACGCGCTGCACCTGGAACTATTACCGATCGCAATGGATCAACATGGCCCCGACCTGAACGCGCTGGAGAAGTTATGCAAACGGCGTAAAGTACGGGCGGTGTACGCCATGCCAACCATGCACAATCCCCTGGGTTTTGTCATGAGTGCGCAATGGCGGCAAGAGCTGGTGAGTATTGCGCGCAAACATGGATTGCTGATTATAGAAGATGCCGCTTATGCTTTTTTGGCGACCAGGCCACCTGCACCACTCGCCGCACTGGCCCCTGAACTGACGGTGTATATATCGGGGTTCTCCAAGAATGTGTCCACCGGGCTCAGAGTAGGATATGTCGCAGCGCCAACGCAATGGGTGCCCGCAATTGAACGCACCATACGGGCGACTACCTGGAACACCCCTGCCCTCATGACCTCGCTGGTGTGCAACTGGCTCGATGACGGCACGGTAGCCCGGTTGGAGAAAGAAAAGCGTGCTGACGCCAAAGCCAGGCAAACCCTGGCTGGCAAAGTACTTGCGGGATTCGACTACATCAGCCACCCCGCATCTTATTTTATCTGGCTACCGTTACCAGCCGAGCTTCGTGCTGACCAGCTTGCCATGGCACTGGAACGCGAACAGATTGCAGTATCAACGGCTGAGCCCTTTGCGACAACGGAACACGTGCCGCATGCGATACGACTGGCACTGGGGTCCGTTGATATGATTGTGCTCAAGCAGGCACTGGAGAAGTTCAGGCAGGTGTTGGAGCGGTATGTGTATTGATCAAGACACGCTAGCCTGACCACAGAGCCGCTGACGCATCAATTCCACAAATGCATCCAGCGTCGGCTCAGGCCCGGCTCCCAGATTGGCATTCGTCCCCATGTCATCAATCTCACGCAAGACCGTGCCACCGCCCATGGAGGTCTGCCCCAATACATAGTAGCGAATATGTTGGTTAGTCTTGTTGCGCACGACACCGGAAAAATGCGGAGCCAGTACCCAGGTGCCCACACTTTGCTTGACTTCTTCCAGCGACTTGCCAGTCAGGTCTACTGGTGCAGCTTGCGGATAAGCCAGCACCAGCAAGTTATGGTCGGCATCCAGCTCAAACTGGTGCCAGCGGTATTGCAAGGCCTCTTCCTGCAAGCTGGGTATTTCCTGGGATTTGCAGGCAATGTGATAAAACAGGTAGTGGGAATTCTCGTCGGCCTTTTCGACAATATCAAATAATTGCGCCGCCTGGCGGAAGACATAATGCGGCAACACCTGGTAGGCAATGTTGTAAGACAGTTGCTCCAGCGATGCACGTGCAGGTGGCTTGCTTTTGAAAAAGTCGAACAGTCCCATGGTGTCTTCCCGGATTTTTGTATGTTTTTCTGTGCTTCGCCAATGAGAGTTTCATTTGCCAGGCGGCAGACAGGATGACAAATGAAACCATGGCTGGCCGCGCTTTGTCAAATAGTCGGGTCAAACATGATTGGAACGCGCGATGATTCCTGTAGGGTGCGCCGTGCGCACCGCATTGAATGCCAGGAGCGGCCTGCACTTCAGTACTCTATGCTTGCGCCACAGCAATTTTGGCAAAAGAGATAAGCGTAGCCGTAACGGGAGGTGCATTGTAATGCGCTCTACGTTACGGCATAAATGAAAAATCGGGTGTGCGCCTGCTTAATATTGTTCAGAGTTCACTTTACGCACTCTGCAGTAACTATGCCTCATCTGCATCTAGAGGCACCAGTTTGCTCAAATCCGTGCTTTCTACCAGGGCATTATTCAGATCTTCATTCCAATCTCCCAGCGTTTCATTGCCAAGAAATCCTGCGACTTCCATCAATTGAAGCTCGTCATATTCTTCAGAAAAACTGTCCTGCACCTCATCCATCACTGCCGTAATTTTCTTATCCTTGCGCAAGGCATCCAGGAAAATTTCTGTGACTTGCACATATTGCGCTTTGTCCTCGCCTGCATAGATACGTGCGAATTTTCGTAATTGCCAGGCAGATTCAAGATGGGGCAAGATGGACATTGCAATGCGGATAAAATCCTCAAGCCTGATTTGCTCTTTGAAACCATGACGATACAAGGCACGCAAGACATTCTCATCGCTATTCTGTCCATCGGCGCAAACCCGTGCTGCCAGTAAAAAGAGTGTCTTTTCTGTATAGCCGTACTTTTCAAAGAGCTTATCGATGAGCCTGTAATGATAAGTCTCATGCCCCATGTCCCAATTGAACAAGAGCCTGGCAAACTGCGGTATATAGTTTTCATCGGCCAGTGCCAGCTCTGCAATTGCATAACTGCCTCTGGGGTGAAACTCATCTTGCCAGGTGTAGTTTTCATGATTAACGTTACTGACATATTGCGAGATCAGTGGCCTGAGGCCAGTGATCTTGGCGGCTTCATGGAAAAAAGCGCGCTCATGTACTATTGCTCCATCATGCTTGAAGACAATCTTGTAGTTATCGGATTGCTCTCCATTACCAAAATCAAGAAATTTTTCCATATCCGATGTGATTGCATTTAGCTGCTCGCAAACTAATTGCAGACCGGCCTCATCCATCTTGATATCCATGGTGAGGACTAGCCAGTCCCCAAAATTTTTTCTGTCACCTGCATGTCGCCAGCGCTGCATCTGTCATCTCCATCAAGAAATCAAGAATGAATTATGCCAGAACAACTGGGCCTTCTATGATGCTGAGATCATGCCCCGCATGCATGCGTGGTGCACGGCACAGATTTTCTCCCCGGGGATGTTATGACACCATGCGGCGCATTGCAATGCGCCCTACGTCACGGCCATGGAAAAAGACATGTGCACGATTGCACGAAGTTAATCGTGTCTACGTTCCCGGTAGGGTGCGCCGTGCGCACCTGATTTTCGTTGATGCATCCAAAGACCAGTGCGCACGGCGCACCCAACAAAATCAAAGCGCTTCCAGCGCGCGCGCCAATATCTCCACATCATCCTCAGTATTCAAATAAGAAAACGATGCCCGCGCTATGCTGTGCAGGCCGCGTGCCTGCATGTCCAGCGGTGTATAGGGCACGCCGTTTGCGCCTATGTAGATGCGTTGCTGGGCGAGTGTGTTTTTCAGGGCCATAGCATCATGCCCGCGCAAGTTGAACGAGACTATGCCGGACTGTTCACCCTCCCCCAGATCATGCAGGCTGATAGCGGGGATACTTGCCAGACGTTCGCGGCAGGCTTTTGCCAATGCTGCACTCACCGCCCCCAGGTTGGCGACACCCATGTTCAATGCCAGCTTGACGGACTTTGCCAAACCTAGTTGCAGGGCAACTGCGGCCTCGCTGGTTTCAAAGCGGCGGGCGTCATTGCGCAGATGAACTTCATCTTCTGCAATGGGTGCCGATGAGACATCAACCCAGGCTGGTTCCAGCTTGTCCAGGAATGATTTACGCACATACAGCAAGGCCGTGCCGCGAGGCCCGCGCAAGTGTTTGCGGCCTGCGCTTTTGAGTACATCACATTGCAGGGCTTTGACATCGACAGGTACCTGGCCCAAGGCTTGCCCGGCGTCGATGATATAGGACACACCTGCGGCGGCAGCGACCTCGCCAACGGCAGCGGCATCGTTGATGAGGCCGCTATTGGCAGGCAGCCAGGTGAGCGAGATCAGGCGTACATGTTTGTCGATCATTTGCGTCAGCGCGTTGGCATCAACACTGCCATCTGCGTGGCAGGGGATGGTTTCTACCCTTGCGCCTGCAAGTTGTGCGGCACGCTGGTAGTTTGCCAGGTTGCCGCCCCACTCTTGCCGCCCTACCAGTATGCGGTCGCCCTGCCGTAATCTGGGCATGGCGGCAAATACATTGCCAAAGGCACTGGAGCCAGAGTTCATGAGGGCGATTTCATCGCAGTTGGCGTTGATCAGTGTTGCGGCGTCTTCGCGCAGGGCTTGCAATCTGTCAGCTACCAGCAATGCGGCTTCCATGGGGCCGACTTGCGCTTCCAGATCCAGATGGGCGTGGATGGCTTGCAAGGCAGCCTGCGGCAGCAGCGAAGCACCAGCGTGATTCAGGTGCGTGCCTCTATCGATGCCCGGCGTTTGCGCACGCAATTGCGCCAGTTGCTCAGCACTAATCATATCGCCACCAGAGTGACGATGGCATCGACTTCTACCGCTGCACCTGTCGGCAAACTGGATACACCTATCGCCGTACGTGCATGGCGGCCACGTTCACCGAGGACAGCAACAAAGAGATCAGATGCGCCATTGGCGACTGCGCTGTGACCGTCAAAGTCATGGCTGGCGGCGACGAAAACACCCAGGCGCTGTACCTGGACTATGCGCGTGATATCTCCACCTGTGACAGCATCAATAACAGCCAACAGACGCAGTGCCGCCATTTCAGCTTCTTTGTGCGCGGCCTCAACTGAGCCGCCTGCACCAAGCACGCCACCTTTGGCCGTGCCCGGATTGCCGATTTGCCCGGCGATGATGAGCTGGTTACCCTGCAGGGTATAGCTAAGGTAATTTGCTGCCGGTGCCTTGACAGGAGGCAGGGTGTGACCGAGTTCTTGCAGTTTTTTTGAGATGGTAGTCATGATCTTGTTTCTCTTATGTCTTAAGCGAGGGTGGAATTAATCGATAATAAAAGCTTGCCTTGCGTGCCGCGTTCTGCCAGTGCAGCATGGGCTTGTGCGACATCTGCCAGCGCATATTCAGCATGGATGCGCAACTTGACCGTGCCGTTGCTCAGGCAATCAAACACCTTGCTTGCATGCTCCTGCAAGGCTGCAGATGTGTTCAGGTAATGCGGCAAGACCGGGCGCGTCAGAGTGATGCTCTTTTTCATGAGTTGCAAGACATCGACAGGATCAGGCTGGCCGCTGGCTGCGCCAAACAGGATGACATGGCCGCAAGGGGCGACGACATCCAGACTCTGGGTGAAGGTGCTTTTACCGACGGAATCAAACACCACAGCTACACCACGCCCCTGGGTTTTATCGCGCACATGGACGACCCAGTCTTTGTCGTCTTCATACGACACCGGCTGCGCACCAACGCTACGCAACCAGTCAGCCTTGCTGGCAGACGATGCCGTGCCGAATACTGTCAAGCCGCGTGCCACCAGCAATTGTACCAGCCAGCCGCCAACACCTCCAGCCGCAGCATGCACCAGTACTGATCCTGTTGCAGGCAGGCGCGCCACATCATCAAGCAGCATGATGGCTGTCAGGCCGTGTTCCATGGTAGAGCAGGCATCACGCAGGCTCACGTCATCCGGTATGCGTATCAGGTTGGCGGCAGGCACGGCTACCTGGCCTGCATAGGTGCCTTGCACGCCGGTGGTATAGGCCACCCGGTCACCTGCGCGCCAGTTACTGTTTGCCGGCGCTTGCGCGATGATGCCCGTGCCCTCTATGCCCATGGGCCAGGGCTGTTTCACGCCGGGGTAACGGCCTTCACGCTGATAGATATCAACAAAATTCACGCCCGCCCAGGCAGCATTGACGATGACCTCGCCAGTGGGTGCAGATACCTCTTGCAGTTGTAGTTGCCCAGGCCCGCCGAACTGATTCACGATGATTGCCCGCATGGTCTTTCCTCTGCCAAGTTTCGATGCCCCAATTATTGTCGTAATATAGGCAGACAAAAAACGATACTTTCGCAATATGAAAGTGAGGAAAATTCAATATGCAAGGAAAACTGCCGCCCCTGTTCACGCTGCAAGCCTTTGAGGCAGCCTCACGCCTGGGCAGTTTCAGCCGTGCTGCAGATGAACTGAGCCTGACGCCCGGTGCCATCAGCCGCCAGATACGCCAACTGGAAGACTGGAGCAGCCTGACCCTGTTCAAGCGTAATGGCCCCAGGGTCAGCCTGACGGACGATGGTGCAGCCCTGCTGACGCGCCTGGCTGGCCCTTTGTCTGCCCTGCACCAGGCCATTTACCCACCGGCAGATGCCACGCAAAAAACCCTGCACATCACCACCCTGGCGTCGATTGCCAAAGAATGGCTGCTACCACGGCTGGCCAGCTTTAGCGCTGCCCATCCGCATATACGTCTGATCATCGATACCGACTATGCCCTGGTGCGCGCCGCCCCGCGCGTGGCCATGGTGGCGATACGCCATGGTGCCAGGCAAAGCACAGACCAGATTTGCGAAACCCTGTTCACCGACCGTCTGCTGGCCGTGACTTCGCCAGAACTCAAAACCAGGCTGGGTACAGATGCGCGCCTGTGGCCCGCATCAGCCATGCTGCAACATCTGTCGCTGGACCCGGCAAACTGGCTGGCCGCCGCTGGCCTGCCAGAAGATTTCACTTTGCAGGGTCAGGCATACAATGATGCCGATGTCTTGCTGGAAGCCGCCCAGCACAGCCAGGGCATCGCCCTTGGCCGTCTCTCAATAGCCTGGCGTCGCCTGCAAGCTGGCAGCCTGGTACTGGCTAGCGATACCATCTGCCCTACCCCGCGTGACAATCTCATGGTCTTGCGGGAAGACAGTGCCGGGCTGCCCGAAGTGCGCGCCTTTACTGACTGGCTGCGTGAACAAGCACGTGCCTGGCAATTGGAAGTGGATGCCTTTGATGAAATGAGCAGGATCTGAAAGCTCAACACAGAGTCGCAGAAAAATACATCAGACCGGCAAGCCCAGCACAGAAATACAGTGGATGGAATTAACGGACATACGTAGATTGCGTTACGCAAATCACACTATTTGTTACGCACAAACTCATTGCTCATTAGCTATCATTGAATTGTTCAATGGCGTTCAATTACGCTCGATTACGCTCGATTACGCTCGATTACATCATCAAGCGCTCAAAACTGCTTGTTCAGAATCGCAAGAGATCGATTTGTAATTTCATTCACAATATAAATCTTAAAATGAAAATCAACACATTTGGCATCAGTACTTTGGCCCTCTACACTATCCTTTTTTCCATCCTGCTCACCTCTGCCCCAGAAAGTTTTGCGCAAAGCAGGGATTTTCGCTTGAAAACCCGTTTTACCGGCGCAAACACCTGCCTGGACATTATCAACGACGGACTAAACAAAACGCCCACCATGGCGAATTGCGGTAGCTATACTGGCCAGGTCTGGCAATTGGTCAGCACTGATGAAGCCGGATATTTCAAATTGCAAAACGATTTTTCTGGCCCGGCCATGTGCCTGGACATCATCAATGATGGGAAAAACAATCAACCCGTCATGTCTGCGTGCGGCAACTTCAGCGGCCAATCCTGGAAATTCGAGGCCAGCTCTGAGCGCAAATATGCAAAACTGAAAAATACTTTTTCTGGCGAAAACATGTGCCTCGACATCATCAATGATGGCAAGAACAATCAATTAATCATGAGCAATTGCGACCAAGTCACCGGGCAGTTCTGGCGTAATACCGCATTCTGAAAAATCAGGGAAGATCAGCAGAGTGCACTATAACGCCCCACAGAACTATCACCGTTATCACATTGATTGATTCAGCCAACTAATTAAACCGCCAGCTTCTACCTCATGATACTGACGAAAACCCAAATGAAGATTAGAATGCGGATATCGCAGTCTTTCTTCGAGAGTAGTTTCATGAAACCAGTGAACAAAACCATAGAATTGACCAGCCTCAGCGGTCTGGTGGGCATAACAGGTATTGCAGCATTGGCCGGGCTGCTGTTTTTTAATATCAATGCGACCACACAAGCTAATGTTGCCAGCCTGCAGGCCACAAACGCTGCCAAACTGACCCCAGTCAATACCAAACCAGCCTCCCGCCTGCCTGGCAAATCAGACTGGAAGCAGTTGAACCCTGCGCAACAACAGGTTTTGCTGCCCCTGCTGTCGCAGTGGGACAAACTGGACGACAAGAATAAAGCCAAGTGGGCCACCATTGCAGACCGCTACGTCAGCCTGAAACCTGAAGAGCAAAAGCGCATACAAAAACGCATGGAACTGTGGGCGCAACTCAGCCCGGAGCAAAAACAGATCGCCCGTCTGAACTACTCGCAAGCCAAAAAAATCGAAGCTACCCAAAAAACCAAACAATGGGAGCTGTACCAGCAATTACCAGCAGAGAAAAAACAATTGCTGGCCAACGGTGTACCTTTCCAGCTCGCCACAGTGCAAACACAAAAAAACCTGGCTGACACCATCACTACAGCCAGCACAGAAAATGCTGCCGCATCTGCCACGGAGCAAACATCAGTCTCTGCCAGCGTAGCGGCTGATGTGGAAGTATCAGCTTCACCAGCCAGTAATGGTGATTTGCCTGTGGTGGTCAAGTAAGCTTAAAAACATCAGCATGCTGCAAATGCCCTCTGATTGAGTTCATCTCAGTTGAGGGCTTTATTTTGAATACCTTTTGCATAAAACCCTGATACTTTCCATACAAGCTTTGCCGCAGCATCTTTGCATCAGCATCAAAGACATAAGTGGGCTACCAATATGAAATTTTCAAGCAAACTATGTTCGTGCTTGCTCTTGTGCGCACTCTCAAGCATCAACGCTAACGCTGGCAACAAATCGGACCCCGCTTTCTGCGAACAGCTAAAAGCATTTTCAACAGACTTGGCAATCGACCAGAGCCGCAGTGTCACCTTCTTTATCCGCAAAGTTGACATCCTCTCCTATCAAAAAGTATGCAAGCAGGACGCACCAGACGACAAAAGCCGCACATTCTGCAACTGGTTAAGTCAAAACAGCTCAGGCGAATTCATGGCAGCAAATATCACCAGGGCACTGTCATGCATGGCGGGAAGCACGAGCTTTTTTGGCAAAGCGATGGAAATTGAAGAACTCAAAGGTAAATTTACTGCTTATGAAGCTTTTCAGGACATGCCGGACATCATCATCAACTTCAAATACTCTTTTGATGCACATGCAAAAGAGGAAGAAAATTTTTTCACCATCAAGACACGCAAAGTAAAAATGGAAGCTGATTAAGAGCGACTCCTTCCCACAGTAGAGCAGGATGCACGTGGCTGTAGGCGTAATGGATACACCAGCTACTTGCATCCTGATCAGATTAATGTAATGCTAAGGCAACACACCGCCACCAGGATGCCATCATGGGGTTTTCTACTTCAGTCAAACAAGACCAAGACACTGATCGCTTATTGGGCATGAATATGACGCCATTTATTGGCGTCATTCTGGTTGTACTGATGGTATTGATCGCTGGCATTCCACGTCAGCGGGATATTTTGCTATGGAAATTGCCAACCCTGCTCAATGTCAGCTGCGACTGTATGGCAGAAATATCTTTTACAAAAATCACGATAGACTTTGATGACAGCATATTGTGGGATGGGCATGTGGTATCTCTTGAGGAAATGCAAACCCGCTTGTCGCAGATAAGCAAGACCGAAACGTTACCACCAGTGGTGTACTTGAAACCATCCTTCATGACCAGTCACGCGAGCCTGGTATCGGTTACCAATAGCATACAGCGTAGCGGAATAGACAGCGTACGTCTGGTGATAAGTGAGTTCAGGACAGTGTCGTAGGACCACAGGGCGCATTACAAGCACTACGTCCCTGAAACGGCGCAGTGCAACGCATCCTACGAGCCGTAAGCCACGTTGCAACGTGACTCAGAGATTGGTGATCAATTTCTTGTAGGGTGCGCCATGCGCAACAGAATTTCCATAGATATATGCAGAGAGCGGTGCGCATGGCGCACCCTACTGAATCACGGCATCTCCACCTGCACCCTCAGAACATAGCAAGACCGCAGGACGCATTGTCTGCATTAATTACCCTTATAAATCCCCGCTTCCAGCGTGTATTCGCCGCTGCGTACATAGTAAGTGGATTTGTTTTCCAGTTGCTTGGTGACGGGGTTATTGTAGCGGTAATCGACCCAGCCTTTACCCTTGGCTTTTGCGCCTTCGACAATCTCCTTGCGGAAGAATTTGCCGTCAGCATCTGGCAACACCAGCATGTTTTTTCCTACCAGCTTGGGATTGACGGGGTGAGCGAGAGTGGTGCCATCGAGGCTGCGCACGACCAGATAGAGGTCGCCTTTGATGAATTCCGGGTTTTTGTTATTGACTTCTTTGATGAGTGCTTCAACACTGTTTTTCTTGACATAGGCCAGTCCTTTTTCAACCATATCAATGGCATCAGCGGGGCTGTCGGCATAGGCATTCGGAACAATCATGGAACTTAACAAAGCCAGGAAAATCAGTGCGCGTCGCTTCATGGTGTCTCCCGATATGGTTATGGTGTTGGCTTAGTATATGCAAGAGGCATGGGTGAGACAAGATAAATTGATGCATGCCAATGACCATGTTTCATTTGCATCTGTACCACAAAGTAAATCGACAATGAGAACAGATCACAATTTTTCGTCAATTTGCAAAAAAAACGCGTAATCATGCCTGCAAACGCGAAAAAAAATCAGCTTTCCTGAATTAACATTTTTACTCAGACTGGTCATGCGACAAGCCTTTCTTAATCTATTCACTTCAATCAACTTCAGGAAGCACCTCATGCAATTACTCTACCAAACACATTCACCGTATGCGCGCAAAGCCCTGGTGTTTGCCCATGAAGCCGGTCTGGCCGGGCAAATCGAAGTCATCCACCATGAAACCAGCCCTACCAATCGCAATGAAGCTGTATATGCTCAAAACCCTTTGGGCAAGGTGCCAGTGCTGCTGCGACCTGGCTTGCCGCCGCTGTTTGATTCTGATGTAATTTGCGAATATCTGGATACCCTGAACGCGGGCAGGCCGTTGATTCCCCCACAGGGCGAAGCACGCTGGCATGCCTTGCGGGTGCAGGCGGTGGCCAAGGGCATGGCAGATTCTGGCATTGCCGTGCGCTGGGAAACCACGCGCCGCCCTGAGGCCTTGCGCTACCCTCCGCTGCGTGACGGACACACAGAAAAATTGCTGGCCAGTTATGACTGGCTGGAACAAGAGTTAGATGTGGATGGCCCAGTCCATGTCGGCCACATTGCGGTAGCAACTGCACTAAGCTGGCTGGAATTTCGTGAGCTACCCGGTTTCAGGGATCAACGCCCCAAATTGACAGCATGGTATGAGGCATTCATCACCCGCCCTTCCATGCTGGCAACGCCACTCTCTGGTGAAACACAGGACTAGACTAAAATTAGCTGGAATTGGCGAAATGAAGCTCTGTTAACGCCATTTGCTTGAATGCCGGATTGTAGCATTCTGCCAGCCTGACTATTTACGTACCCTGGGTTTGACAGAAAAAGCCTGATTAAATACCTGACGCGCCAATGCATGTGCATCTTCCGGCAGCCAGCCTTCATAATAAGAGGCGATTGCTTCCAGAATTTCACGACGTGCGAGGACGGCATTGGTCTGTTCTATGACCTGCTCGCCGAAGGGGCTCTTGGAACATGCAGCATAGCCCAGCAAAAAAGCGGGCTGTTCTTGCAGCGGATAAAATTTCAGGTCGACGAAATCAGCACTATCGCGGCTATTGAGGAAATTGGCTTCATACGGGTAGCCCAGCATCAGGTTGACACGGCCCATGGCATTCATCTGGAACAGGCTTTTTGCCGCATTCGGCGCGCTGTTGAGGAAGATGCTTTTCTTGCCTTTGTGAGCGAGTAGCAGTTCATCAACTGCTGCGCCATAACTGCGGCCGCTTTGTACGCCGACGGTCAGGACTTCATCTTCCAGCAGCTTGCTCAAGTTGAGTTTATCGCCCGCGCCCAGGTAGGGACGCAGTTGTGCAATCTGGGCACGCGGGATCATGGCACCGGGTGGTATCTGGGCAAAAAATGGAGTGGAAAAAACCATGGTTTTTTCGCGTTCGGCATTTTTAAACAGACCCAGGGCGCAGGCATTGCTTTCATCCTTGAGCATCAGTTCAAGGCGCTTGAGCGGGACATTGATGAATTTGTGCTGGTAGCCTGGCAAATTGGGGATGAGATGGCGTTGCAAGGCCAGGTCAACGATACCCTCGCCCTTGCCCGGCCCCTCGGGAATATACAGAGGGGGCAGCGGAAAGACATACCAGTTGATCTCGCTGGCAGCCTGACCAGCAGCCAGAATCATGCCACTGGCAAGCAGGCTGGCGGCCAGGGCAATACCCTTGATCCACTTTCCTGCACGCGCTGATAGATATGAAGCAAGCTGCATCCACCCTCTCCCTGGTCACTGTTACACGACAGCACAGTGCCAGTATGTCACATTTTATTGGCATGACAAAGTTGAAAGGTTTTTTCAGATAGACAGCGACATTTTTGCAGGGTGCGCCGTGCGCACCTTGCCCGGCTGAAAACTTAAAGACCACTCAACACAGAGACGCGGAGACACAGAGATGGCACAGTGTCTTTAACGGTGCGTACGACGCGCCCTGCTTGTCCGTCGCACACATACGACCTCCCAGAAAGCTTCTTCTGTTCTTGCTCTGTGTCTCTGTGTCTCCGTGTCTCTGTGGTGAGATTTTTGGTCTTTTTTAAAAACCATCATTAACAGCATGTAGTGGACAAAGCCTGCACGCTACCGCGATAAAGATTACGCAAAATCCCCATCAGTTGAGACTGACAACACCCGCCATTGCTGCAACTCTTGCTGATGTTTTTCCAGGCTGGCACCGACGATCTCTATGGCGTCTGAACCAGCCGCATAACGCAATGGTGGCTGGGCCATATTGCTGATGCTCACCACCGCTGCGCCGAGCTTGACGGGGTCACCGGCTTGCTGGTGGTTGTAGCTGGCATAGCTCTCGCGGCTGTTGATGCCACTATTGGCATAGTCGGCTATTGTCTTGTCGCCATAACGTACCGATGTCTGGTCGAGGAAGTCGGTGCGGAAGAAGCCGGGTTCGACAATAGTGATGTGGATACCGAAGCGTGCTACTTCCAGCGCCAGTGATTCTGAGAATCCTTCTATGGCAAACTTGCTGGCGCAATACACAGATGCACTTTCAAAACCGGCGATGCCACCTATCGATGACAGGTTGAAGATATGCCCGCGCCTTTGTTCGCGCATGACAGGCAAGACAGCGCGTGCCATGTTCATGCTGCCATAGACATTGGTATCGAACTGCTGGCGGATTTCTGTAGTGCTGATTTCTTCAAACAGGCCGAGTTGGCCGTAGCCAGCATTGTTGACCAGCACATCAAGACTGCCAAACTGGGCGCATGCTGCCTTGACTGCGGCTTGTGCCTGGGCTTCGTCGTTGACATCCAGTGTCAGTGCCAGCAGTTTGTCGCCATAGCTGGCAAACTGGGTTTGCAGTTTGCTGATATCGCGGCCAGTGACGACAACCTTGTCGCCGCTATCGAGTGCTGCCTTGGCAATGGCTGCGCCTATGCCACGGGTGGCACCAGTAATTAACCAGGTTTTTTGTTTCATGATTTAGCTTTCAGTGGTTGCCCGCGGTTTGCAGGAATGAAGCCATGATAGGTAAATAACGCCATGAACTGAATGCCGGAAACTTTCTGATTCTTGCCTAATCCTATTGCGGCATGCAAATGACCTCAGATTATTGCTATGATGAATGCCCATTCCTATTTCTATTCCTATTTCTACTCCCGCTCATCTCGCCTATGCAAAACAAGGACGACATCAACCAGAAGCTGGCAAGCATGGTAGCCAATATGGCACCGCAAGAAGGCTTTACTGCATCTGCCCTGGACTATGTGCATTTCATGCGCAGTAACCAGGCATTTAGCCGCACGCCTGTCATGTATGAACCCTGTATCTGCATCATCGTCCAGGGGCGCAAGCGTGCCTATCTGGGTGATGCGATGTTTGTCTATGATGCCCGGCAGTATCTGGTGGTATCTGCGCCCATGCCATTTGAAGCAGATACCGAGGCCACGCCAGATCAACCCTTGCTGGGCATCCATGTCGGCATACAGCAAACACTGGCGGCAGAGCTGGCACTGGCCGTTGAAGAGAGCCAGCTTGCACAGCCCGCCAGCACCGATGCCACAGCAGCCTTCATGTATGCCACACGGGTCGATGATACTTTGGCAGATGCCGCATTGCGTCTGCTGCAGGCTTTGGCGTCGCCGCTGGAAGCAAAGATACTGGCACCTGCCATCGTGCGCGAAATTTATTTCCGCATCCTCATGGGTGAGCAAGGTGCAGCCATGCGGGCAGCGCTAAGCCAGGGCAGCCATTTCCAGAAAATCACCCGTGCCCTGCGCAAGATACATGAGGGTTTTAGCGACAAGCTTGATGTCGATAGCCTGGCGCGTGAATCGGGTATGAGCCTGCCTTCCTTTCATCTGCATTTCAAGCAGGTGACCAGCACCACCCCTATCCAGTACATCAAGGCCATGCGCCTGCACAAGGCGCGCTTGCTGATGATACGTTCAGGCATGAATGCCTATACCGCATCAAACACCGTGGGATATGAAAGCAGCTCGCAATTCAGCCGCGAATTCAAACGCCTGTTTGGCCGCAGCCCCCTGGAAGAAGTCAGGCAAATGCGCACGGCTTTGTATATGCATGGGAGCGCCTAGCTGGGGGCGCCTAGCCGGGGGCGCCTAGCCGTGAGCACCTAGCCGGGGGGCCTGGCCAGGCGCACCCAGCCGGAAACGCCAGTGTGCATCAAGACTGCCCACATCTGTGCGCAAATGTCTAGGGCCACACTGCGCGACCGCAGACATCTTTTTTTCCTGATCAGGCACTACCAGGAACGTAAAGTCATGTTTTGCACATAGCAGTAATTGTCACCATAGTAGACAGGTGCAGACACCGTGTCATTGAGCCCACGCCGGTTGATCCGGCAGGCGCTCGCTTCCGGATTGGCGAACTGGATAAACGTGTTGGTGAATGTCACTTCGACGGCTGGCCTCAGGCCATACGACTCTATCATGAAAATATTGCGATTCTGCGATTGACCATGCAAGTCTATGTCATAGCTAACAGATTTTCCTGTCCGTACATTCTGGATGTATTGAGTCCATATCGTGCCGCGCAAATACATCCATATGTTCAATTGATCGCCGACATCGACTGCCATCGTTGAGCCACCCTGGCAACCTGTAAAGTTCGTCGCTTGCCCCACCGTGTTAACGTATTGTGCCGATATCCACCAGCTTGAATACGACACTGGCTGGTTTCCTGGCGCGCATGAACGACCCCAGGTGAGCACAGGCTGCAAAACGCCATTGTCGATAGGCATGTAGTTGGCTCCGCCTGGCTGCAGTCCGGGCCAGAGAAACAGTGTGCCTGTGGCTGGTGGCTTCGGCGGAACCGTCATTGAAGTGGACAAGTATACGACCCGGTTACTTGCACTGACATCGAGTTCGACAAAGCCGGTACCTAGCACCGTTTCGCGAGCAGTCGCCACAGCAGAACCAGCATTGGGTGGCGCAGGTGTATTGAGACTGGATGTACTGCCAGCCCCACCTCCACCACCGCAGGCGCTGAGCGCAAACAGGAGCGCCGAGCTTGCAAGATATCTATTTGAGCATTTTGCCAATTGCGCCACCAGATGCGCAACACTTGCTACGACTGCGTTTTTCTTCAACACTGTATGGTCCTTCATGTCTTCCTCCACAATTATGCTTATATTTTTTGATGTCAATTATTTCAAGCTTTACCGAAGATCTGTCGTATCGGTCTGCCGCAACTGACAA
The DNA here is from genome assembly GCF_049340385.1 of Undibacterium sp. Ji83W. NCBI lineage: Bacteria > Pseudomonadati > Pseudomonadota > Betaproteobacteria > Burkholderiales > Oxalobacteraceae > Undibacterium > Undibacterium sp. Ji83W. The sequence goes on along the minus strand of NZ_JBMPOZ010000018.1, from coordinate 56,251 downwards.
GTCGGCAGAGGATTACCTTAACAACGATGAAAAGGAGCGGTCTAGATGCATTTCAAGAGTGACCAATAGAAAATCGGCATAGTTAAATATTTGTAAATATGGGGGCAGTCCCTGGCGATGGAGACTGGCCAGTAAATCTCTCTCCCTTCAAGGGGAAGAAGCCAGTTCGCCTTGAATAATTTACAATGTAGAATAAAGCTTCCCCAGCCTGCCCATCTTCAGCAAGGAGTTTCCCATGACCATCACTGTCGTCAACAATACTGGCTACGAAGCTTTTTTTACCATCAGCAAAGGTGATCTCGTCATTGCCCACTGGACACGTCTGGGTGGAAACGGCAAGCTGGAAATCCAGACCGATATGATAGGTACCATCATCGCCAGGGCAAATTTTCTGAATACAGAATACGCCTCTGACAGGATGCAATTGAATGACACTGCTGCCTATGTCGCGCAGATAGACCAGGACCTGGAAAACAAATCCTATGTCTTGCGCCTGGTGGAAACAGGTAGCAGCAAACCGCCCTTCATGCAGCTATACAAGACCTGCACTCCGCCGGTCAGCTTTATCATACAAATGCATGGCTTGTTCGAGCAGGAAATCACCCAGGAGCGCGGCTTTACTGCATTGAATTTGCGAACCGGCCCCGGCTATACCGTGCAGGCTGTCATCAATGGCATCACCCTGGAACCAGTCGCATTCAGCGATGAGAGTACGACGATTACCGCGGCAACCGTGCAAAATGATCCGGTGGCTGGTTTTTATAAACTGGATGTTGTTGAATCAAAGACTTGATTGGCTTGATTGGCTTGATTGGAATGATTGTTGGCAAGAACAAAAACCAAGGATAATAAATGACGACATCAAACGCCTGGTTTTATTGGGCTGCACTGTCAGCCGTGTTTGCCGCCATGACGGCGATTTTTGCCAAGATAGGCATACAGGGGGTCGACTCTGACCTGGCCACGCTGATCCGTACTGCCATCATCATCGTGGTCCTGGCCTTGTTTGTAGCCTACACCGGCAAGTGGGCCAACCCGCTGGCGTTATCTGGCAAGACCTGGCTGTTTCTGACTTTATCTGGCCTGGCGACAGGGGCATCGTGGGTATGTTATTTTCGCGCCTTGAAGCTGGGGGATGCGTCCAAGGTCGCGCCTGTCGATAAATTCAGCCTGGTGCTGGTGGCGGTGTTTGCTTTTGCGTTTTTGGACGAACGGCCATCCTTGCGAGAATGGGCGGGCATAGGAATGGTGGCAGGCGGGGTTTTGTTGTTGGCGTTTAAGCGGTGATTAAGCGGTGATTAAGCGGTGAGTTTGTTGGTGTTTTTAAGAAAACCAAAAATCTCACCACAGAGGCACAGAGACACAGAGGAATCACCGAGGTTTTAAGGGGACGCTAGCAGCTTGTAGGTTGGGCTACGGGTTATCAGCCCAACACTGGGCCTATGATAAACGTATACGTTAGTCAACCGCCCAGTGTTGGACTGGTGAAGCGTAGCCTGGCGAGGCCCGGCCCAACCTACAGAATTACCGACGTTCAAATATCCCTTACTTCAAACTCGCCTTCAACTCCCCACCGGCCTGCGACATCGCCGAGCGCACTGCTGGTACCTTCGCCAGCACATTCAATAAACCAAAATCATGGATCATGCCCTTGTAGCGTACGGTCGTCACTTTAACGCCTGCGGCATCAAGTTTGCGGCCATAGGCTTCGCCTTCGTCGCGCAGGACGTCGAACTCTGCGGTTTGTATCAGGGTTGCTGGCAAGCCTGTCAGTTGCCCGGTCGTGGCGCGCAGAGGGGATGCGTAGATCTCCTGGCGTTTGGCAGCGTCTGTCGTGTAATTATCCCAGAACCATTTCATCATATTGCGGGTCAGGAAGTGGCCGTCGGCAAATTGCTGGTAGGAGTCATTATTGAAATCCGCATCCGTCACTGGCCACAGCAGGATTTGTGAACGCAGTTTGGGGCCGCCCTTGTCCTTGGCCATCAGGCTGACCACTGCAGCCATATTGCCGCCTACGCTATTACCTGCAACCGCCAGGCGGCTGCCATCGACCTGGATTTCCTTGCCGTGTTCGGCCACCCATTTAGTCGCGGCGTAAGCTTGTTTGATGGCGACGCCGTAGCCAGCTTCTGGTGATGGTGTGTAGTTGACGAAGATGGCGACAGCACCGGATTCTGCCACCAGGTCACGTACCAGTCTTTCATGCGTAGGATAGTCACCCAGCACCCAGCCACCACCATGGAAGAACATAAAACCCGGCAAAGTTTTTTTGACACCAGCGGGACGTACGATAGTCAGCTTGATGTCACCACCATCGACCTTGATGGTTTTTTCAGATACGTCGGCAGCAGGCAATATGAGCTTGACGCCAGCTTGCGCACCCACCAGTACGCTACGTGCATCGGCCACCGATAATTGTTCCAGCGGTTTGCCGCCACCGGCTTCCAGCGCCTGCAAGAAGGCTTGCGTAGTGGGTTCGACACCGGGGCTGCCTGCCGCAAAAGCATTGCTGACGGACAGGCTGATGGCAGTTGTAGCGAGGAGCGATTTCAAGTGTGACATGGTCATTTCCTTTTCATGTGATGGCAGCGTGATTACTGCCTTTAGGGGTGCTACAAAACAGGTTTTACTTCTGATCGCCGGATGGTTTTCTCCTGGCCGCTTATTGCATTTAAATATCTAACAATTAAATAGTGCGCTATATATTTACGACATTTCCTGAACGCAAAACGATGCACTGGACTAGTGTATGCTGTCTGTCTCCGCAGTTCATATGTAAATCCTTTTACGGCTTTACTTACCTTGGATTGCAAGATGAAGCATGGCCTGCGCCTGGTAGGGTGCGCCATGCGCACCATTTTCCGATGCATGTACCTGCTGCTATGTACGAAGCCTTTATCTCTTGAGCGCTTTAGAAAATCAGGGAGGTGCGCACAGTGCACCCTACCATTTTTAACGAAAATAAATACACCATTAAATAGCGCACTATATATTTCACAAAACTAAAAATACTAAAACTGCTCTCCTGCATGAATACACTTATACCAATTCCGACCTGGAATTTATGCCAGCCTGAGCTCGTAAGCTGCAGAGCAAAATTCATTACTCAAGACATATTGCTTAAGACATATTGTTCAAGAAAATAAGTAACTTAAGCACTCAGTCGTTCATCTCAAACATTCTTCATCAAAGCTGCACGCAGGGCCAATATCTCTTGCTTCAGATCGCGTGCCTCGTCGGCAGAACACTCTGTCGCACACAATACCGAAGTAGGCAAAGTCGCTGCCTGCTTGCGTAAATCACTACCAGTTTTGGTCAGCGAAATAATCACCTGGCGTTCATCTGCTGCTGACCTGATCCTGGTGACCAACTCCTGTGCCTCCATGCGTTTGAGCAAAGGCGTCAGTGTGGCCGAGTCGAGTATCAGGCGCTCGCCTATGTCGTTGACGGTCTGTTCATCCTGCTCCCACAAGACCATCAGCACCAGATACTGTGAATAGGTAATCCCCATTTGCTTGAGCAACTTGCGGTACAGCTTGTTCATCGCCAGTGAAGTCGAATACAGGGCAAAACAAAGCTGGTCACCCAGTTGCGGCGTTGGTGCAGTTTTATTGGTTGCGGTCTTCATGCTTTGCATTTTAAATAGCGCACTATTTATTTGCAAGCTATTTTTAAAATTAATTAATAACGCAGTAGGGTGCGTCGCGCGCACCGTCTCGCGTTTTCAGGGACATATACGTTTTGACACGATGGTGCGCACGGCGCACCCTACAGATTGTATCTAGAGTTACGGACGCACAAGACGCAAGTTGGGACGTTTGGGTAGCGCATTCTCAGGTGCAACTTTGCCGACAACTTGCAATTGCGTCTGCGGCCTATGTGTAGTACCCAGTTTGAAGCCACTACCGATTTGCGCCAGATGAGTTGCCTGCTGTTCCAGCAACTTGGTGGCGGTGGTGGCTACCCCCAGCAGGACTGCATCTTTACGGTTTGCATAGTCCATGTCACTGACGGCATGCTTGATTTGCCTGATGCTGGCTTCCTGTTTTTTGGCGGAGGTATTAATTTCTTCCATCAAGCTGTTGATGTCCTGCATGGCAGCGAGCATTTGCTCGGTGCCCACATTGCTCTGGCTGATCAGCTTGCTGCCGTCATCCAGTTTTTCACGAGATTCATTGAGCAGTTTTTTTACTTCCTTGACTGCACAGGCAACGCATAGTGCCAGGTCGCGCACTTCGGGTGCAATTGCGGTAAAGCGCTGCCCTGCATCAGATGCATTCGCGTCTTCTAACGTGGCCTTCAAGGTCAGGGTATCGATCTGGAAGACCAGCTCATCAATCACATGGATGTTGTCGAAAATTTTATCCGATGCCTGCCGGATTTGCGTCATGGCTGTCACTGCCCCACTGGCTGCCTGCCCGCTCTTTACGGCAAAGTCGCTGGCATCATCAACATGCTGCATGGCCTGACGTGCTTGCTCACCATTGTGACGCATCGCTGATGTCAGCTCTTTGGTGGCTAGCGTTATTTGTTTGTGCAAGCCAGTCTGCTGCTGTATGCGTGAAGACAAAACTATATTGTTACTCAGTATCTGGCCAGATGTCCTGGCGATGTTGCCGCTGTTCAGGCGCATGTCCTTGACGGCTTTTATCAGTCCGGTTTGCAGTTGCTGCAGGGAGGCTAGCAGACTGGCTTCTTCATGCACCACTGGCGTGATGCTGACATCGAGATCACCGTCAGCAATTTGCATGGCTAGCTGTGCCGCATAAGCTGGCTCGCCACCCAGTTGACGATACATGATATGGACAAGAAAATAAGCCAGCGCTGCCGCCAGTACAAGACCCAGGGCGATAGCTGCCAACATCAGATTACGCAATGCAGCATATCCGGCTTGAGCACTTTCATACTCTTTTTTTGCCAGGTCCAATTGCATGGAGCGCAAGCTATTCATGGCGCTGATGACGGGGTCTTTGAGCTGTTCTGCCAGCAGGCTGATTTCTTTGGCTTTTCTTGTGTCAGCGTCATGTAGAGCCTGGATGGCAGGCAGGGTCACGGCATGATCAAAACTGGCACGCAAATGTGTCAATTCATCCGCTTTTTTTCTCGTTTCTGTAGACATGGGCATAGCCACAAATTCTGTCCACAATTGATCTATCGCACGTTTGTCACGCTCTATCTCGTCTGCGCTTATCTGCAATTTCGCTGGTATGGGATCAGCTAATGCGGCCAGAATAGCGTAGCGATTGCTCGACAATAATTTGTCTATGCTGGTGATTTTTTCCAGGCCCTGAGTGTGCTCTTCATGGTGGTTTTTAAAACTCTGCTGTGAGGCCCTCATCGCATACAGCCCTGTCAGGCCGACCAATATCATGAATGCGCTCATGATGCCCATTACGAGCATGAATTTGGTTTTCAGCATTGTCTTCATCGCCCTGCCCCAATCATCAATCTTTGCAAATTAGGACTTACTCAAAACCGCCCCAGCTGCGTTGCAGCTCCTAGCCGTACTTAAAGTACTGTCTTCGTCGCTGCGCCTTGCTGGGACAATTTTGCGTAACTCCTATAAATAAATAAAATAGCAAAAACGCATCAGGACACAACACCTGCCGCGTTTCTTTCGCCTTGATAGATATGAAGGTATAGGATAATTGCCGGATGGAAAACCAAATTTAGCAATGTTTGACGGTCAGTAATATGAATTCACATTCATATTGAAATGACATTGGCTTGCTAAGTAACTCAAACGCGTAACTCAAACGCGTGGCGCAAACGGCAGGCGCAATCTCCCCGGACAGGCAAGCTGCTTTCATATGCGCGCTATCTTCTAAAAATTTCTTGCTATGTGTGTTATCTAACTGTTCAGGTCAAGTTGAACGCGCATGCTATATCCTCCATTCACTCTGAGGATGCATCATGATTGATAATACTTACGACACTTACGTCCCTGATCCTTCCAATAATCATCACAAAGGCCCCGGTCCTGATTTGATAGGCGCAAGCACTCTTACTGGTGACCAGCTTGTCAACCATGCTGGTGAGCATCTTGGCAACATCAAAGAAATCATGTTGAACACGCGCACAGGCAGTATTGCCTATGCCGTTGTCGCGCATGGCGGCGTTCTGGGTATAGGCGAAAAACTGTTTGCCGTACCATGGTCATTATTGAGCCTGGACACAGTAAACAAATGCCTTGTTCTAGGCATAGCAAAATCATATTTTGAAAATGCCCCGGGTTTTGACAGCGAAAATTGGCCGGATATGGCAGATCAGGCATGGAGAGATTCCGTACACAGTTATTACACAAAAAACCTGTGAATACCGTGAATGCGTGGGAAAAATGATGGCAAAAATAAATCCTTGTTATGTGTGTTATCGAACTGTTCATATCAGTTTGAGCGCGCATGCTCAGGCCTCCACTCACCCAGAAGGACAAGATTATGTTAGATACTACTTATATCCCTATTGAACCAGGCAATGGTCACAAAGGCCCAGGCCCTGAACTGATGGGTGCCAACACTCTCACTGGCGACAGTGTTGTCAACCAGGCTGATGAAAGTCTGGGTGACATCAAAGAAATCATGCTTGACATGCGCACAGGTCGCGTTGCCTATGCTGTCGTGGCGTTTGGCGGCATCCTGACCATAGGTGAAAAACTGTTTGCAGTACCATGGTCAGCACTGACGCTGGATACTACTAACAAACGCTTTGTGTTGAATATAGAAAAAAGCCGTTTTGAAAATGCTCCCGGCTTTGACGCTGATCAATGGCCAGATATGGCAAACCAGGCCTGGGCAGATTCCATACACAGCTACTACGGTCTGACAGTATGAAGGCATGACGAAGCGCTGCAACAGCAGATTACGAGCGTCAGGATGACGACCCTGATCTATGAACAGCAGCATTTCGTTTTTGTAGATGATGAGTAGAACACATTGGCGTTGCAAGCTCAGTCTTTCGCAGCGCCATTTTTTTGAAAAATTAAGACCTGCATTACTTCATCACAAGAGATAACAACTGGGATAAATATCCTCCCCTCCAGTTCCCACCAGAACCCTATGTTCTGTTCTCTACCCCATTCCAGCCCGTGCGAAGTTTACTTCATGTGTACGCTATCGAACTGATCAGCTTGATTACGGCGCACATACTGAAGCCTCCAACTCTATTGAAGGAAAAGATGATGATTGATATTAATTCCAACATTTATGATACGGGCCCGGGCAACAATGCTCACCAGGGGCCAGGCCCTGAGGTGATGGGTGCACGCACTCTGACGGGTGACAATGTCGTCAACCATCTGGATGAACACTTGGGTGAAATCAAGGAAATCATGCTCGACATGGGCACAGGAAAAATAGCCTATGCGGTTGTTGCTCATGGTGGATTGTTGAGCATAGGCGAAAAATTATTTGCCATACCCTGGTCAGCCCTGACGCTGGATACAGTCAATAAACGTTTCATCCTGAATATAGAGAAAAGCCATTTTGAAAGTGCCCCGGGCTTTGATCCTGATCAATGGCCAGACATGGCAGATGAAATCTGGGTAGATTCTGTACTTACCCATTACGGCACAAAAACATGAACAACTGTGGCCAAGAATTAATGGACTGCAAATAGACAGTATCATTTTAAAAAATTAATCGGCGCTGCAAAAACACATACACGGTGCCAGTTTCAAAGCAAGATTTCAGACAATATTTACAGAGAGCAAGGAGAAATATCATGGACTACACAGAAATGCAATTTGCCTTCAAGGTATATGAAAAGGCCCTCAACAAACGCAGCCGTCATTTGTTCCGCACACCAGAACCAGTACGTGAAGCGGAAGAAGCAAAGTACACGCTGCAAATGGCAGTCAATGAAGTGCTTGCCGAGACACGTGAAGTAGCGACCATGATCAGGACCAGTCGATATTGATGGCAATACCTGTCATCAAAAATATCAGGAAATTTCAGGAATATCAAAAATAGCAGTCTTTAAAAAGGCTGCTATTTTTTTCCGGCTTTCAACAAGTTGCCACAACCACTAGGTTGATCAGGCCCGGTATTCACCAATGGCAGCAAAGCCGCGAATGGGCTCAGCAGTGCCAGGCCTATCGCACCACCGGCACGCAAGGCCATCACGCCTTTATCGATTGATATCTGGGGATGTAAGAATGTCCCGCGCACATACAGTGGCGCACGCAAGGACAGTACGCGCAAGCCTTTGCTATTGGGCTTGATGGTCAGGTTCAAATCTTCCTTCTGCATATTGATACTGCCTGTGATGTCTATCAGCGCTTCGTCAGTATCAATCAAAAAACTGCGTGCATTCATTTGCCCGTTGGTAACCGCAAAATCTGCCAGCATGCAATTCAGTTTGACCTGTTTATCGCCGGACAAACGGGTCAGGATGACATTGCCGATATTCAGTCCCATTTCTTCCAGCAAGAGCTTGCTGACTGAACCATGGTCTATCATGCTGCTCAATTCACCATTGGATGAACCCAGCAGGACAGCCACAGAATTACCGGTAGCGGTGAGGTTTGCATCTGCATTGATCTCGCCCACGGTCAACTTTGATGCGGCAAGTGTGGGTATGAATTTTTGCAATTGTACATGTCTTGCAGTAACCCGCATTTTTGCATGGATGGCTTGTGCCTGGACTGCATCACTATCTTTATCCTTGCTGTTATCCTTGTCTTTATCCTTGCTACTGCCTCCACCATTACCATCCAGTGTGATATGTGCCTGCAGTTGACCACCAGCCAGCTCGAAACTCAATGGCAACATGGTGATCACGCCATCTTTCAAAATCAGCCTGGTTTGCAGCTTATGTATGGGCAGTACTTTTTCACGTATCAGTTTGGCGGCACTTAAATTCACGTCTGCATCGATGCTGCGCCAGCGCTCGGTACGAAAGGCTTCTACTGGCAAGAGTTTGTCACCTGGTTGTACCGCAGTTGTACCGCGTTTGAGTTTGTTGGCATTGGAATCGGCACCGACCAGCGGGGCCAGATCGGCAGATTGCAATACTTCAGAACTCATATTGCCTTGCAACAGAGGGCGCAACTTGTCCGCTTTTCTGGTTTTATAATCCAGGCTGCCAGACAGGTCGCTGGAGCCGACCTTGCCGGTAAATTTTTCATACTTCCAGTGATTGTCTATCTTGCCGAGAGTGGCACTAAGATGGCCTGCGGTGCTAAAGGCGGGCGTTTCAGGCAAGACTATGCCGGTTAAGGGATACAGCCGCGCCATGCTGTTACCTGATATTTGCAAACGCATGTCTACTGCAGCCAGCTCGCTGGGCTTGGTGACACTGCCTTCAACGCTCACTTTGGTTTGCCCCATTTGCAATTGCGCCATGATGGGGAAAGGCTGGATCTGGTTTTGCAAGCTCAGGATGGCTCCGGCCTTGCCGCTGCCAGTAATGGCTTCACCATGCAGTTTCCCCTTGAGCTTCCAGCTGATGCCGTAACTGGCTTCGGTAGTCAGGCTTTCTATATCTGCCGTGATGTCGGCATGCCGGATGGCGTCAATATAATGCACTTGCCCCTGGCTGAGTACCAATCTTCGCAATTCCAGCCGCCAGGGTGAAGACGAAGTGCTTTTCTTGAAGGTCCAGTTATTTGTGCCATCAGCAAAGCGCTGCAAAGACAGGCTGCTGTCCTGGAAACGCAACAAGGGTATCTCCAGCCTTTTTTCCAGCAGGGCCAGCGGGTTCAGCGAAAAAGACACTTCATTGATATGTGCCATGTCTTCTGGTGGTGTCACTGTCTGGACGGAGGCGGAAGCAGGTACAGAGGCAGGTTTTGTTTCTGGCATGCCCGCTGGCTGGCCGATATGGATATCCTGCGCCAGCAGATGTGGCCACGGAATTTGGCCGCGCCAGCCAGTTGCCGTTTCTGGACCACTGAGCGGTTTTTCCCAACTCAGCGCCAGATTGCCACGTATGCTGAATGGCCGCCCCAGGGCTTCGCTAGTGCGTTCGTTAAGCCAGGGCTTGGCGCGGTTCCAGTCCATATTGAGCAAGATCACCGCACAAATGGCTGTCAGGCTGATGATGCCAAGCACCAGCCAGAGACTGATGCGCAATATTTTATTGTTGGGTTTCATGAATATTGATTTGCTTTTTATTGCCAGCCTATAGCCTACTGCAAAACTATATTGCTCTATGTACGCCAGCGTACTGACGTCATTTTTGGCCAGGCATATAAAGGAGGCTGAGAAGCCTGGATGAATAAAATCGTCCTTCTGAATTCTCTCTATTTTAATTTAACCGGAATATCATCATGCATGAAGTCAATAGCAATCTCCGCAATGGCATGGACACTGCTGCCATCCGCGAAGCAGCCAAAAATCTTGATGACGGTGCTGTCACCGCAGGTTATCAAGGCAACCGCGAAGAAGTCATCGATATGCTGAACGGCGCCCTGGCCACCGAACTGGTCTGCGTCTTGCGCTACAAGCGTCATTATTACACAGTGTCTGGCGTGCACAACGGTCCTATCAAGGCAGAATTCCTGGAACATGCGATGGAAGAGCAGGCACATGCCGATTTGCTGGCAGAGCGCATCGTCCAGTTGAATGGCAAACCAGACTTCAACCCGGCTTCACTGACTGCGCGCAGCCATGCTGAATATGATGATGCAGAAGATGTACGTGCGATGCTGAAAGCCAATTTGATAGCTGAACGTGTGGCCATAGAATCGTACAGGCAGATGCTGGCAAAAATCGGCGACAGTGATCCGACCACACGGCATATGCTGGTGGGGATCATGGCGAAGGAAGAGGAACATGCGGATGATATGAGGGATTTGCTGGCTTAAGAACAAAGGCAACACCAACGCAGTAATCAGTTTCAAAAACAGTTCTAAATGCAGCTTCAAAAACAGCTTCAAAATTTGTAATACCCACCCCTACACTGAAAGGTAACGATCATGCTCGAATCTGATTTCAAATCTGTCAATAAAGACATCAAAGTATTACTCAAAGATGCGCAGGCATTGTTTAATGCAGCCGCTGCCCTCACTGGTGAAAAAGCCGATGACATGCGTGCCCGCGGGATGAAGATGGTCGACTCAGCCATGCAGATGACGCAGGATGCACAGGCATCAGTGGTCGCCACTGGCAAGCAGGTCGCAGAATCTACCGATGCTTATGTCAAGGATCATCCCTGGAGCACCCTGGGCGCTGCAGCAACTGTAGGCTTGCTGGTGGGCTTGTTGTGCTGCCGTAAATAAGTAAACTACCAAGCAAACTACGAAGCAAACCACGAAGAAAACGATGCAAACTATCGTAGTAAGCCATGAGGCTTGCTACGATAGGGATAGAAAGAAAACTGAAGCAGCCCTGATATCAGGGCTGCTTTTTTCTTGCCTGCGCTGCTAGTGTCACTTGCTCTACACAAAAAACCCGCAATTGCTGCAAGATCTGGGCCACTGCCTGGTTGCTGGCAAGAACGCCGCCATAGGCATCTTCACTGGTGGCAGGAATGCTGATGCTGAATTCGCGCCAGGCGATGATCTGCTGGTTTTGCCTGTCTGATAAATGGGCGCGCAGTTTGAAGTGAATACGGCTGGGGATGCTGCTGAAGTCTTGTTGCAGGCTGAGTATTTCCAGATCCAGCCTGTATGTAGTCAATACAGCGCTGGGAGCCTGCAAGACGACCTTGAAGACGCCACTGGATTCCAGTGCAGTGGCAACCAGGGGCATGAGCATGGCAGCGGGTGGTTTTTGCCACTGGCTTTGCTGGAATTCTTCAATCTGGTATGGCTGGCGCATGAAGAGCATGCGGCTGGTGTCAAAACCGGCAGCAGCACGGATATTGCCAACCAGGATGCTGGCCGTGGCAGTAGCAGGTGCTGGCGAACTGCCGGGTGCGACTGCATCCAGTCGGTAGACTGCCATTGGTGGCACATTGGCAGGTTGCAGGGCTGAACAGCCAGTGAGTGTTGTTGTAGTTGCAATTACCAGTGCGGATATCAAACTGGCCGCGCTCAGTTGCGTTGAAGACTGTTTCAATAACTGCTTCATGGTGTGACTCCTTTAGTTTCACCCGGCCCTGCCGGTGGGGTTTGTCGCCCTCTGATCAGGCTGCTGGGATTGTGCTCTGTCTGTTCTATGAGACGGGTCATGGAGGCTGACAAGGTCGTCAGTTCTGCCATCAGCCTTTGCAGTTCTGGCAGGGTATCACTGCTCAACTGGCGCACGCCGCCACCCAGTTCATCAGCAGTTTTTCTGGTGCTGTCACTGGCCTTTCCAGCCTTTTCTGCCATGCTTGCCACTGCGTCGGCGCTCTTGCCTATACGCTGGAATAAAACATCAATTTTGGCACTGGCCTGGGCAGTATTCGTAGTAGTGATCGCGGCATTGCTGATGGCCACGCGCATGGCATTTTTCTGCGAGGCCAGCGTGTCCATGACGGTGGAGGTGTCACGTAAAATCTTGCTGAAGGCGGCACGGTTTTCATCATTCAGGATGGCATTCACATTGGCGGCAGTACGATCGAGATTAGCCAGCACTGCGCTCAGCACATTTTCCAGCCTGGCACTTAAAGATGGTTTGGTCGGTATCTGTGGATAAGGCTGGCCTTCTGTCGCTTGCAAGAGTGGCGCGGTCGGTGACCCACCGCTTAACTCGACATAGGCGATGCCAGTCAGCCCCTGGGTTTTCAATACTGCCTGGGTATCAGTCTTGATGGGTGTGCCAGTGATAATGGAAAATACCAGCCGCACCTGTTGCGGATTGCTGGGGTCCAGACTGATGGTGCGGACCTTGCCGACATTCACCCCCTGGTATTTGACTGGCGCGTCCAGATTCAGGCCCGCCACGGATTCATTGACGACAGATTGATACAAAGTCGTTTGCTGGCGCTTGCCCAGACCGACTGACAGCCACAATACCGCAGCTACCAGCAACGCGCCCAAGGCCAGCACAAAGGCACCGACAGCAGCATAATTTACTTTGGTTTCCATGGATTTTCCTGTGTTGCTTTGATTTCATGTTTTTCATTTGCTTCATTTTCTTGATTTTGCCCGGCTTGTTGCTGCGCGGCCCTGCCGCGTGCACCATCAAAATAAGTACGGATGACGGGGTGCTGCAGCTTCGACAATTCTTCCATGCTACCCACCGCCAGCACCTTGCCCTCGCCCAGCACTGCCACCCTGTGGGTGACTTGCCATAACAAATCCAGGTCATGGGTGATCATCACGATGGTGGGCTGGTATAACGTATGCAGGTGACGCAACAAGGTATCCAGGCCGGTGGCACTGGCTGGATCAAGCCCGGCAGTCGGCTCATCAAGAAACAGGAGTTCCGGGTCCAGTGCCAGCGCTCTTGCCAGTGCAGCGCGTTTCAACATGCCGCCGCTTAACTCTGCCGGATACAACCCAGCTGATTCTGGCTTGAGGCCACTGAGCGACAATTTCCAGGCGGCGATGTCATTAATACTGGCTTCATCCAGGTCACTGTGCTCGCGTAATGGCAAGCCTATGTTTTCTGTTACTGTCAGCGTGCCAAACAAGCCGCCTTTTTGAAACATCACGCCGCAACGCTGCCGTAAGGAACTGGCCTGCTCATCGCTGATGCCTGCCAGATCACAACCGAGTACCTTGACCGTACCGGAATCCGGCGTATGCAACAAAATCATTTCGCGCAGCAAGGTCGATTTGCCAGAACCACTGCCGCCGACGATCGCAAAAATCTCGCCACGGCGTATCTGCAAGTCCAGCCCCTCATGCACCACCTTGTCGCCAAAGCGGGTGCAGACTTGCTGCATTTCGATAGCATAATCGTAGCTCGCAGCCTGTGGTGTGGACTGAGTTTCTGTCATTACAATCCCAGCAAATTGAAGATGACAGAGAACACCGCATCCAGCACGATCACGATAAATATCGCCTGCACTACACTGCGCGTGGTTTGGCGGCCTACACTGTCGGCATTGCCCTTGGTTCGAAAACCCTGGTAACAGCCGATGATGACAATCACAGCAGCAAACACCAGCGATTTACCCAAGCCTATAAGCAGGGTCTTGACAGGGATTTCTGTGGCAAAGCGAGTCATGAATTCATGTGTACCCACGTCCAACTGGCTACTGGCCATCAGCATGCCACCCGTGACACCAACCAGGTCAGCAAACAAAGTCAGTAGCGGCAGAGCCAGCATCAGCGCCACCAGTTTGGGCAGCACCAGCAATTCTATGGGCTTGATGCCTATGGTTTGCAGGGCATCGATTTCTTCTGTCACCACCATGGTGCCTATCTGTGCCGCATAGGCAGAACCGGAACGACCGGCGATGATGATGGCGGTGATCAGCGGTGCAAATTCGCGCAACATGGCATAGCCAACCAGTTCGACGACAAAGATGTTCGCGCCGTAATGCTTGAGCTGGTCTGCGCCCTGATAAGCGATCACGATACCCAGCAAGAATGAGGTGACACCGACGATGGGCAGCGCTTCAAAACCGGCCACCTGGATATTGTGCAAGATAGTGCGGCCACGCCAGCGGCGCGGATGTGTAAACAAACCCAGCAGACTGACGGCAGTTTCACCTATGAAGCTCAACAGCGCCAGATTGTCTTTGACTACGGCTACACTGGCCTTGCCGATTTTTTCCAGCATGCCCGGGGTTTTAATGAGCGGGGCCGCATCATGCGGCAATTCACCAAGTCCATCCAGCATTTGCTGATATTGCGCAGGCCAGCCTTGCATCTTCAGTTGCACACCGCTGTCACGCAATTTCTTCAGGCGCGACTGCAAGACCCAGGCGGTGATACTGTCAATCTTTTGTATTTGCTGGCCATCCAGTTCCACTGCAGCTGGATGCCGCATCAGCAGGGAATCCAGCTGACGCATGACATTGCCTAGCTGGCAGACTGTCCATGTACCTGAAAATTGTAATACACCCGGCGTAGTCTGTTTAATGCTGGCAGGCATGGGGGCTGCATCATTGGCAGCCTTGGGACTGGTAACTTTGCTTGCTACATGAGCGACAGGTTTGATGGGGCTGGCGGGGACGACGGGCATGATGATTTATTATTGGATGCACATGCTGACTAGCTTGCCGCTTTATTGGGGCTTGATCTGTACGCTGGCGTACCAAGTTTTGATGACACTGTCTGGTGCAAGCGCGGTTTCATGAGGCTGGTTCGAACTTGTCGAACAGGTATCAGTTTGTCCGTACATCGCATAGGCCGGGATTAAACAAAGCACTTACACAAAACCGCTCCAGCGACCCGGTACTGCATATTCATGCAAGTACCTTGTGGGCCACCGTATTGTGCCGGAGCGATTTTGCGTAAGTGCTCTGTTGTTGCGTAAAGTTACAGACAATTCCAGGGTAAAAATGTGCCAGTAAGATTTGGCTTACATTTATTTTGGCCGTTTTCCTGCCCGACTTCCGTGCGGTGGCGAACAGACGCTTATTTGCCGCTCCATCAGGATACAAGCGTACTTTAGATAAAGCGCATTTGTTGATACGGCTTACTGACCAAGGTAATAATTGCAAGACAATAATTGCAAGGTCATCAGAGTAAATCTGAGCTTGTCAGCATCTCTTAAACCCTGAGCGCAACTCTAATGATTGCGCATTTTAAAGAAAGAAAAATCATGCTCTATACCATCGCTGTAATCTTACTTGTCATGTGGCTGCTGGGTATGGTGTCGGCTTACACCATCGGTGGCTTTATTCATATCCTTTTGGTGATCGCTATCGTCATGATACTGGTCCGCGTGATACGCGGCGAACGACTCTGAAGCCTTTGCTGTCTACACTCGGGGCGCTGCTGAAACGTGGCATCGCCTTGCCTTTGCTGCTGCCGGAAATCATCCGCATTTTGCAGCGCACCCTGAGTGAATGGCTACGCCACCGTGCTGCCAGCAAGGGCGCGGCGCTGGCCTTTTACACACTGTTTTCCATGGCACCCATCCTGGTGCTGGTATTGGCTATCGCCGGTTTTTTTTATGGCAAGCAAGCCGCACAGGGACAGTTATTCCATCAATTGCAAAGTCTGGTCGGGCACACCAGTGCCGAGGCCATACAGGCCATGCTGGCGGGTGCGCGTAATGAAGATGAAGGCCGCCTGGCCACCATCATTGCCAGTGTGCTGTTACTGGTTGGTGCCACCAGTGTTTTTGCTGAACTCAAGGAAAGCCTGGACGAAATCTGGCAAGTGCCGCATCAGACCGATAGCAGCATCTGGCATTTGCTGCGCACCCGTCTTTTATCCTTTGGCCTGATCCTGGTGCTGGCATTTTTAATGCTGGTGTCACTGGTGATCAATGCCGTGCTGGCCGCACTGGAACATTACTGGAGCGGCAGCCAGCTTGCCGTTTCCCTGGTATTTCTGCCTTTGTCCGCCATGGTCGGCTTTGCGGTGATTGCTTGCCTGTTTGCCGTCATCTTCAAGATGCTGCCGAAAGTGCGGCTGTCATGGAATGATGTCTGGGTGGGCGCGCTGGGTACGGCCGGCCTGTTCCATGCCGGTAAATTTGCGATTGGTTTATATATAGGCAATAGCGGCGTGGCCAGCAGTTTTGGTGCGGCAGGATCAATGATCGCCATTTTGCTGTGGGTGTATTACTCAGCCCAGATATTTTTGCTGGGAGCAGAATTTACCCGTCAGTATGCTTATAGTCTGGGCAGCCTGCAAAATGAAAGCAGGATGCCACCTTGATTCCATGGTTGGTCGCCAGGCTATTTTGCCGTTACCCGCCAGATGATATTGCCTACATCATCTGCCACCAATACCGCACCAGCAGTATCTACTGCAACACCAACGGGACGCCCCCTGGCTTTACCGTCTGCAGTTAAAAATCCTGTCAATACATCTTGTGGCGCACCGCTGGGCTTGCCATTGGCAAACGGGACAAAGATGACTTTATAGCCGCTATGCGGTTGCCGGTTCCAGGAGCCGTGCTGTCCGATAAATGCGCCGCCAGCATAGCGCTCGGGCAGTAGTTTTGCGCTATAAAATGTCAGGCCCAGCGATGCCGTATGCGCACCCAATGCATAGTCGGGGGCGATGGCATTGGCGACCAGATCAGGTCTTTGTGGTTTGACGCGCACGTCCACATGCTGGCCAAAATAGCTATAGGGCCAGCCATAAAATGCACCATCCACGACTGAAGTCATGTAGTCGGGGACCAGGTCATTGCCGAGTTCATCCCTTTCATTGACTGCTGCCCACAAGGCACCGCTTTGTGGCTGCCAGGCCAGGCCATTGGCATTGCGCAAGCCGCTGGCAAATACGCGCATGCGGCCAGTGGCGATCTCTATCTCATGGATGGCGGCACGCCCCACTTCTTTATCCATGCCATTTTCACCGACATTACTGTTAGAGCCGACCGAGACATACAGACGCAAACCATCGGGGCTGGCGACCAGATCCTTGGTCCAGTGATGATTGATTTTACCGGCGGGCAAATCAACCAGCTTGATACCGGGCGCGGTGATCTGGGTTTGCCCGCGCTGGTAGGGGTAACGCATGATGGCATCGGTATTGGCGACATACAGATAATCACCTACCAGCGCCATGCCAAAGGGTGAATGCAAACCTTGCAGGAACACCGAGCGCGTTGTGGCCTTGCCCTGGCTATCCATGCCACGCAATAGCGTGATGCGGTCAGCACTTTTTACCTGGGCACCGGCAGATCCCTTGACCATGGACTCTACCCATTTCTTGACGCGCTTGATGCCACTGACGGTGTCATGCACCGCAGGTGCGTTGCTTTCTGCCACCAGCACATCGCCATTTGGCAAGACATTCAACATGCGCGGATGATCCAGACCTTGTACATAGGCAGAGATGGCCAGACCATCGGCGGCAACTGGTTTTTCCCCTTCGGCCCAGCCTATGGCCTTGGCGATATTCACGGTCGGCAATAGTTTTTTTTCTGGCTCAGGCAAAGCTGGCTGGCTGCCAAAGCCAGGTGTGCCTGTGGGTGGACTTGTCGGTGCGTCTGTAGGTGCGTCTGACAGCGCAGGTGCCAGCATGCAGGCCTGCAAACTTAAAAACATGCAGCCTTGGATGAGGTGTTTGCTGGCTTTCATTTTGCTGGCACCTCCATAAGGATATAAAGAGCGCCAGCGGCTGGTAATGCGTCAGCGTCCCGACTGTGCAATTCGGCAAGGTGGACTATGGTTTCAATTTCATCAGGTTTCATCTATCTCTCCTTGGCTGGACTATCAAAGCACTCACGGTGAATAGAGATACACCTGTCCAGGCAGAAAATATGTACGACAACCCACATTGATAACATTTTTACAAAATTTATTGAAAATTGCAGATGCGGAAAATTGATATGCGGCAAGCTTCTGGCAGTCCAAAAACCTATCTAAATAGCAATTGTTTTACACTAAATTCTAGGGTGGTACTGAATATCAGTACGCAAACTTATAACTAGTCTCATTCCGAAATATTTACTTACAAATGATCTTGCTCTATCACTTGATTGATATTGTTAAAAAATGTGAACTTGGTAATATTGCTGTTGGTTAATAGATTCACAGATGGTGACGCACCTGCATTGGTGTTGTCGTACCCATTCTTGGCAAATGAACACAGCATTTCTACAAGTAGTAAAAGACGCGGACCTGGCCAGAGATTTGAGCCGGATTGCGGATGATTTTGACATACTCGGATTTTTCCATCATTTTGGCAGCTCCTGTTTTGCCATGTCAGCCTTGCTGGCGCAGATACTGACGGCCAAAGGTTATAAAGCCAGGGTGCAAGGCTGTTATGCGGAGATAAGGCAAGGCAATGGGGTTTTCTATATAGGCTATCAAGGCTTTGCCCATCAAGGGCAAAAAGAAGGTCATGTGGTTTGCCTGGTAGAAGATAAATATCTCATCGATTTTGGCCTTGGCACACTCAAAAAACATTATGCCGCCGACTTCAAACCTGCGCTGGCCTGCCCGCTGGTCAGCAATGCTGATGGTACAGGTGTCATAGCCCACCTGCCACTCAATGATGGCATTGACATGGTCTGGCGTACTGACTGGATTTCGCCCATGGTGGAAGCAGAATTGCGTACCCAGACGCCGACCGTCCAGCGAGTTTTTGCTGTGTTTGACGATTTTCAAAAAAATCGCGTCGCCCACCTGGTGAAGAAACTGTTCACTGACCAACACACATCCAAAGCAGAAGATGCCTTGCTGGTCTTGCGTCAGCCTGCTGATCTCAATGAGTCGCAGACAGAACAACACAGGGCAGCTTAAAGCCCTCGCTGTATAGTCATAGCCAGCCAAGTTCATCTGTGAGTAATCACACGGGCCATACGCACCATACGCCAATAGCAAGCGCCCATTATCTTTCATGACAGCAATGCGAATCTTGCCAACGCAGGATTTGCTGCGTCGCATTCGCAGTTTACAGCTCGCAACCCACAGCCCGCACTCAAGCAACTGGTCAAATCAGGCAATGGCGATTAAAATTAACTGGATGCCAACACCACTCCATAAAGTTAAATCTTGCTGCAAGTCACCTTTTGAAAAGAATATACTTCCAGGAACATGTTAAATTATTGATCTCAAACGGTTTTTCATTCCGGCCCTGCACTGTGGGAAAGCAAGATGACAGAAACGCGTGAAGACTTATCGACATCAGCGCAGCCAGCGCCAGCGAGGTCTATACGCAGTTATTTGCTGATACTGGTTCTGGCAATATCGCTGCCACTGATGGCGGCTGTGGCATTTGGCATTTATTACGACTTCCAGCGATCTACCAACTACACCAAGACCACCCTCAAGACCATGACTAAGGTCATGATCAAAAACACCCATAGCAAACTGGATCAGGCACACAAGATCATGGTCGGTGTTGCCAGCTTGCCGCTGGTCAGGCAATTACAGTTACAGGATTGTCCTGAAAAAATGACTAACCTGGCCAGCCTTGATCCCGCCTATGCACGCCTGGCGATTACTGATTTACAAGGCAATATCCTGTGCAGTGCCCGCAATGGTTCTGCTGCAGTCAAGGACATGATCAATATCAGCGAGATTGCAGAAAGCGTGAAGACCGGACGTTTGACAATTTCGCCACCGCAGCGCATACAAGCCTCCGCCCCCTGGAGTACGATCATGAGCCTGCCGGTGCGTGATAAAGAAAACACTATCATTGCTGTGGTGGTGTTGTCGCTGGACGTGAATTTCTATGACCCTGCCATTCCTGCCGAGGTTTTGCCTGAATCCAGCCGTTTTGGGTATTTCCGCAACGATGGCATCATGGTGTGGCGCAATCTTGATCCCGACCATGTGATAGGCACGCGTCCCAATGCTGATGCTGCCAGGCGTATCGTCGCTACCAAAAAAGGTGAATTCGAAAGCCTGGCAGTGGATGGTGTAACCCGCTTCTTCTCTGTCATGCCCATGCCTGAATATGGCATGGTGGCCTTTGTCGGTGTTCCGGCAGACACTATTTTTGCCCAAGCCAGGAAACGTGCTGCCGAGGCCATCATCCTGGCATTGCTGATGATCACCATGATGTGGATAGTGGCACGCACAATTGGACTGCGCATCACCAGACCCATGACAGCACTGGAAAGCGTCGCCCGCTCAGTGCAAAAAGGGGACCTGGGTGCCAGAGCCAGGCTGGATGGGCCGGGTGAATTGCAAGCCGTGGCCAATGAATTCAACCGCATGCTGGCGGCACAGCAGCATAGCGATGAATTGTTCCGCGCATTTCTCGATAATAGCGCCATCGTCGCCTGGATCAAGGATGAAGATGGTCGTTACCAGTTTGTCAGTGATAATTTCTTGCGGCGTTTTTCTTTCCAGACTGACCAGGTCATAGGTAAAACTGACCATGATATTTTGCCAGCAGAGATTGCCGACAGCTATCGCAGCAGTGACCTGGCCTTGCTGGCAAGCGGTGAGCAAAACGAAGCCATCTGGCCATCTGACAACCCCGATGAAAGCGTCAACTGGTGGCTGGTCAACAAGTTTGTATTTACTGGTTCAGATGGCAAGCGCCAGCTTGGCGGCCTGGCAGTGGATATCACTGAACGCAAGCGCATGACCGATCTGGATGAACTGATCCTGCAAACCGCCATGGATGCTTTTTGGCTGGTGGACAAGACGGGTAATCTGCGTGCAGTCAATGAAACTGCCTGCAGTATGATGGGTTATAGCCGCGAAGAAATGCTGACCCTGAATATCGATGATGTCGATGTAATGGATGAGTACGACGGCAAACAGGTACAGGAAAGACTGGACAGCGTGCGTCAGGCCGGTGCCCAGCAGTTTGAAGCCAGGCACAAGCGTAAGGATGGACGTATCATCGATGTCGAAGTCTCGGTACGTTACCTGCCCGGCCAGGAATTGTTTCCAGCCTTTGTGCGTGATATCACGGCACGCAAACAGGCAGAACAAAGCCTGCATCTGGCAGCTACCGTGTTTGAATCGCATGAAGGCATGTTTGTGACAAGCGCCAACAAAATCATCCAGCAAGTTAACCGTGCCTTTACCGAAATCACTGGCTATAGCCGTGAAGATGCAATAGGGCAAAGCCCCAAGATCCTGAACTCTGGCCGGCATGACCAGGAATTTTTTGCTGATATGGATGTGCATCTGGGCATGAGTGGTTCATGGCAGGGTGAAATCTGGAACCGTCACAAGGATGGCCATATCAGCCCGCAGTGGCTGGCCATCACCGCCGTGTATGGCCGCAACAAGGAGTTGTTGCATTATGTCGGGACCCTGGTTGACATCTCCATGCGCAAGGCGGCAGAAGATGAAATCAAGACCCTGGCTTTTTTTGACCCATTGACCCGTCTGCCCAACCGCCGCCTGCTGACTGACCGTCTGCAGCAAGCTCTGCTGGCTTGTGCCCGCAGTGGCCGCAAGGGCGCGCTGATGTATATTGACCTCGACAATTTCAAGACCCTCAACGATACCCAGGGCCACTACAAAGGTGACCTGCTGTTGCAGCAAGTGTCAGAGCGCCTGACGCATTGCGTACGTGAAGGCGATACCGTGGCCCGCATAGGCGGTGATGAGTTTGTGCTCTTGCTGGAAAACCTCAGTGAATCTTCTCATGAAGCAGCCAGCCAGATAGAAATGGTGGGCAAGAAAATCCTTGCCGCACTGAACCAACCCTACGATCTTGAAGGCTATGAATGCCATAGCACCCCCAGCATAGGCGCAACCCTGATCGCTGACCATGATAGCGGCTATGAAGAGCTCATGAAACAGGCTGACCTGGCCATGTACGCAGCCAAGACTGCCGGTCGCAATACCCTGCGCTTTTTTGATCCAGCCATGCAAGCCGTGGTCAGCTCACGCGCGCAGATGGAAAAAGAATTGCGCGACGCCTTGCGTGAACAGCAATTACGCCTGTTTTACCAACCCCAGGTTGGCCGTGACGGTGAATTGCTGGGTGCCGAAGCACTGGTACGCTGGCTGCATCCGCAACGCGGGATGATCTCTCCTGCTGAATTCATCCCACTGGCAGAAGCCACTGGCCTGATCCTGCCTCTGGGGCAATGGGTCTTGCGTACTGCCTGCCAGCAATTGCTGAGCTGGGCTGGCGATGCGGTCAGTGCGCAGTTGACTATTGCGGTGAATGTCAGCGCACGCCAGTTCAGGCAACTGGACATCGTCGAACAGATACTGGGCATCTTGCAGGAAACCGGGGCTAATCCGCAATTACTGAAACTGGAATTGACAGAAAGCCTGCTGGTTGATGATGTAGAAGACACCATCATCAAGATGGAACAACTGAAGGCCGCTGGCCTGTGTTTTTCTCTTGATGATTTTGGTACCGGCTATTCGTCCCTGACTTACCTGAAACGCCTGCCGCTGGACCAGTTGAAGATAGACCAGTCCTTTGTACGCGATGTTTTGACTGACCCCAACGATGCCGCCATCGCCAGAACCATAGTCGCCCTCAGCCAGAGCATGGGCTTGTCCGTCATTGCTGAAGGCGTGGAAAGCGCCGAACAAAGAGATTACCTGGCCAGCCAGGGTTGCTTTGCCTACCAGGGCTACCACTTTGGCAAACCCGTACCTATCGCGGATTTTATTGCGGCACATCTGGCACCATCTGGCAGTACTATCAAATGAAACTCTTGCCTTGCTGACAAAACTTGAGAACTGCAGTAAATTAGCTGGCCGCAGTGCCATTGCACCTTGCTCATTCTCATTGAAAGCGTCACTTACAAAATGAAGCCTGGATTAAAAATCTCCTTCTCAGTTCTGTTTTTTCAAATGCTTTCTTATGCTGCCGTCAGCAATGTGGCTGTCGCTGCAAACACCCAGGCAAACACTGCAGTTATATATAGCTTTGGCCATCATGTAGGTGAGCGCCTGGTCGATGTCAAATTCAAGGACGTGGATGGTCGCGCAGGCAGCCTGGCGCAACTGGCTGGCAAGCGCGGTGCCATCATCGTCATGCGTGATGCAGAATGCCCGGTGTCGCAGCGCTATGCACCGCGTCTGGCGGAATTCGAAAAAGAATATACCGCGCAGGGTTTCAATTTCGTGTATATCGATGTCAACCCGCATACCGCTGCAGCTGCCAGACAGAGTGCATCCAGCAGCCAGTTGCAGGGTCGCGTAGTGCTGGACGCCGACCGCAGCCTCAGCAATGCGCTGCGGGCTACCTCGACCTCTGAAGTCTTTGTCGCCGACAGGCAAGGTACGCTGCTATATCGCGGTGCCATTGATGACCAATACGCGATCGGTGTACACAAGGACGCTGTCAGCAAACCCTGGCTGCACAAGGCCTTGAAAGAATACCTGACGGACAAGGACATCAGCACAGTGCAGACTACCGCAACTGGCTGCCTGTTGCCCGACCATGCAGGTGAAGTCGCGCAGAATCGCCCTGTCACCTATCACAACCGCATCAGCCGCCTGCTCGCACAGAAATGCGAAATGTGTCACCGCGATGGCGGCGTTGCACCCATGCCTTTGCAAACCTATCAGCAAGTCGCCGCCCGCAAGACCATCATCGCCCATATGACAGAAAACCGGCTGATGCCGCCCTGGGGCGCAGACCGTAGCGTCGGTCACTGGGCCAATGACAGGAGCCTGTCGGATCAGGAACTGGCTGATTTGTCAGCCTGGATAAAAACCGGCACACCCGCTGGCAATGCTACCGAAGCCCCTGCCCCACGCGCCTATGCGCCCGGCTGGGAAATGCTCAAACCAGATGCAGTCTTGCAAGTGGCAGAACCACATAAAGTGCCAGCCCAGGGTGTTATCGAATATCAGTACAGCTACCTGAAAACCAATTTTGACAGCGACAAGTGGGTCACGGCGATGGAAATACGCCCGACTGCACCCAAGGTGGTACACCATATACTGGTCTTCCTGGAAGAACCGGGGGCCAAGCGGCAGGCTGGTGGTATCGATGGTTTCTTTGCCGCGCTGGTGCCTGGTACGCCCCTGACCACCTTCCCTGAGGGGGCAGCCAAGAAAATTCCCAAGGGTGCCTGGCTGAAATTCCAGATTCATTACCAGCCCAATGGCAGCGAGCAAACTGATCAGGCTAAAATCGCCTTCCAGTTTGCTGAAGATGCCGCCAATACCGGCGGCAAGTTGAAGGAAGTCAAAAGTGAATCCGCCTTCAATGCCAAGTTTGAGATACCGCCAGGTGCAGCAAATCACCAGATCGAAGCCAGCTACCTGTTCCGCCGTCCCGGCCAACTGACAGCGCTGATGCCGCATGCCCACTTGCGCGGCAAAGCCTGGAAAATGGAACTGGTCGATGCCATGGGCAAGCGCACTTTATTGCTGAACATCCCCAAGTATGATTTCAGTTGGCAAAGCAGCTATCAACTGCAAGAGCCTGTCACCGTTACGCCAGGCATGCGCATTGCGGCCACTGCCTGGTATGACAATTCCAGCGCAAATCCTGCCAACCCCAACCCCAAGCTGGCCGTGCGTTTTGGTGAACAGACTTTTGAAGAAATGATGATAGGGTATTTTGACTGGATACCTGATTGAGCCAGGCAAGACATCAATATTGCAGGGCTTGCTGCTCTGCAGTGAAATTCGACCAAATCTGGCGCGTTTCCCCTTGTTGCAAATCCGCCTGTAAAACTTGCCTGCTGTGGCGATAAATCGCTATTATGAATATATAAGCTGCAGCAGCAGACTGTAGCCAGATCAGCTTGTGGGCAACACAGGCAAGGAGGCATACAATGAAAAGCGCTGGCGCATATGCCTGCTTTATGTTGGCACTATTCACACACGGGGCTGCATTTGCCCAGGCAAGCAATCCTGCGCAAAACATTGCAGCAAGTGTTGCAGCTACCGCCACACCAGCCCTGATTCTGAATTCTGAAGACTTCCCGCCTTTTAATTATCCAGATACCGATGGCAAAACAGCGAAAGGCCTGGCGACGGAAAAAATCATAGAACTCATGGCGCGTGCTGAAGAAAATTACAGTATCCATTTCTACCCCTGGGTGCGCTCTTTCCAGGCTGCCAGACAACACGCCAGTACTTGCATCTATGTGGTCACCCGCACACCTGAGCGTGAAGCCATGTTCCAGTGGGTGGGCCCGCTGGTAAAAAACACCTGGACCGTCTTTGCCCGCGCTGACGATGCTCGCCGTCCCATCAGCATGGATGAGCTGCGCCCCTATCTGCTGGGTGCTTACCGTCAGGGTGCAGTGTCTGAATATCTGCTGGCAAAAGGCTATCAGGCAGAACTGGCAAATGCCGACCGCGATAACCCCAAAAAATTACTGGCAAAACGTTTTGATTTCTGGATCACTGGCGAGCTGGTCGGCCATGCCTTTATCAAAGACCTGGGCCTGAAGGATAAGATCATCGCCATCCTGCCCCTGCAAACCAAGGAACTTTATCTGGCTTGCAACCATGGCGTCGCCAAAGAACGCATAGAACGCCTGAACATGATCTTGAAGAATATGGAAAACGATGGCACCAATGCCAGCATAGAGAAAAAATTTCGCTAGATGCTACTGTCCGCGCGGCTGACGCAAAGCACGCAGTACACCCAGGCCCAGCAAGGCAAAATTCAACACAGCGATCAAGGCAGCAAAAAATACGAATACCAGCCAGGGCAAGCCCTGCACGCTGAATGGTGAAAACAACGCTGCAAACTCCCGCGCATCTGAATACATGCCATTACGCAAAGCTTCATACTGGAAGATATAGCTGGTGTCACTAAATGCCGAATAACACATGACTATGCCCAGGCACTGCAATACCAGCCGCTGCCAGGCATCCGATGCCCGCATCACGAATATACTCGCCAATATCAGCGTCACCGGCAAGGCCAGGCCCAGCAAATGCGCAGCATGCCATTGCGCCAGCAAGGGATAAGTATTGCTGCTCATGAAGACGGGTTTGAGCATGTAATAGCCACCACAGGCAAAGAACAGCAGGAGGACCAGGTAGGCGAACAGCAATTTTTCTGCCCTGGTCGAGATCATCAGCAAGATACTGCCAAACACTGCTGGCCCCAGCAAACCACCCAGCAAGACCAGGCTTTGCCAGCCACCGCTGGTGATGGCCGCGCCACCGTTGGCATCCATCTGGAACCAGTAAAACGAGC
Source organism: Undibacterium sp. Ji83W (assembly GCF_049340385.1). Taxonomy (NCBI): domain Bacteria; kingdom Pseudomonadati; phylum Pseudomonadota; class Betaproteobacteria; order Burkholderiales; family Oxalobacteraceae; genus Undibacterium; species Undibacterium sp. Ji83W. The sequence continues at coordinate 29,745 of NZ_JBMPOZ010000018.1, read as the reverse complement.
CACCACTGATCAGGCTGGCGAGGCCATGTCCCATCTCATGCACAAACACGCCCAGATAACGCAGCGGCGCTGTCAGCCAGTACAGCAGGTAAGCCTGTGCAGGCAATAGCAAGGGCAAGACTATCCACAACAGGAAAAACACTGCCATCAGCGACAGCAACATGCGCCTGTGCCCCAGGCCACGGTTATTGGCGCTATATCCGGGATAAAACGGCGTCTGCTGGGTTGCCATGGACATTCCTGATGAAAATTATTGGCAATAGTGTAACCCAGGATGTAGATGATCCCTGCGCATCCCGGCAACGCCATGCATGGAGATGGCAGTTGCACAGGTCAGACATACTGCAAGGCAATAGAAAAAGCCGCTGAACATAGTAAAATTGCGTAATACATCTTCACTGGAAATTTGCATGTCCAAGAAAAACGAACTTACCCTGCTGATGGCAAAAGTTCTTTTAAAACTCACTTCCGAGTCCCCGCAAGCCTGGGACCAGTCGTATTGCCGTTTTTTAGCCCAGGATAAAACCCAACCCAGCTTTGAGTTCGTGATCCGCTGGGGCAGAACCATCTACGCCTTGCCAGTGCAGCCTGAATACACAGATTTGCTCGGCCCCCTGATGCAATCCCTGTTTGATGAAATGCAGGCAGAAACGACACACAGACCCGTCCTCGCCGTATTGACTGTAGATTCAGCAAAAGCTTATAAACTCAAGCTTGAGTACCACAATCCGCTAGCCCATGAGATCAGCCTGCTGGCACTCGGGACAGTCGCTTCGTATTTTGCGCATGATGAGATTGATGTGCCACCGCGCGCGCAGGCATAGCCCCCTTTGTTGAGCATCGCCGTAACGTAGGGCGCATTGCAATCCGCCGTATGAGGTTGTCGCATCCTGGGAAAATACCTGCGCCGTGCACCACACACGCATGCGGCGCATTACAATGCACCTCGTGTTACGGCTACGATTATCCTTTTACGACCATCGCGGTGAGACTTAAAATCTGCTAAATTATTGCCATGCCTAATTACCGACGCGCCTGGCATCCAGGCGGTACTTATTTTTTTACCGTCAATTTACTACGACGCGCCGGCAATGATTTGCTTGTTCGCCACATTTCAGAATTGCGTGAAGCTGTGCGTGTCATTCGTCTGCAATATCCATTTCACATCCATGCCTGGGTAGTTTTACCGGATCATCTTCATTGCGTGATTGAATTGCCTGAAGAGGATATTGATTTCGCATTACGCTGGCGTCTGATTAAAAGTTATTTTTCCAAATCCCTGCCCAAAACCGAATGGCTGACTGATATCCGCGCAAGCCGCAAAGAACGGGGCATCTGGCAAAGGCGCTATTGGGAACATTTGATACGTGATGAAGCGGACTTTGCAGCACATATGGATTATGTACACATCAATCCACAAAAACATGGCTTAGTTCGGAAAGTGTCCGACTGGCCGTATTCGACTTTTCATCAACTGGTAGAACAAGGCATATATCCGGCCAATTGGGCAGGTGGTGATGATGTATTTTTGGGTTATGAAGATTAATACCTTACGACTACCCTTTTACGACCATAGCGGTGCAATTCAAAACCTGCTAATTTGCTCTATGCCAAACTACCAAGACACCTTAATCATTGCCGTAATGTAGGGCGGATTGCAATCCGCCGTATGAGGTCGTGGCATTCCAGGGAAAATATCTGTGCCGTACACCACGCATTCATGCGGCGCATTACAATGCGCCCTACGATTACCCTTTTACAACCATCGCGGTGAAGTTAAAAACCTGCTAATTTTCTTCATATCAAATTACCGAAGTGCTTTAAGCATCGCCGTATGAGGTCATCGCATCCTCGGGGAAAATATCTGTGCCGTGAACCACGCACGCATGCGGCGCATTGCAATGCACCTCCCGTTACGGCTACGAGTATCCATTTGCCATCATCGCGGCATCTCAAACAATCCCACAAATAAAAAACGGCTTGTGTATCACAAGCCGTAGCAAGGAGGATATGGAGGGAGGAGGTCGCCATATCACCTAAAAATCAAACATATTGCGCATCGAATGGCTCAGATTTTAAGTATGCGTTTTGCCTGGGCTTTTTGTACGTCTGTCAAATGTGTTTCAAGCTTGTTTGCCGCTGTAGCTGCCTGCTCGCGGCCTAATCTGGCGGCCAGTTTTAGCCAGACATAAGCCTTGAGCTTATCTTCATCGGTATTCCTGCTCGCGCCTGCTTCAAGGCCTTCGCCATTCAAAAGCATGGCGGCAAAATTCACCATGGCATCTGGCTGGCTTTGCATGGCGGCGCTTTGAAACAGTTTGCGGGCAGTTGCCAGGTCTTTGCTGACTATCTGGCCAGTATAAAAATAGGTAGCCAAAGCGTTTTGCGCATCCGGGTGTCCGGCGACTGCGGCATCTTTGTAAAAGGCCAGGGCTTTTTGCGGATCAGCGGTAGTGCCCTGCCCCTGCTCAAGCATCATGGCCAGTGCATATTGCGCCTGTGGTTTCTTTTGTTTGGCGGCTTGCTGGAACCAGGCAAAAGCACGCGGAAAATCTTGCGAAATCTCAATGCCGTAGTAATACAAATCACCCAGCGAGAGTTGTGCAGGGGCATAGCCATATTCAGCCGCATTGGTATATAGCTTCAGCGCTTCCTTGATATCTTTGCTGCCTCCATAGCCGGTCTGGTTAAAGCGCGCGAGCACATAACGTGCAGGCACAAAATTCAGTTCTGCCGCCTGTTTATACCAATACCGTGCTTTGACGGGGTCTTTAGGTATTTGATACCCTGCCATGTAAATGCGGGCCAGACGCAATTGCGCCTGCACGCGCAAGGATGCACGTTCCGGGTCTCTGGCATCGAAGGGACTGTATTGTCCGGCGTTGAAGCGTGAATCAGCGAGTTTGTCATACCATTCCATGGCCAGGCGCACATCGCGCTGCACACCCTGCCCGTAGAAATACATATTACCCAGCATCAGCGCGGCTTCGTCATAGCCAATTTTTTTATACGATATTTTGAAAGTTTCCAGCGCCTTGGCATAATCGCCTGCATCATAGGCGGCAAATGCCTGATCCAGGGTTTTGTCCTTGCGGGCAAGATAATTGCGCCCGGCCGCAAAATTGCGGTCTGCCTGCGAGCAAGAGGCACTGGTTGATGCACTGTTTTCGGCAGGAGTTGGTAAACGCTCACCACCGGCTGCATTGCCGTAAGGGCTGCTATCGCGAAAACCTTCGCTACGATCGCCTAAGCCTTGCGGTCCTTCCAGACCCATATTGGTATTATCAGTGTCGCGCCCGCGACCTTCAAAATGGTCGAGGTAATCATTAATAATTTCATCCTGAAAAGAGGTGAAACTAAATGCACAGGAACTGGCCGAACTACGGTCCAGATACCTGACCGTGGCGGTAGGCCGTTTGGTCAGATTACCCGTGATGGTTACTGCCGCCGCAGTTGCCTCGCTTGCAGCAGGCGCAGCGGCAGCCTGCTGTGCCTGTGCGGGCAGCAAGGCTATGCCTGGCAAGCTCAGGGTAAGTGCGGTGAACAGCAAGGTGATTTTTGATTTCATATTATCTGGTAACCCCCACCTGACAAACAATTCTTGGATCAACGTTTTTAGTAATCGATAGTCACTCATTCCAACTTGTGAAATGAGTGACTATCCAAAGTTAAAAAGTGGGCAATGCAAGTTGACCGATTTCCTGCGCCGTCCTCGGCCAGACAGGGATTGCCCATAAAGCTGTGACCATAAAACTCATTTCATCAATAGGAGTGAGATGCGTTTGCCTCATAACGTGGGCTGGCAAGGCGGACGAGGCTGTCAATAGCGGTGCTATAGATAACGAGTCCAACGCAGTCCAGCATGCGTTATGAGGCAAACCCTCCGGGAACTGACGATTTGGGCGCATTGCTGCGTTGCGCCGCTTGCTAAGGCGGGAGCCTTAGCAGCGCAGGGTACACACCTTAGGCCTTGCACTGCATCCCAAATCGTCTTGTTCGCACTCACTCCTATTGATGAAACGAGTTCTAGTTACGCATATTGAGACCCACCATGATCCTGCGTCCGGCATAGGCATAATCATTCAGGCTGGGTATGCCATTGGCAAATGCGGCATATTGTCCCTGGCTGCTGCTGGTAGTTGCCAGACCCAGATTGCGGGCTTCAGCAAAAATCTCCAGGCCATTCTTGAAGCGATAGGCAATCTTGGCATCGATATAGGCAGTAGCATCCTTGAAGTTGGGCGCACCAGGGTTATAGGGCACACGGTAAAAACCGCCAGCATCATTCGGGTAAATATAAGTAGTGGCAATATTATTGCCGCAACCTGCGATACAGGTGAAGTAACTGGCACGCGCCTGATAGGCAATCCTTGCACTTAACGCGCCATCGTCATACCAGATCGAGGCATTGGTGGTATAGCTTGATTCCAGCGTTGGCGGCAGCGAGTCGCCAGTGATCAGGTCACGTACGGTCACAGAATCGGAAGATTTCAATTTTGAATAATTGAAATCAATACCGGTATATTTGAAGTACCAGGGCAAGAAAGTGAAGGCCATCTTGCCACCAATTTCTATACCTTTGCGTGTAGTAGCCGGTCCATTTTCCCAGGTTGAATAACCAAACTCAAAGTCAGACAATTTCTTGCCAGTGACGGGGTCTACATCATTAGAGCCAGCGAACAGGGCAACATTCGATTTTCCTACCGCAATGGCAGGCCCCACCTTGCCAGTCTGCCTGAAAGTACCTATGCTCAACATGGTGTCTTTATTGGGATACCATTCTGCACTCAGGTTTTGATTGATGCTGGATTGTGCCTTCAGGTTAGGGTTACCCATGGTGCCACTACACCCCATATCGACACTACTACCATCGGTATCCACCTGACCAACGCGGCGCTCATCATAGGTGCATGTACCAGATGGCAACAGGCGTGAGATAGGAGGCCGCGCAATCGTCTTGGCATGGCTGTAACGCAAGATGAATTTTTCAGGTATCACCCACAAACCGACATTGGAGATTGGCAAAATGTCCGTGGTATTGCTGTCCAGCGAAGTATTCTTCATCAAGGTGCTGCTTTGTACGCCGGCTGCAGCATTGGGGTTAAGGGGATCAAAAGCGGCGGTCTTGGTCGTCGATGTAAAGAACATCTGCCCGGTCGCATGTATTTCAGTGTTGACATAGCGCACACCGATATTGCCTGTCAGCTCCATACCGAAGGGCAGCTCATCCTTGTCAAACTCAACCATGAAATAACCAGCCTTGGTTTTCTCACTATTCAGACTGACGGGCTGGGCATACACTTTGCCATCACTGCCTACGCATGACTTCATACAGTTGAAATTCATGTTAGGAACACCCAGCAGGTCGAAGGCCTTGGCCACATCTATCTGGTTCCAGCCATTGATCAGATTAGCCGGACGATCAGGTAAGCCCGCCATGAATTGAGATGATGCTGGCATCATGGATTGTGCGATCACATTCTGGAACTGCGACTGGGTCAGTGTGGTGGTACCGAATTGAGTATTACTTAAATTGGTATTTGCTACATAGCCGTAATTACATGGCGCACCACCAGCACCCAGAGAACCCGGTGTATTTTCGCAACCCACAAAACTGCCACGTAAATTATTGGTTGGCAACACGACTGGCGGGATGTAACCGGCAGTACCAAAGGTACCGGACGCAGATTTAATTGTCGCCCCGCCAGCTCCCCATTGTGCTGCGTTGGCATCACGCAAATTAAAACCGGTCTTGAACAGGGTCAGCCAGGGCAATTTGTCTGTCAGGTTATAACTCAGGTCAAGCTTGGCTGTTTTTTCGCCGGTTTCAATCAACTTGGGCGAATACGAGATTTGTGGTGCCTGGGTCAACAGCGGTTGTTGGGCTATCGTATATGCTGGCGAAGCCGGATTATTGACACCTGCCGCGACCGCAGCACGGGCGCTAGTGGCTGCATTGACAGTAGAATACTGCGCAGGATTAGCCTGATCAAAGGTGGAATTAGCAGGAAAAGCATAGGTCCACAAACCATTTGGCAACACACTCAGGGTGGCCTCACCATATGGAGTAGACCAACTGGTGCGCTTGTCGGCACGAGAAAAATCAGACCTGCCATCGGCAATAAAAAACTCTGCTTTAAAACGATCTTTTTTGTAGGTACCACCGCCTTGCAGGTAAGTCGATTTTGTTTCCATCGTGTTCTGGATCTGGTCGGTACTTGCAGAACCATCTGTGATGGTGAACTTGGTCACATGGTGGTTTGCATCCATCACCACAGAGCCAGGTACCACATTGGCCGTCGCCCCCACGGCAGGGTCAAGCCCGGCACGGCTGCTGATATTGTCGTACACATAGTAACCAGAACCTGGCACGGCAGTACGCACGCCGGTGGCTGAGTCAACAAAGCTGGTTCCACGGAAAGTGGGTGAAATCACATCCGTGGAATTGATGCGTAGACCACCCAGGCCATAGGTCAGGAAATGGTCCTGCACCTTGCGTGAGTTGCCACTGCCTTTCACGTACATGGTGAGCTCATCGTTGACCTTGAAATCAAAACGCAGATCAAACGACTTGCGGTCTTCTTTCTGGCGCTTTTCTATAAAGCGTACCAGCGAAGGTGTGTAGTCATTCCATTGATTGAGACAGGTTTCCAGCTCGGAAGTGCGTTGTGAAATGGCAGCGTTTCTGGCTGTCGCACCATTCACGGCAGCCGACTGTACGCTGGTCAGTGCAGGGAAAGCCGCATAACAGTCTGCCTTGGTTTTGGCAGCAGCAGATTTGCTGACAAGGCTCATCGGTGTTTCTGAATTAAAGACCCCACCGGCTGTCAATGGCGATGCGACTATGGGCGCAGTTGCAGTGGGGTCGCTGGTGGATACTGTACTGGGGTTGAAGGTAAAGGTTTTATTAGGGGAATTATCAAAATCCAGAGAGCGTGCATAACCCGCCAGACCTGAAGTCGTCGGCTGGAAAGAATGGCCATCATTGGTAACCTTGCCCGCAGAGACATTCAGCAAGACACCCAGGCGATTATCCAGGAATTTATTCGCCAGCACCAGATTCATGTCCGGCGTCCATTCCTTGTTGATGGAATTTTGCGTCCCGGCCAGACGCAGGGAAATATAAGGTTTGGCAAAATCCAGGCCGGTGCGGGTAGTGATGATGATGCCGCCGCCCAGTGCCCCCTCGGTCATGTCTGCCGTCGAGCCTTTCACCACATCGACGCTCTTGATCAGGTCGGACGACAACTGCCGAAACTCTACCGCACGGCCAAAGCCGCCGCCATTCATGTCAGAACCACCGGCAGACTGTACGGACTGCCCGTCTATCTCTACCCTGGTCAGGTCTGGCCCATTACCGCGCACGGTGACGCTGACGCCCTCGCCGAAATCACCACGATCGAGTGAAATGCCGGATATACGGGAAATCGCTTCACCTATGTTCCTGTCGGGGAAAGCGCCGACGTCTTCTGCCACGATGGAATCCTTGGCAGTAGTCGCATGTTTTTTCCTGTCGATGGCAGATTGTTGTGAAGCCCGCGTACCGACCACCACGATGGTGGAAAGGTCTTCGTCCTTGCCCGCCGTTTTTGCTGCTGGCTTATCGGCTGCAGTTGATTCTGCGGGTTTGCTGGCAGGTTTGCCATCTTGCGCCATGGCGAAATCATGCGCCATCATGGATGTCAAAGCCAGTGCAATGGCATAGCTCAGGCGCTTGAGTTTCAAGCCTTCACTTGCTGCAATATTTATCTCGCCCAACTCGCGCGACAAGTCCTGCCCCCTATTATTTAGGCATCGTTTGTTCATGCTGTCTCCTGATTGGTTTTATTGCGGCCTTGCTGTGCAGGCCGCTTTTATTGCACTCAATGCTGAATGCTTATATTGATATTATTTGATTTGCAAATTTGATTTATATAGATTTTCTCGCTAAACGTATGTTGTTTTCATATAGCTTGCGTAGACAGGATTTGCCGGAACTTGGTCCGGCCAGCAGCACAATCGAGACGCGTTCATAGTGCATAATAGGATTACAAGCAGCTTGCTTTATCGATATTGACCGAAACCATGCATAAGAAATTACTGATACTGGATCTGGATGAAACCCTCATCTTTGCGACAGAAAAACAACTCCCGCATGAAGCCGATTTTTGCTTCTTTTCGTATCACGTCTACCTGCGCCCGCATGTCCGTGAATTTATTGCATTCTGTCTGGAACATTTCGATTGTGCCGTCTGGACATCCGCATCAGAGAGCTACGCCGCCATCATCGTCAAGCATCTGTTTGGTGAGGACCCGCCCTTGAAGTTTGTCTGGGCAAGACAACGCTGCACACGCGTATTCAATCCTGAATACCAGGATTTTGACTGGGTCAAGGACTTGAATAAGGTCAAGCGACGTGGCTACATGTTGGAGCACGTCATCATGCTGGACGACACGCCCAAGAAGCTGCGCCGTAATTATGGCAATCTGGTGCGCATGAACATGTTTGAAGGTGATACCAGCGACAAAGAGCTCAAGCTTGCCATGGCGTATCTGCAGGAATTGAAGCAGGCAGAGAATATCCGCGCAGTAGAAAAGCGCGGGTGGCGGACACGGTTTGTAGAAGGTGATGTGAATACCATCTCAGGATAGCAAAGGCAATCATCATCGCCGTGACGTAGGGCGGATTGTAATCCGCCGCATGAGATCATCACTATCCTTGGGAAAGCATCTGCGCCGTACACCACGCACACATGCGGCGCATTGCAATGCACCTCCCCTTACGGCTACGGCTATCTTCTTGCCATCATCACGGTAAATCGCAAGGCCAGTCTACGGCACTATCGTCGTAAACAAATACACCGCAAAGATCACGCAATGGATGGTTCCCTGCATGATGGTGGTGCGTCCAGTACCCAGGGACAAGGAAGTAATCATCAGCGACAACAACAGCAACACCGTCGATTTGGCATCTATACCCAGATTCAATGACCAGCCCGTCGTCAGCGAGATCACCGCCACCACCGGTATGGTCAAGCCTGTGCTGGCGAGGGCAGAACCCAGCGCCAGGTTGATACTGGTTTGCAGCCGGTTGGCGCGGGCAGCGCGAAAGGCAGCAACCCCTTCAGGCAACAAGACCACCATGGCAATAATAATGCCGACCAGAGCCTGTGGTGCCCCCGCAGCAGCGACGGCATTTTCCAGTGTTGGTGCCAGGGATTTGGCCAGCAACACTACTGCCCCCAGGCATAGCATGAGCAGGCCGGCGCTGGTCCAGGCTACGCCATTGCTGGGTGGTTCTGCATGGGCTTCTTCGTCACCAGTGGCCACTGCGGGCAAAAAATAATCCCGGTGACGCACGGTTTGCACCAGCACAAAGGTGCCATACAACACCAGTGAGACAATGGCGATAAAGGCCAGTTGGCTGGCGCTGTACACAGGCCCCTGTGCAGTCGAGGTGAAATTCGGCAAGACCAGGGTCAGTATCGCCAGGGCAGCCAGTGTCGCCAGCGAAGTACTGGCACCCCGCAGGCTGAAGCTTTGTTCTTTATGCAGGCTGGCTCCGGCCAACAGGCACAGGCCTATGATGCCATTTAAAATAATCATGATGGCGGCAAATACGGTGTCGCGCGCCAGGCCAGCCGTCACTTCGCCCCCGGCCAGCATCAGCGAGACGATCAGCGCCACTTCGATCAGGGTCACGGCCAATGCCAGCAAGAGCGTACCAAAGGGTTCGCCGATTTTATGTGCCACTACTTCAGCGTGATAAACCGCAGTCAACACACCACCAAACAAGGCAATGGTCAGCAAGATGGCATATAAGGGTGTACCGATCAGGATGCCACCACCGAGAATAATCCAGGCAACGAAGGGGATGATGATGGACCAGCGTGGCAAGGTGTTGGATATGGTCATGCTTTTCCCTTTGACGAATGATTTACTGGCAGTCTAACCCAGGTTTGACCGTATCTGCTTCGCCATAGCGCGATTGCACCAGGTACACACCTGCTCCTGTCTTGCTGGTAGGACGCAAGATCAGCATATGACTGAAACTGCTTTCACAAAATTCTTTCATGGCTGGTGCACCCAATGCAGTGGCAATAGCCGGGACAGTATTACCATGCCCCACCACCAGCACGGTGCCGCTACTGGCACGCACGGCATCGACCACTTCCTTGATATGCTCGGCACCACGCTTGGCAGACAAGGCCTGCGGCGTGATACCTCTGGCCTGCGCCAAGGGCTGCGCAGTTTCGCGTGTGCGTTTGAATTGCGTGGTGTAGATACTGCTGACCGCCGCATTTTGCAATGCCAGCGCCAATGCCTGCGCCCGCGCCCGGCCTGCTTCTGACAAACCGGGGTCTGCAGGATTGTCAGCCGCTTTTTCTGCATGGCGCACCAGGATGATAAGTTCAGGTTCAGCCTGGGCTAACATAGAGAATAGCATCGTGCAGCAGACAAAAACGGTAATAAGAGATTTAGGCATAGATGGCATCATGGATATAAGAGTTAAGGTCCGTGCAGGATTCAGCTAAAACATGGGAATTCTACTACGTCGCTATGGTATTCTTGCATATCGGTCTTGCAGGAGCATGTTCATGAAATTACCAGGAAACAAAACACTATTTGTCCTCGCCGTACTGGCTGGCGCATTATTCATTGTCGGTGCCGCGCTCAATTCGCGCTACAGTAAAGAGAACGTTAAAACCTCTTCTGCAGCACCGCTTACCCATCATCTGCATGGGCAAATTCGTGTATCCGAACAAATTAATCCACAAGATGTTGCTACCCTGAGGCAGCAAGGCATACAAACCATCATCGCCATGCGCCCGGATGGCGAAGTACCCGGCCAGCCTACAGCAGCGGCCATGGAAAAAGAAGCGCGCAAAGTGGGCATAAAATTTTCTTATGTTCCGGTACCACATGGCGAGATACCTGATGCTACTGTCAAGGACCTGCAAAATGCACTGGCCAATAGTGAAGGACCAGTATTGATGTATTGCCGCAGCGGTAGCCGCGCTGCCCGCACCTGGAGCCTGGCAGAGGCATCGCGGCCTGGAGGTTTGGACTTGACGACCATTTTAGCTGCCGTCAAATCCGCAGGTCTGAAAGCTGAAGACTTGCAGGCGTTGATAGAAAAACGCATTGCAGCCAGGGATGCAGGAGGAAAATCATGAGTGAGCCTACAATTGAACCGCCCCCGGTTGACCAGCAGCCGGGTAGCAATAAAGTTTTATTGGTCGAGCAGGTAGTGTACAAAATTCTGCTCATCGCCATAGGCTTGGGGGTGGGCACTGTTGTGGGCTTCATAATTTGCCTGATGACCGATTTGATTGAGTTTACTTGCTAAATATCTGGCCACAGACATCACAATCCGTCGTTCGCCATCTTACTTGCCTGTGCTGCGTAAATGCGGGTAAATCTGTCAAACAGAATCTTGCCATCTGCTTGCAAGATATGCGATGCTCTTGCTTTATCTTGCCTGCCCGGCCTTAACAAGGCCAGTATCACTAATGATCAAGTTCACGCGCCTTACCAATCTTTTGCTGATGATGTTGCTGGGTCTGGTCGCGCTGTTGCAGATCACGGGTAAATCCTCCGACAAGCTGGATGCATTCTTCCCTTCCTTGCCTGGCTTGTTGATGCTGCTGTCGGTATACATAATCCCATGGTATGCGCTGGGCAGTAATGCCACCCCGCGACTACTGCGTTTTGCCAGAGGCTATATGGCATTCACGTTGATATTCTCCATCGGTGTTCCTGTTGGCATGACATTTAGTGCCAACGTCGGCAATATGTCCGGCATCCTGATGACAATATTGCTGGCAGGCCTGCCAGGACTGTTGAGCTTCAAGGTACTGAGTCAAAAGATGACACAGCTTCATGCATCGTTCTCTTCCGAAGCTGCCCTGACTGAGCCGCCCCTCCAACCTGGTTTGGGTAATTACTTCAAGGCACACTGGCGCGGGCAACTGTCTCTGGGCAAATCGTTCTGGGTCAATGGCGTGGGCATTGGTAATTTGCTGGCCGCCTTCATGATCACTGGATTAACCAGATTGGTTGAGGCTAGCGATGTCAGTTTGCGCATGCTGGCTAGTATCAGTACATTGGGCTTTGGACTTGCTTTTTTGCTATGGCTATGGGCTGTCATCGGTATCATACGTTCAGCCAGTAAGCATAGTTCACGTGGTGGTTCAGGAATCATCGCTGGTTTGGCAATGTTGATGGCATTATTCAACATCTTGGGCGTACTGGTGAATGCATCTTCATCCTTTGTGCCGCAAATAAAAGAATTTGCCCAGATAGCAAGCGGTCACGACAAGATGAAGCATGTTGAAATCAGCAGCTTATCCAAAGGTGACACCCTGCAACTGCGAGGCACCATCGGTGAAGGCAGCGTGGCCAGCTTTGTCGATGCTTTGAAAAAATACCCGCAAGTCAAAACCATCTCGCTGAACTCTCCCGGCGGGCGCTTGCGCGAAGCCCAGCAGATAGCCACATTAATCAAAGCACGGCAACTTAATACCTATGTTGAAGGTGAATGTAGCAGTGCCTGCACTTATATTTTTCTAGCGGGCCATGACCGCGCTGCCACACCAAATGCCCACATCGGTTTTCATCAGCCAAGCTTTCCTGGCATGGATGGTGCGATGCTGGCTATCGCCACCGACAGTATGGCGAAACACTATCGTGCAGCAAATTTGCCGGAAGATTTTATCCGGATCGCCATCAACACCAAGGCGGAGGGTATGTGGTACCCCAGCCGTGAAGAAATGGTCAAGGCCAGAGTGATTACCCGCGTCTCGCTGGGTGGTGAAGCCAATGCATTGTTTGACATGCAGTCACGTGAAGAAGTCTTTAAAGACTTGAGTAACAGCACTGTCTGGCGCAATTACGAACGGCGTGCACCTGGCAAAATTGAACAAGTCACTAACCTGATCTGGAGCATGAAACTTGCCGGTAAAGATTCGCAAACGATACAAGATGCCGTCAAACTGGCGTCCAGGGATGTCTATCTGCTTGCCCTCAAAAGCGCGCCAGATGATTTACTGGACGAGTATGCGCAATTACTCTCTGAACAGCTGGAAGCTGCCAGGCAAATCGGCCCGCAAGCCTGCGCGCTGCTAATCAAAGGTACACTGAATACACAACGCACCATGCCCGAAAACCTGATCAAACGCGATAGTGTCTTGCTGGAAAAGATAATGGCAAGTGAACCACGCAGCCGCAGCTACATCATGGCGTCAAAAGAATTTGCCAGGAGCGCAAAAAAACTGCAAGACCTGATGAGCCCGCTGCAACGGCAAATCACCGCCAACCTGGATGCCTATGCAAACCAGCCCATCTTGCAATGCGAAGGTGTCATTGGCCTGTACAGAAATATCCTGCATATGCAAGATGTGGACAGGCATATCATTTTGAGTGCCTTGGTGCAGGCGAAGTGAGACGTGTGCACTAGTCCTCAGCAAACCCTGTAAGTGGCCGGGCTAGCGTGGCAGACTTCCCGCTTCAGGGCTACAATGCTGGCAGCCATCGCCAAATCTTAGAACTCATTCAGGAGCAGGTGTAAATGAAAACCGATACTTCCGTCGCGCAAAGAACAGAACGCGATACCTTTGGCGAGATCGCCGTCCCCGCCACCGCCTTGTGGGGCGCGCAAACCCAGCGTTCGCTGCATCACTTTGCCATCTCCACAGAAACCATGCCGCCAGAACTGATGCTGGCGCTGGCGCGTGTCAAGCGCAGCAGCGCGCAGGTGAATAGCGACCTGGGCCTGCTGGATGTCAAGGTGGCAGAAGCAATTGCCAAGGCGGTTGAAGAAGTGCTGGCAGGCACCCACGCTGCGGCTTTCCCGCTGTCAGTATGGCAAACTGGTTCTGGCACGCAAAGCAATATGAACATGAATGAAGTGCTGGCCAACCGCGCTTCTGAATTTCTGGGTGGCACGCGCGGCATGAGCCGGGTCGTGCATCCGAATGACCATGTGAATATGGGCCAGTCATCGAATGATGTCTTCCCCACTGCCATGCATGTGGCGGCCTGCATCGCCGTCATCAGCCATGTCTTGCCATCACTCGCCAAATTACGCGCCACGCTGGATGCCAAGGCCAGGGAATTTGCTGACATCATCAAGATAGGCCGCACCCATTTGCAGGATGCCACACCGCTGACGCTGGGCCAGGAAATTTCTGGCTGGGTGGCACAACTTGATTATGCAGAGCGTGCCATACGTCACACCCTGCCCGCCCTGCAAGAACTGGCAATCGGCGGCACGGCGGTAGGCACCGGCCTCAACACCCATGCAGATTTTGGCAAGCTGGTGGCCGCCAGCCTGACGCTGGATACCGGCATTGCCTTTGACGCAGCCCCCAACCGCTTTGCGGCGCTGGCGGGGCATGATGCCATGGTCAGCAGCCACGGTGCACTCAAGACCCTTGCCACCGCACTGATGAAGATCGCCAATGACATACGCTGGCTGGCATCCGGCCCACGTTCTGGTCTCGGTGAACTGCAGATACCGGAAAACGAACCGGGTTCATCCATCATGCCGGGCAAGGTCAACCCCACCCAGTGCGAAGCCGTGACTATGTTGTGTTGCCAGGTCATGGGCAATGATGTGGCACTCAGCATAGGCGGTGCATCCGGCAATTTTGAACTGAATGTCTTCAAGCCGCTGATTGTCCACAACTTCCTGCAAAGCTGCCGTCTGCTGGCGGACGGCATGGCCAGCCTGGAAGAACACTGCGCCCGTGGCATGCAGGCGAACCGCCCACGCATCAAGGAATTGCTCGACAATTCGCTGATGCTGGTGACCGCGCTCAACCCTTACATAGGTTATGACCGTGCCGCCGCCATTGCCAAACATGCCCATGCCAAAGGCACGACCCTGCGTGAAGCAGCACTGGCTTTGGGTTATGTGACCGCAGAAGAATTTGATGGCTGGGTCAGGCCTGAGGATATGGTGTAAGCCAATATTTTACCTGGCGTGGGACGTTGAATCCCATGCCCGCTTTTGTAGGGTGCGCCATGCGCACCACATCGATCTATGTGTGCTGGTGCGCACGGCGCACCCTACTTCCCCCAACACAAAAACATAGAACGGAAACCACATGTCGGAACAACTCAAGCTCGTCATCCTTATCCAAACCAAACCTGGCCGCGCTGCTGAACAAATCGCCGCCTTCACCAGGCTGGCACCACTGGTGCGAGCCGAAGCTGGCTGTCTGCAATACGAGATGCATCCCGTCGCTGGTGATGAAGACAAATTCGTCCTGATTGAAACCTGGACATCCAAAGCAGCACTGGATGTCCACGATGCCATGCCTTATATGATAGAAGCCGATGCTAACAGCCCAAGCTTCCGCGCCGGGCCAGCGACTGTACTGTTTTTAGGGCCAGTCATCGCGTAGTAAACTACTTAGGCCACTTAAAGTAGCGTGCGTTCTCACGCGCCAGGTGCAATGTATTGCGCCCTGCGATTAAATATTGCTCACACCAAGAGTTACCCATGATGAAACCATCTTACACAAAAGCCCTGAGCTGCGGCTTGCTGGGCCTGGCAATTGCTGGCTGCTCGTCCACGCAATTGCAATCCACTAGCACTGATAATTATCGCCCCGTCATCCTGATATCGATAGATGGCTTCAAGCCTGAATACCTGGCGCGCGGTGTGACTCCCACGCTGAATGCACTGGCGGCTGACGGTGTGCGTACCGATGCCATGCGCCCTTCATTCCCCTCCATCACCTTCCCCAATCACTACACCCTGGTAACAGGCCTACGCCCCGATCATCACGGCATCGTTGGCAACACCATGGAAGACAGCAAGATACCGGGCGTGCGCTTCAAACTCAGCAATAAAGAAGCCGTGCTCGACAGGCGCTGGTGGGATGGGGCTGAACCAGTCTGGGTCACAGCAGAAAAAAACAAGGTAAAAACCGGCATCATGTTCTGGCCCGGCTCAGAAGCGGCCATACAAGGCATACGCCCCACCGAATACCGTACTTTTGATGACAAGCTGGCACCCGCAGTGCGGGTCGACACCATGCTGGGCTGGCTGGATAAACCCGCAGCAGACCGCCCCGGATTTTTGACTGTGTATTTTGACCAGGTAGATCACGCAGGCCATGACTTTGGCCCGGACAACAAAGAAGTCACCGATGCCGCCGCCGGTGTGGATGCGGCCATCGCCCGTCTGACCGATGGTTTGCGCGCACGCAATATCAAGGCCAATGTGGTCATTGTCTCTGACCACGGCATGGCCGCAACCAGCCCTGAGCGGACCATACTACTCGACCAGATTGCCGACCCGGCCAGCTATGAAGTCGTCAACTATGGCAGCTATGCGGGCATCAATCCAAAAGCCGGGCAAGAGGAGGTAGTCGCCAAAGCATTGCTGAAACCCCACGAACATATGCAGTGCTGGAAAAAAGAAAACATACCAGAACGTTTTCATTTCGGGCAAAACGCCCGCGTCCAGCGCTTCGTCTGCTCAGCCAGTGTAGGCTGGCTGGTGGTGCCAGATGCCAAGGCCGCAGCCAAGGCAAACAAGGGTTCACATGGTTACGATAACCTGTCCAAAGAAATGCAGGCCCTGTTCATCGCCAATGGCCCTGCCTTCAAGAAGGCAACCGTGTTGCCACCGTTTGACAATGTAAATGTGTACCCACTGCTGATGAAGCTGATCAAGGTGCCCGCCTTGGCATCGGATGGGAAAATTGATGCTACACAGGCGGCATTGGCTGAATAAGCTTATGATGTCCATTACACTTGCCAGTCAATACTGAGTAAGCTGGGGTACAAGGAACCGGATAAGAATTCTTGTCCGGTTCCCGTCGCGGTGCGCATTACAGCGCACCACCTTCACGCCATAGAGTACATATGCCAGTCAGGGTAATTAGCGTCTGCTTCCAGATGGTTTGTCGTCTGCAACAAATAATTCACCGAAATCTTCCCTCACTGCTTTTCCCTTCTCACATGGCCAACTCAGGCCAACTCAAGCCAACTCAAATAAATCTCGCCACATGTCTCATTAATGCAAATTTGACAAAATACTCACTCCTAAACTATTATCATATAGTAAATTCAAATTATTAATTCATTTGACTTCTGTAGCCGCCGCAAACAGGGGAACACTTCCAATTGAACAACATGGTGATGCAATCTGGCACTGTTCGACACTGCCCCCATGTCCCGTTCACACTGTTTGCAAATATCATTCCGCCCTCTTTCACAGGTAAGGCGGAGTCATTTCTGGCTATAAGTGCGGCTAGTACGGCTTCAGTATTACCTGCAACCTGATTCACCGGTTGCAGGACAAACCAGGGATTGCCAGCAGGCACTCTTTCCTTACGTCAATGTCTCAATGCAGCAATTCACTTCTTATTGAGGAGAACGGCAATATGAATACGCAATTGACTCTTGCTCACCACACTGCCTGCGGAGGGCAAGCATGATACGCTTACAACTATCCCCCATCACCACCGTGCAACAGGCACAAGCCATGCTGCAAACAGCGATCAATGTTGAATTTGGTACGCTGCCGCCGTATCTGTATGCGCAACTGACGATACTGCCAGGTACCAATGCACCTGCTGCTGCGCGTCTGCGGTCCATCACGCACCAGGAAATGATCCATCTATGCCTGGCGGCCAATATCCTCAATGCCCTGGGTGGCAGCCCCAAGCTGCAGCCGCCCAAATACCCTGGCCCGCTGCCTGGCGATATCGGCCACGACGGCAAGGTGCTGACCCTGCATATACTGCCATTTGGCAAACCTGCGATGCAGCAAGGCATGAATATAGAAATTCCGGTAGACCCAATAGAATTCCCACAACTGGAACTGGCGGCATCACCAACCAAGGCCGTCACCATAGGCCAGTTTTATGATGCTCTGGATGCGTATTTAAAAACCCTGCCCGCCACAGCCTGGCAGGCAAATCGCAACCAGATTGACGACAAACAATTCTTCCCTGGTCAGTTATTTGCGGTGAACAATTATGCAGATGCGCACAAGGCCATACAAGTCATCGTCTCAGAAGGTGAAGGTGCCAGTACCAGCCCGCTGGACTTCAGCAATGAACTCGCTCACTTCTACCGCTTTGAAGAAATCTTCCGCAACCAGGTACTGACCGCCAGTGATTCGCCACAAGGTTTTTCCTGGGGGGCGCCGTTGGGTGTGGATTATGCCAAGGTCTTTCCGGCGATTGCCGATCCGCAAGTACATGATTTTTCCAAAGAACCCGCCGCCGCCAGAATGGCACAGGATGCCTGTAACAAGGCCTATAGCGCCATGGTCGATGCACTGAACCTGGCCCTGAATGGTGATGCGGCACAACTAGGCATCGCCGTGCGCAAGATGTTTGATTTGCGCATGGCGGCCATCGAGGCTTTGCACGCGCCGCTAAACGACAAGCACAAAGTCGCCGGGCCAGCCTTTATCTACAAAAAAATCTGAATCGGGAGAGAACAGCATGAGTATCCTGCAAACGCCACGCATCCACTTCAAGGGGCAAATTTCATGGGACCCCATCGTTACCAACAACTACGCCAATTTTTATAATGAAGATAATGCACAAACCGCATTGACACCAACTGAGACCATGCAACAATTTCGCGAGAGTGCGATTGAATCTGTCAAGAGCCCCGGTGGTGGTAACTGGAACCCGCATGGCACGCACCGGGTTCAATTTTTCAATACCTCTGTCTCCAGCGTTGACCTGGGCAAAGGCCCGGTAACGACAGACAAGCTCTGCGGTGCACCCGCCAAGCTGAGTGCCATGCTGGTAGACCTGGAACCCTATGGGGCTTGCACTTCGCAATTATTCTTTGACGGCATCAGCTTTGGCATAGATGGCGGCTGCCGCATTGCTGCACCATGCAAACAGCGCTTTACAGCGCGCTATATCAACTTCCAGCGCAACGCAGAAGGCATCATTGCCGGTGTCGCCTCAGTCAACTGGCAGACTTCTTTCCCCAAACAGGGCTTACACATAGACGCCCATAAGAGCGCAGCACTGGCCGCCTTACAGCTAGCCCTGCAGGACAGTGATGCACAAGGTCTCGTCGTCAGCTTCAATGCCTACTGTACTGTTTATTTTGATGACCCCGGCCTGGCCACTGCAGATGACGCAGCAACGGACGCTCAATTCCAGTTATTGCGTGACAAACTGATCAAAGGCGGCTTCCAGCCCAACCCTGCCCGCAGCCAGGTAGTAGGCACCATCGGCGTCTGGCGCAAGGACGAGCCCATGCATGAACCGGGTGACCGCGCCCTCTTGCCAGTTAATGGCGCCAAAACCTTCGTCGCTGCCGCTCAAGCACGTCAGGGCAAGGGCATCATGAGTGTGGACTTATCCAATAGCGTCAGCGAAACCGGGATGGACCTGAAGAAAGAAGACCTGGGCACATTGCAGCTCTTCCTCACCGGCAAGAAAGACGCTATTGCCAGCATCAACTATGACAAATATGACCGTGCCGCCTATGAGGCAGGGGCTGGCATAGTCACTTTCGACATTAGCAAGACCAACCCGGCTGACATAGAAAAAGGCCAGCTCGAATTGCACAGCTCCAAATATGGTTTGCTACTGCAGGAAAGCGTGTTGCGCCTGATACCGCAAACGCCAAACATGTATCTCGACCAGGGCCCTGCGGGCAATGTTAAATTCCAGCTATATGCACGCGGCAAACCCTTGCATCAGGTGAGCGATGTCACCCTGTTTCAGTTATATGTCCGTGCCAGAGGAGCCCCTGTCAAAAAGGATCCTGCCCCAAAAAACCTGAAAACCGATGCACAAGGCGTGCTGAACGTCAGCGCCGATGCCAGCGTGGGTAACGTTTATGCCTATGTCCCTGTCCCCGGCAAGAATGCACCAGCACTGACTCAGGGGCTGGACACCCAAACCAATACCTATGCCTATGTGCGCGTACTTCCCGCAGACACAGCCATCGCAGCCATGGCACCGAGCTGGGCAAATGTCTATAAATACGTACTGATCAACTGGAATGCCATGGCACCCTGCATGGACAACTGGCTGGACCTGGCCAACCCGGCACAGGTACATCAATACGCCAACATCCTGCGCCGCCTGACTGCACCTGCCGCATTTGAAACTTATTTATTCATGCCAGTGACCCGCGACATGACGGCAGGACAGCGTAGTTTGCTGTACAAGTTTTTGGATAAACCTTTGACAGCCCTCACTGCTGCGGAACAAGCCGATCTGGCAGAGAAAGCGCCAGCCATGGCATTCAAAGCAGTGCAAAAACCAGAAGCAGCCGATACTGAAGAAGTTGTCTTACCGCACTTTACCCAGCTCAGTCGTTCATTACGTAGTCTGGATAACGAGTAAAAAAAAAGGGTGTGGATAGAACCTGCATTATCCACACCCTCCCACACCCTTTCATGCACAATCAACGACATTAACTAGTT
This sequence comes from Undibacterium sp. Ji83W, assembly GCF_049340385.1. Taxonomy (NCBI): domain Bacteria; kingdom Pseudomonadati; phylum Pseudomonadota; class Betaproteobacteria; order Burkholderiales; family Oxalobacteraceae; genus Undibacterium; species Undibacterium sp. Ji83W. The sequence goes on along the minus strand of NZ_JBMPOZ010000018.1, from coordinate 9,335 downwards.
TGCAGAATTTTGCTTGCTGATCTGGTTATCATTACCCGAACTCTGCACTTGCGGTTTTTGCCCATGCAAAGCCTGCGCCCATCTGACCTGATTGTCATTGCCCATGACCTGCACTTTACCCAGTTGTTCTATCGTGACCTGGTTCTCGTTGCCATTCACATTCACTTGCGGGCAAGCCCCACCAAGACTAATTTGATTACCATTGCCTTGTATGCTCACTGGCTGCCCATTGCATTGCGTGCTCGTGCTCATATCATTACCAACGATGCGGCCACCATCTGCGCGTGCGACTGGCTTGCCACCGGTATTGCCCTGCGTCGCATTCACGCTCACACCCGGTGTCTTGACACTCACGTTCGCATTGGAACCGGTATCCTGGTTGGTCTTGACGCTAATACCCGGTAAATTGACCGACACATCCCCCGCATAAGCGCTGGTGCCTGCCAACAAAAAGACCGTCAATAAATGCTTTTGAATTTTCATCATCCTGCCTTTATTCATCTCAAAAATTGATCAACCAATTTTGCTCTGCCATACATATCGCTACTATTTGCCGCTATTCGTGACTATTCGTGACTATTCGCGAATACTCACTTTGCAGAGAAAATGGATTCAGGCCCTGCAACGAAACACCATCACTGCATATATTCAACCCGAACAAGGCAGGATGCTACCATAATGACAATGGCACCCTGGAAAACCAGGCATGAAGCTCAGGCCGCAGCAGCGTCATTGCCTGCCGCAAATGCCTGCAAACCCTCACCCGCCAGGCGATAACGCACCCACTCATCCTGCGGTTGCGCACCTATCGATAAATAAAACTGTATCGCCGGCTCATTCCAGTCCAGCACGCTCCACTCCAGACGGCCACAACCACTCTCGACCGCAAGCTGCGCCAGATGCCGCAACAGCGCCTTGCCAGCCCCACTGCCTCGTTGGACCGGCGAGATATACAAGTCTTCCAGATACATGCCCTTGCGCCCCAGCCAGGTTGAATAGCTGAGAAAGTAAATTGCATAACCGACTGGCACGTCATCCATGCTGCAAATCAAACCACGTGCCGGACTGTCAGCCGCAAACAGGCTTTGTTTTACATCATCCACACTGGCAATGACTTCATGCTCTGCCCTCTCATAAATTGCCAGCTCGGTGATATAGGCATGGATCAGGGCTGCATCGTCAGTGCGAGCGGAGCGAATTTGTATGCTCATGGTATTCCTTTAAAACACATTATTTGCCACATCCTAACAAGCCAGCCTACAATGCGGCAAGTGCAATTACTTCAGACTATCATGCAAGATATGCATCTTGACCTGCGCAAGCTTGATTTTAATCTCTTGCTGGTATTTAACGCCCTGTATCAACAACGTTCAGTCACCGCCGCCGCGCATGAGCTGGCACTCAGCCCGTCTGCTCTCAGCCACGCACTGGCAAGACTGCGCCAGGCGCTCAGTGATGAATTATTTGTGCGGCTTGACAACCAGATGCAACCCACCCTGCGGGCAGACCAGATCGCCGTCCCCATCAGCACGGCGCTAGCGCAATTAGCTACCGGGCTCAGTCTCAGGCAATGCTTTGATCCAGCCACCAGTCAACGCAATTTCGTCATCTCCGCCAGCGACTATACCGCCTTCGCCATCTTGCCACGCCTGATCAGCAGGCTGCAGCAAGTCGCGCCCCATATCACCCTGCGCATCATCAGCACCAGCCAAAAAATCGCCATCGCCGAGCTGGCCGCAGGCCACATCGACTTCGCCCTCGGCTACGATGAAGAACGCACTCCCCTGCCCGCAGGCCTGGAAGAATTTGACTGGCTGCAAGACGACTACGTCGCCATCGCCAGCCAGCACCATCCACTGATCAAACGCAAGCTGACGCTCAAGACTTATCTGCAAGCACGCCATGTCGTCGTCACCCCCTGGAACGAAAGTCGCGGCGTCATCGACTACGTCCTCGACGGCATGGCCCTGCAAAGACAGGTGGCAGTACAACTACCCAATGTACTGGTCGCCCCCTTCATCATCGCCAGCAGCGAACTCATCATGACCCTGCCCCGCCATGCCGCCACCACCCTGGCACAAGCCGCAGGCATCGCCATCTACCCCGCACCCTTTGCGATACCACCCTATACTTTGAAAGTCTATAGCCACAGCAAGTATGCGCGTAGCGACGCGCATTTGTGGTTGAGAGGGGTGATGATGGAAGTGGCGGCGGATGCGTGATAGTCATAGCTGTTTTCAATGCCACAATTCAGCTACGCCAATTCAATCTGTGCAAAGTAAATATTCAAGCATCGCCGTGACGTAGGACGCATTGCAATGCGTCGCAAGTTTTTCGGAAAAATAATTTTTTCTAACATAAGGCAAGCAGATGTGAGCAACAATATGGAACTTGATTGGCGTGGCAAATATATCAGTAACTATCCGTTCACCGCAGGTATTCTGAACGGAAACACTCCTGAAAAGTAATACGCTGTCAACGAACAGGCAATCGAAAAAAACAAAGAAAAAAGAACAAACTTTTTAAGCACATCTACTTTATTTGATTTCAAAAGTAGATAAATAGCAAAAATTTGCAGTGGGGTAAAAATTAAAAAGAACATCAGAAATATCATTGCATTCTGCGTTTTTTTGTAAAACTCAGAATCTGGAGTCATTTCATTTAAAATTGTTTTCGCGCTTTCAGGATTAAAAGAAGCGAAAACAAAGAAGCAGAATATAAAATAAAGAAATAATCCAATTGCTTTAGCAAATTTATGCATTGCGTCCTTTTTTGTTACCGTCTCTGCTGAAAATAAGATTCATTTTATATTTCCATGAGCTCATGCTCGCGGCCCTTAAAAAACAGTGAAGTAGGGCGCATTGCAATGCGCCGCATGAAAGGTCAACTTTCCGAGCGTTATATTTGTACCGTGCATCACATACATACGGCGCAATATATTGCACCCTACGATTATCCCTTTGCCAAATTCGCCGTGATCGAAAAATCTGACGCACGCTTGCATTTGATACAGCAAGAGTACGAATACCTGCACATTACTCTGCCACATTACTCAACATCTTAATAGCATGCTGCCACGCCGTCGCGTATCCTGGTACATTAGGCGGCACCCCCGCTCGCAAGCTCGCATCAGTCGCAGTCAATTCAACAGCCTGTCGACCATCTTTTCCTTGCAACACAGCTTGTGCCTCAGCCAGTGCCATCAATAACTCTACCGTCAGCTTATCCAGCGCCGGGCGGATTGCTGTCTTCAGGTCAGGTGGATTGTCAAACGGGGCCTGCGACCTGCTTGCCCATCCATCGAACAAAGCCGTCTGTATCATTTTGCCAGCTACAATCTGGGCATTAAAAAAATCTTGAGCAAGTTTGGGTGCCAGGCCATATTGAGGTGCCTGCTTCGCCAGTGCATCCAGTATCTGCTGTTCACGCACGGGGTCATCAATAGCCGCTTTGGCATTCCACTTATACATGGCCACATCTTGCGCCAGGCTCAGGCGTTGCTGCATCAGGCTGAGCAAGCGAAGCAACCGGGGGTCGCTGGCATTCTGCGCCTGGGCGGGATGTGATAGCGACAAGGCAGCACATGCCAAAATCACATACAGCAAGTATTGCAGCATGGTTTTTTGGACAGTATGCAGTGATACAGCAGTAAAAGAATGACGTGTCATCAGTAATCGCAGGTTTATTTTTGAAGATATATACCGCCATTGTAATGCGACTGGCTTTGTGCCAAGGATCAAGGTTCGCCTGGCCTTAAACAACACTTCACAGTTCGAACATCCCATACGACGCAAGACCTGTTAATTTGCAGAACAAGGATGTGGCAATTGCATATGGCTCAAATCGAACAATTATTTCATTCTCATTCACTATTTTCTTTAGCCTTTCCAGGCTTGGAAAAATTGCCCAACTCTTAACAAACGCCGCATGCGCAAATAAATCCGTATGGACGCATAAGAAAAGTAGAGGCAAGTAGGCATGACAATACCGCACAAATAAATATACGCCAGCGCACCATGATCCCAGAGATTAAGCATGCTTTGAGGATAGATTGCAGTGGGCAGAAACATCAAATTCCAAATACACATGACCAGCAAGAGTCGCTGGTATTTACTTCTTTTAGAACTGGAATCGGTATAAATTTCTGGCACTTTTCCATTGCGTACAGGCATGCGCCAATATTGCCAGCCTGACGCCTGAAGCACATGCTCCCAACCGGCATCGCTAATGAGCTGTTGATAGTTAACATCTGGCTCCAGAGTCTTTACGTAGCTCCAATTGAAATTGGACACATAGTCAAGGCGATAAACAATATCAGCAGGCTCACCCTGCACAAAACTATAGATACCGAAGAAGCTGCGCGCTTTCAAATGCAAGCCCTGGCTAGCCATTTCTTGCAACCATTGCTGCTCCTCTTCATCTTCCCAAGACCAGAAGCATTTGAATTTTTTGATCAGTTGCCCGTCCATTGTTTCTCCATCACTCTGTTATATGCGATGATTGCGATCACCACGTCGTTGACACCATTAGTGCCGCAACTGCCTGATGCGCAAATAGATGCGCGCCATGGCATACGCCATGTACAAAGCTGCAGGCACAGCTATTCCATAGACGATGGTATAAGCCAGGCTACCATCGCCCAAGGTGTGCAGCATGGATCGCGGGTTACTGAGAAGAGTAATACAAATGCAAATCCAAAAAGTCAGACCCAGCATGCGTCGCTTGTATTTCATTTGTTTTGAAGCTGCATCCGTATAAATTTCTGGCTGCCTGCCCTGTTTGCCCTGTTTGCCCTGTTTGCCATGTTTGCCATTAGTCGCCGCCATGCGCCAATACTGCCAGCCAGATGCCGCCAGCACATGCTCCCATCCTGCGTCGATCAGCAACTGACGGTAGCTGCCATCTGGTTCGACGACGTTTGCTGCACCCCATCTGGTATCAGAGACATAATCAAGGCGATAGGTAATATCAGCAGGCACACCCTGTACAAAACTGTAGAGGCCAAACAGATTGCGCCCATGCAAATGCAAACCCTGACGGGCCATTTCTTGCAGCCACTGCTGCTCCTTCTCATCCTCCCATGACCAGAAACATTTGAATTTTTTGATCAAAATCTCGCTCACTTTGCCTCTCCCGTTTTTAATTTTGGCAGTGCCAATCGCGCGTTACGGAACATGATTTCCAGACGACGGATATGCTCGGCCAGCACCAACCGCCCCTTGTCGCTGAGTTGATAATACTTGCGCCGCTCTTCTTCCTTTACCTTGCTGATCAAACCCTGTTTTTCCAAAGTCGCAAACGCGCCATACAGAGTGCCAGGGCCAATGACGACATTGCCCTCGCTGATGTCATCCACCTTTTGCATGATGGCATAGCCGTGCAAAGGCTCAGTCAGCACCAGCAGCACGTAGAAGGTCGCCTCTGACAGTGGCAAGTATTTTGAATAATTAATTTCTTCCATCCGCGCCTTTCAGGCTTGCTGATTTGTTGATGTCGCTCAGCCTATATCGGGCGATGCTACATCGCTTAACGATATATCGACTATCGATATAGTATCAGACGAAATTTGAATGTCAATAAAATTATTTTCAGTGACATGAGTCGTTTGATGTCATGAATAGGCACGCAGTATTTCTGGGACGGCTGGCCATTTTCTGAACCAAAGAAGTTTGCCCAAACGCTCTCGCTGCAAAGTTTCTTTACAGCGAAATTTGCCGCAATGTACAGCTACCTTACAGCCGCCTGTTCATTCGAAAAAATAATATTCTTTAAAAACAGCAACTTAGAATATTTATTGAATTGGCATGCCCATTGCATAGTTCAGGGCACGAGTCTGGATTGCGAATTCCTTTCAGGCATCCGGGTCCCGACCATCTATTTATAAGAGACAAGCATGATGAGCACCATTACCAGCAGAACGACCGATGACGGGGTTCGCATATACAGCAGGCTTTTGCTCCAGTGCTATGACATCCTGATTTACCGCCTGTTGGCACCTTATGTCTGGCGCTGCAAGAGCAGGTATTTTGCCGACCTCTATCACCTCATGATGTCGCGCAATCACGCGGATATTGGCGTTGGTACTGGCTATTTTCTGGACCGCTGTCACTACCAGCCAGGTGAGGTGCGCATAGGTTTGTTCGATTTGCAGCAAAACTGCCTGAATTTTACCGCCGCAAGAATTGCGCGCTTCCAGCCAGAAACTTATCTCTGCAATGCACTGGAACCAATGCCAACCTCTGCCGCCCGCTTCGACTCAATTGCGCTGGGTGGAATTCTGCACTGCATCCCTGGTGACATGCTTCAAAAAGGCGCGGTGTTTGATGCCATCAGGCCGCTGATGCATGCCGGCACTCAGGTGTTCGGTTACACCATTCTGAATCAGGACATTACAAAAACCATGCTCAGCCGCTGCGTTTATGCAGTGTTGCACAGGCTCAAAGTGATCAATGGTGATCAGGGTTCGGCGGGTCAATTGAAGTCAGCATTAGAAAAGCGATTCCAGAACGTTGAAGTCAGCACCGTCGGATGCATAGCATTGTTTAGCGCAAGTACCCCGTTTAAATGAAGCAGGCATTTTCAAATAACATAAATCAACAAGCGAGAAAAATCATGAAACAGCAAACTACCAGCAGCGCAGTGACCAGCAGCATCATTAAGGCGAATAAAGCCGATGTCTGGCAAAAAGTGGGCTTTTATGAGCATGTCAAAAAACCGGCATCGTGGTTGTTAAAATTAAGCCTGCCGGTGCCGCAGGAAGTCGAAGGCAAGTATGCGGCAGTAGGCGATACCTGCCGCTGCAAATATAGTGATGGTGGATACCTGACCAAAAGAATTACCAATATTGTCGATCAAAGCCGTATCGAGTTTGAGATTATCGAGCAGAGTATCCGTTATAAAGACACGATCAAACTATTGGGCGGGTATATAGAAGTGGAACAGATTGACGGTGGGCAGAGTATCGTTCGCATGCTTACCTACTATGACAACCGCATTGCCCCAAGGCTGATTTCATCTTACTTTATTGAAAAAGTGATCAAGACCATGCATGAGTTTGTTATCGCGGATATGCAATTGCAATTGGAAAATACGGCTCACGGCAGCAGCTCTGCTTATGCAAAAGTATAAACCTGGTCTCTGCTATCGACCAGCTTCCATGAGATGGACTGGTCAATAGTCAGAGTAGCCTGAAAAGCGTTGCTGAATAAGGCGCGAGTATCCACACGCCCCGGTTTTTTCAGATTAGTTTTCACAGATTAAATATGATTATTTGCAAGCAGCTTAGTAGCTTCTTCAATTGCCCAATTTAATTCTTCCTGCAGGTTTGCCTCTTTGGCGATGTCGTTTAACATGAGCAGGACGGTGTCATCTGGCATGCGCGGTTCTGGTCTATCGCCTATGCCACGCAAGCACTGGAAGATACGGTGGAAACATTCGTTGATGGCGCGGTATTCGTGGTCTTCATGCTGGGCATGCAAGTCATGCAAGCTATATTTGCCACGAATCTGCATCGAAAAATAAAAACCAGTATTGATAAAAAACTGCAGGCGTTCTGCGATGTTAAGACGGGAAAGGAGATTACCCATGATGTTCATGTCTTATTTTGTGCATTCCAATTACCTGAGCATATCATCAGCGTTTCCTGGGTCTGCGCTTTTTCGAGCGTGAATCATTTGCGAGCAGGGGTTTGCAAACGGGGGATTGGATCACAGGCTATCAGAATTGATTGGACACACAGTATTTGCCATCACCAGCCTTGTTTTACAATGAGTCGTCTGCAATGCGAGCCACAAGGGGTTGGAACCGGAACCGGTAGCCACAGATCTGCCCATCACTTGGACGCAACGCGGTACTGAGATGCTTCTGGAGTAGCTGTGCTAATGGGCGAAATCCAGGTTTATGTTTCGCTAGATCCACATGGGTGACTGGTGCGATTCACGCAACCACACGTTGAAGCAAAAGGCACGACGGCATTTTGAAACAAGCATGTGGTGGCGTTATAAATCTGATCGCGGTGTGTTGCGAGTATGTTGTTCGACTACTTGACTACCGGGGGCTAATGGGTGACCCCGGCTTTGTGACCCCGGCTTTGCATGGGTGACTGGTGCGATTCACGCCACCACACGTTGAAGCAAAAGGCACGACGGCATTTTGAAACAAGCGTGTGGTGGCGTGGTAAATATGATCGCGGTGTGTTGCGATGACTACAGGGAGCGGTACACCCAAGCCATGTCTCCGATTACACTTCGTTAATCGGAGCTACGCGGGCTAATGGTTGACCTCATCTTTCCCGCAGACATCTTTTATTTTCATGATTATAAATCATCTTTATCAATCAAATCATCATTAGCTTTTTTCTCATCTCCTGAACGTACTTGTTCTGACCTAGAAAACAGAAACACTAAAACCGCGATCCCTATGACAGACAAATCCACCCAAAATGGAGTCCAAGGAAATAATAATTTGTAGGCCCCAACAAGGATCACTCCAACCCATAGAAGCGCAATTTTTACGTTAGGATTCATTATTTCTTACATTCACATGTGTGAAATAAATGTTCAATTGCAGTAGGCAAGAATGCGGCTGTGGTAAGTGGACTTTTCCATATTTTTGCTACAACGCCAGCTGATTGAGCAGCCACCCTGCCGAAAGTACTTGTTGCAGTAGCGGCACCTGCACTCGCTGCTGATTCAACTCCACCAGCAATAAAGTTACCTCCTTTAACACCGCCTACTTTACCGCCAATCCCCATCGCAAGAAGGCACGGCCAACTATAAGTTTTATATTGAATTATATACGGTCCTTGCAATCCAGCAGCAGTCATAGCCATAACACATGAAGTATCCCCTGGCTGACAATATCCCCCCCCAACAGCTAAAGTGATCGGATACTTACATTGATCTTTGGGGCAAGGCTCAGATTTTTCAAAAGGATCAAAATTCGATCCAGTTGTTGCACTGATCAGATCCGAGGCCCAATCTAAACCTTTAGGGTCAGTCCTTACAATTGGATTATTCTCCGTATATGTGTAAGTATTCATCCCGCCTCTTAGACCGATCGGATCAGACTCCACATACCTTCCAATGGTCGGATCGTAATCCCTGAAGTAGTTATAGTGCAGATTTGTCTCTACATCAAAGTACTGCCCCGGAAACCGCTGATTAAACACGAACTTTGTTTGTTGACTGGCTGGCTGCTCATTCGGCAGCGTCTCCCCAAACGGCGCACTATCCCAACGCCAGACTTCTGTTCCTGTCGCGTCCGTAATCACCCTCGGTGTATTGAGATGATCCGCATGAATATCATACGCCTTCGGTGTATTGGCCGTCACTGCG